>JAXGOJ010000064.1:0-1549 GCA_040767525.1 Bacillota bacterium | reverse complement strand
CCTCATAGGTCCAAACAACCTCTGGCAAAACCATATTGATTCCTCTACCGGTAACGCAGGAGCTGAAAAGCACATTAGAATATCTAATTGGCCTGCATCCATGTAGTACCAAATTCGCAAACGCTTCCTGAGTCATATTGTTGAAAAGCCCAAGATCAACCTTGTTCACCAGTAAAATAGAGGCCTTGGCGTTTCGCCTAATGTAACCTGCAATTCTTCGGTCCTGGGCAGTTGGGGGTTCAATTCCGTCCAAAACCAAAATCGCCACATCAGAACGCTTGACTGCACTCAACGCCCGTCCAACTGCCAATTCCTCCAGTTTTTCCCCTATCCTGGCAGGCCTTCTCAGTCCAGCAGTATCTACAAGGACAAAATCTGTATTGTCATACGAAAACCTTGTATCTACGGCGTCTACAGTTGTACCCGGCATGGCCGACACAGTCATCCTTTCCTGGCCAAGAAGCCGGTTAACCAGAGAAGACTTACCTACGTTGGGTTTCCCAACAACCGCCACCCGTATAGCCGGGGGTCCGGCGGCTTTTTCCCCGGCTCTTTCAGATTTCAATTGGTATTGTTCCTTTGCCTCAACAACCCGGTCAAGTAAATCGCCGACTCCCATGCCATGAGCCGCGGATACGGGAAAGACCTCTGGAAACCCAAGAGAGTAAAACTCCAGCCCTTTATGATCTTGCCCTGGAGCATCACACTTGTTGGGAGAGATCACAATAGGCTTTTGGGTCTTTCTCAGTATTTCTGCCACTTCAAGATCCTCAGGCAAGACTCCTGTCCGCGCATCAACTACAAAGATTAGTAAATCAGCCTCTTCTATGGCTTGTTCAATTTGAACTCTGATAGCTCGGGTCAGTTCACTTGAAGACGACAAGTCAAATCCGCCTGTATCAAGCAAAGTGAACTCATGCCCCAACCAGTCACACACAGCATAGAGCCTGTCTCTGGTAACACCGCTTTGCTTATGCACTATTGAAGAACCAGTACCTGCTATTCGATTGAAAAGGGCCGATTTGCCAACATTCGGCCTGCCTACAATAGCCACAACGAATTCCATAATTTTACTCCCCTTTAGGTTCAAGGGCTGCGTCGGCCAGACTCCTGGGAGAAGGTTCTACTGCTTGTACAGGAAGCCCTGCTATTTCAGCCATGTCACCTACGGTCATGTCATCTAAGAATCTCCCCTCAAACACAGAAAAAGACGGGATCAATACAGACCGGTATTTCTCCCCTGATTCTTTTAGGCCCAATACGGCAGAGAGAATATCCTTACCTGTCAGTAATCCTGCGCAAGTAACCGTGTCTCCAAAGAAACTATTTCTTACTCTGACCACACAAATCCTGTTATCCAACCCTAGAGTCTTTACTGCAGTCACGATTTCGGGATAGGCCATGACTCCGGTAACTGCCATTATTTTACCCTTTCCTGCTCCGGCGCCTGTCCCTGCCTCAAAGGCCTTCACCCTCCAAACCTTCCCGCGGCTTTCACAACCTGTCATTAGCTCTTCTCTGGTTACTTTTGTTGCCTGCCTGAAATCTG
>JAXGOJ010000063.1:0-1811 GCA_040767525.1 Bacillota bacterium | reverse complement strand
ATATCCCGTCCTGCTGAAATGAAAGATTCTGAGGAAAAAACCCTGGCTTTTTTTAATAGGTGGCCAACTGCTATTGTTTGAGTAGTTTCCGAGGCCGAGGGGCTCATGGAGGCTGCGGTTGCTCCAGAGCAATCAGGACTACCGAAAAAAACCGACTCCCCTTTAGCATCTCTGTCAGGTTGCCCCAGGGGTACGGCCATGAATATTGCAGCTATAGCCAGGGCCAGAGCAAGAAACAAAGGCGGTTTCACTCCATACCGGTCAGCCAGGAAGCCAGCAGCCAGAGGTGCTATCATGTTGGCAATCAAGGAGGTGGTCTGATATATGCCCAGAGTTGTCGCACGGTTTTCTTTCACTGTATAGGCAGCTATGAATGCGGTCCGGGGTGGGCTTTGTATAATGGAAAGGCCCCGGATTACCGACACTATAATAAGGCCTGTGAAACTTCTTGTGGAAAGCAGTACAACTATGGCTGCGCACCGGAAAAGCTGGCCTGCGGTGTACATGTTTTTCCGCCCTAGCCTGTCTGCGAGTATTCCGCCTGCGGCGGCAACAACCGCCGAAGTTATCTGCAAGACGAATCTGAGCCACCCCTGGGTTGTGGAGTCGTACCCAAGAGATTTGTACCATGGAACCAGTAGTGACACAAAAAGACTTATCGCCAATGCTTCAATCATTCCAACGGCGATGAGCCTGTGCATTCCTGCTTCCAAGGTGGTCCAGAAAGCCTTTATTCTATGAAGGGGACGAGATGTTCCAGTCCGAGTAACCATGTGGCTGCCTCCTCAACGTGCCGAAGTTTCGACGCCAATCTGAAGAAACCGAATCAAAAATCACGCTGCCGGTATTAAAATAGAGTAAATGAATCCTTTAAGATAATACAGTCTTTCCTCAAAAAAGTAAAGTGTGATATTAAAGAAGTTAATACACCGGGGAATCGACCCGGACTTTGAGAGATCTTGCTTTGCTTTTTGGGGGAACACACCGCTGTATGGCATGCAGCAGGCATTCAGCGGGGCAAGGCATTGTCTGTATCCAGGCTGGATGCTATGATCTTTTTGAACTGTTTGCCAGGGATCGAACTGTATGCGAGACTGTGTGCATGGATGCCGTTTCGTCAGCGTATGTTTTGTGATTGCCATACGACGCGATTGCAATTTCAGGTTTCATCTGGTTGCTGAACTAGGGGGTACATGCATTTGTCCGGATGTCCCAAGGAGAGTAATCCTTACCGGGTTTTTGTTGCTGAAGATGATCCCAAGATGGCGCGGTTGATTTGTGAGCATCTAGAAAAGTATGGATATTGTGCCTCGAGGGCTGTACGTTTTGATGATCTTAAATCGGAGTTTCTCAATTTGCTACCTCACCTGGTTCTTCTGGATGTAAACCTCCCTTATATGGACGGGTTTTATTGGTGCAGGCAGATTCGAACTGTATCAAATGTCCCCATAATCTTCATTTCGGCCAGAACAGACGATCCTGATCAAATACGTGCCATTGAAAATGGCGGAGATGATTATATTACCAAGCCATTCAATGTTGAGGTAATGATAGCGAAAATCAGGAGTGCATTGAGACGGGCATATGGTGAGTATTCAGTTCAGCAAACCGGCTTTGCCGATGTTTTGGAGTTGACCGGGCTTTACCTGCACCGCAGCAAGTGTGTAATAGAGTATGCCGGCAAAAGGGCTGTATTGACACCTAACGAGATGAGGCTTTTTGAACTCATGGTATCAAAGGCAGAGTCTGTGGTTTCAAGGGAGGAGCTTCTTGAAGCGCTATGGGATGATGTTGATTTTGTTGATGATAAC
>JAXGOJ010000062.1:0-1816 GCA_040767525.1 Bacillota bacterium | reverse complement strand
GCAACTCTGCACGGCGACTAGAACGTCGCCCTACAGAACGCGTCTTGTCAAGCTTCTAACCGTTCCTAATCTGCCTTCTTGAATGCGTCCTTGCCTGCCCCACAAACCGGGCAGACCCAATCTTCCGGAAGGCTTTCGAAGGCTGTGCCAGGTGAAACGTTGTTATCGGGATCTCCTGCTTCAGGGTCGTATACATACCCACAGACTGTGCATTCGTATTTGTCGCCCATGATGATTCTCCTTTCAAAACTGATATAGGAACTATCCAGTGATGGAAGTATTGCCTATTTTACAGCTTTTACAGCCCCGGCAAGCCTCTGGCCAACCTCTTTGAGATTGTCCAGCTCCTCTTCTCCAGGAACATACTGCAGATTCACTGTGTCCTCAGGCATTTCCCAGCCCATACCCTGGAGAATCGCAGCCACTTCCTTGGCTCCCTGGCCGCCCCATCCATAGGAACCAAAAGCAAAACCAATCCGTTTCTTCGGCCGCAGTCCTTTTATATAGGTAAGGAACTCACCTATCGTTGGGAGCATCCCATTGTTGATAGTGGGGCACCCTACCAGCACCAGCTTTGATGTCAGGAGTTCCGGCACAATCTGAGAAACATGGTTTTCCTGCAAGGATTTCATGGTAACGGGCACACCGCTGTTCTCAAGCCCCTCCTGAAGTGCCAGAGCCATTTTTCTGGTGGAACCCCACATGGTATCGTAAACTATGAGAGCCCTGGGGTCCGTCTCATTGCTGGCCCACTTGCGATATTCCTTCAAGAGTTCAGGGAAATGCGACCGCCAGACCAGGCCATGACTTGGGGCAATCATTTCTATAGGAAGACTTTCTACAACATTTAAGGCCTTGTTAACCTGATCACCGTAGGGGAAGACGATATTGGCATAATATGAGGCTGCCTCTTCCCGGACCATATCCCAACCCAATTCATCAACAAAACGTTCTGTGCTGGCAATATGCTGTCCAAAGGCGTCGTTGGACAAAAGCAGTCTGTCCTCGGGTATGTAGGTTACCATGTTGTCTGGCCAGTGAACCATAGGAGTCTCGACGAACTTAAGAGTACGGGAACCGATGCTCAGTTCCTCTCCGGATTTGACCAGGACATATTCCCAGTCCTTCTTGTAGTGAAGCTCTAGCCCTCTTTTGCCTTTTGATGTGGTAACGATTCTTGCCTGCGGGGCGATTTCCGTGATTTTGGGGACACTTCCAGAGTGATCCATTTCCACGTGGTTGACCAGCATGTAATCAATCTTCGCCGGGTCCACCACAGCACTTATTCTGCTCAACATCTCATCTGCCAGGTAATGCTTGACAGTGTCTACGAGGACAATCTTCTCATCCATGATCAAGTAAGAATTGTAGGTCGACCCGCGGGGAGTAACGTAGCCATGAAAATAACGGAGATCCCAGTCGATCCCGCCAACCCAGTATACACCGGGACGGATTTCTACTGGCTGCATTAGATTACCACCTCCATGTATGGTTGTTTGCTCCTTCAGTGTAGCACCATTTTATCATACGGTAGACTGCGTCTCTATCCGGCTTACTTAGAGGTGACAGGATGCCGTGCAGCGTCAAGCACACCTAATTCACCGAGATTCGCCACTTCTTCCCATCGTCTAAGTCTCACAAACCGCTGTCTTCTATTTAACCTGTATTTTCTTGTACTGGCGGGTGATTTCTGTGATTGCTGTTTCAGTGGGGATGCGCTCTCCGCTGGAGCCTGCAGCGTAACCTGCGGCACTGGTGTGGATGAGCGAATACTCTGCTGTTTCTACGTCTTTCAGGGGGCCGCCATGGGTAAGCA
>JAXGOJ010000061.1:0-1843 GCA_040767525.1 Bacillota bacterium | reverse complement strand
CAACTGCTTCCCTGAAATACGGATCCAACCTATCAGTATAAAGAGAATAGCTGTTAAGCCAGTTAATTGCCGGAAAGTGCTTCCTTGCAGCCAACCTGTCATCCAAGCCCCAGAAAACTTTGACTATGCGTAAAGTTGACTGGGTTACAGGTTCTGACAGGTCGCCGCCGGGAGGCGAAACCGCTCCAATCGCACTTAATGCCCCATAGCGATCATCTGACCCCAGCAAATGAGCTCTGCCTGCCCGTTCGTAGAATTCTGCAAGCCTTGAGCCAAGATACGCCGGATAGCCTTCTTCACCGGGCATTTCCTCAAGGCGGCCTGAGATTTCTCTCAGTGCTTCAGCCCAACGGGATGTAGAGTCTGCCATCAAGGCCACATCATATCCCATGTCTCTGTAATGCTCTGCAAGGGTTATCCCGGTGTAAATAGAAGCTTCACGGGCTGCAACAGGCATATTAGACGTATTGGCCACCATTATTGTACGTTCCATAAGGGGCCTGCCTGTGCGAGGGTCCAAAAGCTCAGGGAATTCAAGAAGAACGTCGGTCATCTCGTTTCCGCGTTCTCCGCAACCAATATATACGATAATGTCAGCATTTGCCCATTTAGCCAGCTGGTGCTGAATTACAGTCTTTCCGCTTCCAAATGGCCCTGGTACACATGCTGATCCGCCCTTGGCTATGGGGAAGAAAGCATCAATGACGCGCTGCCCTGTAACCAGCTGCTCAGAAGGCGGAAGTTTTTCCTTGACAGGCCTTGGAGCACGCACAGGCCATCTCTGAAGCATGGTAATTTGCTTTTGACCTTGATCAGTGTCCAGGGAACACACAACTTCTGAAACCGTATATTCGCCCTCTTCAATTGACTTGACCTGGCCCTTGCCAGCGCCTGGAGGCACCATGACCTTGTGCACCACAAGAGGCGATTCTTGTACAGTTCCGATGATATCCCCAGTTGATACTGCCTGGCCTACACTGACTGAGGGGACAAAATGCCACTTTTTATCTCTGTCAAGTCCCGGAGCCTCAAGGCCACGGGAAATAAAATCTCCGGCCATATCAGCCAGAACATTAAGGGGTCTCTGAATTCCATCAAACATTGCTCCGATAAGCCCCGGCCCTAGTTCGACGCTTAGAGGAACACCGGTTGACACCACCGGCTCGCCAGGGCCTACCCCTGATGTTTCCTCATATACCTGGATTGAAGCGGTATCACCTTTAAGTTCGATAACCTCGCCTATAACCCTATTATCGCCAACCCTTACAACGTCGAACATGCGGCAGCCGGCCATCCCAGAGGCTACCACCAAAGGCCCGGATACTTTAACAATCCGTCCCGTAATCTGGCTTCCTGCCATGCCGCATCATTCCTCTCCCTTGAACAATATGTTCGCTCCGATTGCCCGCTCAACACGCTTGCGCAAAAGTGCCATGCCTATACCCTGAGGTTTGCGGGCATCAGGCAAAATGGTGATTACCGGTTTCGGCATACTGTATAAAGGCTCAAGATCCTTTTCAAGAACTTGTGCAATTTCCTCGGTGACCAGCAAAATCGCATAGTCCCCTTCTAATATGGAACCAAGCCGCTCCCGGGCTTCGGCCGGGTTGTCAGCGGGAAATGCCACAGCACCGCTAGCCTTGAATCCCAAAACAGCATCTCTTTGACCTAAAACAGCCACCTTAGGCATAACTTTCACGCAACCTCTCTGATATCTCATTTTCCGGAACAAAAGCCTGCTTTCCGGAAAGGATGATTCTCAGGTTTTTTACTTCAATTTCCCGGCCAAACACATATCCAAATACCGGTTCCGGGCCCAAGGATATGGTCCCAGCTTCCCGCA
>JAXGOJ010000060.1:0-2269 GCA_040767525.1 Bacillota bacterium | reverse complement strand
GCTCTTAACCATTTTCCCACAGACAGCGACAAGGAAGTCCGGTTTGTTTTGGACCGCGCCAAAAAGATGGGAGCCTCAGCAGCAGTCGTATCTAAGGTATGGGCTGAAGGCGGAGAGGGTGGTTTGGACCTCGCTAAAGCAATTATCGATGTAACCGAGAAAGAGCCGACTGATTTCCATTTCTTGTACCCTCTCGATGCTCCAATTAAGGAGAAGATAGAAACAATTGCAGCTAAAGTCTACGGAGCTGAGGGAGTAGATTACTTGCCCCTGGCTAACCGGCAGATAAGACGTTATACCAGGCTCGGTTTTAGTAAACTGCCGATTTGTATGGCCAAGACCCACCTGTCTTTGTCCCATGACCCCAAACTTAAAGGGCGTCCCCGGGACTTCAGGGTCACAGTCAGGGAGGTAAGGGCGTCTATGGGTGCAGGGTTCTTGTATCCCCTCCTTGGTGAGATGAGGACCATGCCTGGACTTCCTACACATCCGGCAGGAGCAGGTATGGATCTTGATGAGGACGGCAAGATTCTCGGTTTGTTCTAAGGATCTTGCAAAATTAATAACATGGTAGGGCTGTGCGGCTGATTTCGCCTGTGTACGCAGGGTTTTGTATGGCGATATCTTGCCGCGCAGCCCCTTAAATCCAAGAACATTAATCTGAAAGAGGAATCATATGGGTTCTGTAGCAGATGTAAACGGGATTAAGCTGGGCCATGCCGGTGATGGGAAAGGCGTTACCGGGCTTTCTGTTGTCTTATGTGAAGGCGGGGCTACAGGCAGTGTGGTAGTTCTTGGGGGAGCACCCGGTACCCGGGAAACGGATCTCATGCAGCCTTCTTTTACTGTTGGAAAAGTCCACAGTGTTTTTATCTCAGGGGGTTCTGCTTTCGGGCTGAATGCTGCAGAGGGTATTGTAAGGTATCTTGAAGAAAAAGGCATTGGATTTGATACCCAGGTGGCAAAAGTGCCTATTGTTGCAGGGGCAGTCATTTTTGATTTGGGCATAGGCGATTCAAAAAGCCGCCCAACTCCAGAGATGGCGTACAGGGCTTGCCTCGATGCCGGGAGGCCCGATCCTGGGTCAGGGAATGTGGGTGCAGGTATAGGTGCTACCGTAGGCAAACTTATGGGGCCACATTACATGATGAAATCAGGCCTTGGCAATTCAGCATTGAACCTTTCAAGCGGGTTTACTGTAGGGTGTGTTGCTGCAGTTAATGCAGCAGGAGACGTTTATGATCCCGGGACCGGAAGGCAGCTGGCAGGTGCATATGATCGCCGGAACCGGAAGTTTCTGGGCCCTTTCCATAAGACTTCAGGCATCCTTGCACCTGGTTGTGATCTGATTGGAAGGAATACCACAATAGGTGTGGTGGCCACCGATGCCGGCCTTACCAAGGAGGAGTGCCGGCGAGTTGCTGTTATGGCAACGGGCGGGCTTGCCAGAGTAATAAGGCCATCATTTACTCCTTTTGACGGAGACACGGTTTTTGTTCTTTCCACCGGAAAAGTGCATGCTCCAGAGAATAGCGCAGCCTTTGGTGAATTCAGGGCATCACTGGTGTTTCAAATTGGTGTGGCTGCTCAAGAAGCCGTAGCTGCGGCCGTTCTCGATGCTGTAACGTCAAGCAAAGGGTTGTGTGGAATTCCTGCAAAGGCTGATATACAATTGAAAGAGTGAAGTTTTGGCAAGGCCCGGTTACAGTCATTAGTCCGGTTTTGTCAGAGCGTGCATTGGGCAAGAGAGCACTGAGCGATGGGAGACTCCGGTCCCTATACCCATAGGCTCTGCCCGGGCACAACAGAGTTTCACCATTATTCGAACGGCATTTCGGAGAGGAAGCCGGAACGGAGGTGCTCTTGAGTGAGGTTGTCTGTACGTCAGATCACTTTGGTAGGTATACTTGGAGCTATGACAGTGGCATTGGGATTTATGCCTGTAGGTGGCTTTATTCCTGTGCCCACACCGGCAGGTTCGGCGACTACTATGCACATACCCACTATTTTGGCAGGGATTTTTGAAGGGCCTGTTGCCGGCGGTATTGTTGGTGCTATTTTCGGCGGTTTCAGCTTTTGGAGAGCCCAGACCCAGGCGAATCCTGTGGCCAAATTAATGTTCACCAACCCTCTGATAGCCTTTTTGCCACGGATTCTTATCGGGGTTGTGTCCCACTATGTATATTCACTGGCTAAAGGAAGAAAAGGACACTTTGCCCTTATGTCTATGGCCTGTGTTGCTCTGGGGCATACAGGTTACTGGGCGTTT
>JAXGOJ010000059.1:0-2312 GCA_040767525.1 Bacillota bacterium | reverse complement strand
TCAATCCTGACACCTCAATCGAAACCATGCCGCTACAGAAACACTACTTCCCGGATGTGTTCCCCAGAGCGACACCCAAACCTCGGCCATGTTGCTATATAGGCTCTTTCTCGGGGCTCTGTCGTCTGGCGCACTCTTCAGCCTCTACCGCGTCGCCGTGTACACACCTTCCCCCGGGACTTGTCCTCTAGAGCGACACCCCTACCGGCAACCAACGGTTCCTTTCCATGCCTACTGCCTTCACCGGGCAATGCTTACCCCGGAACAGGATTTTCCTTGTCTTAGTCGAAGATTTCATTAAGGGACAATCACAAGCTCCTTTATTAAGCAGGCAAGGGCTAATGTGACACCAATCACAGGTTCTAGACCTGTGACAGCAAATTGAAGAACGTTTGCCCAGGTTTCTTGAAGAGTCCAAACAAGTAAAGTTGCTCACGAATAACCTGGCTTATAAATTGTTGAGCTGCGCCTACCTTGTTTACCGAACCAAATTTGGATGCTAACTGTCCGATAGGCGCAGATGTTCCATATTTTACTTGCCTCAAAGCGCACCTTGTTTGCTTATGAAAGGAAATTGGAGGTTTTGTGAATGAATGAAGGAACTCCACCAACTGACGGTTTTGTTGAAGAAACCACTATAATGCAGCTTCAAGAAATGATGGCTTCGGGCAAATTGACTTCCAGAGAACTGGTCAAGGCTTACCTGAAACGGATTGCCCTTTACGACCACGGCGGCCCTGCCCTGAATTCAGTTCTTGAGACAAATCCAGAAGCTCTGTTTACTGCCGAAGCCCTTGATCAGGAGCGCAGGAAGAAAGGGCCAAGAGGGCTCCTTCACGGTATTCCTATCCTGGTAAAGGACAATATCGATACAGGTGACATGATGCACACCAGTGCAGGGTCACTGGCCCTTGCCGATTCATATGCCCCAGGGGATTCGTTTATTGTTAATAAACTGCGTGAGGCCGGGGCCATTATTCTGGGCAAAGCCAACATGACAGAGTGGGCAAATTTCATGACTGACAACATGCCCAACGGGTACAGTTCCCGTGGTGGCCAAGTGAAGAACCCTTACGGGCCGGGGGTGCATGAGGTGGGCGGCTCAAGCTCTGGGTCCGGAGCTGCAGTAGCCGCAAACCTTGTTCCGGCTTCAGTAGGAACAGAAACTTCAGGTTCTATCTTGAGCCCTGCCTGCAACAATTCGATAGTGGGGATAAAACCAACTGTGGGCCTTCTGAGCCGCACAGGCGTAATTCCTATTTCACATGTTCAAGACACTCCTGGGCCATTGGCCAAAACCGTTGAAGATGCCGCTATTCTCTTGGGCGTTTTGGCAGGGATTGATCAGCAAGATGTGGCCACTTACTCAAGTGAAGGCCGGACCTATGGTGATTATACTCAGTTTTTGGACAGTGACGGACTGAAGGGAGCTCGTATAGGTATTGCCAGGTCTTTTGTCGACCATTCGGAAGAAGATTTTCTTGCCGGTTTCGCCGCTGCAAAGCAGGCCCTACAAGATGCCGGGGCTTGTGTGATAGATGTTGATATGTTAGACCCAAAATCATCGTGGCAATCTCTTAGTTTGATATATGAATTCAAGCCAGCAATTAACAGGTACTTGTCACGTTTGTCTCCAATTGTACCTGTACATTCTCTCAAGGAATTGGTCGAGTTCAACCAAAGTCAGCCTGATAAGATGCTTAAATATGGGCAGACTGTTCTGGTCAAGTCGGAAGAAACCAGTGGGACCCTTACTGAAACCGAATATATTTTGGGCAGGGCCAGAGAAGAAGAAGAGTCTCGAATGAAAGGAATAGACTGTGCTTTGAAGCAATATGGCGTAGATGCGCTTTTCTTCCCGCACAAGATGAACTCTGCCATTTCGGCAAGGGCCGGATACCCTTCGATTTCGGTGCCTGCAGGTTACACTGGGGCAGGACGCCCTGTGGGAGTCACTTTCACTGCCGGAGCTTATTCTGAGCCATTGCTTGTGAGGTTTGCTTACGCGTTTGAGCAAGCCACACAAGCACGTAAACCACCGAATCTTAACCGGTGAGTTTTGATTTGGGGGACGGAAGCTCTTGAGTCCTGCTCTTCATACTGTTTCTCAGATATCGGAACCAGGCATTGGATAATGGCACCATTACAGGCTAGCCGCGGTATGGACTGTATTTCCTCCGCTTCTTTTTGCTAGATACATGGCCTTGTCAGCCATGCGGATAATGTCGGTACTTGTTTCTCCGTGCTCCGGCCATGATGCCACTCCGATGCTTATACCGAATTCTATTTTGGCATCGCTATGTATAAATGGT
>JAXGOJ010000058.1:0-2463 GCA_040767525.1 Bacillota bacterium | reverse complement strand
GGAAGAGTTTAGTGGCAGAGGATTGCCAGGGGTTAAGATAACATGATAAGGAGACTTGGAAAGTAGATGGCAGGGCCCAATCAGTCCAAAGAGCAAGCACCGGATAACCAAAACCGTTTCCGAATTGAAAAAAGAGGCAACGGCAGGCCTGTACCGGGTACTCTTACGAGAATAGCTCTTCTGGGCGGCGTATATGCCGTCCTTACCGTACTTCCGCCGTTTTCCGGTTTCGGATACGGGCCTGTTCAGGTAAGGGTTGCAGAAATCTTTACAGTATTGCCTTTCTTGTTTCCATGGGCTAAATGGGGGCTTTACATCGGGTGTATTCTGGCCAATCTCGCCAGTCCCTTTTTTATCTGGGATATTACCCTGGGTGCCGTGGCAAGCCTTATTAGTGGTTTTATTACCGAGAGAATGCCAAACCCTTATCTTGCGCCCTTACCTCCGGTAATTGTTAATGCCTTTATAGTCTCTTCCTATGTTGCTCCATTGAGCGGCCTTGGCTATTGGCCTGTCTTTGGCTACATCTTCCTGGGCCAGGCTGTTTCTTGCTATGTTCTGGGATTGCCGGTATTGTTGTTCTTGCTGAGAAACCGGGGCCTTATTGACAGGCTAAGGTAGAATAGCTTAAAGGGCTTGGCAGGCGTAGGCGATTCAGTCTGCCTGGGGGATTATCTTAACGAACTATTGAGTCTATTTCCACCTTTGAACTGTGAAGAGTAATTACCATGTGATTGGGTACACAGACAATAGATTGGCCTGAAACCGAAATCCATCCGGTTCTCCAGCAGACTTCATTGGGGCATACATGGTGATTCAGGGGCAGCACTCTGATTTTGCCCTGCCCATATTCTAAAGTGGCTTCACCCCTGGGGATTGGTATTGTTACTTGACTTAAAGACTCTTTGCCAATAAGGAGCTTCAAGACTTCTTTCCCGTTGACTGTGACAACAGCCACCGGGTTTTCTTGTTTCGGTGGCAGGTAGGTGAATCCTGCCCAGACAAGTATGGTTATCAGCACAGTTGAAAGCACCAGGATTCTATCGCCTCTGGTCACCAACGTCACCTCCTTGGAAGGATTATAGCAGGCCCGGTGGGCCTATGGTGCCAGGGCACATTTTCCCGGTAACAGAGTCAAACGAGTCCTTGCATTACCAGGGATGACCATGTTTCAAAGGTGCCCATACTGCTGAGTTTGCCCAGCTCAACCCAGGTGCCAATCATTTTGTCAGTTTCTCTTACCGCCAGAATAGGTGAAGGCAAATGTACTACAGAAACCACCCCTAAATGAACCTGGCCTACCTCGTTTTCGTCGTCGTTAAGAAACCCTATTATACCCAAAGAAGGGTTTCCGGCAAGAATAACTTCTTCACGTATCTCTCGAAGAGTGTTCAGCCCTACCAAATTCTTCAGATCTCCTATGCGCCTTCTACCGGGCCACTTGATCTCTTCCACCGGGTTCATATGCCCGCCGACTCCTACTGACAAGAGTCCCCTTAGCCTTTTCTCGCCCTGGGTGTTCAGGCGCTTCATTACGAACGCTCTTTTACCTGATATGAAAAGAGTATATGAGATCAGCTGTTTAAACGAAGGGTCCGATTCAAGAAGAACCCTGGGCTTAAAAGTTGATTTTCTGGCGATAATCTGCCAAACCTCTGAAGCAGGCTTTCTCAAGCCGCGCCAGGCACCTAGTTTTGCGTAAAGGTCCCTGGTGGGCACACAAAGAACTTGTTCATTGGCGTAAGCATCGGGTACAGACAATGGGTCAAACTCCTCTCCAGTCTATGGTGTATTTATACTTTTGAGCCTCAGAGGGCCCTTTGCCATTCCGGCAAACGCTGCTGAATTTCCGACGTTCAGCCGAACTTCAAACTTATGTCTTTGCCCTCTGTTCCTTCATTCATATCTCCTACTTATTAATAATAACCTTTTTTTGAAGTGAGGTGGGACAAATGGCTTGGAAAAGCGGGAAAGAGGCATACAGGAGCAGATGGCAAAGGGAGGCCGAATCATTTAAGCCCCTTCCCTCCTGGGCATGGCAAATATTGGTATCTGCATTCGTATTCTGCGTTCTCTTTGGGGTTTCAAGATCGAATACCGAAACATCAGTGGAAGTAGTGGCCCTTTCCAGAGACGCAGTCAGTAAAGACGTAACTTACCAGGATGTGAAGGAATGGATTGCAAAACTTCCTGAGACAGTTACATCTCTTTCCAGGTTAGATCTGAGAGGCTTTTGGGCAGAGAGGGTTTCAGGAAAACAAAATGTCCTTGTGTGGCCGTGCGACGGTGAAGTCACATCCTATTTTGGATGGAGGCCCAACATTGAGGCGCCTGGGATGTCCCTTCACCAAGGAATAGACATCGATTCGCCTGAAGGGGACAAAGTAGCTTCAGTGATGGACGGAATCATTACAGGCATAAGAGAGTCTTCTTCCTACGGATTGGTAGTGGAAATTGAGCACA
>JAXGOJ010000057.1:0-2498 GCA_040767525.1 Bacillota bacterium | reverse complement strand
CGGTGAAGCACCCTCTATCCGTTGGCCTAAGGGAAGCGACCGGCTTTTTAGCGGGGCTTCAGATAGAGCCGGACCGTTAGCAGGGGGTAAAAGCACAGAAAGATATACCAGGGCCCCTCAAGGAGGTATGCCTCACGGAGATGGGGATGTTTCTATTGTCAAGCAACTTGTTGAAAAGGTCTGCGATGATTGCGGCAACCGGCCTTTCTGCTGGGAGGAGCATTTTGGCCAAACCTACGAAGGATTTGTCGACCTGGCTCGTAAAGCCCGCTTAACAGGGAAATTGGGCCTGGCTCCCAATGATTCAGTTATTGCTGACAGATGCCATAGGTTTAGAGAATTGATTGTTCAGATTAATCACGAAAAGCAAATCCAACGACTGGAAAAGCGTCTTGCTTCAATTGACTCGGAGACTTCTGATTGCCTTGCCTTTCAATATAAATGTCTTGGCCAATTGCTATCAAGCGACAGGCTATTGGCCGGCACCGGTACCGGGTCAACCAGAGCCCGGCCTTTGAGATTATCTGTAAAGGGCACTACAATTCCTGCCTCAGGGGTTGATAAGCCGGGAGATATGTGGCTCAGGTATGATCTTGACGGCGGAAAAACCCTTGTGGTTTTGGCAGATGGAATGGGAAAGGGGGACGCTGCGGCCAGACAGAGTAAAGATGCCATAGTCTTGTTGAAAGCATTAATCGATTGTGGGTTAGACCATGCTTCCTGTATATCCTTTCTCAATTCCGCTTTGTATCTTGCGTGGAGGCCTGACAGTTTCGTTGCTTTGGATTGCCTTGTAATTGACGCAGGAGTTGAGAGAGGTTATTTCTACAAGTTAGGTGCTCCACCTTCCTTTATCAGGAAAGGCGATGGAAATGTTTTGGTGGTCAGGGGTTCAAAGCCTCCGGCAGGGGCAGTTACAGATTTGTTTTGCTATGGCACCAGCGAACCGATTAGCCCGGGAGACCTGATATTCCTTGTTTCAGACGGTCTTTTCAGGTCCAGCCCTGTACCTGCAAGGGCGGAGCAGATGATCATGACGAGACTGGGACGCTTGAAAGACAGTGATTTAGACAATTGTGTAAAATCCCTGGTAAATCACAGCCTCCGTTACCAGAGGCAGACACCTGACGATGACATAACAGTGGTTGGAGCTCTTATAGAGAGTGTTTGATAACATCTCCCATTCGTGGTATGAGTATTTGTGGAAACATGTGTCAACGAGGTGATTTACACGGTCAGGGATCCCGTGGACAAAGTACTGAATATGATGCGTGCTGCAATTCAAGGGCATGATATGATTGAATCAGGCGATACCGTAGTTTGTGCTGTTTCAGGCGGGCCTGATTCCATGTGTTTACTCGACGGCCTACTTCTTCTTTTTGATGAATTTGATTTCGGTATTCACGTTGCCCATCTTCACCACCACATGCGCGGCGAGCAGGCTGACAAAGATGCTCAACTTGTTGTGGATTTCTGCAAGTCAAGAGGTATCCAGGTTACAGTGGAGCACGAAGAAGTGTTCCGTTTGGCTGAAACTCTTAAAATAGGGGTTGAAGAAGCGGGCAGAATAGCCCGGTACAAGTTTCTTTTTGAGCTCAAAGAGCAAATAGAAGCACAGAAAATTGCTATGGGGCACCATATGAACGATCAGGCTGAGACTGTGATTATGAGGCTTGCCCGGGGTGCCGGTACACAGGGCTTGGCTGGAATTCCTCCTGTCAACGACAGCATCATACGGCCCCTTATCCATATTTCAAGGAGATTAATATAAGAATATTGCCTGAAAAGAAAACTTCCGGTTATAACCGACGTATATAATCTTGACCTAAAGTATACAAGAAACCTGGTGAGGTACAAAATTCTTCCAGAGATGGCCGGCATGCTTAACCCATCACTTGTCGAGACGTTGTCCCGGACTGCTCAAGTACTGAGGTGGGATTCAGAGTTTCTTGAAAAAGAGGCAACCATGGTTTTTGCCGGAATATCCATGAAACAAGGAAGAGTAACTTTGGTAGACGACGATAAGTTGCAGAGTTTGCCAAAAGCCCTGAGTTCAAGGGTTCTGGAAAAAGCATGGCGCGAATGCGCCGGAGAGACAGGGAATCTGAACGTCGATCATGTAATGCAGGTTCTTGACCCTGGGGAGGAAACTGTCTCTCTTCCAGGGGACGTAACTGCTCACAGGCATCTGGGGCAAATAGGCTTTTATCCACCTCCCCCGAAGGATCTGGATATTTCACTCAAAGTACCGGGTTTAACAGCTGTCCCTGAATTGGGGCTTTGTGTTTCAACCAGAGTATTTGATAAGCCTGAAGGCCTTGATTTGGCCAATGACCGGCCTCGAAAAGGTTTGAAAAACGCGCCTGGTCACGTAAATCTGGTTTTTATGCTGGAATTGGGCGTGTGGACGGATTACAATAAATGTGAAGATGGTATCAGGCTTAGGACAAGAAGGCCCGGCGATCGTTTCAAGCCCTTGGGGATGCAGGGTAGAGAGA
>JAXGOJ010000056.1:0-3109 GCA_040767525.1 Bacillota bacterium | reverse complement strand
GGCCATATGGCAGGATCCTTAAAGCAATGCTGCATCTGTTACAGAATCGTTACACACCGAGACTATTTTGAAAGATCTATCCGCCACAATATGGTTGATAGGAAGACTCGTTGGTTTGAAGGTTCAAGAATGTTCTAAGAATGTTCTAAGAATGTTCTAAGGAGGAACATCACATGTTCAGGAGTACGCAAGCTCGATCCGGAAATGCCATAAGCCGGCCGATGTTTACGGTTTTGATTATGCTTTTGGCGGCGCTATTATTCACATCCCTGGCCGCCTGTACTCCCAGGGCGTCTGGCCAGCTTCCGGGAGATCCGGTATCGCCGGTCCCGTCAAAAGATACGGTTACAGTAAATCTTTATTTTGCTGACGATCAGGCAATGGAAGTTTTGCCTGAGAGGAGAGAGGTAGAGGTGGCAAGTGATCCGTCTCAGAGGCAGCCAATGGAAGAACTGGTAGTCACAGAGCTTCTGAAAGGCCCAAAAGATCCTCTCTTGAGAAAGACTTTTCCAGCTGATACAAACCTTATCTCAGTACAGGTTACTGACGGCCTGGCACTGGCTAATTTTTCTAAAGAACTGGTAAGCAAGCATGGCGGAGGCAGTACAGGGGAGATGATGACTATTTTGTCTTTGGTCAACTCCCTTACTGAGCTGTCCAATGTTCAGAAGGTGCAGATTCTGGTCGAGGGCCGGAAGATAGACACCCTTGCAGGCCATGCCGATGTCAGCGAGCCCCTTGGACGTGCAATTCGGCAGGGAGACTTCTTTGTCAGTGAGGAGCGTTCAAAAGTGCTTCAGGAGAGGGTTGATTCTGGCCAAGAGGTGTGGCGTAAAGACCCACTTGAGGTAGCAAAAAGAGAAGCGCCTGCCCGAGGGTTTTTGCCAAACCTTGAGTACAAGTTGGCCCCTACACAGGGATATACCTCGGTACAGGTTGATTACGGAAAGACATATGTAATCACCCTTTACCAGCCCGACAAGCAAGGAGAAGACGGTATCTGGGTTATCAGGACAATCAGTCCGGTGGGTGAGTATAGATAGGGCAGGTGAATGATAGTCATTACCATTCCAGGTGTTCACATTGAAAAGGCCAGGATGGATCGCACCCTGGCCTGTTTACATTCTGGCCTGTTTATCGTTCTGACCCGGTCTACCATCCCGGCCAGTAAGGCTTACAAGTCAGCCACTTTGCTATTCTCCTATTGATGTTTTCCCATTGCTGTGTTCCCACAGACCGGCTATACCATGCTTGCTGTCTATTTCTTACCGACCTTTGCTGGATTCTTTCTCCCGCTTGCTTTAGGTCTGCTGCAGGCTTTCTCAGGTAAGACCAGGTTAAGTATTATTCCGAAGCTATTGTTGCCAGGCTCAGTCCCTCGAGATTGATGACACCGAGTTTAACAACGGCAGGATTGGCTTCTCCAAGGACTGACATCATTCCAATAGTCAGCACAAACGCTGCAATCAGCATATTCCTTCCGCTGGAAAAGTCGATTCTATTTTCTACCATAACCCTCATGCCAATAGACGCAATCATCCCAAAGAGGATTATTGAAATGCCGCCCATTACAGGTTCAGGTATTGTTGAAAGGAGGGCGCCGAATTTACCGAAAATCGACATGGTTAAGGCAAAGATGGCTGCTATCCTCATGACTACTGGATCAAACACCTTTGTAACTGCAAGGACTCCCGTGTTTTCACTGTAAGTTGTATTTGACGGCCCTCCAACTAATCCTGCAAGTGATGTTGCAAGGCCATCGCCAAGAAGCGTTCTATGAAGCCCGGGGTCTTGGATAAAATCTTGTCCCACTGTAGCGCTGATCGTGGTGATGTCGCCGAGGTGCTCGACTAAAGTCACCAGGGCAACAGGTGCAACCACCAAGATGGCATCCAGGGAAAATTTGGGCGTCATAAACTGTGGCAGAGCTAAAATAGGAGCTTGTGCTACAGGGGTTACATCTGCCAGTTTAAAGACAAAAGAAGCAAGGTAGCCTGTCCCTACTCCGGCTAGAATTGGAAGGCTCTTGAACAGACCTTTTCCAAACACAGTCACCAGGGCGACAGTAAGCATTGCGATAAGGGCAACGCCCCAGTGCCCCTGGGCCATCCCGTATGCAACAGGTGTCAGGGTCAAACCGATGGTTATAATCACCGGGCCGATAACTACAGGAGGCAGAAGTCTCTTCATCACGTTGGGCCCAAAAAGCTTAATCAGTCCTCCCGCCAGGACGTAGACCAGTCCGGCGATGATTATTCCGCCGGTTGCGTAAGGCAGTCCTGCATTAGGATCTCCGGGGGTTGCGTACATGGCTTTCACCGACAGTATTGCCGGGATAAAAGCGAACGAACTTCCAAGGAACACAGGAACTTTTCTCTTTGTGAGCATGTGGAAAAGAAGGGTTCCTACTCCTGCTGAAAAAAGTGCAACTGAGATATCCAAACCGGTGAGGAACGGCACTAAAACTGTGGCTCCAAACATGGCGAGGGTGTGCTGAAAACCGAGCAAAAGACGTTTTGGCCAGTCCAATTTCATGATTTTTCCTCCTTAATGCCGAGCTCGCTGACACGGCTTAATTAAGTACGGGCTCGTTGATTCTTAATTGCTACATAGATTCTCATATCAACTCCTAGTGCAAAATCCTTCATGAGTCATCCCATCTCAATTCGACAGGGTCTAAAGATTTCCTTCAACTTGCAACGATAATGCACAAAATCTTGTACGTCAATAGAAAACAGCAAATTGCTACCGGGCAATGCTATTGTCACCTTGTAAGCAGATTCATAAAATCTCATTTGGAACCAAGCCTTCGTAGGATTCCTTCGCCCTGTTAAAGGTCGTGGTACATGACGCGGGCTCTTGGGAGACTGAATTTGGATCTTAAAAGGAATACTACTGTTTATGAAAGATGTTTTTGTTCCCAGGACCGTTTTTGTGACTGAATCAGCCAGTCAGTACCCGGCCTGCGACAAGATGATAGACGCATTTCGCAAGGCAGGTTCAGATATTATCAGAGGAAACCCCAGGTTACCCAGGGGCCTTAGCCCGAGCGCCAAGTACGTAAGGGCCAAGTCTTGTGTAGTGCTTTCTGCAGATAAGTCACTGTCTT
>JAXGOJ010000055.1:0-3613 GCA_040767525.1 Bacillota bacterium | reverse complement strand
ATATGACACTTCCCTGACCGGTATTCTTAGGCTATGTAGTTGCTGGCACAAACATTTTCAAGCCGGGCCCCCACATTCAGATGCCAGTCCTCTCAAAGTTTCAATCCCATGGGGAAGAGCAGGGAGGATTGATTGCAGGTTTTCCTTCACCCCCTTGGGGCTTCCGGGGAGGTTAATTATCAGGGTTTTTCTCCGGATCCCGGATACTCCCCGGGACAATATGGCTTTTCGGGTATACTTCAGGCTTTCCAGTCTCATGGCCTCAGCAAACCCTGGTACCTGGCGGTCTATAACGTCAAGAGTTGCTTCAGGCGTTACGTCCCTGGGGCCGAGGCCGGTGCCCCCGGTGGTGAAAATCAAATCAACGGCCAGTTCATCGCTAAGTTTTGCAATCTCGGTTGAAATAAGGCCGCGCTCGTCAGGAATTACTGAGTAAGATACCACTTTACCCAGGGGATCGGGCATGTCCTCAATGATTTGCCTGATTACTCCGGCGCTTTTGTCTTCCCGTTCACCCCGGGAGCTTTTGTCGCTCACGGTGACAATGGCGATCCGGTTTGAGTTATCTACCTTGATAAGGTCCCCGGACTTGATCTGCCCGCTTACCAGAACACGAGCAAAGATTCCTTCCTTTGGCATGACACAGTCGCCGGCCAGGCGGAAGATTTCGCATTTGCTATGGCATGTTTTTCCGATCTGTGTGACTTCCAGCATAGCCTGGCTGCCTGCCAATAGGCGTGTCCCTATGGGCAGTGCAACAAGGCCTATTCCCCGGGTGGTCAGGTTTTCTGCAAAGTCACCAGGGTTCACGTTCAGCCCCCGGGCTCTTGCCTTCTCGATACTCTCTTCGGCCAAAAGGCTCACCTGCCTGTGCCATGGGCCTGCGTGGGCGTCGCCTGTTATTCCATGGCCCACCTTGAAATCGGCCAGGCCAACATTTTTCTTCCGTGTACCCTTTTTCTCACTTGTACACACAGCAATGACGGTTCCTTGCCTGGCTCTTTCTCCGGCTCCGGAAGTTGTGCCATTATCTGTCACAAAACTTCACCTTCCCTTAGAAACGTTCCGCTTTTTCCCCCGGATTTCTTAATCAGCCTGATATTTGTTATCTCCATTGAAGTGTCCACTGCTTTACACATGTCGTATATTGCCAGGCCTG
Source organism: Bacillota bacterium (assembly GCA_040767525.1). Lineage (GTDB taxonomy): Bacteria > Bacillota > Sulfobacillia > Fermentithermobacillales > Fermentithermobacillaceae > JAXGPX01. Next base: position 2,454 of record JAXGOJ010000055.1, on the reverse strand, counting down.
CCACTGATACTGCAGTAAGGGCTTCCATCTCTGCTCCTGTCTTGCCAAACACCCTTACTACTGCTTGAATATCAATGCATGATGAGCGGCTATTGGGCGTAAGAGTTACATCTACACCTGACAGATTGAGAATGTGGCACAAAGGGATGAGTTCCCAGGCCCTCTTGGCAGCCATAATTCCGGCTATCTGAGCAGTTGCCATAACGTCGCCTTTAGGCATTTTGCCCGCGGTGATTAGCTCCAGTGTTTCACGCTGCATCTTTACCGAGCCTCGTGCTACAGCCTCGCGGAAAGTTGATTTCTTGGGGCCTACGTCTACCATATGAACCCCACCTCCGGGTTTAAGGTGGGTGAGACCCCCGGGGGCTGTGGTAGCGGTAATTCTAACCTCATTTTCCATTGCCGCCTGATTCACCCCCCAATCTGGCACATCCGCCGTGCATGGCCGTGATTTTCTGTCAAGTCATGTCCCTGGGGTTTGAGGCTCAAGGCAAGGCGGAATGCATCTTCCAGACCTTTTGCCGAAATTGTTTCCTGGTGGTACTTGAGGTATTCCGGTTCAAGGAAATGAGAGGTTTGGGTTTGTCCCGGTGTTACCTGTTTTGCAGTTTCTTGCCCTTGCATGGCTTGTCTTAAAACGGGCATCAAATCGATTTCATGGTCACTAGCAAGGCACGGCCTGAGTTTTCCGTCTGCAGTCAAGCGCAATCTGTTACATGAACTGCAGAATGGGTGAGATATGGCGCCTATAAAACCTATTGTTCCCCGGGCACCCGAGAGTTTGAAAGTCCTGGCAGGGCCGGCACTTCTTAATTGAACCAATTCAGGCTCAAAGGCCATGTCAGAACCCTGATCCACAGTGGTTCGGGTTCCTTCGGGCCCTCCAGAGGCGGATGTTTCACCTGCTGCGCTTGCATCTGGGCTATGCCGGTTTGATACAGACGCAGGTAGCGGCAAAAGATGTCCGAGTTTGGATGTTTCCGCTATGACAGCATCAACAGGAACCATGCCTGTATGTGCCGGTAACTGATCCGGGCCAATGGGCATCACTTCAATGAAACGAACGTGTACCGGCCATTTGCGTGTTAAAGCGGCAATGTTTCGGATCTCGTCAAAGTTGTCACCGGTGATTACAGTATTTATTTTTACCGGGTCAAGCCCTGCTCTTAGCGCGGATTGTATACCGGCAAGAGCGTCTTTCAACTTGCCCCGCCTTGTAATTTCAGAAAACTTGTCAGGATCAAGGGTGTCAAGGCTTATATTAACCCTGTTCAGGCCGGCGTCTTTAAGTTCGCGGCTAAGAGGCGGCAGCAAAACTCCGTTTGTGGTCATTGAAATATCAGGAAAATCCAGGGCTTTTAGGCCCCGAACCAGAGAAATCACATTTTTTCGCACCAGCGGCTCTCCGCCTGTGATCCGGATATGCTTTATTCCCAGGCCCTTTGCCACAGCTGCGACTTCAATGATTTCTTCGTATGTCAATATTTGATCGTGGGCCAAAGCCGGTACACCTTCGTCCGGCATGCAGTATACGCAGCGAAGGTTACACCTGTCGGTTACCGAAATCCGCAAATAGTCTATGTTTCTGCCGAAACAGTCTCTCATCTAGGAATTTTCCTCCAATGTAAGATCCAATCTAAGATCCACTTACCCGCGCCACTGAACCACTCCTGTGTCTCTTGTGTCATAACCTCCCAGGGCTTCAACTCTTTCTTTAAAGTCATCTTCCTTGATGAGTTTCAAAATAGCGTTCACACCGGGGTGGTCTAACGATTCTCCTGGAATGGCCAGGTCGTAGCGTTCTTCTCTCCAGGGGATGAAATCCAGCCCCAGGGCACGGGCTGCCGAGAGCACTCCAAGGCCCACATCCGCGGCCCCGCTCTTTACTGCGGCAGCCACCTGGGTGTGGGTATATCCCTCATGGTCATATCCCTGGACTTTGCCCGGGGCGATGCCCTCAAGTTTTAGGTGATAATCAAGAAGAACCCTTGTACCTGCGCCTCTTTGGCGATTTATGAACCGGACATCGTTTCTTTCAAGATCCTTAATACTCTTTATACATTTGGGGTTACCAGGTTGGACCATGAGCCCCTGCATACGGTACACCAGTGTTATCAAGCAGATATCTCTGTCCTTAACGTACTTTTGGACATAGGAAATGTTGTATTCGCCTGTTTCTTCGTCAAGGAGGTGTGTGCCTGCTATGTGGGCTTCGTGCCTTTTAAGTGCAAACAGGCCGCCAAGGCTTCCCTGGTTGGCCGATGACAGTGTCATGTCAGGATGCTTTTTCCTGAGCATGGTTGCAATTATGTCCAGAGTTAGGTCGTGGCTGCCTATGGCCACTACAGTACCTAGTATTTCATCCAAGGGTTTAAGCAAATGGGTCTTTACCTTTGTCCCTCTCATAATGCCTTCTTTGCCCCGGGGTATTACCATAATGCCGTCTGCCCTCAC
>JAXGOJ010000054.1:0-3668 GCA_040767525.1 Bacillota bacterium | reverse complement strand
TACTTCTTGTCTCCTTTTGCAGGCCAAATTATTGATTTAGCTGTTGAAGAGAAGGTGCCTGTTGTCACAACCGGCGCAGGGAATCCCGGTAAGTATGTTCCTCAGTTAAAGGATGCCGGTATCAAGATACTGTCAGTAGTGGCCTCTGTTAATCTTGCGAGGAGGCTTGAGCGCTCCGGAGTCCATGGGCTGATAGCAGAAGGTATGGAGTGCGGAGGCCACATTGGTGATATTGCCACAATGCCTCTGGTTCCTCAGATTGCTGATGCTGTAAGCATTCCGGTAGTGGCAGCAGGCGGCATATACGACGGCAGGGGATTGGCTGCCGCTCTTGCCCTGGGAGCATGCGGAGTTCAAATGGGGACTCGTTTTGTCTGTTCCAAAGAGTGCACAGTACATGCCAATTACAAGAAGGCCATTATCGCCGCAAGAGACCGAAGTGCAGTTGTTACAGGGATAAGTACAGGCCACCCTATCAGAGTGCTGGACAATAAACTTGCTAGGCAGTTCAAAGAAGCCGAGTCAAGGGGTGCTTTCAAGGAGGAAATTGAAGCCCTTGGGGCAGGTGCATTAAGGCGCGCAGTAGTTGAAGGGGACATAGAATACGGCTCACTCATGGCGGGGCAAGTAGCAGCAATGGTAAGCAAAGAAGAGTCGTGCAAGGACATAATTGGCCACGTGATCAATGGGGCTTGCGAAGTACTGGGACGGCTCAGTAGAATCAAGGGGCCTGCACACGCAGACAGGTAGTGACAGAATTCAGAATAATGATTGACTTCCATAGTCTTCCTGTGGTAGAGTGCGTTTTGCAATTTGACCGTTCTTAGGAAAATGAGTCGAGAGGAGCAAGTGTTTCAGGCCCTTTCTTTGCCCATCATGATGGTTATGGCAATAACCCCTTATCCAGCATTATTTATAGTCGGGTTTGTTATTCGTTCAGGGCTCATGAACATGGCCGGCCCCCTTATCGATTCGTACGCCATGGAGTCGATAGATCCTGCTGAACGCGGTACTGTTACGGGACTGCTGGGCCTTGTCAGAAACTCTTTGTTTGCTTTGGGAGGAAGGCTTGGCGGTATGTGGTTAGCTGCACAGCAGCATTCTGTTCCTATTTTGGTATCTATGGCCTGTTATGGGGTAGCTATTCTTCTGTTCTATATATTAGCTGCCAGACAAGAGGGGGCCATCCGGAGTGAACTGGGGCTATCAGAGGAAGAGCTTGCCCCGGATCTAAACATACCTGCCGGCGAATAGCATTACCGGCTAGTTTGAGAGGGTAGTGACGTATGAGTCAGGCAACTATTATTGCCGCGAGAGCTGGGTGGCAAATCTGCCTGCATGTCTTTGCATGCTGTGCGGCCTCTGCATGTCATGCGTGTCTCTGCATGCCTGCATGTCTCTGCATGTCTATCTGCGCCGCGCTTTGCCTGCAGGCTGCTTTGGCGGCCACATGGATAGCATTAACTCGAGAACGCTTCCCCTGCGCCTTTCGGGCCTGAATATGGCCACGATGCGGCTTCTGTATTTTCTTACAGGTACCAAGGCACTGGGCCCATCGAGAAGCACGTGAAGCATGTTGTGGTTGTTTGCCATGACTCCCAGGTGTGTGTATCCGCCTGGGAGTCTCATTACCACAATATCATCTGATTGAGGCGTATCCACCCTTGCAGCCACCTTATCAAGGGACCTTAAGACCCTTTCCATGTAATCGGTTTGGGCTTCTTCTACCATGGGCAGGCCGTCAGTGTCAGGAATGAAAATTCCTCTTTCCTTCAGGTACAGCCACACCAGGCCGAGACAGTCAATTCCGGTTTTGTCCCTGCCTCTGAATTTGTACGGAATCCCAATAAATGAGTTTAAGTCCATGTAGCAGGACCTCCTTGTCAGGGTACGCTCCATTGTATGTAGAACATGGTCACCTGGTAACATAAGAACTCAACAAGGACGTAGACTATGCAATGAAGAATACAAACTATCGAATGCAATTACTGAAAAGTAGCGGCGTTCTAAAAACAAGCAATATTCTGGAGGGTGATGGCAAGATGTTCCGCCGGCGAGACGAGTATGCTGAGCCTTACAGGATCAAGATGGTAGAGATGATTAAGCCTACCGACCGTCAGATCCGAGAAGAATTGATTAAAGAAGCAGGCTACAACGTGTTTTCCCTTCCTTCGGATTCCGTTTACATAGATCTTCTTACTGATAGCGGTACTGCTGCCATGTCTGACTATCAGTGGGCAGGGATGATGATGGGCGACGAGTCTTACGCAGGAAGCAAGAACTACTCTCACCTGAAAGACACCATAAGGCAGGTAATGGGCTACGAGTATGTGGTTCCTACACATCAGGGCAGGGGCGCAGAGCATGTCTTGATGAACGTGTTTGTTAAGCCTGGACACCGGGTATTGGGCAACATGCATTTTGACACAACTGAGGGCCATATTCTGCTGAGGGGTGCCGAGCCTGTCAACTGCCTTGCGGAAATCGGGTACAAGGTGGCCGAAGAAGCCGATTTCAAGGGCAACTTCGACCTTGGGCTTCTTGAGGCCGAGATCAATAGGGGCCGAGGGAAAGTACCTTTCATATTGATCACGGTAACTTGTAACAACAACGGCGGGCAGCCGGTTTCGATGGCAAACATCAAAGCAGTAAGGAGCATTGCTGACAAGTATAATCTCCCGGTGTTTTTTGATGCAGCAAGGTTCGCCGAGAATGCGTATTTCATAAAGCAGCTTGAGCCAGGATATCAGGATAAGCCAATTACTGAAATCGTAAAAGAGATGTTTTCATACGGTGACGGCTGTACCATGAGCGCCAAGAAAGACGCTTTGGTGAACATAGGCGGTTTTGTGGCTCTCAGCAAACGTGAGGATTACGACAAGGCAATTCAATGGCAGATTCCATTTGAAGGTTTTGTAACCTATGGAGGGCTTGCAGGACGGGATCTTGAGGCCATTGCCAGAGGGTTGAAGGAGGTCTTGAACGAAGACTATCTGGAAGACCGGACAGGGCAGGTACGTTACCTGGGCGACCTTCTGATAGAACATGGAATTCCAATTGTGCGGCCAACAGGCGGGCACGGGATTTATATCGACGCAAAGGCCCTGTTGCCTCACATTCCAAGGCACCGGTTTCCGGGGCAAGCTTTGACTGTTGAGCTTTACGTGGAAGGCGGAATTCGCGGCGTTGAGTTGGGTGGTTGTGCCTTCGGGCATAAGGACCCGGAAACAGGCGAAGATGTATGGCCTGAACTTGAACTTGTAAGGCTTGCTATACCCAGGCGGGTGTACACAGACAGGCACATGGCTTTGGTGGCAAAGGCTTTGAGGGCTGTAAAAGAGCGCGCTTCATCGGTCAGAGGGCTCAAACTCACATACGAAGCACCTGTTCTCAGACACTTTACAGCCAGGTTTGAGAGAGCCGAGTAGTTGCCCCGAAACTGCCACCGAAACTGCCACCGAGACTGCTACCGAGACTGCTACCGAGACTATACCGGTTTGAGGCAGAAGCGGTGCGGAAATGGATGGGTTTTGAGCTGAACCGGTGCGAATATATACCGGTTTGTTGGTGGCGGGTTGGGTTTTGGGCAAGGTGCACCGAAACTGCACCGGTTTGGGGCAAAAGTGGTGCGGAAACGGATGAGTTTTAGGCTGAAGTGGTGCGGGTTC
>JAXGOJ010000053.1:0-4061 GCA_040767525.1 Bacillota bacterium | reverse complement strand
TGATGAACATCAACGTGAAGTATCTATGGATTTTATTGGTAGTGGCTTTGCTTGTGCCTTTGATCAAGCCAATGGGGCTTCCGCTTCCTATGAAGGAAGAGACCATTAGCGCATATGAATTTGCCGAATCTGTACCTTCCGGCTCCTGGGTCATAATGTCGATTAACATTTCGCCCATGGGCGAGCCTGAAAACTGGGCGTCAGCACTTGCAATGTACAGGCACTACATGAAGAAGGGGTTCAAATTAATCCTTCTGAACACAGTGCCCGAAGGTACTGTATATGCCGAAAGACTCTGGCAGAACTACTCCAAGGAGTATGATTATGAATATGGCAAAGATGTTGTGCAGATGCCCTTCCGGGCAGGTAACGACGGCGCCATATCATCTATAGGGGCTGATTTCAGGGGGCTATATGCCACTGATGAGTACGGTACCCCCCTTGATAAGATTCCGTTGTTTGATGGATTCAGAGGAATAGAGGATGTTGCCTTTCTCTGTGAATATGCCTCAACAATTCACCCAATGTACTATTTGCAGCAGATTAATGCCAAATATGGTGTTCCAATGGTGCTGTCCATTGTGGCAGTTGACGGCCCCAAGTTTATGCCTTACTACAAATCCGGCCAGTTGAAGGGCCTTATGTCAGGCGTGGCCGCAGGGGCCGAATATGAGCTTCTCAACAAAACACCTGGGCCAGGCGCTTCCCAAATGGATGCCCTTGCCCTGGGACACATGGTCTTTATTCTGGCAATCGTACTGAGTAACATCGCGTGGTGGCTTGGCAAGAACCAGGAGTACCAGAAGGGAGGGGCACTCTGATGGAGAGGATAGGCATTTGGGTAGCTGCAATAATGACAATCTCAGCGTACAGCTATCTCTGGAAAGAAAACCCGTTATTCCGGGTAGGCGAGCATCTATTAATAGCCACAAACGTATCATATCTGGCCATAGTAGGCTGGAATAACGTAAAGCAGAGCGTTTTTACTCCCCTGGCTGAAGGTGAGTACCAGATGATAATCCCGCTGGTTTTGGGATTGTTTCTGTTTACCAGGTGGTTCCCGAAAATAGCATGGTTAAGTCGTATATCCGTCGGATTTATGATGGGAGTGGCCAGTGGTGTGTCAATCACCGGTGCCATATCAGCCAACTTTGTAAAGCAGATAGCAGGGACTATTCTTCCCTTGGATTCGATTAACAACGTCATCATAGTGATTGGCACGATTTCAACCGTAAGCTACTTCCTATTTTTGCAAAGCAAGTCTGTGGCAGGCCAATCATGGGGTAAGGTAATAGGTTTTACAGGTGAGATTGGCAAGTGGGTTATGATGGTGGCTTTTGGAGCTGCTTTTGGCGCAACTGTCATGGGCCGGTTGACTCTGGTTCTTGGCAGGTTGCGGTTCCTTTTCGGTACCTGGTTGCCGATTATTCGTGGCTAAAAGATACGAAGCCCGCCGTTTCTATACCCGACGGCGGGCTCAAGTTCTGAAGTGGCTGATACTGGGACCGAAATATAGGGAACAAAGAAGCAAATTTCTAAAGATGGAGGGAACCTGTGTGGACAAGGAGCTTTTGAAAAAGGGTGCTATTGAGGCTGTTGATAGACTTACCCCTGAACTAATTGAGGCCAGTCATAAAATCCATGGTTATGCCGAAATGGCTTTTAAGGAGTACAAGTCTGCGGCCCTCCTTGAAGACTTTCTTGAGAAGCATGGTTTCAAGGTTGAACGGGGAGTTGCCGGAATGGAGACTTCCTTCCGGGCTACCTGGAAAGGGAAATACGACGGGCCTACAATTGCTATATTAGCAGAGTATGACGCTCTTCCAAACGGACACTCTTGCGGGCACAACATCATAGGCGTGGCCGCTTCAGGTGCAGGAATAGCCCTATCAAAAGTTCTGGGCGAGACTCCGGGCAATGTGGTGGTACTTGGCTGCCCGGCAGAAGAGGGGGGCGGCGGCAAGGTATTTCTGGTAAAGGAAGGATTTTTCCAGGGTGTAGATGCTGCACTTATGACCCACCCCATAGCCGGCACCAGCATGATTGGCGGCGCTAACCTGGCCACAACTACATTCACCGTAAAATATCATGGAAAATCATCTCACGCAGCTTCTGATCCTGACGAGGGGATTAATGCACTTGATGCAGTCATCCTCGCATTTCAGTGCATCAGCGCTTTGCGCCAGCATGTGCCCGAGGATGTTAGGATGCACGGATATATTGTTCATGGTGGAAAGGCACCTAACGTGATTCCCGATTACGCCGAAGCGAAGTACATGGTGCGAGCATCTCACAAGGAGACCAAGGACAGAGTTTTTGAGAAGGTACTTAATTGTTTCAAAGCCGGAGCCCTTGCCACAGGTTGTAAATTGGAAGTAGAACCTGGTTTCAGCTATGCAGACCGCATAGTCAACATGACTATTGCCAGGCATGTACAGGCTAACGTGAGGGCCCTTGGGCGAAAGGTGCAAGACGAGCCTGTTTCTGTAAGGGGCTCCACTGACTTTGGAGATGTGAGCCAGGTAGTTCCGGCTGTTAATGTATATATTTCCATAGCCCCGGAGGAAGTGGCAAGCCACAGCAATGAAATGAGGGAAGCTGCCCTTTCACCGGTAGGCGACAAAGGTGCCACTGATGCTGCCAAGGTGATGGCTATGAGTGTAATTGATCTTCTGAAAGACCCCTCAATTCTTGAGAAGGCCTGGGAGGAATTAAGACAGGTCATGGCGGCCAGGAAGTGAACAGTTCAGAGAGGTACTTGCTGCGGGATTAATGAGGTGTGTGAACAATAGTCAAAAGGTATCCAAGTGCGGAAGGAATCACCGGTAAACCCAAATTGAAAGGGGGTCATATCGTGCGTATACTGCATCTTTCGGCAACCAATATCCTTGCTACCCAAAATGGCGAAGCTGAGATGAAAAGACGGGCTCAAATAATGGAAGAACTGGCTGCATCCGGGACTCAAGTCGACTATCATCCTAATCCGGAAGGCCCGCTTTCGATTCAGTCTGAAGAAGACGAGAAAAACGCAGTCCCTGGCCTCTTGAAAGGCCTGAGGCATTCAGCCGGATACGATGCAGTCACCATAGGGTGTTTTGGGGATCCCGGGCTTTCAGAGATCAGGCAGGCAGCCAATGTACCTGTTTTAGGGCCGGGTATCAGTGCAATTTACGCTGCAAGCCTTCTGGCAGACAGGTTTTCAATTCTCTCACCCGTTGATTCGTCAGTGCCTTCAACACTAAGCCAGGTTGAAAGATACGGATTTTTGGGGAGACTGGCATCGGTAAAGCCCTTGAACATACCTGTGCTTACCATAAGACAGGATAGAGATCTGGTTGTGGGAATTGCTGCGCAGGTCGGGAGAGAATGTGTTGAAGCAGACGGTGCCGAGGCTGTGATACTTGGCTGTATGAGCCTGGCTTTTCAGCGCATTGATCTGGAACTTGGCGAAACCCTGAGGGTGCCTGTAATCAACCCGGTGATAACCCTGGTAAGAATGGCTGAAATGCTTGCTATGACAAGTAGAGGGGCGGTGATCCCAGGATGAGTGAACAACCAAAACCCAGGTTACCAATTGTCACTACTCTGGCCAGACTAGCCCATGGCCTTCAACCGGAAGAGATCCCTGAGCCTGCTATGCAGGCGGCCAGAATGTGCGTACTAGATTACCTTGGGGCGACTCTTGCGGGATTAGGGGAAACTCCGGGTGCCATTGTGCGCAGCTGGGTGATTGATCAAAGAGGCGAGTCTGATTCATCAGTAATAGGTACCTTTGCCAAGGTTCCTGCCTGTAATGCAGCTTTGGCCAATGGCACCTCAGGGCATATGGTGGAATTAGATGACGTTCACGGCGCTTGCATAGGCCACCCTGGAGTAGTTGTTGTTCCGGCGGCCCTGGCCCTAGCTGAAAAACTACATTTAAGTGGCTTGAAGTTTCTGTCTTCGGTTGTAGCAGGTTATGAAATCATGGCCAGGTGCGGGGCGTATATGGGAATCAGCCACTACGCAATATGGCATCCAACAGCCACCCTTGGAGCACTTGGGTCAGCAGCTGCTTCGGT
>JAXGOJ010000052.1:0-4137 GCA_040767525.1 Bacillota bacterium | reverse complement strand
GACACTGAAGATTACAGAGAATCTGATAGATGTATATTTGCCTGACATCAAGTACTTTTCAGATGATGTTGCATTAAAATATTCATCGGCGCCTTCATACTTTGAGCATGCATCAAAGGCAGTTTTGGAAATGGCACGGCAGGTGGGCACCCCACAGTTTGATCGAGATGGTATTATTCTCAAAGGTTTGATTGTCCGCCATTTGGTGCTTCCGGGTCATGTACGGGAGTCAAAAAGCATTTTGCGTTGGATAAGGCATAATTTGCCTGAAGGCACCTATGTAAGCCTGATGGCCCAATACTACCCGGTTCACAAAGCCCAGAGTTACCCCGAGATCAACAGAGTTCTGACCAGGGCAGAATATGAAGAGGTTGTAAACGAATTATACGATCTGGAACTAGAAAACGGCTATATCCAGGAGCTTTCTTCTGCAAGCCCCAAATTCATTCCTGAGTTTTGCTCTTTCTGCACAAATGAGCATTGATATGTTATTATTTTAGATGATAATTCATGGGTTTTACGAGCTGGTGATCCAGAGGGGGTAGGCTGGTATGAAACAAGTGGCCAAACTAGGTTTCATTCTGGCGCTTATATGTGCATTGTCAGGTCTTGGATTGGCGGCGGTTTACGCTAAGACCAAGCCCATAATTGAGAAACGTGCTGAGGAAGACCTTTTGAACGGGGCACTGGAGGTTCTTCCAGGAGCTTCTTCAATAGAGCAGCAAGAGCTAGACGGGACTGTCTACTGGTTGGGGAAAAGCGGGGCAGAGGTAGTAGGCGCGGCCATGCAGGTTGAATCCCAGGGATACGGTGCAAATCCTATCCAGATGATGGTAGGCGTCGGTTCAGACGGCAAGATAAGTAAGGTAAAAATTATTGCTTTGTCAGAGACACCTGGCATCGGAAGCCGTGTTGACAGCGAAGTGTTTTTGTCCAAATTCAGCGGGATCGATAACCCGGCCGGTGTAGATGGCATTTCCGGTGCTACCGTATCTTCCGGAGCTGTAAAGGGAGGAGTCGGCAAAGCATTTGATTTTCTCTCGGAAATAGTTGGCCCCGGGAGAGAACCGGTTATTGATATTGCCTCTATTCCTGACGGAACCTACGAAGGTACCGGAGAGGGCCTGTTTGGCGCCATAAAGGTATCTGTTACTGTACAAGGTGGTAAGATCACCGCAGTAAAAGTGCTGGAGCATAGTGAAACAGAGGGTATAGCAGATGCGGCGATTTCAAGAGTTCCCGATGCTATTATTGAGAAACAAACGGTAGATGTAGATGCAGTGTCAGGGGCTACTTACACAAGCAAGGGCATAATTGATGCAGTTAAAGATGCTCTAATGGCTTTTGCCATGGACACCGATAACATAGATGTTTCTAAACTGGCAGACGGAACCTACGAAGGTACCGGAGGCTTGTTTGGTGCCATAAAGGTATCTGTTACTGTACAAGGTGGCAAAATTACTGAAGTAAAAGTACTGGAGCACGGGGAAACAGACGGAATAGCAGATGCGGCGATTTCCGGAGTATCCAATGCAATAGTCGAGACTCAAGATCCAAACGTCGATGCAGTTTCGGGGGCAACCTTCACAAGTAAAGGTATTATTGAGGCGGTGAAAAATGCCCTCACAGGAGCAAAGCAAGAGTAAGATACGGGTTCTTTTATGCGACGATCACGCTCTTGTGCGAGAAGGCACGAGAAGGCTTTTGGAGGAAGAACCAGACATTGAGGTGGTGGGGGAAGCTTCTGACGGGTTTGAAGCCGTTGAAATGGCCGGAAAGTTTTCCCCTGATGTAGTTGCTATGGATGTATCAATGCCTCGTATGAACGGAATAGAAGCCACGAAAAGGATAAAAGACAGTTACCCAGGCATATTCATCCTGGCTCTGACCGCCTATGATGATTTCGCTTATGTTTCCCGCTTGATTGAAAACGGAGCATCTGGATACATACTCAAAAGCGCCCGTTCAGAAGAGTTGATTCAGGCCGTTAAGGCCACTGCACTTGGTGAATGTATACTGGATCCGGCCGTTGCCAGAGAAGTCTTCGCTAGAATTGCCAGGTATTCTGGCCGTTCAGATGGTGGGGTATTATCTTCGGAGAGTGCAGGGGCTCAGGTTCCTTCAGTTACCGGCGATCCTCAGTCCGCTCCTGAATGGGAATCTGGGGTACTAACGGAGAGAGAGGCTGAGATTCTCAAACTTGCAGCCAGAGGCTTTTCCAACAAGGAGATTGCGTTTGAGTTGGGAATTAGCCCCAGGACAATTCAGTCTCACCTCAGTTCTGTGTTCGGGAAACTAGGTGTCGCATCCCGTACTCAAGCTGTGGTGGTAGGTTTGCAGAAGGGTATTATCAGGTAGGATGATGTTGAGGTGAAATCCATTGGGTGATGTACCCGGATGGAAAGCAGGCACTCTCCTTCTCCTTGAAATGGGCAGGATCACACGGGGAAATCTTACCCGGGACGAATCTTTGGAAAACATAGCCCGGCTCATTTTAAAGAGTGTTCCCATAGATGCAGTTGCGATTTTGCTTTATGAACCCTCTTCAAGATCAGCATACGTGGCTTCATCGGTGGCCCATGATGATTTGCTGATATCTTCTGATATTACACTACGATTGGATTCAGATTCTTGCCTGATTGAATCTGCGCTTAAACCTTTTTCTCCTTTAGTTCTTGCAAAAGGATACAATGATTCGGTCCTGGGAAAGTTCGAGTATTCTTCTGCAGCTATAGTCCCCATGACTCTTGGTGAAGAAGTAACAGGCTTTTTGATACTTGCCAGAAAAGATGATGTTCCGTTTTTTCAGACAGGCACGGAATTCATCATGGCTATAGGGAGTCAGGTGGCTATGATAGCCGCGAAATCTGCTCTGATAGAAAACCTGAATCAGTCAGAAGAGCGGTACCACATGCTCATGGAAAATGCAGGCGATCTTGTTTTCGTGCTGGATAGGGGTGGAAGGTTCCTTTATGTAAACTCCAGAAGCGTGCAAATGTTGGGATATCATCCTGAGGAACTTTGCGGCAAGTACTTTGGGGAGTTCGTAACGCCTGAGTCATGGGCAAGGACAGTGTCTACTGTAAAGCATGCGGCACAGAACAGAGAAAAACATATTGAGTATTCTTGGGCCATACAGGCAAAAAGCGGGCGTATGACAAATTTGGATGTAAGGGCCTCCCTTGTGTATCAAGGATTCGAACTTTTCAGACATCAAGGAATTGCCCGGGACACTTTTACCGAAAAGCGGCTCCAGGAAGAAATCGAAAAAAGAGATAAAGCACTTGATCTTTCCAGAAACCGGGAAGAGACAATGCGTGAATATCTTTCAGTTGCAGATCTGGCCCAGGAGGAAGAAAGGTCAAGGATAGCCAGGGAACTCCATGACGGGGCAATCCAGCACCTGGTTGCACTTAGAAGGAGGCTTGATCTGCTTGAGAAAACTCTTCGCCTGCCTGAACTGCCTGACAACAGCCGGAATCTTTTTTTGGATATTGATTTGCTTTTAGATGAGGCCATTTCGGATTTGAGGGAATTTGCCAGGAATCTACGTCCTCCTGTCCTGGACGATTTTGGTTTTGTTTCAGCATGTGAGTGGCTTTGTGATCAGGCTGAAGAGGAAGGTTTCAGAGTAAAATTTCGGGTGTCCGGCAACATTCAGGAACTTTCCCGGGAAGTAGAAGCTTCTGTATTCAGGATAGTTCAGGAAGGCCTCTCCAATGCTGTGAAACACTCAGGAGCGAGTTTGATTGAACTTAACCTTGGATTTGAGGACAATACCCTTAAGATATACTTACGAGACAACGGTAAGGGATTCGATCCTCCCCAGGCTCCCGGCTCCCTGGTGAGAGCCGGCCAGATGGGTCTGGTTGGAATGTTCGAAAGAGCAGAACTCCTTGGGGCTAGTGTTGAAATAACATCAGAACCAGGGAATGGAACATCCCTGAGAGTAGTCATTCCTATTAGGAAAGCTTTCTGAAACAGCCTGCAAAGCACCCTCCAGTAATGTAGTTCAAACCTGCACTTTCTCAAAATGCCTAGGCCAAAATGCCCAGACGATCTTCTCTGATGGCTGACGAATCTTTGGCGTGAAAGCCTTATCATTATTCATGACGGAAGTTTTAACTGGAGGGTTGC
>JAXGOJ010000051.1:0-4189 GCA_040767525.1 Bacillota bacterium | reverse complement strand
GTTTCCCCAGGATTTGCCTTGGGGGAGCGTCAAATAAGATGCAACCGCTTTTGCCTTCCATCCAGCAAGTACACTTCGCCGCCTGTATAAACAATATCTTCTTCCAGAGCCATACGAACTTCCTGGCCGTTCCACTCGGGTATGGCCTGCCGGATATTCAGTTCCAGGGAATGGCAGGTGTCATCGAATAGTTCGTAATCTCCCTGGCCCGGTACACCTTCCTGCCGGTCCCACAGACCAATTGTTGGGCCTGCGGCATGGCCATGGTACCCGATAGGATGACAATACACACTGCCTTTTATACCCTCGGCCTTTGCCTCATTAAGAGAGTCCCGCAAGATTTCGTTTCCTGTCCGGCCTCTGGCCATCTGACCCATAACGATGTCCTGCATCCGATTTCCTGTGGCAAGGGCCGATACCAATCCTGCAGGTGCTGCCTCTTCCCCAGGCTTGAGTACATATGCGTTTTGCTGTATATCACTCGCGAGCCCCAGATAGTAAAATCCCACGTCACAATGGAGCAGATCTCCCGGAAGTATAGGCAAATCGGAATCAGCAAAACCTGCACCGGATCTCTGAGCATCTACGCTGGGTTGAAACCACGGGTTGAGGCCCATGTCGTGAATACGCTGCCTCATCCACCACGCCACATCAGACGGAGTTGTAACTCCTGGTAAAATCACTCTACGTGAAAAAACTTCTTCCACTATCTGATGGCAGATCCGCACAATTCCTGTATAAGCACGAATTTCATCAGGTGTGCGGGTCTCGAGCCACCCGACTGCCAGCCGTTCAGCACTCTCTGCGCGCTCTTGATATTTCGGGCCAAGGGTCTCCATGAGTGTCATGTACTCTGTGTAGGTCAATCCGTCACCGAAAGCAAAAGTCTTCGATATGTTGATCCCTATGGATTTTGGATCCCTCTGTTCCACTACCTGCTTGAGAGCCTGCCACTGATCAGGCTCATCCAGTGGCCATGCAGCCTGGTAAAGGTCTTCCAATACCACGCCACTCCGGGCTATGATGAGATTCTCTACTGCCAGTGCCGGGTCAGCACAGTCTGGCTGCTCTGACCCTGCCCCTGGTTCCACACGAAATCCGGCAACACCTCCGGGTTCCATGGCCGATTCAACTTTTGAGTTGACTCGGGCTTCAACACCGGGCCTTTTGTAGAATACAAGAATAGTTCGCCTTCGAGCCGACATCATTGGTTCGGGAAGAAGGCTCATGATAACCGGGTCCTCGTTGTATTCTCTGGCAGTTACAATCCACATGTCGAAACCTTCACGGTCCATTACAGCCGGCAGAATCGTCTCAAGCCGTTCCTTAAGCCACCGGTTTCTGATTTTGGCCTGGTGACGCAGCGGAAGTATCTCAGTGCTTTTCATGACGGTACCCCTCCCCAGTTTACCGGTATCCTAACCGGTTTGAGTTCACAAGCTCTTACACCAAAGCAACACCGGAACAATTGGAAACACCCTGGAACCGGAACCCGGGCAAACATCTCGGGACAGGCGCCTGCCCTGAGCACCTCGGGGCAAGAACCCGTCCGAAGAACACCCTGTGGAGCATCAACAGCCTGAATTTATGAAACCAATCTATCTCCTGTGCACAAACGACCTTTTAGACTCTTTCAGATTGCTGAGGGCACGATCAGCCTATCCGGTACATTACTTCTCTGTCGTTACTTACAAGCACCCGGACGTAGCCGCTCAGCGCCTGATTCAAATCATCATCACCTGTATCTACAAGAAGCGGGCGTCTGTTTAAAGCATCAAGTTTGCCCCGGGTGGCTACAATCCGGATATTATCAGTACCCACCTTGCGAATTATCTCAGGGCTTATTTGCTGGTTCCCTCTTGCCAAAGACATACCCTTGCCCGCCTATGATTGTGACAATAATTTGAGCACGTCCTGCTCCCGTTAGCAATAGATCTGTAACTCCCATGGTTTGACCTGTGCGCCCCGACTCGCCGCCAGTTAGTGTGCTTGTTGGTGGCACACCCGGGTATATCTCCCCCCCGCGGACTTCAACATTTCCAACCGGGGTTCCGGTTGCGATTTCACCTGTTTCGCCAGATCCAGTTCCCGAAAATTCTCCAGGTGTATCTTCGGCTTTAACTCCGATTTCCCTTTTTTGGTTCAGTAAATGCAGCAAATCCTTTTCGCTGGCATCAGCAACCAAAAGTCTCCCGTTTGAAACGGCATCAACACCTAACAGGGTAGCTTTCAGGCCCATCTTTTCCATAATCAGCCGTGTCGTGGTTCCCGGGCCAATGATGTACACAACATCAGGTTCCATTTCTTCTATAATCCTATCGGCAATACCATCCAGGGCAGCCGCTTCACTCTCGACGCTTCCTGACTTCATGTTTTGCATTAACCTTTCCTCATACGGCACTCGAAGATACCCGTACAGTCTGGGTGTAACCCTGCCCTCGCGGAAAGCATCTTCATCTATGTCCATGACTTCTGCTTCGCGCACACCTGTTACCTCGCCCTTAATGAATTTCGCAGCCAACCGCCCTGCGCTTCGTGGGTTGGTGGCATACACAGGCGAATGAATCTTAACCCCAGCCGGAATTCCCAGGACCGGAATCTTGTCTCCGATGGCGTTGTATATGTTCCGGGCCGTTCCATCGCCTCCGGCAAAGAGTATGAGATCAACGCCGGCTCTAAGCATGTCTCTTGCTGCATTTTCTGTATCCTGGAAAGTGGTGTTAGGGACTGTTTCTTCATCCTGGCGACCGATGTCACCTACATCACTGTCACCAACTTCATCTTTATCAGTGAGGTCGCCCATTACCACAGGATCAAACCCAATGGCCCTTGCCTGGTTTTCACCCATATCCAATGGATAGGTCAAAAACTCAACATGATCCTTGATGGGAACCAGTACCTCTAGAGCATCCATAGTCCTTTTGGGAGATTCAGGACGGGCTCCGAGTGCTATGGCACGTTTCAAAATGCCTGCACCGTCAGTTCCCTTGAGCCCCACCTTGCCACCCATGCCTGCAATAGGGTTTACTATTAAGCCCACTTTCTTCCTCGTCACCGGCATCCCCTTCTCCTGAATGAGAGTTGTACCAACATATCCTTCATTGCCATTCTCAGTCCCGGCCATGTCTTTACAAAACCATCATACCGTAGGATTATGGTGATATGAAGCAAGGCGCCATACGCGGCCTGAAGTATTATTTCGGCAGGACAGGGCCAATGCCCGACAAGCGGTTGTTTTCCTAAAAGAAGGAATCTCAGCTAAGTACAGCGAATTGTCAGTCTCAAACCGTGTGGTGCAATAAGTACTAATTCGTGTCTGAGTACCAGACAAGGAAGCATACTGAAGGTTATTTGAGGACGCAGTTTCTGCTGATACTCGGACAATCAAGCAATCAGACTAAGAGGTGAAGAATGTGTCAAATGCTATCTTCGAAATAGCCAGGCCCGAAAATGAACCGGTGCTATCTTACGCACCCGGAACCAAAGAAAGGGCACAGTTAAAAGCGCGTCTGGCTGAACTGAAAACGCAGGACATTGAAATTCCCCTGATTATCGGCGGCAAAGAGATCCGGACCGGCAACACGGGTAAGTGCATAATCCCCCACAAAAAGGATTGCGTAATCGGCACATACCACATTGCCGGCGAAAAAGAAGTAAGAGCCGCTATTGACGCCGCCTTGTCGGCACGCCTGGAATGGGAAGCCATGCCATGGGAACACCGGGCATCTATATTTCTGAAGGCAGCCGAGATGATCACAGGCTCGTGCAGGAGTACGATAAACGCAGCCACTATGCTGTGTCAAAGCAAAACCGCGAACCAGGCAGAAATTGACTCGGCATGCGAGCTGGCCGACATGCTCAGATTCAACACTTATTTCATGAACGAAATCTACCGGGAACAGCCTGAATCCACCCGGGATTCGTGGAATCGCATGGAATACAGGCCCCTTGAAGGGTTTGTTCTGGCAGTGACTCCCTTCAACTTTACTTCCATTGCCGGAAACCTCCCTACCGCCCCGGCCATGGCAGGCAATGTGGTAATATGGAAACCTGCTTCATCAGCAGTGTATTCTTCATACCATGTAATGAAGATCCTTCAAGAGGCAGGCCTTCCTGACGGAGTAATCAACTTCGTCCCCGGCCCTGGAAATGTAATCGGAGAGGTCGCCTTCTCCAATCCCTGGTTTGC
>JAXGOJ010000050.1:0-4568 GCA_040767525.1 Bacillota bacterium | reverse complement strand
CACAGTGGGGTGCCTGCTAGACTCATTAGTCCCGGGTTCTATACGCTCGTGCAGTTCTAAAGGAAGGCTTTTCTTAGTCAGGTGATTTGATCTACCTGCAGGATTTGCCTGTGTTTACGACCAAAGCCCGGTAAGAGGCACGATCAATGAATCGGTTAATTTGGTGATGTCTGGTACTGCTGTTGCCCGCTTCTGCGCCAACGGCGAGAGAGTGGAAAAGTGAAGCGGTTAGGTGACTGATCTAGGGTGAACATAAGGTGAATCTAGGTTGGACTTAAAGCTAGATCTAGGTGAACTTAGGGTGGATTGGAGGTGATCTGATGAAGGAGATCAAGTTAAACAAGATCGAACGGCAAGAAGTTGTCAGCCAAATCAAACACTACTTCTCAGTAGAGAAAGGCGAGGAGGTTAGTGATTTTAACGCATCACTTCTGCTTGACTTCATAATCGAGACTGTAGGGCCGTACATATACAATCAGGCCGTTAGAGACGCACATGAGATAATGAGTGAGAAGATTGACGATCTATTCGGGCTTGAGCACCGGCCTCGGTAGTTTTTTGAAGGCCGGCCCGTGTAGTCCTTTATCTGTCCCGGTTAATGGCGCAGCCAGGAGTGCTCATTTTTATTTCGTGATTCACAGGTATTACCTGGGAATATAGAAGCTGGAGCTTGCCAAACACGAATCCCATAATTCCCCCCCAATTAGGCTCTATTCACAAAAAGTTGACATCTTGTAAGTAATTAGAAGGGGATTACGTGAATATGAGCGAATATAGTGTAAATTCGCAAACCAAAGGGGGAGGGAAATGAAAAAATTTTCCCGTTTTTCGTGTTTGTTGTTGTCTTTAGTGTTAGCCCTAACGTTGTTGGCAAGTTGCACACCGGAAAAAGAGCCGGAATCAGGCCCTGGCGTAGAAACTCCGACGCCTTTCAAGATTGGAATTGTTACAGGAACTGTGTCACAGGGTGAAGATGAGTATCGTGCAGGCGAGCAGATGAAAGAAAGGTATGGCGACAGAGTTGTTCATGTTACATATCCGGACAACTTTATGGCAGAGCAGGAGACTACTATTGGCCAGATGGCCGGGCTTGCGTCTGATCCGGATATCAAGATCATCGCCATATGCCAGGGTGTTCCGGGAACAGCCGCGGCAATTGATAAGATCCGGCAGACCAGGGATGATATTGTCATCGTAGTGGTAAGCTCCCACGAAGACGCTGCCATGATGGATACAAAGGGAGATCTGGTATTGGATGTTAATAACCTCACCAGAGGAGTCTCTATTGTAAGACTGGCAAAGGAGATGGGAGCAGGGAAGTTCCTCCACTACTCATTCCCGAGACACATGTCCATGGAGCTTCTTGCTAAACGGCGTGAACAAATGGAAGAAGAATGCGGGAATTTGGGTTTGGAGTTTATTTTTGTAACTGCTCCTGACCCAATGGGCCCAGATGGAATTCCAGGCGCTCAGAAATTCATCCTCGAAGATGTGCCCAGGCAGGTGGAACAGCATGGCAAGAACATCGCTGTTTTCAGCACCAACTGCGGTATGCAAGAACCTCTGATTACAGCCGCACTGGAAACCGGCGCAATTTTCCCTGAGCAGTGTTGCCCAAGCCCCACCCACGGTTATCCAGGAGCCCTTGGTTTGGATGTTAGCGGCATAGCAGGAGATATGCCCAAAATCGTTGCTGCCATTGACGAGAAGATTGTTGAAAAGGGAGGAGCCGGACGTTTTGCAACATGGCCGGTACCTATCAACATGGCTCTTCTGAGAGGCGGAATTGAACTGGCGATTCTGGCTGTAGAAGGCGAAGCTGAACTAACAAACATCGACGACCTATCCAAGGCACTGGAAAAGGAAACAGGAGTCCCAGTAGAGTTGCAGCGGTATAGCGAAGAAGGCAATATGTTCCTCGGTATCGTTGGTTCGGTGGTTTTCGGTAAAGACAAGTAAATAGCAAGGGGAGATAGTCCGCCCTCAAATGCAGGGGCTGATAGCCGGCTACAGTGGCCACTGATGGTGGTGCTTTGTAAGCTTCGCCTACAGTATTGTGTTGCCGTACCATGTGATTTATAACTCAGGCTGCTGTGCATTGGTCTATCGAGTACCGGGGCAGGGGCTTCTCCCCAACTTTCCTTTGGGAGTTGGGGTAATGACAGATTATGTTCTGGAGATGCATGGTATTACTAAACACTTTTTTGGCAACCGTGTATTGAACGATGTAACACTGAGAGTCAAGCCCGGGGAAATTCATGGACTTATTGGAGAAAACGGCGCAGGAAAGAGCACTCTGATGAACATACTCTTCGGAATGCCTGTGATTCATTTCACCGGTGGCTTCAACGGAGAAATCAAATTTTGCGGGCATCCTGTGTTCTTCGATTCTCCACGCCAGGCTTTGGAATCAGGAATAGGTATGGTACACCAGGAGTTCATGTTGATTCCAGGCTTCTCAGTTGCCGAGAATATTAAACTTAACCGCGAACCACTGAAAGATTCGTTCCTAACAAGATTTTTTGGGCCACGCATGATGAAACTGGACTGGCCCAAAATTGCCTCAGATGCAAGGGTATCCCTTGATATGGTTGGCCTTGGAATCGACGAGATGCTCCCAATTGCAGGATTGCCTGTTGGCTACATGCAGTTTATCGAAATTGCCCGTGAGGTTGATAAAGAAGGTGTCAAACTCCTTGTCTTCGATGAACCTACGGCTTTGCTCACAGAAACTGAATCAGAGCAGCTTCTGTCGGCAATAAAGAAGATAGCAGCGGCCGGAGTGGCTGTCATATTCATCTCCCACAGGCTCGACGAGGTACTTTCAATATGCGATAACGTCACAGTAATGAGGGACGGGGAAGTCGTAACCTCACTTGGGGCTTCAGATACTACTATAGCCAGGATTGCAGAACTGATGGTGGGGCGCAAAGTAGAAAGACCCGACTATGCAAAAAGAACCAAAGAACCAAGCGATGAAGACATTGTTCTCGACATTAAGGATTTACACGTGGACATGCCGGGAGAGGAGGTACACGGTATTTCCCTTGGTGTCCGGCGTGGCGAGATTCTTGGAATAGGTGGGCTTGCAGGGCAGGGGAAGATTGGTGTTAGTAACGGAATAATGGGCCTCTTCCCGGCTACAGGGTTTGTGCTGAAAGACGGCGCAGAGATTCCTTTGAACAATCCGGCACAGGCGTATCAGCGAAAACTCGCATTTCTTTCAGAAGATCGCAAGGTAGTAGGGCTTATTCTTGCCCGGCCCATTGAGTATAACGTAACCGTTGTTGCCACTCTGGTTAAGTCTATGTTCCAGAAAACCTTTGGCGTCAGATCTGGTGGAATCAAGGTACGGGACAAGAAAAGCGCCCGGAAGTTTGCCCGGCAGATGATTGGGGAATTGGACATTAGATGTACCGGCCCAGATCAAATAGTCAGGCGGCTTAGCGGCGGGAATCAACAGAAGATTTGCATTGCCCGGGCTCTTGCATTGGAGCCTGAGATCCTGCTTGTGTCTGAGCCTACGAGAGGCATAGATGTGGGAGCCAAGGAAATAATCTTGGATCTGCTGGTAAGCCTCAACAGAGAAAAAGGAATGACAATAATACTTACAAGCAGCGAACTTGCAGAACTCCGGAAAGTCTGTGACAGGATCGCAGTTATATACGGAGGGAGACTTGTAGATATTCTTTCGCCTGATGATTCAAACGCCAGATTCGGCCTGACCATGTCCGGGAGGAGGGTGGAGGCATAGATGAATTCAGACACTGATAGACTGAAGGATTTTACCAAAGTGCTTAACACTATAGGGCTTCCAAGGCTTACAGTAGGTGGTTTTGTGGTTGCCCTTTTCATCCTTGGCGGAATAAAAGGTTTACCCCTGCATAATTTAATGACTAATTCCCTGAGCAGGTTTGCCATGAATGCAGTTATGGCCCTTGCCATGGTTCCTGCGGTTCAATGTGGGATAGGCCCCAACTTCGGCCTTCCAATCGGATTGCTAGCCGGCCTAATCGGTATGGTTTCAGCCCTGGAGTTAGGGTTCAGAGGGTTTGACGGCCTTCTCCTGGCTATAGTTATCGGTGCCGGGCTTGGCACATTGCTTGGAATCGGCTTTGGATTATTTCTCAATAAGGTCAAAGGCCAGGAAATGATGGTTGGGACGTACGCCGGATTTGCCGCCGTATCCCTTATGTGCATTTCATGGTTGATACTTCCGTTTAGGAATCCTGAACTTATATGGGTCCTGGGTGGAAAGGGGCTCCGGCTTACAATCAGTCTGAAAGATACATTTGGCCACTTGCTTGACCGGTTCTGGAAGTTCAAGATTGGCCGGGTAGAAATCCCTACAGGGTTGATTGCAATTGTACTTGGGTTTACTGCCGCCTACAAGATTTTCGAAATGACCAAAGTTGGAATCGCAATGGATTTGGCCGGGCAGAATGAGCGTTTTGCACGGGCAGCAGGGGTTAATTGTGAGCGTATGAGAATAGTAGGGACTGCGATTTCCACGGCGTTAGGGGCAGTTGGGATAATTGTGTATGCCCAGAGTTACGGTTTTATCCAGC
>JAXGOJ010000049.1:0-4815 GCA_040767525.1 Bacillota bacterium | reverse complement strand
ATGAAAGGTACTACTTCAATTGGAAGAGTGTTTTTGCTTATAGCCTTTGGAGCAGCTTTTGGCAATACTGTAATGACCAGGATTTCTGTTCTCTTAGGTAGACTGCAGTTTCTATTGCAGGACTTTTTGAAGATAGCCTAGTCTAGCTACAAAGATCTTAACGCAAGAGATGAGGTCACCGGGCCTGTCACATGGGGCAGAGAGCAGTGGGGCTGATGAAACGTTAGGACCGTCCCGGCGTTTCAGCTCATTCAAAAAGGCGGCCTTATGGAAGCATGAGGCTGCCTGATTTTTTGAGCGCTGCATTCGTTGTTCATTTAGCAGACGTCGAATTCAAAAGTTTGGTTGATGAGATCCCTGGTTTTTGCCGGTTCAAAGAGTGTTTCCTCAAAGCAACATGCATAGCCAGGCTTCCCAGGGAGTCTAGCTCAACTGGGATAACGAGCATTGGGATGTCGATAGCTGAAATAATAGTGCCTTCGCCCGCAATCAGGGCAGGAGGGGATAACCTGCAGATGTAGCCTAGATGCTCTAACCTCGATGCTGCCTGGCCTGTGATGATATTACCCATTTCCCCGAGGGCAGACTCTGCCAGTTGGTCATATAAAGGCACTGGGCTTTCAAGCATGGCAGAGGCAATGTTTTTGGCAGTACGCTGGTTCATTGAATACAGCACAAACCCTTCTGATTCCCCGCTGATTCCGACCATAACGGTAATTTCCTCTGGAGTTGAGTGAGATTCTCCAATCCTGGGTTTGCCTCTGGTAATATCAATTCCCAGCTCTTGTTTAAAAAAAGTGATTGCACCTTCCAAAAACGGGTTAATCAACTCGGCTTTGAGCATCGATATCCCTCCTGAAAACTTCGAAAACAATGACCTGCACCTCTAAATGGGGAATCGCATTCGATGTAGGCGTCTGATTGTATTATTTGCCACAAGCAGTAGTATTTCCTTCTCTTGTCAACTGATTTCAGAGTATTTACAAATTTGAGCAAGTTGTCCTGAAGAATCATGCACCTCAGACATTAATAAAGCGGTTGCTATGTCAGCATTTCGTGGTTAACCACTTCTTGGGCAAATTCAAGCAATCTGTCTTTGCTGGAGTCTTCCAGGTGCTCTACTTGCCGGGAAAACGAGTGAATCAGGCTCTCAAAATCGGGAAGCAGTTTTCGGGCCCCTTGTACCAGCAGTCCTCCAAGGAGAAGTCCTGTGAATAGGGACAGGGTCATTCCGTTTTGAGAACCGATTTCCAGGATCCCTCTAAGGGCAACCAGGTCAAGGCCTTTCTTCTTAGCTTCAACGAGGAGAAAAGAAAGCAGGGCAGCACAATATAGAGCAGGAGACGATTTGTACTTGTCCTTGCTAAAGTCAAAAGGCTGTTCAAATTCATTGTTGAAGGACATTGAGATTTTCGACAGCATATCTCCTGTGATCCGGTGCCACTCGTCTTCCTTTTGTGCAGATTGTTCATGAAGACTGTTATCCGGCCTCCTGGAATCCACCAGATTAAACCCTTGCTTCGTGGGTTTGAACAATACCAGAGACCGGCCGGGTAAACCAATACGGTTTACTGAGTATGATGTTTCTACCAGTCCGTCTTCAGCCAGTTCGCGCATCATGTCATAGGCAGTCCATTTAGACACAGATAGGCGTTCGGCTACATCTCCATAATGAACAGGAGCCCCTTTCTTGTTTACAAGATCTGTAAGGGCCTCCAGGAACTCGTAACGCCTTTTTGTGAGTCTCACCCGATCGCCTCCTAAAAGCATAACTGTTAGTACAATATGTTGCCCTGGTTGTGCTGTCAATGGCCATACCGGGAAACCGGATCCTTCGGGGCAGATGGCTTAAAGGAGCCGGTTTCCCGTGACTCTTCATGTAGCGAAACCAGGACATGTGTTCCACTATATTACTGAACATCAGTTTGGCTTTCCGCAGTAGACTTATCGTCTTCTGCCTTGACGTTATCGGCAATTTCTCCCCATGTTTTAGCATACCCGTGGAGGGGCCGGCAAAGCTGTGCTGCAGAAACTCCGTTTTTCTGAGTAGAATATGCTTTTGTTTCGTCAACCATTTTCTCTAACCACTCCGGGTTATCGATTATGGGGCATGGACGCATGAAGTTAGAGTTAAATGGCTGGTGCTTCTGATATTCCAGGAACAAAGGTGACTTAAGAGCTTCGACGAGGCTTGTTTCTTTTATGTTCATGTTGGCGTAGTGCACAAATGCGCATGGTTCTACGTCACCCATGGCGTTTATGTGGAAGTAGTTCCGGCCTCCTGCTATGCAGCCTTGTGTGAAAACACCGTCGTTCCAGAAGTCTGCAACGAAAATGGGCTTTTCTGAACGCCATTTTCTGACTTGCCTCAGCATGAACAGTCTTTGTTCAGGGGTTGCCATGTAGTCAAGATCGGCCTCTCCGCCAACAGGTACATATGTGAACAACCATCCAAGGAGGCATCCTTTGTCGATCATTAGATCTATCCATTCATCGCTGCCGAGGATTTCTGTATTTTCTCTCGTATAAGTAGCTGAAAACCCAAACGGTACTCCTGCTTCTTTCAGATTATCCATTGCCTGCATTACTTTTTGAAACACGCCTTTGCCACGCCGGGCATCAGTTTCTTCTTCAAATCCTTCAAGACTAATGGCAAAGGTCATATTGCCCAGTTCAGCAAACTGCTGAGCCCTTTCCCTTGTGATCAGTGTTCCATTAGAAAACACGTGAAACATTGATTCGTTGTGTTTCCTTGCCAGAGAAATCAGATCGTCCATTCTTACAGTAGGCTCTCCGCCTGAGATCACAAAGAAGTTTACTCCGATATCCTCGGCTTCAGTCATTACCCTGTCCAGAGTCTCATAGTCCATATCCTGAGACCTGTCATACTCTGCAGCCCAGCATCCTTTGCACCTTAGATTACATCTGCCTGTTGGATCGATAAGTATTGCCCAGGGCACATGGACTCCGTACTTCTCCTCACCTTCTTTGCGTCTTGCCGGGCTAAGAATCCCTGCATTTAGAAACATGTTTACACCGCTTCTTTCCACGACGCCTGGTGATAACTGGTTGAGCGCTTTGACCGCCAAATTTCTCCAGTTGTTATTGTCATCTGCAAACATTTCCGCCCATTGCCTTGCATACTGTTTATGCATTGGTTCTCTGGCAAGCCGGCCTCCCCACTTGGCAAGATTGACAAGATTTTTCTCAGGATTGTTCCTGATGTACTTCAAGCCTTGTTTGAGAGCGGCTTCTCCAACCATTGATTTAGCTATTTCAAACGGCATTTAGGGTTCCTCCTCCTTAAACTTTTTGAACGACTATCCCCAAAAGACCCAAAAGCTCTTTAAAAAAATATGCCCTTAACCAGATCCTTGAGTTTTTCGTTACTCCCACTTTTATATATTGTTAGCCGGAATCTGATTATTACAGGATGGCATGTCCCAAAAAACCAAAATACCCTAGCATCACAGTATTCCTTTTCTGTACATGATGTCAAGAGCTGCACTATGAACATCTTACTCATACCCGGAATTAGCAGTCTGTAACGGCAAGTCAGTTGCTTTGACGGTTTTTAAGCTTGCAGGATATAATTTGGTATATGAGATATTTTGGCCTTTTGGGATTATAGCTGCAAGAGCAAATCAGCAAGAGTGAAAAAGCAGTATCGAAGCGTGGAGGTAAGGAATGATGCATTCAGTGAAAATCGTGACCGACAGTGCTTGCGATATAGACCCTGACTATCTCGAGAATTTGGGTGTGACAATAGTCCCTCTTACGGTCCGTTTTGGTTCACAGTCCTATATAGATGGTTACGAAATGCGTGGGAAAGCCTTTTACGATAAATTGAGGACCTTTGATGGATTGCCGAGAACATCGTCGCCTTCAGTGGGAGATTTCCGAAAGGCATTTGATGAACTAACAGCTGACGGTTCGCAAGTAGTGGCCATTCTCCTTTCTGAGGTCCTCAGTGGTACATATCAGGCAGCTCAAATGGCCGCGGCTATGCTGCCTGACAGGAAAATAGCCCTCATAAACTCAAAGACGGCATCAGTAGGGTATGGCTTGATTGTTCTTGAGGCATATGATCTGGTAAAGCAAGGGGCGGGTTTCGAAGAGGTCAGGGATGCTGCCGGGGCCATGGTGGACAGGCTGGTTACAATATATGCAGTTGACACTTTGGATTACCTTTACAAGAACGGCCGTATTGGGAGGGCAATTCACTTTTGGGGTTCCATGCTGAATATGAAGCCCCTTTTAGTGTTGGACCCAGAGGGTTACGTATCAGGCCTTGAGCGGATTCGGGGAAAAACAAAAGTAATTCCGAGGATGATCGAACTTGCTGGTAAGAGGGTTCCTTACGGCAGCAAAGTCAAACTTGGAATGTGCCATGCTGATGTTCCTGAGGAAGGGGCAAAACTGGTGGCTGCAGCCAAGGAGAAGTGGGATGTAGTACGGACGGTGGAGACTGAGATAGGCGGAGTAATTGGTATACACAACGGCCCGGGGACCCTGGCTTTGATAGTATCGCCAGTCTAGTTTGAAGTAGTGACCAAACCGGAATCGGGCCACTCATATTCTACTGCAGGGGACTTTGTAAGAGTAACTTCTACTTTTATCAAAAACACTAGAAGTTGCTCTTACAATTAAGCGCGGTGACAAGAAATGTGCAATTTCCTGTCAATGGACAGTGATTCTGTCACCCTAAAGCACACTAACTTGGACTGAGAAAATGTCACCTTCTTTAGTTGACCTGTGGCGGCAAGGTGCCGCCACAGGTGATTAATCATTTTTGGTATTGCTGGTGAATTAGGT
>JAXGOJ010000048.1:0-4992 GCA_040767525.1 Bacillota bacterium | reverse complement strand
GCCCTCTGACGACAAGCCCCACTTTGTTCACGGCAGTAAGTACCCGTGATACTTCATTGGTGACTGCCAGTGCAGGCAAATGAACCATTACCGAAGCTCTTAGCCCGGTTCCTGCATTAGTCGGGCACGCAGTAAGGTACCCTAGTTTTTCATCATAGGCGAAATCCAAAATTTGATCGCATAGATCATCTATTCCGCTTGCAACTATCCATGCCTCATACAGTTCCAAACCTGAACACAGGCATTGAATCCGTAAGTGGTCTTCTTCATTCACCATAATTGAAACTGATTCATCTTGCCTCAGGGCCAATCCCTTGCCATACCCACTTTCAGCTTGCTGAGGGCTTATCAAGTGCTTTTCAACCAAGATCTGCCGGTCCAGTGGCGAAAGATCCTTGAGATCTGCCCTAATCACAGGCCCTCCAAAACCTCTTTCCCCAACCCGGTCCACAGCATCAAACACTTTTTCCAAAACCAGGTCTGCATCCTTTTGCGAAAGGAGGTGGGGAAACGGAATATCATCAAGGTTGCGTGCTAATCTGGCCCGTGAAGATATCACTACATCACCAAGTTCTCCGCCACCGTCCATCCAGGGTGAAGATGAATTCCGCAAAACGTCTTCAAGAGTGCTGATTTTCTTGCCCTTCACACCTGCTTCCCCCTTTGCCTGGACTCCAGCTGCCTAATTTGGTCCCTGAGATCCGCGGCCTCTTCGTATGCTTCTGTGGATACTGCCTCGGCCAGTTTTTTCTTCAACTCCTCAAGCTGCCTTCTTGCTCTGGCACTTTCACCGGTTGCAGCCGGAGTCTTTCCTACATGCCTATCTGAACCATGAATTCTCCTCAGAAGAGGATCCAGCCTTTCCTCAAAAACCCGGTAACATCGTGAGCACCCAAGCCTTCCGGCCCTGGCAAAATCCCTGTAGCTCATTCCGCATACAGGGCATCTGGTTTCTTCCCTTCCGGAACCAAGTGCAGGCAATGCCTCCACCTGGGAACCCAAAAAAGCCGATAAAAGATTGTTGATTGAAAAAGCCGGCTGGAAAAATACGTTCAGCAAACCAGCCCGTTGGGCACATTCTTTGCACAGATGTATAGTCGTTTTCTTGCCATTTACTATTCTCTCCACATGCACTGTTGCTTGATCTTTACCACATTCTTCGCATAGCATATCCGGTCACTCCCCATCTTCAGATGCCAAACAATAAGCGCTCAAAAGAGCCCTGAATATCCTCGCCCTCAGAAAATCTCTTAAGGGCAGCTCCACAGCGAGAGTATCTCTGGATACAGCTGCCTGTATCATTTTGAAAGTCCTCGGGCCGATGATCTCATCATCAAGAAGCCTGAGAAGATATCCGTAAGCTTCATCTTGAGATAGACTGAGCCCGATGCTCTTAATGATATCTGTAATACCATCTTCCAGTTCAATCTTGACTACCCTTATATATCCTCCTCCGCCTCGTTTGGATTCAACAACATAACCCCTTTCAGGTTGAAATCGCGAAGATAAAACATAAGTAATCTGAGAAGGAACACACCTGAAATGATCGGCCAAAAACGCCCTTTGAATCTCGGCAACTCCGCCGCCTTCTTCAACAAGAGACAGTATATGTGCTTCAATAAGGTCTGTAAGGCTAGCCATTTACTAATCACCTGCGATTCTAACTGATACATCCCGATCTGACTTTGACTTTCGTTGACCTTTAACTTCATGATACATCATTGGTGGAAAAATACAAGGGATTATTTAACCTATCATCTGCTAAATTCCCAGAGATAGACGAACTAAAGGGCCAGTGTTTGTCACCTAGATTAATAAGGTGCGAGTACTCGGTATTTAGAAACCTTCAAGAAGATATTGTTCAAAGCCCACGCTGCAACAGCCCCATCACCCATGCAGTGGCAACCTGCCTTAGAGGCTTTTCCCGTACATCGCCCACGGCGAAAAGCCCAGTGTCCCTGTAGACATATCGCCGGCAGTTCTAACGTAGCCGCTGCTTGTAAGGTCTGCCAACTCTTTCACAGGATATGAGTTTGGAATTGAACCTACATATAGAAATACTCCGTCAATTCCAATCTGCTCCGCCTTTCCTGTTTTGGTATCATGTACAATTATGCCCTCAAGTTTGCCGTCACCAACCATTTCTTCCACTGTACTGCTTAACCTTATTGTAATCAGTGGGTTTTCGGTGACTCTTCTAACACTGGCAAGGCCTGCACGAAACTCGTCCCGCCTGTGAATGAGAATTACCTCCCGTGCAAACTTGGTAAGGAACTCTGCTTCAGTAAGGGCAGAATCACCTCCGCCTATCACAGCAACAGTCTTATCCCGAAATAAGGCTCCGTCGCAGGTAGCGCAAAAACTTACTCCTCTTCCGGTAAATCTGTCCTCACCGGGGACTCCCAGAGTCTTGGGAGTTGTTCCCGCTGCCCAAATAAGGCTTTTAGCATGGTATTCTGCATCATCACTCTTGATGGAGAACAAATGGTTTTCCTTTTTCACCGAGACAATCGCTCCAAAATCAATGTCAGCTCCAAAGGACCTGGCCTGTTCTATCATGGATTCCATTAGCCGGGGCCCGGATACTCCCTGGGGAAAGCCCGGATAATTATAGATCATGTCCGTTGTCCCTGCCTGTCCTCCCCCACCCATAGGATCGAACACCTTAATTTTCAAACCAGCTCTGGCCGTGTAAATCGCGGAAGTAATGCCAGAGGGCCCACCCCCTGCTATGACAACATCATATGCCATCTCAAGTCCTCCTCCTGACAATTCCTCTGTCCTGATGCTAGCATGGCAAAACTGCAAAACTCAAGGATTTTCGGTGTTTTACAGGAACAGGCTGAACTGAAACCTGAAACTTTCAGGCCCCGGAAGCCCGGGCAAAACCTGTAAGCTGATAAAAGTACAAGAGGACAGTGATCGGGTTTCAAATCCGCTGCCATTTGGAATGATACCAGTTGGGAGGTGTGTAAAATGTCTTTAAGACAGGGAAATACTGGCAATCTTTTTCGCAACAACAAGTGGCTTATGGTGATTGGAGTTATTTTAGCTATTATTCTGGCCATCGCGGTAAGAAGCCGCCAAATGGATCTTAAAGGCGCCATTCCTTCTCAGGAGCCGACAATATCCGTGTTCTTCCATCAGACAGGGGAAACCAAATCTCTGCCTCTTGAAACATACCTGGAGGGAGTAATTGCTGCTGAAATGGATCCAAATTGGCCTCTGGCAGCCCTCGAAGCACAAGCTATAGTTGCCAGAACCTTCACTTTGAAGAAAATGGGGGAAGGCCCCATTAAAGGGCGGAACGCCCAGGCAAGCACCGATCCCAAGGAATTCCAGGCATACGACGCCTCGAAGGTAAATGACAGAGTAAAACAGGCGGTAAATAACACAAGAGGCCAGGTAATCACCTATGGAGGAAAACCTATAATTGCCTGGTTTCATGCAAGTTCAGGCGGCAGAACAGCCAGTGCCGTTGAAGGGTTGAACTACAGGAAGGAAAACGCCCCTTATGCCCAGCCTGTCACCGATATTCAGCAAGAACCGGTTCACGTTTGGACAGCTACATTTTCTTCAAACGAGATAATTAATGCAGCCACATCCCTGGGGGTGCAGTCAGATAAATTGACTTCAATTAGCATGGGACGTAAAGGAGCATCGGGCCGTGCTGAAACATTGATAATAAACGGAAAAGAAGTGTCAGCGCCCCAGTTCAGGCTTGCTGTAGGAGACAAGAAGATGCGCTCCACTTTGATTGACTCCCTCAGGTTGGAAGGTGCCACAGTTCACATGAAAGGCCGCGGGTACGGTCACGGAGTAGGTATGTCCCAATGGGGGGCATGGCTCCTTGCTCAGCGGGGGAAATCAGCTCAGGAAATCGTGACTTACTACTTCAAGGGAGTGAGAATCCAGGATTCCTGGAAGTGATTTTCCACCGGAGCAAAAGCCCCGGCCATTTGCTACCCGGGTAATGGCAGGGGCTTAATTCTTTGATCCATAATCTTACGAGAACCCCGTATTATGCTATTTGCTTTCTTTGGCTTTTTTAGCTTCTTCGATAATCCCCTCGGCAATATTGCCTGGTACTTCCTCATAGTGATCGAATTCCATGGTGAAAAGTCCCCGTCCCTGGGTCATAGAGCGCAGATCAATTGCATATCTTTGCATTTCACTTAGAGGGGCAAGGGCTTTAATTATTTGAATATGGCCTTTGGATTCCATGCCGAGAATCTTACCGCGTTTCTTGTTGAGATCTCCCATAATATCGCCCATAAACTGCTCTGGAACAGTAACCTCAACTCTTACTATAGGCTCAAGGATAACAGGGTTTGCCTCGGTGCAGCCTTTCTTGAAAGCAAGGGAAGCTGCTATTTTGAATGCCATTTCAGAAGAGTCAACAGGGTGGAAAGACCCATCGTACAAAGTAGCCCTGATATTTACAACAGGATACCCTGCCAGAACGCCTTCCACAACAGCTTCTCTTAACCCCTTTTCTACGGCAGGAATGTACTGCCTGGGTACTGCGCCTCCAAAAATCTTGTCCACAAACTCGAAATCTTCGTCTGAAAGATGTTCAAATTCTATCCATACGTGTCCGAATTGCCCACGCCCTCCGGTCTGCTTCTTATGCTTACCTTCAGCTTTCGAAGAACTCTTAATTGTCTCTCTGTAAGGGATCCTGGGTATAGTCAGGTCAACATCCACACCGAATTTTTTCTTGAGCTTGGTAGTGGTTACGTCAACATGCACTTCTCCAAGGCCTGACAAAATCGTCTCGCTGGTCTCTGCATTTCGCTCAACAGTAATGGTAGGATCTTCTTCAGTAAGCCTGGAAAGGCCTGACGAAATCTTGTCTTCGTCCCCTTTTGTCCTGGGATGGACGGCTACTGAGTAAACCGGAGCGGGGAACTTGATTGCAGGAAATAAGATTGGGTCTTCCTGCTTACACAGGGTGTCTCCCGTAAGAGTCTCCTGAAGTTTTGCCACTGC
>JAXGOJ010000047.1:0-5360 GCA_040767525.1 Bacillota bacterium | reverse complement strand
CAAAAGGGTCCTTCCAAACAAAAAAGCCATAAGATAGATGAAACAAAGGGGTACAAGGGACCTGGCTTTCCTCCTTGCCGTTCCGTCGCTGTCCGTACTTTTCCGGGGGGTTCTTGATTGGATTGAATCCAAGATTCGTTTGACAGTATTAGTAATCTTGCTCACATAAGCTGCCTCCTCTGTCGCTTATGCTTCAATAGCCACTACACGGCTACAGGCACTCTTTGCCTGTACTGCCATTTTATACCGTGGCATCGCAAGATCTTGTCGGGGCTTGTCCTTGAGATATTACTCTGCCGGGGAGATGCTGTCGAATTGTGAACGTTTCCCTGGAAATGGCAGAGCATGATCTGAAAGTGCTTACTTGGTGGTTTCGATCTTTTTCCGATAGTCCAATCCCACAAGGTGGGTAACAGGAACTGTAAAAGCTATACCTTTGCCAGGTTCCTTCAATTTCCCTGCTTCCACAATAGCGGAAAGTATGCTCTCTACCTGGGTATCTTGAGACAGGATGATTATGATCTCTTTAGATGACTCAACATGCAAGTGATGAAACATTCTTTTGAATTCTTCTTGGCCTGTTCCTCGCCCGAACAATATGGTGGCCCCTCCGGCCCCGCTTGCCTTGGCCTTATTCACAATATAGTCTGCCTTTCCTCGTTCCACTATAGCGATTATTGCATATATCTCACTCAGCACCGCAGTCTCCTCCTTGTAGATATCCCCGGCTTTTCTTGAACCGTCGAACACATCACTCTGCGCGGGTTGTAACCGGTACACTTGACACTTAGCTGTATCCTTCTGCCTGGCCCTGATAATCCGAATACGGCAATTTCTCCGTCTCAGGCATGCCCGGTTCAGTTTATCTTCTCGAAATTATACCCAGTATTAACACAGTTACCATAGTGCCCAACGAGGTGAGGCCTACCAATCCGAAACCGTTTAGCAGTGGATCAACCCCACCAATGGCGTTGGCAAGCCCAATAGCGATGGCCATATTTATTGGAATGTTAACAGGCCCTGTAGTGGCGCTTGCCGAGTCAAATGCTATGCCTACGAATTCTTCAGGGGCAAACATCATTAACACGCCTGTGATTACTAATATCGGAATAATCATGTTTCGTGACGGAATGTTATTTAATATCTTAAGAAGTCCAAGGGACATACCCATTCCCACACCAACAGCAACGGCTTGAACGAGAATTCCCTGTTTGATGGCGCCAATAGAGACTTCTTCCACCTCGGCTGCAAGTGCCTGGAGACCCGGCTCAACCAGTGTAGATGCATACCCTAGCACAAAAGCCACACCAACAATAAGGTACTTGCTGTCCAGTTCCACAAGATTCCTGCCAACTTCCCCTCCCAGTGGCAAGAGACTCAAGGAAATCCCTTTTAGAAAGAAGAACAGTCCCAATATGACGAAAACCAAACCAATGCCAAGGGACCGCCAATCAGAGATTGCCTTTTTCAAGATCAGGGTTTGGAACCCAACCAAGACGGCGATCAGCGGCAGTACGTTTCTTGCAGCAAGCCACAAATTTCGTGCAATGTCTGAAATAATCCTCATTCCGCCTTCTTCCTTTCCCAGTACGTTTCTGCCGTGTCCGATCAATCTATCACCGGCAAAGAAGCGTTTCCCTGCTCCCCATTCTATTCTAACGTGAAAAAGACATGGTTGGGGAAAACAGTTGAAAAATACGGATCTGCCTCTAAGGTTTTTGGAGAAAAATATCCATACCAAAGTCTTCAAGGCTCCTTCAGTTTATGCGAGTCTATTGCAGGCGAGTTTCGGCGAAGGGCGTCGCGGGCTACAGGAGGTTGACAGCAAAGTCAAAACTCACTTAAAGAAAACTTCGTGAGGCAACGAATCGATTTCGTTTAGATTTTAGATGATTCAATTCGGTATGTTGACGATTACACCTGTTCTGCTTATAATTAGTCTTGCTGTGTGTGGCGGCGTAGCTCAGTTGGTCAGAGCATACGGTTCATACCCGTAGCGTCACTGGTTCAAATCCAGTCGCCGCTACCAACTTGTTTAGAGGGCCATTAGCTCAATGGTAGAGCATCCGACTCTTAATCGGGGGGTTACAGGTTCGAGTCCTGTATGGCCCACCAGCATAACCCCTGTTTTGACTCTCTACTTACCTGCTCTTAGGTATCTACCGTCGCTGGTGCATAGGTCTGTCAACTTAAGTTGAGCCCAAAGAGGCAAATACTTGAATCTCCGCAACCAGCCTAATCGCTTCTTGCTCAGCCTACTTCTTGTTACGCCGGCCGGTACATTCGGCGGTATTGTCTGCCTGTAACGGATCACGGTAGATCGATAACGATCGTCTTTTTAAAATATGCCAGTGTAATATTCCCTTTGCGCTAAGTGCCGAAAGCTGTAAAGAGAACAATGACAAATACTTTACATCATCTACCGAAGCACCTGCCATGATCATCTGGGGAATACTTTTGTTTATTCCATACCCGCTTGGTCAAGTCCTATTGTGCTGTAAAATTGCCACCGCCTCCCAGCTGTACGGGTAAGCAAGTTATTCGGTGTTTTTCCATGCGCAAGAGTGTTTGATGGACGCAGATGTTCAACAAAGCAATGCTTCTCTTGAAATTTCTACGTCGGTGAGCGGTTTGCGGTAGACACCACTGATTTCAGGTGGTTGATTATGATGACATTGACGCGCCAGATTGCCGAAATTTGTGTGCCCTTCCTAAGGCGGCAACAGATGCCGGTATTCCCTTGGAGAAATCGGTGAGTGTAGTGTAATGTAGAACTTTCAACGGACAGACTTATTGAACTCTTAAGTATATACAAATCCAATAACGTGTGCAATACTGTACGGGAGGGCGTCGAATATTGCATAACGCCACGCCTATCTTAACCGCCTTGCAGCCATCACAACGACGGGAATTGTGAAACAAAGGCCGTAAGTCGGAAGTTACCGGCCCAAAGGCATTGGAAAACACAGCAAGGGGTTAAGAAAATGGCTGTCGACTTTGACGCAAAATATGGGGCTGGCCAATCCAAAGGATGTCTTTACCCTGGGATTCAGCTCCCGGATTGCTTAGTTCAGAATAACCTCGCGACTGCAAGACTCCAAAGCCACGCTAACTGTAAAAGCAGTGAGATCGTCTCCAAGAATAAAGGTCCGTATATGATGGTGCCCGTATGCCCATCCAAAGTACAAGCCCTGCGGTGACCCAGGGTTGTCTTGTATTTTGCATTTCCTGAGAGGGGATAGCAAGATGAACCGCCGGTGCGCAAAATTCACCAGTTTCCTGCTTCTTTTTGTTATGCTGCTTTCAATGCTGCCTGCTGAAGTCCTGGCTTATTTCGCCGGGCCACCCACTGCAGGCATCACCATCACTGACACTGACGGCAACAGGGTGACTGCCGATGAGTCTTGGAATGAAGTCTTTCCCTACGGAACATTTGCTTTTGCCAACAGCCAAGTAACTGTAGAAGAAGGAGGTGAATCTGTAAGGGTTTCCGTATACCGCCTGGGTGGCACCACTGGCAGGGCCACTCTGCGTCTCATGTACGTGCCGGCCTATGCGGAGATAGCAGAGGGTAAGTACACCTACGCCAATGCTGCCGGCAAGAACAATATCACCATAGAGGTGGAGGACCCCCTGCCTATAGCCAAATATCAGCCACTGGGCAAAGATCCGGAGCCAAGGGAGCCGGAAACCCCCACTGACATTGAAATCACAGACAATGGCGATGAAACCTATACCCTAACCCCTGCCGTGGAATTCGCTGAAGCATATCAATGGTACGCCTGGCGAAACGGCGACTGGAGCATAGTTGCCGGTGCAAAAGAGCGCCACTTTGTGGTGGATCTGGAATACTACCCGGGTGACCAGTATGACTACATGTGCGTCTACACCATAGGCGGTATCAGCTATGGCAGCAACAGCGCCGCAGGTGACGTATATATTAAGGCTCAAGAGGATCTCGGCGAGGAGATAAGCGACCAGGAATACGCTGCTCTCTTGATGCAGGTGCCGGAGCAGTCTTTCAGCACCCTGCCTATGGATTCCCCGGACGAATATTCCGGCTACATATTTAACATGACTTTTGCCGACGGAGAGTGGGTCAAAGAGATAATTCTCACAGCTCCTGACAACGGAGTAACTGAACCCGACAAGTTCGGCACCTTTACCATAACCGGTTGCCTTGGCGGCTCCCTCTATGACTCTGCAAACACTCTCGCTATGCAGATAGTGGAGGCGGGTGCCGCCCTGCCAACTGTGCTAGGCTTCACGGTGTCTGAGATCAGGGTAGACAAAGCCGAAGGCAGCGCCTTCCTGACGGTCAAGCGCACAGGTGGGACTTCCTATCCCGTTTCCCTTGACTGGAGCACAGAAGACGGCACT
This sequence comes from Bacillota bacterium, assembly GCA_040767525.1. Lineage (GTDB taxonomy): Bacteria > Bacillota > Sulfobacillia > Fermentithermobacillales > Fermentithermobacillaceae > JAXGPX01. The sequence continues at coordinate 980 of JAXGOJ010000047.1, read as the reverse complement.
GCCCTTTCAGGTGAAGACTACTCTCAGTCCAAAGGAAGCCTCATCTTCTTTGCCGATGTGGATGAAGCTAAAATCGAGATTCCGCTCATAGACAATGGCCAAGCCTCTTTAGAGGACAAGTACTTCTTCGTGGAGCTTTCCAACCTCCGCGGCGGCGGTGACGGGCTTGCCACCTTTGACGAATCTCTGGCAGTAGTATTTCTGTATAACAGCGGGAAGGGACAGGCAATCCCCAATTTGGCCACACAGCTCTATGATGCCGAATCAGTAGACGTCTCGGGCAGTGTCACACAGGGACAAGTGGGCCTTGTGACGGCCGGGAGCGTCGCAGTAGGCACTCAGGTCGAGCGGGATAGCTCAATCCAGTCCCTGACCGGAACCATCACCTGGCCCTCTGCCGGCGACGGCGAGCTGGCTCCCCTGTCCCATGAATACGGGAGACTGACCTTCCTAAGGGCCTTTATTGGCAACTATGACACAAGATACTGGAAGGACTGGCTTGCCCAGGAAGACCCCTATTCACAGTTGAGTGGACGTGACATAAATGGTGTAGGGCGTCTTGCTTGGATGAACCACCTTGGGCCGTCTCCCCAGGTCATAACCGGGTCAAAAACATTCGGCATCTACTCAAATGACTCTGCATGGTCCGCATTGCTGATCCCCAACATGCACCAGATTTACAGCGAGTACCAGTACTCTTTCTGGGGACAGCATCGCATGAACTACGGCAAGAGCTACGTGCTATGGCCAAGATTCTCAGCCTATCCGCCCAGTCTTAATACGTCCATTCATCCCACCGACACACAGTATGCCGAGAATGTCATGGACCACTATTACTACATGGCCCTTGACAGCAACTCCAGCGGCAGTGTTCAGCTGGACATCTCTACCCGCGGCAACGCCACCATGAATTTGTGGCTAAGTGAATTCAGCTATAACGGCCAGATGAAGGGGTACAAGCCGCCCAAGCAAGGTGAAAA
>JAXGOJ010000046.1:0-5465 GCA_040767525.1 Bacillota bacterium | reverse complement strand
TACGATATCATTTTCTTCTGGGTTGCAAGGATGATCTTCTCGTCTTTGGAATTCATGGGACAGGTGCCATTTCACCACGTGTTAATCCACGGCCTGGTACGGGATTCCCTTGGGCGAAAAATGTCCAAGAGCCTTGGAAACGGCGTGGATCCCCTGGAAGTCATCGAAAAGTACGGTGGTGACGCATTGAGAATATCTCTTATTAGCGGCGTGGCAATGGGCAGCGATATGCGCTTCTTTGATGAAAAGGTTGAAGGTGCCAGAAACTTTTGCAATAAACTGTGGAATGCAGCAAGGTACTGCCTGGCTAACCTTGAAGGATGGCAGCCGTCTGGTACAGCATCTACACAGACATCGTCTCAAGCATCCTCTCTGACATCCCGGTGGATCCTATCCCGGCTGGGAAGAACTGCAGCCGCCGTAGAAGATGCAATGAACAGGTATGAACCAGGTGAAGCCTTGGACACAATTATCGACTTTGTTTGGAACCAGTTCTGTGACTGGTACATTGAGTTTTCCAAAGAGGACCTGGCCAATCCTGAGACTGCGGCGGAAGCTAAGTTCGTGCTCTATCAGGTGCTCAAGACTTCCCTGGCACTCCTTCACCCATTCGCTCCATTCATTACAGAAGAGCTGTGGTCATACCTGCCTACAAACAGTACCAACGAACCAAATAGCAGCAATCTTTCGAGAAATACCTGTCAACCAAACAACCTTATAATCGCAACTTACCCCGTACCCGGCATGTTTGCCTTGGATGCTGACGCGGAAGAACAGGTAGACAACTTAATCGAAGTAATAAAGGGCATTCGTAATATGCGGGCGGAAGTCAATATTCCAACAGGCAAAAGGGAAAAGGCCATTTTGCTGGTTGATGATCGGCCTGCATGGGAGAACCTGGCTTCATATATAAAGAGGCTTGCCTGGGCAGAGCCCCTTGAGATTCTGAGCAAAAAAGGCGCCGCCAGGTCCGGAGAGCCTCAAGAATACAAGGAAACGACAAAATCCGAGACACTGAAGGAATCCTGGGAACGTCCACGGCATGCCCTTGCGTCAGTGGCGATAGGTGCTGAAATGTTCTTGCCCCTGGCAGGTGTAATCGACATTGATAAGGAAATAGCAAGATTGGAAAAGGCAGTGGGCGAGCTGAAACAAGACCTGGAGAGAACCGAAGAACGGTTGTCCAACCATGAATTTCTCGCCAAGGCCCCAGAGGATATTGTTGAAAAACAGCGAAAGAGACATCAGGACAATAATGAGAAACTTGAGACCTTGAAAAAGCGCTTGGAAATGCTCTGCCAGGCAAGACTTTGAGATGCTTGCTCACTGGTTTTGGCCCAGTGCTGTGGCCCCAGGCGCAAGTTTTCAGTTTATGTTGCAATGACGATTTCTGAAATGGAAGCGGGGAAATATATGAGTCGCGATGTTTGCCATATCAAAAATCAACTATCATGTCAGGCACAAAGATGCAGATGCAGCCATGATATCGAAGCCGGTTACCAAGACGCACTCAAATGGATTCATTCAAGCATGCGTTTTGGATCCAAACTGGGCCTCGAGAGAATCTCCAGTCTCCTGGAACTCCTGGGAAACCCGCAAAAAACCACAAAATTCATACATGTCACCGGAACCAACGGAAAAGGCTCAGTAACATCCATTGTCGCATCTGTGCTGAAAGAGGCCGGGTACCGTACAGGAATGTATATCTCACCTTATTTGGAAGACTACCGCGAGCGAATTATGCTGAATGGTAAGAAGATTCCAAAAAGCAAAGCTGCAAGTCTTGTAGATAGAATTCGTCCTGCCGTTGAAAAACTTATACAAGAAGGTTTTGAACATCCCACTGAGTTTGAAGTTAATACTGCGCTGGGATTTTTGTATTTTGCCCAGGAGAATTGCGATTATGTGGCCCTTGAAGTAGGAATGGGCGGGCGCTTTGATGCAACCAACATAGTCACTCCTGTAGTTTCGGTTATTACAACTATTGATTTTGACCACATGGATAGATTGGGCAACAGCCTTTCTGAAATTGCCTATGAAAAGGCAGGGATCATAAAACCGGGAGTGCCTGTGGTAACAGGGGCTGTAGAACAAGAGGCACTGAACGTGATCCAAAAACGTGCTGCAGAGTGTGGCTCTGACCTCACTATAGTAGGCAATGTTCCATTTGCTTCGGTCACCTGGGAAGATGTCACGTGTTCAATCAAAACCACTAAAGAAGAGTCCAGGTCAAAAGATGAATTGTCTTTCCTTGATGGGCAGATAATCAACATCTCAGGGCCTGGTTATGAGTTCCGGAATCTCAAATTGCCTCTTTTGGGCAGACACCAACAACAAAATGCTGCCCTTGCAGTCGCTGCCCTTAAAGCTGCCAGAGTGCGGCCTCTGTCTGTGACTGCTCTTGACCCTGGCGATACAGATGCCTTGCTGTGTGAAACCGGTAAACTCAATCAAGACATGAAACCCAAGGGCAGTCCCACTGTTTCATCTACAGTTTGCAGAGTAAGCCCAGAACAAAAACGTGACAACTCGCCTTTTGCCTCACAGGCCTTACCCGCCTCAATATCCCTGGACGAGCAGGGAATTAGGGCTGGGATCGCCAGGACGGTGTGGCCTGGGCGGCTCGAGGTTATGCATAGAAATCCTGTTGTGCTCCTTGATGGTGCCCATAACCCCCAGGGTGCCAAAGTGCTTGCTGAGTTCCTGCAAAAGTTTTCTGGCAAGAGAATCGTATGCGTTTACGGGATTTTAGGCAACAAGTGCTACAAGGAATCAACTTCCCTCATCGCCCCTTTGTGCGATGAAATCATAGTAACCAAGCCCCATACACCAAGAGCACTTGACCCTGAATTGCTGGCCCGGGAAGTGAGACAATACACAGACAAGGTCATCATTGAGGAGAATTCAGACAAAGCCCTGGAACTTGCACTAAGCAGGGTTTCGTCTGAAGATATAGTGCTTTGCTCTGGTTCTTTGTACCTCGTCGGCCCGGCAAGGACATTCATCCGGAACAAGTTTGGTATTTCACCGTACGGCGGAGAATAACAATTGATAGGGTGACAATTTGCATATGGGGGAAATCTTTGTGCTCTCTAGCCTGGGGAATTTGCTAGCAGAAATGGGCAGTAAAATACGGTTCCTCCCGGTAACTCCGGATTTCGGTTATTTGCCTGAGAAAACCGCAGAACGGGGCTTCTTCGTATTTGGAAATAAGGAGTCTTTTCTAAGGACTTACGATATTTCCTCTGAGCCTGAAATGCTTTCGACTGTGGATTTTGACAAATTCTATCTTGTTGCAATACACCAGGGGCTTTGCCCCACAGGCGGCTACCGAATCCATGTAAGAGGAATCAAGAGATCTGCGGGAAAGATCGAAATAACAGTAGAATTTCAGGAGCCTGAACCTGAGCAAATGGTAACACTGGCTATGACTACACCGTCTTTGTTTTTTATGGTTCCCCGTCTGAAAGGAGAAGAAGAACCACCGGTATTTTACTTTAGGTCTACCGGTGGAATCCCGCTGGCAGAATGCAAACCTGACTTCGGTCAACAGTGAGGGGGTGTAGACCAATGAGGCGAACCCGCATATCAAGGAATAAAGCTATGTCCGGCATTGTTACATTCCTGATACTTGCCATTGTCTTTGTGGGTTCAGGTTATCTAATAGGAAAATTCCTTCTATCTTCCCTGCTTCAACGGCAACCTGCCGGAGAGCCCGTATCTGGCGATAAAACCCAGCCACCGCCGTCAGGCGCTTCTACTGTCTCTGTCCAGATCAGTACCAAGCCTTTAACCTTGTACAGAGTACAACTGGGCGCCTTTTCCAGCCGGGAGAACGCAGATAAAACCGCGGCCCTTGCCATCCAGCAAGGAGTCCCTGCAGGAGTAATGAGCCCTGATCCTCTGCACAAAGTGTACTGCGGTGTAACCGGTTCTAAAGAAGCGGCCATGAAACTGTCTGAAAGCGCTCTTCCCAAGTTGTCGGGAATCGTGGGCAAAGACGACAATCTCTATGTGGCGACCATGGATGTCACCGCCTATGATTTTTCGATAACAGGTGCCAAGGAAATGGTAGAAGAACTTCAAGGGGCCTTTGCCACCCTTGATAATGCCATGGCATCTTTGATAGGCTTCTGGGATGCGTATTACCTCGGCCAGGCAATCCAAGTTAACCTGGCTTCCATGGAACAAGACATCACCGCGGTAAAAGACGATCTGGCGAAACTTACAGCTGATTCCGGGGCCAAGACCGCCCATGAAGTAGCTTTGCAGATTGCCACAGATATGGAAGAGGCAATTAAGGAAGCCCGCAAGGTTCAAGGCGGAGATGGGGCCAGCATCACTTCAGGAATGACAGCCCTTATTAATCTGGTGGATGAGTATGTTCAGAGCCTGAAGGGCCTTTGATGAGCTGCAAAACAGTCGCAGAGAAGATGCCGTGCCCTTGCATCAGCCGGCAAGAGTTTGAAAATGGCCTGTTACTCAGGATACACTGTCCCGGCCTGGGAAATATGATTCATGTTTGCCAGGCCGGAAAATGACGCCAGACAATTCCAAAGCAAACTGAGCTGGCTTGCCGGATAGCCTGGCCGCCTGATGTTGGCCCGGCTGCTTGATGTTGGCCTGACTGCATGGTTCTAGCAGGACTGCAGACTCACGCCCCTCACAGCAGCGACTCTTCCTCAATTCAGCTTACACGGCACAAATACCACAGGGCAGTTACACTCCTTCTGACTGCATTCCCCTAACAGATTCCGGTTTCCGTATGATAAAGTGTTTGTGGGTTTCCTGTAAAACCTTGTCGTATAGGCTTATTGATGATAAGATTCTATGATGTCACGAGAAGTTTTGGTGGAGGTGCCGTTTTTGGCTAATATCAAGTCCAGCATAAAAGACATACGACGATCCGAACGACGTCGCCAGAGGAATAGAGTTATTAAATCCCGGGTTAGAACCTATATCCGCAAGTTTAGGGAAGCGGCTGCGACTGAAGACGAAGACCTGAAGCAGGCAAGTTTCAAGGCAGCCCAGGCCCAAATCGATAGAGCCGTTTCAAAGGGCATACTTAAACCCAACACTGGAGCACGGTACAAGTCCCGATTGTCTGCGATGCTCTAGAATCGAAGAGGGGGCCTGCCTGGGTTCAAACTGTGGCAGTATCTAGGGTCCAGACTCAAGCTCTGCCCAGGGTCAAAACTCAGGCCTGGCCTCTTTTGCGGCCTTTAAGCCCTCATAGAGAGAACTAACCCAAGAGGTTTATGAGAATATAGTCCATTGCTGAGACCGGGTCTGTGTTGCCTGATTTCAGGGACTCGTCAACACTGCATAGCAAGCGAATCGCTTTCTCTAATTGCGGAAACGTCCAGTTTCTCGATTGATCTAAGGCCTTTCTCGCTGCATACGGATGAACTCCAAGGGCACGCCCTAATGAATCCTGGCCCGTTCCTTTTTGCGATGCATCTTTT
>JAXGOJ010000045.1:0-6420 GCA_040767525.1 Bacillota bacterium | reverse complement strand
TCCCAAGGCAGCCAAATGGCTTGAGGATAACTCGAAGGCCGGAGACAAAGTGGACCTGGCCATCGGCGGCTGGTACGATGAATCTTCGGGAACCCCCGCCAAGATCAGCGGTACTGTGGAATATATGGGACGCCCCTCTTACACCCTGGTCGGGCCTATGAGAAAAGGTGCCAGAGTTCAGGAAGGTTTTGTTGCACGAATTAATCTTGGCAACAACCGGCACGTAGTAGTGGCCCAGCACATGCGGGGCGCTAATGACTCGGCAGGCCTTACATCCCTGGAACTAGATTACACAACCCTGGACATAATCGTCCTTAAAGACAGGGTACATCACAGAGCTTTTTGGGACAGCGTGGCAAAAGTCGATATCCGCACAAGCGTCCCAGGCCAGGGCCCTGCAGACCTCAGCGATTTGCATTACGATAACGCACCTGATGACGCATATCCAATAGGCAAAAACTGGCGAAAATAGGGCATCCTGGCCCCAACAGAAGATATTCCTGCTGGGGACACACAAGTAGCTGTCACACAGCATAAGACCACTCCCTGGTTTCCGGAGCAGAAATATCCGGAAACCAGGGGCAACCAAATGGGCATCTTCAAATAAGGCCCATTTTCACTTGGTTTTTCAGGCAACTACGTCAATTAGGCTATCTTCTGCCATGGTTGTCCTTTCTTCACTTCTTCCGTTTCTTCTGTTCTCTGGCATGTCTTTGCCTGTATTTCATTTGGCCGGTATAATCAGCTTCTTCTTTACCTTGTTCCCATGGATCATCGTTTCCAACCTGGCTGTGAAAAATTGCCTGTGACGGAATCTCATCTTGGTGGATTTTTACATGGCTTACCACCCGGGTAACACCTCTGGCCCTGGCTGCAGCCTGTCGTGCTTTTTCTATTTTAGCCGGGTCGTCAGTTTTCCCTACCAGGGCAACTACACCCTTGGAACTTCTGGCCCCGATATTTCTGATATCAATGTCCGGGTCTGCCTCCAATTCCTCTGAAACCTCGAATTCAACCTCTGAGTCTGTGATTTTCCCATCGGTGCTTATGGAGATGGCACTATCCACTCTCTTTATTCCCTCAATACTCCTGGCTATTCTTTCCGCTCGATCCTTTTCAGATAAAGTATCAACAATTCCATAAAGTCGAGCGTTACCTTCAACTACATCTACACGTAAACCATAACTCCTCAAGTTTTTGTCGTTATCCAAAGCCATCTGGAGTGTATCTTTTAAGGAATCATCCCCATTTTCGTCTTTCATCAAAACCCCACCCCCATTTCCATGTAGGTCAGGCCATGCACTTTGGCGTGATCCCTACCAGTCTTAAATAGCGGCCACTTTCAGTATTCCCCACAACTGATGTGCAGGAATCTGCGAAGTTTTGTATAAGTAAATCAATTGGTTCAAGATAATTGTGGCAGATTGGTAACAACAGGCGGTATTTTGAAATTCATCTGTATTTAAAGGGTGAAAAAACATGAAGAACCATAAAGAACATAGAGGTTATATGGAGATTATTAAGCAACATGTACTCAACCTGGTTACCTTACAAGGGGTTTCCGGCAGAGAGGCACCGGTAATTAGATATATGGAAAAGCAACTGAAGCCTCTTGTTGACGAACTGAAAATTGATTCTATGGGAAATATCTTTACAGTAAAGCGCGGGAAAAGGTCCGTGCGCCCGAGAATCATGATAGCAGCCCACTCAGATGAAATAGGCCTTATTGTAAAAAGCGTCGAGGATTCAGGCTTTATAAGATTCGAAAAAGCAGGCGGTGTCCAAGACAACTTGCTCCAAAGCCGAATGGTTAAGGTGGGCCGTCACATAGGGATTGTCGGAGCCAAGGCAGGACACCTTTCCACTGAGAAAGAACGCTCTGAGGTCAAGAAGTTCTCTGACTTGTACATAGACGTTGGGGCAAGCAGCCGGGAAGAAGTTGAGTCTATGGGAATTCGGCCTGGTACACCGGTAAGTTTCGTCTCAGACCCCCGGTTTTTCACCAACCAGGACTTGATTGTTTCAAAAGCATTAGACGATCGTGTAGGCTGCGCGGTCCTCATTACTCTTCTTGCCTCACTTACGGATGAGGAGTTCAATGGAGAACTCCACGGGGTAATTACGGTGCAAGAAGAAGTTGGATTGCGAGGCGCCACGGTATCGGCTTTCGCCGTTAACCCGGATATGGCCCTGGCTCTGGACACTATTCCGTCAGGAGATACTCCTGACGTAAGCTTTCAAAAAGAACTGCCTGTTGCAATTGGAAAGGGGCCTGTTTTCCAGGTGATGTCAGGCAGCGGAGTCCGTGGGATGTTCGCCGATACTACCGTACTTTCCTTGCTGGAAGGCGCAGCAAAGAGAGGGGAGATTCCATACCAGCTTACCACTTTCACCGGCGGTAACACTGATGCTTCAGCCATGCATCTTGCCAGGTCCGGTGTGCCCTGCGGTGCAGTCACCATACCCCGAAGGTACTCCCATTCACCGTGTGAGATGATGAATTTGAACGATGCTGTCGCGGCCATGTTGGTGTTAAGAGAGCTGGTAATATCAATACCTGAGAAGATCGACTGGAAACTGCCAGGTGAAACCATGGTCTAGCCTGGCTGCCCAATGTTCAAACTCTAACCGGCGCTCTGACCGAAATACCGTGGCAGGCATCATCAAAATCGAAAGTGGCATATGATCCCACGAATCGTTACCTGTGAAGTAACGGCGATATTCTCTTATATACCAAAACTGCTGCCAAAGAAACGGCCGCCCCTTTGAGCAAGTTAAACGGTATTACTGCATAGAGCATTAAAGACTTGTAATCCACAACGTATTTGTTGACCTTACTGCCCATGCTGACTATCTTGTCCAGTTCCCAACCGAAAACTTTGGCAAAAAGGGGAAACATCACATAGTAATTGCTCAAAGTAGCAAATGTGACCATAGCTAAAACACCTAACCCCAGGCCAAGCAAAGCATTTTTAAAAGTCTTCCTCCTGTGGTACACGAACCCGGAAACATAGGCTAATACACTCCCGACCAGAAAATTCGAAAATTCCCCTACTCCGTTAGTGACAGTTCCTTCAACCAATACATTAAGTGTATTCTTGATCAATTGAATCCAAACTCCGGTTCCAGGGCCCATTGCAAAGGCCCCGATCACTGAAGGTAAATCTGATATGTCGAACTTCAGAAACGGCGGTGTAAACCACAAAGGCGTCTTAAGAAACATAAGAGAAAATGAAATTACTCCCAGTACCGAAATCTTTACAACAGTCTTAACCGGCCATGCTTCTTTGCCCTGGCTGTTCATAGACGACTCCTCCTTTGTACCATTTTTTCTTCTGGAACCCGGCTATATATAGGGCCATGGGCCGCACCGGCATAAACCGAATATCAGCTGGTGTCAAAGACCCGCGGATCAAAAAACCCCGAAGATGAGCCTTCGGGGTCCACAAAGGTCTAAAGTTATTGCATCTTCTCCCATCCAGACTCTAACTGTCGGCCCTGGAGTTTCGCCAAGTCCACCGATTTTACTCGGTTCGCGGGCTTTACCGCCGGTGAGGAGTTGCACCTCGCCCCGAAGATACATCATGCCTCTTTATTTTCAGCCGCCATGAGACTAAAGTCAAGTACCGTAAACGGGTACTGCAGGCCTGGATTGTGTCATTTCGCTTCTACCAGAAGTACCTGGGCCAGGCCATATTCGCCTCCATCTTTCATGTCCCTGAGATAAACCTCAAGCACAAGGGATTCTTCAGCCTGCAATAAGGTGCGATCTATACACAATCCAAAGACTCCCCATCCCATTCCGTTGCTAGACGTGGTATAGTTCTCAGAAATGAAACTGGCACCTGACAGGGCCTTAACCCTCCAGTTGACATTAGCTTCAAAGGCTGTGGCAAATCCAATAACAAAAGCATCAGAGCCATCCCATCGAAAGCCGGGCTTGGGGCCTAGAAGAAGCACGTCTTTACCTTGCACTCCTTGCATCCTTCCAAGTATCGCACAGGCCTCCGCCCTGGTAAGTGTGCTGTCTGGTCTGAATGTCCCATCTGGATACCCGTCTATATAACCTCGCTTAACACATTCCAGTACCGGTGCCAGGTATCGTTCCTGGATGCGGTCTTCATCCTGAAACTTCAAATCCCTGTCCTTCGCCTCAAGAATCAGCTCAGGATGGTTTGCCAGGTAAACATCGGAACCCTTCAACAAAAGGTATGAAGCTTCTTCTCTTGATATGGCTTCATCTGGCCTAAAGGTATCGCCATAATCTTGAGGCAAGAGGATCTTGTTTGAAACAGCTCTTTCAATATAGGGGCGGCACCAGTGATCACCCACATCGTTTAAGAAAATGGCGGATTGGCCTTGAGCTGAGTAAGGTAATCTGCTCGTTTCCACCAGCATCTTGACAAACTCGGCTCTTGTCAGTTTTCTGTCAGGCCTAAAAGTGTTGTCAGGATACCCATTTACTACATCTGAGACCTGAAGTGCGGAGATAACCCCTCCTCCCCAGTGTTGCACAGCATCAGGGAAAGTCTGAAAACGGCTTTCCTGGCCTCCACGTAAAGGTTTGGTGATATCCACATGGCCTGCAAGGCTCTCGGCAGTCTTACCATCAACAAGAATTCTTACAGCATCTATTGCTGGAAATTGACATAATGTCTCAACTATGGCACTAATTAGGGCTGCTTCGCCCCCGGAGCCAACTGAAACCCTGGTGATATCTTCTGAAAAATCCACTGTGCACAGGCCGTCTTTAATGGTCATGTCCAAGACTTCGGTTTCCTTAGGCAACGAGACAACCATCAGTCCTGAAGAATCGGCCAGGGATTCAGGCACCCCCTGTATCAAAGCCTCAACTGCATTTCTTGCCGGGGTTTTGGTGTGTGCAACGAAGTATTCAACCGGCACAAAGGTAGATCCCCGTCTGCAAATACAGGGGGAAAATACACAAAGAACCTGATATGCCCGGAGAAGAGATGCCTTGTCATAAGGCAGTGTTCGGCCGTAAACATTGATAAGCTCGCTGGGTACCTATCCCGGCAGTGACCTTTTCATAGGGCAGTGTGTATCCTGAAACCACTACAATCAGGAAAACGAGAATAAATATCGAAACACTCGCTGAAAGGCGAAGTCGATTCATCTCATGCAACCTCCTTTGATTTACCGTCTTCCCAGGCAGGCAATTCCGGCTAAGTCTTCTTTGTAGGCGGGCTAAAGGCAAGCCGGCAATACATCTGTCACACCGGTAAACTCACATATTAAGACGAAAATCAGGGTGCATTAGTTTCTACTGGCATATTTACATTATAGAGTAAGTCTAGCCCGCTCCTCAGGGCTTGTTAAGAATGAGCAGTATCGAAGAAACATAGCCATAGTAAGTGTTTAGCCTGCCTCAAAGGTGTTCATCCGCGGTGCAATTCCAATTGGCTTCCGGACATGGTAAGATTAGATCCTCTAGCCTGCATCACCGGCATAATCCTCCCAGCCCATTTTGACGAAAATCCAGGGGGCGACAAGAGTGACCCATAATCCGGCCAAGGCGTACCTCAATACATGAAAGAATCCCTGGTCAGGGAAGATAGTCTTTAAACCGAATCTAAGCACCAGGAACCCTAAAATTCCTGTGAACACTTTGAGGACATTCTCTTGCAACGTGGCCTTTTCCTTCCAGCCGATAAATCTATCCTCCAGAAGGCGGCCCAGGGACAGCCCCATTAGAAGCCCCGAAAGCATGTGAGTCTCATGAGGATGAACAGCGTAAGCAACCACAGGAAGAAGGATGCAACCCGGGATTCTTAGACTGGACGAAAGTCTGTCCTTTCGGTAGAACCTGAATATCACTACCCAAACAGCCAACACAAGAAGCCCGATTCCAATTCCGCCTAATACATCCTGAGGCCAATGGACATTTAGATATATTCGTGATGCTGATACAATGGCAACAGCAAAAGCGGCGATCATGTAAAGCCAGCTCTCCCGGGCCTCCAAAGATAACCACCCCCAGAAAGCAGTGCTGCCCTGAGCGTGGCCGCTGGGAAAAGCGTAGCCTCCGCCGGTTTCCGGATGTATCACGCGCACAGAAGGGGTAACAGGCGGCCTCGGTATGTGAAAGAGAACTTTAAGATAACGGTTAAGAAAGTCAGATGAAAGGAGCACAATCCCTACTCTATAGCCTATTTCCTTGCTCCAAACCCAGTAAATAAGAGGTAATGCTAATGTATAGAAAATCTCAGAACCCACACTGGTTATCAGGTAAACCAGGGTGTCCATGAAAGGAGAACTGAACTTCTGAAGAAATTCGGCCCAGGCCGTGGTCAATAATATCACCTCCTGGCACTTTGCAGTACCTTACTCAGGCCCACTCTCAATGATTGTACCCTAGCCCTTTGCTTTCCCTTCTTTGTTTCGTTTTTCCTCCGCTCC
>JAXGOJ010000044.1:0-6771 GCA_040767525.1 Bacillota bacterium | reverse complement strand
ACGCATTCTTCTTCAGTCATTCCATTGGCCCAGGCCATTGCTGCGGCCGTGGAAAGGAATTGAATGGGGTGGAATGGGTGGTCGCTTATGATGCTTACCCTGCAACCTGCTCTTGAAAGCAATTGATAAGGAGGGGTGTCTGTCAAGTGAATGTAAGTAAGAGCCATAACCCCCTAAATGTTGGAGATTCAAGTGATTAAGAGATTTCCATGGTCGAGTTGGAGAAATGGATTTGATAATCCTCCAGATCGTATTGTACCTGCACCCTTGATAGGAACCGCAGCCCGCTTCACGTTAAGTGCCTTGCCTGCAACCTGGCGAGACACATCGTTAACCTTTTTGTCGATTTCCTTGAGCCTTTTTCGATAGTCTCTGAAAGAGTCAGGTATTTTTAGGATACTTTGCAAAAGTTCATTTATATCTTTGAGCCGGTCTGAATTCTTGATTTTCGCCCGGGCCTTCGTTAATGAGTCAAGTAGGGTTTTTACATCACTTTTATCAAATGCGTTGAGACAAATCTCAAGTTCCTCCGTACCACGTAAAAAGCGTCTCAAGTCTCGCTTTACATGGTATCTGTCTGCTTGATAAATGGCTTTTGGAAAATGCTCAACACCTAACGAATCCATGTTGCCCGGTCACCGTTGATTACCACCATAGTTTCTTCATCGATGTCATAATGGCAGTAAAGATGCCTGCTGGCGTTTTCCCAGAAGTCTTGCGAATCAAGTGCAACATAATGGGTTTTGCTAATCAGCTCATACTCCTTACTACCAGGTGTTTTCCTCTGCCATCCTTCATGAGCTACCATCATCTTGACTTCCAATTTATCTTTGGCATGTTTCTGCAGTGGCACCCAGTAACCGTCAGCCTCATTAACGTAACTTCAGGTATGGTAACAGGCTTTGACAGCAGCGTAGTTGCTGCCAGCCAGACCCTAACCATTACCTATGAGAGTAAAACTACGACCTACGACATCAGCATAGCGAAAGCCGACGGCCCCGCAGCACCGACAGGAATTGCGGGAGTCAAGCCAACAACCCCAGGCGGTTCTGACGGCAAGATCACCGGCACAACTTCCCTGATGGAATATGCTACTGATTCGGCTTTCACCAGCCCGACCGACTGCACCCACACCGAGACCACCGGTCTTAGCGCGAACAGCTATTATGTCCGCGTGAAAGAAACGGCAACCCATGAGGCTGGTGCTTATGTAGCGGTTACCGTGCCCGCTGGGGGAGTTTCCACCTACACGATAACTATCAGCGGTGGCGGAACTGGAGCAACCGGCGGCAGTTCTTATACCGCGGGCGAGACAGTAAACATATATGCAGGCAACCGCAGCGGCTACACCTTTACCGGCTGGACATCCTCAAAGGATGCCATTTCCTGATAAAATGGCGTAATTATGATAAAATAATGCCAGAAGAAAATCTTTGCTATATCATATATGCAAGGGAGGCCACGAGATGATTAAGATTCGACCTGTTAGCGATTTAAGAAATAAATTCACGGAGATCGAGAACACTGTAAAAAACGGAGAGCCGGTTTTTCTTACCAAAAACGGTTATGGTTCCATGGTTGTACTCAGCTTGGAGCAGTACGCCGCACTGACAGACGAAATCGAGATAAAGCTGGATGAGGCGGACAAAGCTGCCGCTGTGGGCAGTGATCGATATACAGAGGATGAGGTATTTAGCAGAGTAAGGAGCCGCATCAATGAACGATAAGCATCATAAGCTCCGGTTTCTTCCTATTTTTGAGGACGATTTAAATGGCATTGTGGATTATATTGCCAGTCGGCTGAAAAACCCCGTTGCCGCTGCTCGTTTTGTAGATGATGTGCAAGTTGCTATCGGGGAGCGATTGACCTGTGCTGAGGCATTTGAACAGTATTATTCCGCAATGGAGCGCCAGTACCCATACTACCGGATATATGTCGGCAGCTTCACTATCTTTTATGTAGTCATCGAAGATGTGATGGAGGTTCGTCGAATCGTCTACAGCAAACGAAATCTTCAGGAGCAGCTTTAATCGACAGCTAGGTGACAGTGACAAGGGCACGGTCCGAGACTGCCAAAAAGTCAATCTCTTGCGTGTCATTCTGAGCGTTAGCGAAGCAACCTTAATTACACTCGAAATGGTGTATCGATAGTCGCTTAGGGGAAATCTCGTTGGCGCAAGCATGATATAACGGACTTCCGAAAGAGATCCTTCGTCACCGGCAGCTCCTCGGGATGAGATTATGGGACTTTATCAGCAGTTACGGACGGAGATGTTGTCACCTTCCTTTTTCTACTTAGAAAATTACCCCGTACCCCATGTCACACCCAAAACAGGATATGACACCCCCAGCCGGTTTATCGCCGAAGTGTCCTATAAAAACTATATGATACCCGGATTTTATAAATCCTCCCGAGAGGATGAAGATACGGAAGAAGAATAAACATCATACTGACCCCCACAGCTAATTTATCACTGAACTAACTCGCCCTAAGACCTCCGCCTCTACAGGCGGCTGGTTCAAAAGGGCGGCTAAGTCCAGCATGGACTCGGCTAACATTCACATGCAAAAAGCAGAGGCACGCCTTCGAGAGCATCGGAGAGAAAATCTCACCGCTTTTGACGGCGAAGAAGGCGAAAATAATCAATAAGGAGGAAAGAAGAAAGGTTTCAGAAGACTATATCCGATCTGTACGGATGGACTGAGGAATTCCCTTGGGCTACTTTGGATGAGTATCTAAGCATACTCGCTTCTCAAGGAATATCAATTAATGTCGGAGCGCTGGTTGGACACGCATCAATCAGGACTGCAGTTTCAGGCTACGCCAATCGGCCGCTTAGGCCAGACGAATCTCAGAAATGCCAGGATTTGCTGCTAGAGGCCCTGGAGCGAGGGGCTTTCGGCATGTCATTGGGCCTTTACTATGCTCCCGGAAGCTACACAGAGACTTCTGAGATCATAGAGTTTGCAGACACAGTGGCAAAGTATCATGGCCTTGTAGCGTGTCATCTGCGTGATGAATCCAATGGTAGTATTGGCTTACTGGCCGCTTTGCATGAAATGCTGTGCGTGGCAAGGGAAAGCGGCGTGAAGGTCGAAATATCACACATAAAATGTGCAGGACCTTCCACATGGGGTTTGGCTGACGTGCTTGTGCGGACTATTGAGAATGCAAGGAGAAGAGGATTTGACATAGCAGCAGATCAATACCCGTACGTGGCGGGATGCTCCAGTGTTATGGGTGCGCTGATACCTCGATGGGCTCAGTCTGGGTCTCAACAGGATTTTGACAATAGAGTCAAAGACCTGGCCTGCCGCAGAAAAATCAAAGATGAGATTGCACGCAATTTCTGTAGTGGTTCGGGCCCTGATAGGTTGATAATTGGACGTTACCCCCCTGAACCTGAATATGGCGGAAAATCATTCGCTGAGATTTCTCAAATGACAGGACTTGACCCGGCTGAGGTCGCATTAAGGGTTGTTAAGTCATTCCACCCTCAATTGATTACCTATTCAATGACAGAGGAGGATCTTCAGACCATAATGAAAGCGCCATTTGTGATGGTCGGGTCTGATGGGCGTGCGTTGTGCCCCGATGGCATTTTATCATCAGGTCCGCCTCATCCTCGAAGTTTCGGGACATTTCCTAGGGTGATCTCCAGATATGCCTTATACAAACGGGCGATAACCATTGAAGATGCTATTAGGAAGATGACTTCAATGCCTGCAGGGCGACTGAACATCAAGGACAGGGGATACGTCAAACCGGGTTTTAAGGCAGATATCGTGGTATTTGACCCAGGGGTGATTGCTGATAGAGCTACATTTGATTCTCCGCGGCTCTATCCATCGGGTATAGAGTATGTTGTTGTGAACGGGAAGATTGTTGTGGCAGAAGGTAAACATACAGGAGCCATGTCGGGCATACCGTTGCGCCATGGCTTGTAGGAGGTGAAGACAATCATTCGGATTGTAGAATTCGTGTTGGTTAGTGATGAGACCTAAGGAGGTGCTTCAAAGTGTTTGCTGAAGGCAGTCATGTTCTACCTAGCAACTGCAGCATATAGAGCATTTCGTGCGCATTCTATGGAAGCGGCCTTGTTACTGGCGGCGGGGATCATCGTATTGCTTGGCAGTGCACCAATCATTGCAGCAAAGCTAGGTTGGATTGCCAATCTATCAGCTTGGGTTATGAAAATTCCGAACATGGCCGGGCGACGAGGACTACTGATGGGAGCGGCGATCGGTGGCATTCAGACAGCAATTCGGATTATCTGTGGCATAGACAGGAGTTACTCAGCCTCTAGCTGATAGTTAGCCGGGAGAGTCTCAAAAGCAAGGAGGGGTTTACGTGGCACCAACATCCAGCGACAAAAGAGGCGGAAAAGGAATTGGAAGACAGATCATCTACATTCTTACGGTCTTGGTAGTGCTTCTTCCCTTGATTCGCCCTATAGGAATGCCCATCGTATTAACCCATTGGGTTGAGCGAGGTTTCCATGAAATAGACAGCCTTCAGCCAGGAAATAAAGTGCTGGTCACGTTTGACTATTCAGCGTCAGGTGCAGCTGACGTCCACCCTGCCGCTGCTGTCATTTTTAAACACCTTATGGATAGAGATGTAAAAGTTATTACGGTGTCGTTTGTGGCGGAGGGCTCGAGATTTGCACCTCTTTTGATGTCTGAGCACGAAGAGGCAGGGAAGGTTTACGGGGAGGATTTTGTCCATCTCGGTTTTCTATCAGGTTACGGAACTGCCTTGGCGGCTCTAGTCTCAGATATTCCCGGGACATGTCCGGTAGATTCAAGGAATTCTTCAGTTAGCTCCTATCCGATAATGGAAGGAGTAAAGAGTGCTGCAGATGTAGACATGTTTATTGCAATTACAGGTGGGACCCCTGGTCCAGGGCAATATGTTCGGCAACTAGAGCCATACAAGGATTGCGCAAAGATTGTGATGGCAACTGTTGCCGTAGTGGCTGCGGGAGCTGAGCCCTACCTGGATTCCGGTCAAGTTCTTGGCCTCATAGCCGGCACGAAGGGTGCTGCTGAATATGAAACACTTTTGGATCAGCCAGGTACTGCAGTTGCAAACATGGATGCACAGTCCTTCGCCCACTTACTCGTGGTGGGTCTGATTGTTGTAGGTAACGTCAACTACTTCATGACCCGCAAAAAAACTGACAGTTGAGTCTTTACAGGAGGGGTCAAGCATGACAAGCGACTCATGGGCATCGGCTCAGCTATTGTGATACGGGGTGCTGTCGAATCGGAACTGTTACGTCAGATGGCCGCCACTTGTGTTCCTCTCAATAGCATAGACAATATAATAATAGTTACGGGTACTATAGCCACGTTGACTTACTTTTTGTTTACCATGAAGAATTCTAAGTCCAAAGCGTCATCTGTTATAGGGCCGCTTTCCACCTATGGACGATATGTTATGATGATAGCTTTCGGAGCAGGTTTTGCCAATGCAACTATGCAGCGATGTGCCCAGTTAATCGACAGGCTGAGGTATCTCTTCGGAGACTGGATTCACCTCATTCGCTGATATTCCGGTATGTGACCAGCCCGATTCTGCCGGTCTGCCGTGAATTAGTCTGTCTGAGAGGTGCTGCGGGATACAAGATTAAGCACAGCTAACCATAGAATCCAGGCGGCAGGAAAGGTCTGTGCACAGGTGTTAGGATCTAATAGGTATGATGACAGGGGTTGCTCCCATAGAGCAGCCCTTACCTTTGAAGCATGGTTTGATGAGGCTTGAATTGATCTTGACCAGGGACGGAGGAGGCAGCATGATGTTTGACCTAGTAGTAAAAAGCGGTGAAATTATTGATGGAACAGGCAAACAGTCGTTCAGGGCAGACATAGGTATCAAAGACGGCCGGATAGAAGCCATTGCCCCTTTAGGGGATCAAGACAATTGCCCAACCTTAGATGTACATGGCTTAGTTGTATGCCCTGGATTTATTGATATTCACTCTCATTCTGACTTTACTCTTTTCGTAAACAGGAAAGGGGAAAGTAAGATCAGGCAGGGAGTAACCACCGAGGTCGTGGGAAACTGCGGTTTTACAGCTGCCCCGGTACAAAGAGAGCATTTTCAGGATTTGCTTGAATATCTGGCTAACACAGTTATCCTGAGCGACGAGGACAAAGAGAAATGGAAGTGGCCTTCCCAGGCTGAGTTTCTTCGAGATATCGAGGAAGAAGGGTTTTCCTTCAATATTGCTCCACTTGTAGGCCACGGGACTATCAGAGTTGCTTCCATGGGTTTTGATAAGACAAGGCCTACCCCTGAGAGAATGGATAGTATGCTCAGACTCATTGAGACCGAAATGGATAGCGGGTTATTCGGGCTGTCAACAGGACTTCAGTATGAGCCGTGTTTGTACGCGGAAACAGACGAACTGATCGAATTGACCAGGCTGGTGAAAAAGTATGATGGGGTATATGCAGTTCATCTTGAAAGTGAAAGCAAGGGTCTTCTGCAATGTATGTCTGAGGCCATTGAGGTAGCTCAAAGATCAGGCGTATCTCTCCAGATCTCACACTTGAAGACTGCTTTCCGGCCAAATTGGGGTAAGGCTGATGTTGCACTCAACAAGATTGACGAGGCCAGGAAATCCGGAGTGGACATAGATTTTGACGTATATCCGTACACAGCATACGGCAGCGGCCTTATAGACCTGATACCGCCGTGGGCAAGAGAGAAAGGGGCCGGGAAGATGGTTGAGATGCTCAAAGACCGGCCGGTACAGCTCAGA
>JAXGOJ010000043.1:0-7018 GCA_040767525.1 Bacillota bacterium | reverse complement strand
TGGCGATCTCCTGGACGCTCATTGGTTACTTGCCGTTTATTCGTTGCTTGGATGCTGTTTATCGGCCGAATACAGACCGGTTATTGATGCTTGCCCTTTACTTTCTGTCTGTAACCTGATATATTCTTCCAAAGCCAATGATAGGGACAGGTAACCCGCTGATAGGGCTCAGAGAGTCGCCGGCAGGTGAAAGGCGATACCATGAGGCGGAGTAAGAGCACCCTTGAGGCGCAGGCACAAAAGGCCCGGTACTAAACAGCCGGCCCGAGTATGCCGTGCCGGCTCCTGCCGTTATCAGGGATTGAGGCTTTGAGCAACGTGGACTTAAGACATGCTCAATGCAAACCAGGGTGGCACCACGAGAGCAGGCTCGTCCTTGAGACAGCCTGCTCCTTCATTTTCAGTAATATTCAGGGAGGTTTGAAGATGTTTGATGTAGCAGTAATACGTCAAAACCGCAAAGCCGTTGAAGAAATGCTATCCAAGCGGAACACAGAAGCACCGTTGAATACAATCCTCTCCCTTGACGATAGGAGAATTGAACTTGTCAGGGAGATTAACGGACTTCGTGAGGAAAGAAATAGGGTTACTGAGAAGATTCCTGCCTGCGCAGATCCCGGCGAGAAAAAGGCTCTGATTGAGTCGAATCGTGAAATCCGCAAGCAGGTATTGGACCTGGAAGAGAAGCTCCGAAATATTGAGCAAAAGTTAAAAGAACTTCTGCTCCAAATGCCAAACATGATAGCTCCCGATGTCCCTTACGGAGAAGACGAGTCCGGTAACGTTGAGGTAAAAAAGTGGGGTAAGCCCCGTGAGTTTGCTTTCAAACCTTTGGATCACGTAGAACTGGGAAACCGGCTCGGGCTCATCGACATTCCCAGAGCCGCCAAAATCATGGGTTCCAGGAGTTACATTCTAAAAAGGGATGCTGTATACCTGGAATTTGCGTTAGTCCGGTTCGCCCTTGACCTGCTTTCAGCAGAGGGTTTTATCCCTGTCATTCCTCCAGTCATGGTCAAAGAAGAGGTCCTTGTAGGTACCAGGCATTATCCTTTCTTCAAGGACCAGATTTACAGGATCGAAGGTGAAAACCTCGGCCTGGTAGGCACCTCGGAAATACCTCTGGCTGCCCTCCATACAGACGAGATTCTGGCACCTGAACAGCTCCCGGCCAAGTACGCAGGCTTTTCACCCTGCTACCGGACAGAAGTTGGAAGCGGTGGCAGGGATATCAGAGGCCTTATACGAGTCCACCAGTTTGACAAGGTGGAAATGTTCGTCTTTTCTGAGCCTTCCAAGTCTGATGAGATGCATGAATACATGCTGTCCCTGGAAGAAGGAATCTATCAGGCCCTGGGAATTCCCTACCGTGTAGTGAAAATGTGCACAGGGGATCTTGGGCCCATTGCTTATAAGAAATACGACATAGAGTTCTGGCACCCGTCAGAGGGAGTTTACAGAGAGATCACTTCTTGCAGCAACTGTACAGACTTTCAAGCCAGAGGATTAAATGTCAGATATCGTCCCAAGGATGGTGAAAAACCTCAGTTCGTGCACACACTAAATGGGACGGCCATTGCCGTGAGCCGGACCCTGGTGGCTATCTTCGAAAATTACCAGGAGCAAGACAGCAGTATCATCGTTCCTGTAGGCCCTGCGCCCGCACATGCCAGGCAACATGAACAAGATCTGCGCCAAGTAGAACAAAAACGGGATGACCGAAACAGGTGAAAGGTGAAACGGGGGGACGGTCCTATCGTTTCACTTGGTTCACCCGGGCATGGCTTGACGAAGATTGCCTGTTGGCCAAGCCCATGGTTCGAAACAATAAAGTCTCATTGAGACAAACAGAAATGGTTCTACTTCTTACACCCAGTTCGGTGAAACGATAGACCGTCCCCCGTTTCATTTCATCAACGAAGACAGCTGAATACCAGTTCACCTGTCATCTTCGTTCTTTAGGTCTGAATCGGCAATCCAAATTTCCGCACAGTCTTAAAAACATCAATACCAACACTGTGAAAGCCGCCTGCCTGTTGGTACTTACACAGGAATTGCCGTGAAACCTGCAATTCCTTGCAAATGGCACAATCACTCAAAGAAAAGGCGAAATAGTATCCTTTGAGAAACGCCTCTCTCTCAAGGGCAAAAGACACTCATGAGAAACCTTCTGTCAGTTGAGTGCACTATGACGCCCCACGAATAATGCTTAGGACTTTTTCATATTCCCACTCAAGTCTCGACGGGCAAGTATGCCGTATCCCCAATCTTGCAGCAAAGGCACATTTCAATATGGTCCTGGGGTACAATGTTCAATTTGAAGGGAACAGCATGCTGCACCCATTTCACCATGTCAACCAGATGTCTGGCAAAGTCTGCGTTCATTGCTGTGCCGTTCCCGGCACCTCCTCCTTTTGTCTGGACTCGAAAATATGTCTCCTAAGTGTTCCTGCCACAGCCGGCTTAGGACATTTTACCATTGATGTGGTTCCTGAATCCAACAGGCCCCCAGGATGGCAGCGCTTTTGCAGAACCCTCGCTTTTTACATGCATGGGCACATCAGGGCGCTAGTATTGCGGCTGCATCTGTGGGAGGATTAAATATGAGACATGCAAGACTGGAGGTATTGCAAATGGCGCAGATTCACGAAGTATACAAATGCAACATATGCGGAAATATCGTAAACGTTCTACACGGCGGTAAAGGCCAGTTGATTTGCTGTGGAAAGCCAATGACCCTTCTGAACGAGAAGACATCTGCCGACGAAGGGCTTGAAAGCACGTTCCTATTGTCGAAGAAGGCCCCGTGCTTACTGTCAAAGTAGGAGCAACAGAACACCCTATGGTCGAAGCACACCATATTGAATGGATCGAGGTACAAGAAGGCAACGGAAACGTGCAGATGAAGTTCCTGGATCCTAATGAGAAACCAATTGCCCAATTCGACGTTTCGGGCAAGCCTGAGAAAGTCAGAGCCTACTGCAACCTTCACGGACTCTGGAAGAACTAGGGAAACCCGGTTATCCTTACCCGGGAATATAGCATCCGGGACCGCTCCTGCCCAACTGGAGCGGCCCTGACTACAATCCACTTGCCCGAATAACCTTAATTCCCAGAGATTCCAAATGTTCTACAAAAGGATGTAATAAACAGTAATTCTGTCACCTGAAAGCGTACTGGCTCGGACCTGAAAATGCTATTCAGTGCTGCCGGTTGAACATTTTCAAACCCTAGCCAATACAATAGCAGCATGCTACACTAAACGCATAGACAGACTGCAGGTGGCTTTTGTCTCACCTGATTGGATTCGGCCTGGTTCTTACAAGTCGTTGTTTGTTTGGTTTCAGGCAAATATGGGTGGAGTGATACCAGATGGCAGCAGAAGCGAGAATTGTGGTGCCCGACGGAGCCCAGGAAATACACAGGTTCCTCACCGGCAGGCTTTCCCACATTGAAATGGTAAGCGAAGATGTGATTACCGGCGGCGACAAATACACGGCAATCCTTGTATACCAGCATTATTTCTCAAGGGTCGGGAACCAGCTTGCCCTTGTCGTGATTATATCAGGTGATTCACACAAGACCACAGTGAAAACCGTTTCATGCGGTGCATCCAGGGGTTTTCTCGATATCTTTGACTGGGGAGCCACTGAGGATTTCGCTTCCGAACCTATAGGTTATCTTGAGCAAAAGTATAATCTATAGAATCTATACCTCACGAACCTGAAAAGGCCATGGTGCTGAAATCTGCTTGACATCTACTTGAGGTATCAAGTACCCCTGATTGCCCCATAAACTCACTCCGTTCTAACCTGGAATCAAACAACAATCCATGGATTCTCTTTTTCAAACTACAGGGAGACTTAGATTGCTACAAAGGCAGTACCAACAGCAACGATCTCCAAAGAGCCGGAAACTTCGGCTGATACAACCTTCCCGTCCCAATCAACACAAACTAGCAGTTCACCTCTGGGCTGCCTCAAACACACCTTTTCTTTACTCTGGCAATCTCTTGCAGCCAGAGCACTGGCTACAGCCACACTCCCTGAAGCACAGCTTCCTTCCCACACTAAAGACCCACTGTCGCGTACAGCTACCAATGGCACCATTTCTGCCTTTGTTTCGTTGAAAAACATAACACCGAAAGCCGGTACCGCCTCAGCACCACAGATTGCCGCTACCTCCCTGAACGTTTCCTCAGTAGCTTCTTCCTCCCAAACTACTGCGTGTGTGATACCTGGAAGCTCGACGAGAGCAATCTCACTATCCCGAAACCAGATACGGCTTATCCTTTGTGGCACAGGCATAAGAGAAGAAGCCCGAACAGGCCTGCCTCCCTGCCCCATAGAGACTCCGACGCGTAGCACATCTTCATATCCTGAAACCTCAATGGGGACTGCCGCCTGCTGCCCTTGCCATGTTATTCCGGGGTGCCCTCTGAAAGCCAGCCATGCACCAAAGGCCCGGGAAGCATTACCGCAAAACTCTCCTCCCATCATGTGCAGCCGGCCTGCAGAAGTCCGAATCCTGGAGCGCTCAGCAAAACCCACTTGCTCCGCTCCCAATCCCCGGGGACTCATGATCTGGCCGGCTACATCCCGGTAGGCACAGCGAGGTAGCTGATCCAGCACAATCACAGTGATGTTCCCTGCCGGATTTATTTTTACGAAACTAATCTCCATACATATCCCTCTGTTTGAAATGAAATATCCAGATACCGTGACTTTTAAATAGCAACCGGCATTTCAGATGTTTAGCCTCATCTTGAAAATCCGGTTTGGGACTTGTGGCAGAGAATTCAGTCTTGACGTTGTCTCGTGCCTGTAATGTTCAATCTATCAGCCTCTGCTTTTTCACACAAGCGCAAACGGATTATGTCTAATGCAATGCAGACCAGCCTGGGTGCCGGCTGTCTCCGGGAACAAAGCCAGAGTATTACCGCCAGCAATGAAGGACTTTCATATCAGGTAGTCGAATTATGGTTTTTCAGGGGTGCTGTTTGGCCGGCCCTTCATAAAGGCAACACGTAAACATAGATAAAGCAAAGATGGGGATAAGAAATGTACTCTTATTGGAAACGAAACCTTTACGTAGTACTCGTCATGGCATTTATCGGGATGGCATCGTTTACCCTGGTTACTCCTTTTCTCCCATACGTTCTCAAATCCATGGAAGTTACGGAAAACCTGGCAACATGGTCAGGCCTGGCCTATGCAGCCTCGTTTCTGACCTCCGGATTGATGTCTCCGGTCTGGGGATCAGTTGCAGACAAATACGGCAAACGCCTTCAACTCTTAAGGTCAGGAGTTGGAATCGCCTTGACTTATGCCCTCTATCCCCTGGCCCAAACTCCCATACAATTCGTTGTTTTGCGTGGTATCACCGGACTAATGTCCGGATTCATGCCTGCGGCAACATCCCTTGTTGCAACCAGTACCCCAGAAGAACACATGGGATACGCTCTTGGCATGCTTCAAGCAGCAAGTGCTGCTGGAACCATATCCGGCCCCTTACTCGGAGGAGCCATGGTCAGTTTCCTGGGGATACCTTTTACTTTCAGGTTATCTGCCATGGTTTTGGTCATAATCACAGTTGCCTCGTACTTCCTGCTCAAGGAGGAAATTGTAGGTGGTGACAAGAAGATCAATGTTCTTTCTGATGTAAGGGAATGCTTCACAAACAAGGATTTGGTTGCGGTTCTGGTATGCCTCTTTTTAGTTCAAGCAGCAATTCAGATGACCCAGCCCACGCTGGTACTTTACGTAGATGAAATCGCACAAAGTAAAGGCAAGGATTCTACGCTTATAAGCGGCACTGTCTATTCTATTGCAGGCTCTGGGTACGGTTATGGGGGCAACTCTGGCAGCCAGGCAAAACAAAGGCGTTCCGGTGAAATCAGAACCCAATAACCGAGGAAGTGCCCCGGGTAATGGCTCACACAGCCTAAACAACTTTGGGAAAGCCTAAGTAAAAAGATCGCTCCTGACAGGTTGTTTACTGCAGGACTCCTTGGATCAGCTGTATCCATTGCCTTTCAGGGCCTCTGGGTCAATCTTCTGGCCATCTCCGGTTTCCGCATGGTCTTTGGGCTCTTCAACGGAATACTTACTGTATCGGGAAACGTTTTGGCAGCCCAATCAGTATCCAGAGATTTCAGAGGCAGGGCCTTCGGAGTGCTCAACGGTGTATTACCTCTGGGTTCTGTAACCGGGCCCATCATTGGAGGCGCCATGGGGGACTCTCTGGGACTTGGGAGTTCCTTTTACGCTTCAGGTGCAATGTTCCTTCTTTCAGCAGGGATCTTTGGAGCCTTCAGGAGGGCAAAACATGTTGATCAAGAGGAGCAAACGGCCCACTTTGGCTAGAAAACACTCGAGTATATGACAAAGGCTATTGTTGATGGCCGAAGGCTCAGGGTTGCCGGCTAATACCCAGGATAGAGATGGAGCAAGAGGTGGGCCGGCTGTGTGGATACATGAGCCGGCCCGAAGAGGAAACATCCGGTTGCCGAACATCTCTTAACCCGCCGGTTTGAACCGGCTTACTTGAGTATCCCCCACCAATCCCCGAGGACGAACTGGATTCTGCCTATAAGCAGTGCCATTCTACCCATTACAGTTGTACCGAAGGCAGCACCGAAAGCCACCATCAAAACCCATCTTCCTGATTGGGGCAAAACACTTAAGGGCCCTCGCAGTTCCCTTGAGAAGAAGAAGTAACTCAAAGATGCAACAACAAATAAAAGCAAAAGTATGTCATTGACACCATTAATCTTAATGGTTGCTGCAATTTGCTGGGTAAAGTCCCCGTGGATTGCCCCACGTACCGCTACCCCTGTCCCAATACCTACCATCACTGCTACAGGGTATCTTGCAATCCAGGCAGCTTTGGTGTACCTGGCATACAAAAGCACTCCGAGTACAAGGGGAACAATCCAAGCTATCTGCCCGGACTGAATGGGTTTAACCGCGGTATCCCGGATGTTGCTGTACGCCATTACAACAGCATGGCCCGCACT
>JAXGOJ010000042.1:0-7308 GCA_040767525.1 Bacillota bacterium | reverse complement strand
CATTACTTCAACCTGGCAGCACTCAGGGCGTTAGCTACAGCCTCAATCCACTTTTGGGAACTGGCTGTTGCACCGGTAAAGACATCGACCTGAGGACTGTTTTTCTCGACAAAAGCCTTTTCAAGCTTCTCTTTTGCCTGGATAACAGGGGTGTGCGGATATGTAGCATAGTCTCTGAGCTGGTTTTCTTCAGTAACTTCCATTAGGCGAACCCCTGTGATTTTGTCCTCTTCAATTGTTACCAGGGAAAGACCGTAACCGTGCTCGTCAGCTGCAGATTTACCCATAAAGGCCCCATCGAAGTACTCTGTAGTAATATCAGGCTTTTTCTTGGCTTTTTCCAGAGCAAATGAAACTGCCGATATGTACTTCTTAGATGACAAAGTGGCGCCTGAGTAAACTTCCACATTAGCATCCTGCTTGCCTACAAAGCGTTTGGGAAGTTCTTGATTAGCCTCGCCTGATGCCTTCCATTCGTATGTGGAAAAGTCCTTTTCCACTGCTAAGCCGGTAAACTCCACAAGCTTAACCTCAGTGATCTTATCACCCTTCACCGTAACTTCAGCAGTAGCAAAACCTCTGTCGTCGGCAACAGAGATCCCTTTATAGGTACCATCATTGTAGATTCTCGGGCCGCACCCTGTAATTAAGAGGGTAAGAATTATAGCTGGCAGCACTAAATATGACCCTATACGTTTCATAGTGAGTACCTCCCTAAGTGTGATTGTCTAAAACCAGTTTTGCCCTTGACTATTCATAACACATTCTTTTCGGTGCCAACCAGTGACTTTCAATGGTGAAAATCTGTATTAGTGCAGCAACCGGATTAGGACTGTAAGAAGTCCACAGTTGACATTATTACCAGATACCAAAGCAATAAGCCATAGGTGACCGCCCCTTTCGCCGAATTTACACCAAAAGACCTGGCCCACATGAGACATCTACTGTGAATGTTGCGGGCTTCAGAAGGCTAATTGATTACGATATATTGATTCTGGTTTCACGAAACTGCCGAAAACTGGAGGCATCACCGGTACAGGCGCCGCTACAAACAGATTAAAGTGCCAATCTATTTTTTTGGTCGCGATATCTCGAGGTTTTTCGAGGCTGGGCAGAATTGCAGGATTTCTTATGCTGGAGAACTTCCGAAATGGGTAACGATTCTACCAATTGCCTGTAACCATATTTTGTCAAAACTTGTCGAACGATTCCCAGTTGTCCACAAGGGTATCCACAGGAATATCCGAGAAGTGAATCGGTACTTTCAGAAAGACCAATTTATGAACAGGGGGATTGCAATGTCAGAATCGGCTATCCTGAAAGAAAGTACACGAGATTACTGCCAGGATGGGCGGAAATTCGTGGTACGCTATGAATTTGTATCCCGTAAGAATCCCGAAGCATATCTCATTAGAGCTCTCTTAAAAGAAAAGACAGCTGATGGACAAGACCTGGAAACAACCTCCAGCGTTGAGTTAGGTTATCCATACCTCAAACTAGGAGAGCAAATATTTGACCTCATAAAGGATGCCCCTAACCCTGTCTTCCCGGTACATCTTTACGAAATCGTACGAGATCAAATTTCTCGCACCCTGCTCGATAGCGTCCATTTTACCTGGAGGACCAGTCCCTTGTGATTTTGGGCAATAGATCATAGAGCTCTATGAATTCGTCAGCGGCATCGACCAGTTCGTCTGCAGCTTTGAAATTGCAATTGGCATAGGCCTCCGAATGTTGCGTAGAAAGAACTTGTATTCTTATACCTCTCTGCGCTACAGCACGAACAAGGGGAACAAAGTCGCCGTCCCCGGAGCAAAGTATGTATTTGTCGCAGCGATCAACCAAAGAGAGCATGTCAATGGCAAGTTCAAGATCCAGGTCGGCTTTTATTGTGCCTCCGGCAAAGACCTTAAGGGGCTTTCTGACAACCATATAGCCGTTACGATTTAAGAACCTGTAGAAAGATTGAGAACGCCGCCTTTGATTTTCAAGGTCATCTCTAAGGGTTTGTGAGTCAGGCTGGGAAGACAGCTTTACATATTGATCAATAGTGTCTGTGGTCCACTCACCCGTGTAATAATACGCCCTAATGAGAATACTTCCGCCGGTCAGGTATTCGAGGAGTTTAATGAAATCAACCTGGATGCCAAAAGCATCATAAGTTGCATATTTGAAGTTCCAGCCATCGATAAAAACACCCAATCTTGCAGAGGGGTAATAATTTCCTTGAGTCATAATGTTTCCTCCTAGAACTAAAATGTTTTTAAATATTATTTTGGATTGAGCAATTCTTGGTCTGTAAATAGTGGTGCGCCCGGCGCGAATCGAACGCGCAACCTTTGGCTCCGGAGGCCAACGCTCTGTCCATTTGAGCTACGGGCGCAAACATAGGTCTTTAATAGAATTATACCTTTACAGCACCGGGAACTCAACATGAAGGGCCTAGTTGATCATTTCGTCACAGCTTACCCGATAACATTAACAGCCCAATGATAACAAAAGCCCCTCCGTACTGAATATTTAACATGTTCCCCGGGACTATCCTATGTTACATCGTCCCTACCAAGACTCCGATAAATGAAGACAGAACCAAGCGCCATTGCAGACCCCCCAAGAATACACTTGAGTCTTTTTTGAAGCCAGCATCAGTGGAAAAGCTTTTCGTGTTTTGTCCTCGATCTCAGCTAAAAACAGCTACAAAAGTTGAAAACTGCTAAGCAGCGTTCATAATATATAAGAGCCCTCGCCCACCTCCTTCCGACTTCCCACTGCCAAATCCTTGATGACTTAACTCCCAAACTTTGTTTGAAAATTTCATACTAAACAAATAAGCAAGTCCACATTTACCACGCTAATTGCGTACCATGAAACATCAGGAATACCTGGGCACTGTGTTTCATCTATCTTTTTCATGCTTGAACAAACGTTAGTAATCGTCCCGGCGTTTCACGGCTAAACGGCTAGCCGGCTTCTCCGGTTCTAAGCGTCTTAACCCAGAACCATTTTTTCCCCACGGTTTTCAGAATTAGGGTCGGGACGGAAACATAAACGCTGCCAAAGGAAGCAACAGTCCATACACTGCTGCCCAACCGGTGAAGCCGTCAGGCTCAACTGATGTATCCAAATGCTCCCGGTACCTTCTGAACGCGCAACGGTAAACCCCATAACATAAAATGGCAATGCCAACATCCATTACCGTTGCGGAACAATAAGGTGGATCTGGGTTATTTTCTGTAATGGAGAATCATGGCAATGGGTGGTACAAAAGTAGCTATCTGGTAAGCAACCCATTCAAGCTGTCCTTTGATTATAAGATTTCGTTTAAGTGTGCGTCTTTGAGAAAGAGCCCCAATCGAGTCTGCGGATATTTTGTCAACCACCTGAAGGTGCCCGGTGCCCCAGCGCAACCTCTGCTTGAAGAAAGCCCTGAAGTTCGGAGGAGTTTGCTCGGAAGAGGAATAGGGGAGATACTCTGGCCATGCAGAACACTTAAGGTATGCTCTGACCCCCAATTCCAGGTCCTCAGTCAAAACGTGGCAATCCCATCCCCCAATATCAATCAATAGAGTTTTCTCAACAAATACGTTGGTTCCGCCTACAAATGGCAAGGTCCTGAAAAGCCACGGCAAGTACCAGTCATGGGCTATTGCCTGGTAAAGAGCAGCAATCCTGCAAAAGGGGCTCATGCTGTAGAAATTCCTTACCTGAAAAACCGGCCCTTGAAGAACTCTTGACGTCCCAGGTGCCAACAAACGTTTGTAGCCTACATAAAGAAGCACTTCCCAGTGCGGACGGCTTTCTGCATCGTAGAATCCACAAATCTCCGAACGGGGATTCAGGAAGCTTAAGCCCCAGTTAAGTGCCCGCCCTTTGGTTGAAGGTACATCACCGCCTGTTCTTTTTCCGCTCAGTTTCCCGTCAAAATCAAAAGGCACCACGACATGCCTCAATTCCGGGTAAATCTTCTTTCGCTGCTTCAAATCCTGTTGTACGGCACCTACAACTTCCTGTGTAGTAGGATACATGTCCTTCATTGCCGCCAGGATCTTCTTTTTGAACTCTTGAGTATTAACAGTGCTTTTTAGAATTGCAGCTACCCTTCCTGCGATGAACTCAGTCATTCTCAAGATAATGTCCTGGGTAAGTTCGTGGTTTGCTCTTGCTGTATGGTTAATGGCCCTTTTCAACACAGGATACCCGGAATCATCAAAAAACTGCGTGTAGGCGGCCAAGACCGGCATGGATACCGCCAGTGAAGCAGGATAAAGCCGGTCTATATCCAATTCAGAAAGCCACGGGCAAATCTTTCTGACTATGCTGCGGAGCCGTTTCACATTGGGCGTTCCCCCGGAATTGAAAATCTCAATTGATATATCTCTTACAATCATGTGCCTTTCTTTTGCCGGTAAAAGAGACAATTCAGGAATACCCAGGGAATAATCAGTCTCGAATGTCCTGGATAAAAACTCTGCCAGGGCATACTCGCTGAGGGAAGAGATAATCGTTTCCCTGGTCTTTTGAGCAATTTCCATTCCGATCAAATGCTTATCATGGGGGTCTCTGATTAACGTTTTGGCTGCGGTGAGGACCTTTTGCCTCTCTTTTTTTGCTGCCAGGATCTCCTTTTCATCGGTCACACAAATGATCTCAAATGATTGCTCATCATAGTGGAGAGATACAAGGTGCCTGAGGGTATTTTCTATGACCAAAGACTCGTTTCTGGCAGGAACAAGTATACTGATAAAGGGCACTTTCTTACCCATCCTGCTTGCGGTCATCTCAAGATCTTCTTGCGTTAAGTGCGGCTTTTGATTCCAATACTTCTTTTCGCTGTAATGCTTCCAGACAAAGAATCTGGCAAATAGCACGAAAAACAACAAGTATACAGAAAAGGCTACAACGTATAAAGTCTGGGCAGTTGTCATTTTTGGCAGTGGGCCTCCTCTTGCACTTACTTATGGTCAGATTTTTCTCGCCCAGACTAGTGTTGCGCTACCTGCCTGCACCTATTCGTTCAAGAAAATGAAAGGAGCGGCCGAGCCTTTGCCGCTCCTGAATCCGATCTGAAACAGAGACCCTTTTTAGTGTATTACACCCGCCATTTTCATTGCCTCTTCCAAATTCGGGGCTCCAATCTCTTGCAGTTCATAACGCACTCTCAGAGACGGTTTGTCTATTTTCATCACTCGGCGGAGGTCAATTGGTGTAGCAACAATCACCAGATCACAAGGAACTTTGTTCGCAGTCTCCTCAAGCTCTTTTATCTGCTTTGGCGAATATCCCATAGCAGGCAAGAGTGGACCTATGTGGCTGTGCTTCTCCAGGGTTTCCTTGATTGAACCTACTGCCCATGGCCTGGGATCCACTGTCTCAAGGGCACCCCATTTTCTGGCCGCAATCATCCCTGCGCCGTATGGCATCTCTCCATGGGTCAAGGTTGGCCCGTCTTCAATAACCAGGACTCTTGTACCCACAATCTCTTGAGGCTTCTCAAGTGAAACAGGGGACGCTGCTTCTACAACAATTGCCCTGGGGTTAACATCTCTGATTGTGTTCCGCAGGTTATCTACATGCTTCGGATCGGCAGTATCGACTTTGTTAATTACTACAATATCGGCCATTCTCAGATTGGCCTCTCCCGGGTGATACAGCATTTCGTGGCCTGGCCTGTGTGGGTCAACCAGGACAATCTGGCAATCTGACTTG
The DNA here is from genome assembly GCA_040767525.1 of Bacillota bacterium. Classification (GTDB taxonomy): domain Bacteria; phylum Bacillota; class Sulfobacillia; order Fermentithermobacillales; family Fermentithermobacillaceae; genus JAXGPX01. Next base: position 1,602 of record JAXGOJ010000042.1, on the reverse strand, counting down.
TAGAAAGGCACATCATTATTTCCGCCGTCCCAGAGGATAACATCGGCTTCCTCTTCCGCTCTCTTAAGAATCTCAGCATAATCTACACCGGCAAAAACAAGAATACCTTTGTCGATATGAGGCTCGTATTCTTCTCTTTCTTCAATAGTGCACTTGTGAATATCCAGGTCTTCATAAGATGCAAACCTTTGCCAGATCTGATCTTCAAGATTCCCATAAGGCATTGGGTGGCGAATTACTGCAGTTTTCTTTCCGGTTTTGCTCAGAATCTCTGAAACCCGCCTTGTAGTCTGGCTTTTCCCTACCCCGGTTCTTACAGCACAAACCGAAATAACCGGCTTTTTTGATTCGATAGCTGTTGCTTTGTAGCTCAGAAACTTGAAATTTGCGCCTTTGGCCAAAACTGCAGAAGCTTTGTGCATAAGATCAACGTGGGAAATGTCGCTGTAGGAAAATACGACGTCATCTACGCCATGCTTTTCAATGAGCCCTGGAAGTTCCGATTCTGCATGGATAGGGATTCCGTTGGGATACAGCTTTCCGGCCAGCTTGGCGGGATAAGTTCGCCCCTCAATATCAGGAATCTGCGTTGCTGTAAAACATACAACTTCTACATCGGGATTGTCTCTATATACTGTGTTAAAATTGTGAAAATCCCTTCCGGCAGCCCCCATAATAATAACTTTTCTTCGTGCCATTGGTTTCCCTCCTGTTTTTTGCATCCTGGTTTCCGGCGTTACATCCAGACTTTACCTACTATCTCCAGAGTTTCCAGGCAATTGGGGCAAGCCCCATTCTCAAGAAGAACACCCTCTAGTTCAAGGGCACCTCTTTCCAACAGAGTCCTTCCACACCGGGCACAGTACGTATCAGCGTACCCTTTCTTCCAGGCGTTCCCGATATATACATGTTGAAGTCTCTCTCTGGCTATTCCACGCAAGTTTTCCAGAGTGGAAAACGGCGTAGGAGGATTGTGAAAATGATAGGCCGGAAAGAATCTGGAAAGGTGCAATGGAATAGCAGGATTAATCTTGCCAAGCCATGTTGTGAGTTTCTTCATATCTTCTTCTTTGTCATTTTCGCCTGGGATAACCAAATAGGTTATCTCAACCCAGGCGCCTGCGGCATACGCTTCTTCTACAGTCTCCAGTACCGGCTTTAACTTTCCTCCTGCGATACGCCTGTAGAAATCATCCTGCCAGGCCTTTACATCAATGTTTAGTGCATCGATTGAAGGAAGCAGTTCACGTAACGCCTCTTTCGATATGTAGCCATTGGTAACCAGTACGTTGCTAAGTTTTTCAGCCTTTGCCTCCTGGGCACATTCGCTGACAAATTCATACCAGACTGTAGGCTCGTTGTAGGTATAGGCAATTCCCACTGTATTCGGGTACCTTTTTTGCTCTGACAGGCACAATTTCACTATTTGCCCTGGCGTGAGCATTGTGCAAGAAGGGCTCATCTGTGAAATCTGCCAGTTCTGACAAAAGCGGCATGTGAAATTGCAGCCGTAAGTACCTATTGAAAGCACAAGCCCGCCTGGATGAAAATGAAACAAAGGTTTCTTCTCTACCGGATCCAGGCCAAGAGACGCAACCTGTC
>JAXGOJ010000041.1:0-7367 GCA_040767525.1 Bacillota bacterium | reverse complement strand
CGGCACGGGCCCTGCCGCTGATACACCAACCTATGCCAGAAAGCCGTTCACCCAGGCTGAGATGGCTACAGCCCTTGGAACCGTTTGACCAACTTATGCTAAGAAAAACCAAAGGAAAATGGAGGTTGTTTCATGGTGAAGAGAGTGTATTTCACTGTAATCTCCCTGGCCGTGTCTTTGTGCATGGTACTCCCGTCTTTGGCCGCGGCGGCGCCTTCCCACATGAGTCATCCCGCGCCTGAGCATATGGCCATACAGGCACCGGCCGTGGTGCAGGTAGACAAAGAGTTCACCGTCAAGCTCACGAACAAGAGGGACGAAAGCCCAGTGGAAGGCGCCGGGATATACCTGGTGCCGAGGTACGGGGCTTTTTACCTGGGTCCCAGGATAAGCTACAGGCCCCTGGAGACGATCCCGAAGGCCCTGGGTATCACGGATGCAAAAGGGGAGTTCAAGGCAACATTGATGGACCCGGGCAAATACTTCCTCTCGGTTGAGAAGGCAGGTTTCGCTCAGGCATTCAGCACAATTACTGTCTATAAAGATGCAGAAGACGTCACGTTTGCCGTCAACAAGCAGGTGTTCAGCCAGGCTGAGCCAGTCACCTTCGTGCTGAAAAACGGGACTGGGTCCGCCATCACCCTATCATGCGGGGCACCCTGGGAAATCGTCATACCTAACGGAAACAGCGTGTTTGCGCCTTACTCGATTATGGCCATCATCGACGTCGAGCCCGGGAAGGAGATAACATGGACGTGGGATCAGAAAGATCACGAGGGCGAGCAGGTTAAACCCGGAGTGTATGTTGTGGTTCTGAGGACGTCGGAGGGTCCTTTATCCGCCCGGTTCTGCATCACAGGACTCAGGGCCGACAAAGACCTGCAGAACCCCGACCCTGAAATGCCCGGGGATCGTCCTTTCAATGATGTAACCGGCGAGTACAGCTGGGGCGACCCCCATGTGCTGAGGCTGCACCAGAGGAACATCGTACGAGGCAAGGGTGATGACACTTTCGACCCTGAGGGCTCTCTCACAAGGGCTGAGTTCGTTGCCATGCTGCTCCGCGCGTGCGGCCTGGAACCCCAGGCTAACGAGGACGACGGCGCCGAAAAGAGCAAAGATGCGTTTTCGGATGTCACCCCCGCCCACTGGGCTTATACCCATATCCACAGAGCAAGGGAGATAGGAATCATCATGCCCGGCGAGTACCCTCAAGGGTTCGGGCCGGACGTTCCCATTACCAGGATGGAGATATGCGTCATGGCTGCCCGCGCTCTGGGACTTGAGGATGAGGCATGTCAAGATGCCGGCAAGACCCTAGAGTTTGACGATAGAGACGACGTGGCCGCAACATACAGGGGATACATTGCAAGTGCGGTGAACTGGGGTGTGCTCAAGGGTTATACCGACAACACGTTCCGTCCCGGCAACAGCGCTACCCGCCGTGAAGCAGCAGTTATCATATACCGGCTTATGCAGGTGGAACTGGATGACTGAGAGAACCAGGAGGACATGACTTAATCAGATTACAACACATCTGATTTCTCGATCCGCGGGGGTGTCCGAGATATCCCTGCGGATCCCATCCTTCATGCCGGGCCGTTTCGAATGAGAATCCGGCCATAACACCTGCTAGATATCTTGTAAGACAAGTATCTCTATGTTCCTCATATTTGGGATCAGTAACAAAAGGCATGTCAACAGATATTGCACCCTTTTGCATAGCTTAGTAACATCTATTCACAGCGGATTACTCTCATTTTCATAGGAGCGTAGAACTCGAGTACTAAAGAAGGCTATTGTAGCACCTCTCCGGAGATTCTTTTGTAGAAAACTTCCTGGCCCAGGCAGGTTGCCGGGAAACATGTTAATTTTCAAATGGATATTTCGATGCTGTCTTATCTATAGCAACTTGACTATATGCCTTTCTTGGCTTCACTTTCATCGCGCGCCTTACAGCTATGCCTGTCTTTGCAACGCTTTGTACCGGCGCTTCGCCTTGTCATAGAAATTCTCACGCGGGCCCACAAGAAACAACAGACAAGTCCGCTCTTCTTCCAGCACTACATAGGCAGCCCGGTAGGCTCTCCCTTGCAAAGCGAACGCAAGAGACCGGACTCCGGACAATGAACCCGCAAGGATGTGTCCCGCTTGAGGGTTTTCTTGTAATTGCAACAACGCGGCTGCTGCCTGTGCCCGCAGATTTCGAAGGCGGGTCAAGTCTTTGTCGGCATTCCGCGTCAAGCGGATAGAGTACGTTGAACTCATTTTTCGACCGGTAAAACCCCTTCTCGCTCGGCCCACTCTTCAAGGGTAACGGTTTTGCCTTCCTTAAACTCCTTTACCGCATAGCGCGCAAGACCGTCAAAAGGGTTGTCACCCTAGATAATCTCTACGCGTTCCCCAACCCGGCGGGCAAACACCGTATCCCCCGGATTAAGGCCCAAAGCCTTCCGAAATGCCCCAGGCAAGCTAATTCGGCCTCGGGCATCCACTCTGATTGCAACAGGTTTTCCTTCCGCCATAGTGACCATAGTATGCCACCCTCTCCTGTGGGATATTCCCACGGTTTCATATTACCTTTTGCATCTAATCCACGCAAGTGCTATTTGACCTTGCCCGCCTTGTTCTTATTGGCCACGAGATGAAGTTTACAGGAGCCCCACCATAACCTCACTTACCCCCTGACGAAACACGGTAAGTCGTGGGTTCTTCCTTATTACGTAATCAGTGGTGCTGCCCGGCTCTATAAAGAAAGGAAATAAACCTGGCGAGTTGACCAAGCTGACCAAAGGTAACGCAGGCGCAGACTTTGCATGCAGCATAGCTTCTACAAGCCAGGCAAGGAGCGTTTCATCATGGATGGGCAGAGGTTCAGTACCTGAGTAGACTCCCGTCCCATCAAGAGGGCTTGCCAACACTCGCCAGTCGACGAACGAACGAATAACCTTGGGCACCGCATGGTAAACCGTTGGGCGCTGTCCAGCTATGTCCTCTATGCGCTCCCGAACCTGAGAGAGTCTGAACGTTTTCTGGAGCCGCAGGAGCCTTCCGACCACCTCGGCCATTTCAAAAACAAAAGGATATACTGCTATGACCATTCCCCAATGAAGCGCCAGACGCTCCGGCTCACTCACCCGAGCATAAAGTTCCAGTGCCTCATCCCGCAGCATAACCACGTCAGAAGGAACAGATGACCATATCCGCGAAAGAAGGGTGGCAGCCTTGTCGCGGCTCTCAGATGGAACATCCACGGGAACGCACATCTGATGGGCCAAATACTCACGCAGTCCCTGCCTTATCCTGCCCGTGACCTGGGCATCCCAAGAAACGGTGTTGACTTCTGATTCAGGGGCATTACCGACAGCCACGCAAAGCTCTGCAGCATGCTCTAACCATTCATATCTGATTCGCCGGCTGAAGCCTATGATTCTGCTTTTCATTCTGCTTTGCATGTGGCTAACCATTCCTTTTCAACGTGATTTCTGTAAAGGGTACTATGACTTCTTCTATGCACATGCCACCATGGCAAACCCGGGTCTCGCCTTTATTGACAAAAGCGGTTCTGCCCGGTGCAAACAGTGGCAGGTAGTCTTCCGGGAGCCCTATCTGCTGCCACTCAATAGCACCGGGAAACTTCTCGAGCATTGCCTTTCTGAGAAGCAGCCTATCGTAAATGCGAACCCTCTCTCCCCTGGTTTCGGCTATAACGCCTTCTGCCGGACGCCCACACCCACGGGCTTCTATGTTCCCATGGTCGGAGGTCACAAAGATGCGAAACCCGCGGCCGGCCAAAAACCGCAGCAGTTCGGTCAAATATCCACTTGAGGCCCATTGACGAACCTGATTATGCATGCCTCTTGTGCCCAGGCGCATGCCATGTGCTATTCGGTCGAGTTTCCCTACGATCACACCTAAGACCCGTGCCGAAACAGCCTGTTCGAGAACGGCCTGGTTTTCCTCAAGGGCTTGCAGGCTTTCGGCTTCTCCGTCATACTCATCGTCTTGACTCATTTCAAGGAGATAGGACTGAGTCCCACTCCAGGTTCTACCCCTCACCTTAACATAACCTATCTCGTGTTCCCGAAGCCCTTGACCTGACCAGAACTGCTTCCACAGATTCTGCTCACCTGCGGTAGACCTCAAGTTCCCGAGGAACATGGGCATCTTACCAGCAAACAGGCTCTGTCTTGAGACCTGAGTCAAAGTGGGAATCCAGGCAAACATACTGGAATCTCGGCATCTCGTCCCAGGTTCTTGCCGGAGGATCTCATCTTTTATGATAGACCATTGGTCACTGCCATTCCGTCAAATACCCCAAGGGCAACTCTTGCGCCGGAATCGTGCAACAGCTCGACTTGCCAGGAAACGAGGCACGTGATGGGCCATTACAGGCGGCACTGCCGGTTGATTGTGCAGCGCCGAATACCCGGTCTGAAGCCAAGCGTGGAACCGAGCATCAACCTGGCCTTGCAGTTCCACGAAACTGGCAAATGCCTTTTTGACATGCTCCTTATTGTCGCCATAGGAAAGATACTGCGCCGTGCGAGCCTGGTTCCAGAGTTCTTTGCTATTGAGCCGGGCACCAGGTCTGTCGGGCATACTGTGAACCAGCACGTTAGCTCGCGCCCATGCCGCCGCGAACTCACGCCAGGTGTCAAAGGTCGCGTCTTTCGAAGGAAGCGCCCGGCTCACCGCCCCAACTGTGCGGTTTATCCGCCACAGCCACCCCTCAGCTACATCTACCCGTAGGCCGATTCCGATAGAAGGGTCCCCTATCGATCGAAGCCTGGAATGCTCTGACGGGTCCAGAGTCACGGGGTTAAGAGCCCTTCCAGGAAGAATCTGTCCAGGAGCGTCTTGATGTCATAATCAAGAAACGGGATATTGACCGGTTCAGCCATTGCCATAGGCGCATCAGCCACTTTGAAGCCCAACTGTTTTTCAACAAATAGAGGCCATTGTTCCTGGAGGAAATGCAAAAATTCGTACCTGTCAGGGACAATAGTCTCGAGAGGCCAATCGAGGAAGGCACCTTTCTCTTTAAGAGTATCTATAAACCGCCCATCAAGGATCTTAGGAATCCTGCGACCCCTGTAGTGCCTGCGCATGAGCGTGAGAACCAGGTCCTTCTCAGACCGAATATGCCTGGCAGGCATCATATCGAATACATGATCCAAACAAAATCCTTCGTCAAGTTCTCTCCGAATGACACCGGCTTGTAGTGCGCATACGCACTCCAAAGGCAATCCAGATCGGCCTTGTCCAGGTGGGATATAACAGGGTGTTTCAGGTTAGGAAAAAGATCCGCAAGGCTGAAGTTGACTGTCTTGTGCTTTGGTCCTTACGTCAAACGGAACCTTTCTCATTTGGAAATCGGGATCGGGCAATATGACTAGCAAGGAGAAGGCATTGGGCTGTGATCTGTAGCGAGACTCGTAGACGTACCGGAACTCAATAGGGTCATCAAAGACAACCACTTCAAACCCAAGACTTCAAGCATGTTTGCAGTCTTTTCCTCTGTAAGAAGTCCATCAGGATCCCCTGCCACCACAAGACAACCGGGGATATGTCCCAATTTGTCAAAGATGCTTTGGCGCCAACCGGCATCCATGCAATCTACCTCCACATGTCTACTCAACTACAGCCACAATCAGCGGGATTATGTCAGGGCTGAATCTGCTCTTCTCTTTCATTTGACGCTGCCACTCTGATATTTCATTTTCCAGATGCCCAAGCCTGTGGACACGAACGCTTTCAAGTCCTAACCTCGATGGCTTTTCTGCGAACGTCAAACGCGACGCACCTCTTCTCAGTCTCTTGCCGGATTCTTTGCTTGTACAAACTTGCAAGTTCATCGAAAACCTTCTTACCTTCCTCTACAGCTGATTCCTCGATTCTGCTGAAAACCTCTTGGGCTTGAGAACCGGAGATTTCCGGAATGAACTCTCCCTGCCCGCCACGAGTTTATTCCACACGAACCTTGCAGTGGGCACCAAAATCCGGCCTTCCCGGGTTATAAAATGAGGCATTACTTTGTATTGGTCAAACACTTGGCCTTTTACGCCAATTTTCCACAGGGACCAGTAACCAGCCAAACCTTCCGCCAGATCCGGCAAAAGAACTTTGGGGATAGGCTGACCAGGCACAAACCGGGCTAAATTCATGGCAATACTTCGGACTCGAACATCCTCCATGGTAAGGTATCTGGTTTTGGGATTCGCATGAGCGTCTGGGGCAAGAAACACTACGTCGTTCATGATCTCGCCGTCAGGCCAGGTTAAGTCCCAGGAATCCAGCTTCTTAACAGCTTTGCCGCCATAGGCGCAAAGATAACTGGTGACCATCTGCTCAACCCAGTGCTGCACAGGGTTTTCGTATACCCGTTTTGCCTCTGTGGGATCCAGATCCCTCGAACTCTCAATCAGCGAGAAACCGTATCTTGAAGCCTGGATTTCATCCTTCACCTGTCTTATCAAATCCTCAATCCGTTCCGGTGCCGAGTCAGGTCTCAAGATGACCTCACGGTAGGCGCTGTCAAAGAGACTTCCTGCTTGGGCTGAATCCAGCACATCCTGAGTCTTGTCCACTCCGAACTCGTTGAGTATGACAGACAGTTTCTCTTCAATCACCTCTTGGACCCGGCCTTCAACTGTGTCTTGCAGCACAAAATTGACCGCTTTGACCACCCTTTCCTGTCCTATCCTGTCAACCCGGCCTATACGCTGCTCAAGCTTCATTGGATTCCAGGGGATGTCGTAGTTTACAACCACGTGGCAAAACTGCAGGTTGAGCCCCTCACCGCCCGCATCTGTAGACACTAGAAACTGAGCGTCGTTGGCGAATTCCCTCTGCGCCAGGATCCGCTGGTCCATGCTCATGGAACCGTTGAGGCAGGCCACACTAAACCCTCGTTCTGACAGAAACTCCTGGAGCATTGTCTGTGTTGAAACAAATTCAGTAAAAATAAGAAACTTCAGGTCCGGATCCATCTCTTCCTGCTGCAGTCTGTAAATCAGGTCAAGCAAAGCTTCAGTCTTGGCATCAGTACTGGAGATCTCTGCCTTTGTGGCAAGGGCCAGAAGCCCCCTCACTTCAGCTTCTTCGTTTCTCAGGGCAGCCATACTGTGGGCCATAAGAGACTCAAGCTGGACCTGCCCATCTAGCTCAGCCCATTCATCATCCATGACCGGGCGTCCAACCGTGTCAGCATCGTCGCAAGGATCTTCCAGAACCTGAAGCCTCTTCTCCAGGGTGTCTCTGATAGCTCTGGTAGACGAGGTGACAAGCCGCTGCATGAGAAGAAGAAGAAACCCTATGTAATTACGTTTTTCTCTCAGTGCCTGATTGTACCCTTCACGAACATA
>JAXGOJ010000040.1:0-8422 GCA_040767525.1 Bacillota bacterium | reverse complement strand
GGATGATGTAAAACGTGTTTTCTATAAGCATCCCCGCGCGATGACAGGGACTGACACTAAGCTTTTCGATACTGCGGCTGAGCAGACGATCCCGCCGTATTACGTACCTAACCCGAACACTTACGGAGGTATGGCAAGGTATATCAAACGTTACGGCATTGGGATGCTGGGGCTTGAGGAAGGCATAAGACGGATTACGAGTCTTCCTGCAGCAACCATAGGGCTTAGGGATCGGGGGGAGATAGCGGGTGGGAAGACAGCTGATATTGTTGTCATGACTCCGCATCTGGTATGTGAAAAAGCTACAGATGATGAACCCAGGCAGTATCCTGGCGGATTCGACTGGGTGTTGGTAAACGGTGTGTTTGCGCTGGCCGATGGAAAACATACTCTCTCCAGGAGTGGAAAGATGTTGCGCCATGGCAGTGCTTCCGGGTAATGTTAAGTTTTCCACAACGGGAGTTGGTTTGGCTTGTGGGTTTTTACAGTCCAATAAAACAAGTCTATATCTGTGGAGAGTCCGGGGGGGTAATACAAAATGAGAATCGCTCTTGTTCAGATGCCGGTAACAGCCGACAAGAAAGAAAACCTGCTTTGCGCCGAAGCCTGCATAGAATCTGCCGCGAAGGCCAAGGCTGACATAGTTGTTCTGCCCGAGATGTTCAATTGCCCTTATTCCAGCGACTATTTCCCGTCTTTTGCAGAGATACGGGGGGAAGAGAGTTGGCAGTGTATGTCGAAGGCAGCAAAAAGGCACGGTATATATCTTGTGGGTGGCAGCATGCCTGAAAGGGATAGGGGAAGTGTCTACAATACTTCCTTTGTTTTTGACCGGAATGGTGAGGAGATTGCCTGCCATCGGAAGATGCATTTATTTGACGTAGAGATAGAGAACGGTCAAAGATTCTACGAATCTGAGACTCTCTCTCCAGGGGATTCTGTGACTGTTTTTGACACTGAATTTTGCAAAATGGGCCTGTGCATCTGTTTCGATTTCCGGTTTCCCGAGCTGTCCAGGCTGATGGCCCTGAAAGGTGCAAAAATGGTCCTGGTCCCAGCGGCTTTCAATATGACTACCGGGCCTGCCCACTGGGAGACACTGTTTCGCCAGAGGGCGGTAGATGATCAGGTTTACACAGTAGGTGTCGCTCCCGCCAGGGATGAACAGGGCTGCTATGTTTCGTATGGGAATTCGATCATTTGCTCTCCATGGGGCAAAATGGTATGTAGAGCAGGCGCAGGCCCGGAAATAGTGCACGGGGTTATTGACCTGGATGAGGTTGAAAGAATACGCAAGCAGTTGCCGCTGCTTAGTGCGCGGAGAGATGACATATATTGCCTAAAACAGAAGGGCTCAGTATGAGTTATTCGGACAGAATTGAGAGATTGCATTAAATGCATCTTTAGAAAAAAGCTATCCGAAAGAGCCCCCGGGGAGCTCAGGACTTGAGAGCGAAGTCTACAGCTCCTTTAGCGTGAAGCAGAGTTGTATCGAATATTGGCACAGGCGAGTCTTGCTGCTTGACCAGCAAACCGATTTCAGTGCAACCCAGGATAATTCCCTTGGCACCTTGCTCTGTTAGGTGCCGTATTACTCGTTTGAACTCGCCTCTGGATATATCAAGTACTTTCCCCAGGCATAATTCATTGTAAATAACTGAGTTTACCATCACCCTGTCTTTTTGACCTGGCACCAATACTTTGATACCTTTAGACTCTAAACGCGACTTATAGAAATCTTGTTCCATGGTATATGTTGTACCCAAAAGCCCAACTGCCCTTATGCCGACGGATAGCACTTTTTGTGCCGTAATATCCGCAATATGCAGGAATGGAATACCAATACTCGATTGAATTTCGCCGGCAACCTTATGCATTGTATTAGTGCAAAGGATAACGAAATCCGCTCCCGCGGACTCAAGACTTTGAGCAGCTCCTTTTAGTATCCGGGCAGCTTGTTCCCATTGTGAGCTTCTCTGGTAGATTTCGATTTCTTCGAAGTTTACGCTATACAAGATACATTTTGCCGAATGAAGGGCGCCGAGCCTGTGCTTGACTTCTTCGTTGATTATGCGGTAATACTCGGCTGACGACTCCCAACTCATTCCGCCGATAAGTCCGATTGTTTTCATTTGTGAGTCTCCTATCTTTGTTTGATTGCAGGTTAAATGTCAGCAAGTGTAGACAGTATGGTTCTCTCAGGGGAGCAGCCATTGGACATCAAGTAATTAGCAACTCGTATAACTGACATCTGTGTACGCGGCTGAACATATTCACAATTCTGTCTGGCTCGTTCCCAACATAATGGGCAAATCCTTGAACGAACATCATGCCTGGTATTTTGCATTCTATGGATTTACGAAAGTCCTTTCCGCCATCCAGAAATACATGCAAATAGGAATCTATAATATTGAATCCCCTGTTTTCATACCACCTGGTTACCCAATCATCATCTCTTGTCCAGGCTTCGAGTCTCTCAATGCCCCGCTCTTTACATAATTCGACACCTTTGTTCAAAAGGGCCGATGCTATTCCCCGGTTTCTGTAGTCGGGGTGTACGGCTATATGCCATATCATACCGCCTAGCCCAGGACGTTCTGAGCAGACTCGAATCTCGTTGGTGTCGCACTCGATGTCGAGCAGGCCGACTATCATGTTATCTGCTTCTGCGATCAGTTCAATTGAGGGGTTGCCGTAGTGTTCTTTGCTCTTTAACACATTGTCAAAATATGCCGTGTTCAGGAACGAGAGTACCCGGCACCTCACCCAGCCGGTTTCATCATGTTCTACATATCTTCTTATAATCATGTTGGCCTCCAATTTTCCTTCGCTTTGTGATTTTGTTTACAGTGCGATCAAACCTAGCCCCTTCTCCTATACTTGAGATGAAGAACTACTTCAGCCATATGAGGTGTCCCTCTGGTATCAAGCATTCTCTCAGTATTGGGAGCAGTTTTCATATTCTGCGGTTTGATTTGGTTCTCCTTCTTACAGTGAACGTTACTACTGCACAGTTCTGAACTGCGTCTATTCAAGTGTAGGTAACAATCTGGCGCAAGGTGGTGCAATTGACCCCGGTTCTGCTCACCACGAACACTTGGGGTATGTGATTTGTGCTTTAGATGATATTCTTGTCAGTGTTGCGCCGAGGGCGATATCAATTAGGTGAGGGCGAGTATTACAGTGAGATATGTTGGAGGCAGAAGGAAAACCAATCGCTCGCGACGAATGAACCAGGAAGTAGCATAGCAATATGAAGTATGATACAGCCAGGGTCTAGATTTGCATGGGTTAACCACTAGAGGAAGTAGATCTAACTGGAGCCGGTTTGAAAGACACATTTGCAGCGAGGCCGGAGTCTATGAAGCTAATGAGAGGCCGGCTGGCCAGTTAAAACAAGCAAGGAGAATCAACATGCCTGAAACGAAAAGTGAAGTTGTAGAAGAAGAGGTGGATTGCCAGAAAGAAGTTATTATGTGGCTGAAAGAAAATGCCATACGTGTAACCGGGCTGGAAGCGGGCGGTTCTATGGATGATCTAATGCCGCTCAAAAGGATTTTGGGCAAAGTGAGAGTGGTAGGCCTTGGTGAGGCAACTCACGGGACCAGAGAGTTCTTCCAGTTCAAACACAGACTGATTGAGTTTTTGGTTAAGCAAGAGGGTTTTACTGTTTTTGCAATTGAAGCCAGTTCTGTGGCTTGCGCGAAAATCAACGAATATGTATTGTATGGGCAGGGCGAAAGGGATCAAGTGCTGGCAGGACAGGGTTTTTGGACGTGGGATACTGAAGAAGTTTCAGAAATGATAGAGTGGATGCGGCAGTACAATCTGAAACAGCCGGAATATAGAAAAGTGAGATTCTATGGTTATGATGTTCAAAACGTTGGTATTGCGTTTGATGTTATAAGCGATTATGTATCCAGAGTCGCCCCTGAATACTCACAAATGGTTGATGAGACTCTAATTCCGGTACGTGAACTGCAGGCCGATCCTCATTCTGGCAAGGGCAACAAGGATCCTGAGAAAAAGGTTCAAGCCATCAGGAATCTGCAGCAGCTTTTAGGGATTTTGTCTATGCACAAAACTCGCTTTATTCGGCTATCTTCGCCTTTGGAGTACGAGACTGTTGTTCACTGGATCCGAGTCTGTTTGCAGTACCAGGAATCGTATGGAAAGCCTCAAGATCCTGATGAACTTTTTACGCTCAGAGATTTGTATATGGCTGAGAATATCGAGTACATTGCAAAAGCCCTTGAGCCTGACGCCAGAATTGTGGCCTGGGCGCATAACGGCCACATCTTCACCGGGAACTACTTAGAAGGAATAACTTCCATGGGAGGGTGGCTCAGGGAGTTCTTTGGTTCTGATTATTATGCGCTCGGATTATCATTCAACGAAGGGGGGTTTCAGGCGCGGCTAATGAGTGAGGCAAATCCATCGAAGCCGCTTACTGCGTTTAGCGTGCCGCCTGCACGGGAAGGAACTCTCGATTGGTATTTGGCGCAAGCCGGCCTCGACAATTGCATTGTGGATTTCAGAGGTTTAGATAAGCCTTCGTGTGTGAAAGCGTGGTTAGGTGAACCTATTCACATGCGATCCATAGGTTCTGGGTTTTCACCGGATATGGCGCCCGAGAACTTCGAGCAGGTCTTGGCACCTAATTGTTTTGATGGTTTGGCCTTCATTTCCCGTGGTACACGCGCAAGGCCTACTCCTTCAGGTATAAGGTAATAAGGAATAGCGTTCAGGCGGAAAAACAGAAACAAACGGGAGGTAACAACATGAGGTATCGGGCAAGAACTAAGTGGCACCTAATAGCACTAATTCTCGTACTTACCATTGGACTTGTTGCATGCACCAAAGTAGATGACCCAGGGCCTAACCAGGCTCAAGGGCCTGACGAACCAACAGCAGGCGGTACAATTACAGTACGATTGAACGGAGATGTCTCGGGCCTTAATCCTTTTGGGAAGACGGAAGGGAACACATACCAGTTGTGGGCATTCATGGCCGAATCACTTGTAAGGCATACGCCTGACAATAAATGGACAGGCCAGTTGGCAGAGACCTGGGATATCAGTCCTGACGGGAAGGAGTATACCTTCAATCTACGAAAAGACGTCAAGTGGCATGACGGAGAACCGTTTACAGCGGATGATGTTATTTTCAGTTATGAACTCCATTGGGATGACGAAGTCAGCGAAGAAGCAAAGTATACCTGGATGGTCGATGATGAACCGATAACCATGGAAAAGGTGGATGCCCATACGGTCAAGATGATTCTGCCCAAGCCTTTTCCTGCTATCCTGGAAGAAGTGAAGTGGTTCATCCCCGGCCCCAAGCACATATTGGAAAATGTTCCCCGAAACGAGATTCCGACATGTGAATGGGGCAATAACCCTGTTTTTACAGGCCCTTTCAAGTTTGTTGAGTACAAACCGGGCGAATATGTAAAGATGGAACGATTCGACGATTATTGGGGAGGCACCCCGTATCTTGATGCGGTTTATTTCCGTGTTTTGGCTGATGAGAACGCAGCGGCTGTTGCACTGGAATCCGGGCAGTTGGATTGGACAAGGATAACACCTGCCGTTTACGACCGATTGAAGGACAGCAGCATTACCCACGCATTCAGTCAGAATCAGGCAGGATTATTCTGGTCCAGATATAGGGTAGGTACCTAATCCTCATATATTTGATAGACCTGAAGGTGCGTAAGGCATTGAGTCATTTGATAGACCGTGAAAATATATCAGAGACGGTTATGGGCGGACTCGTTAAGCCTGCATACAATGTTATGACTCAAGATGATATGTATTACACTGAGGATATAGTTAAGTATGGATACGATGTAGATACAACATAGTTCTTTTTAGAGGAAGCTAGGTTGGACACTGGATTCAAGCGATATTAGAACCAAGGACGGCAAGCCCTTTGAGGTTGAGCCATCTTACCAGTCCGGTGACTCATTGTTGGATCAGGAGTGTGTTTTTGTTCAGAATGCGTTCCAGAATACGCCAGACCGTTGAATCAGGGCTCTTGAGCGAACCGCTCTTATACAAAGACCAGCAGCCGATGATTACGATCTGATTATCAATCTGGAAAACTTGATGTACTCTGATCCCCATCGATATATTTGGATAAGAGAGAGCGCACTCCGAACTTGAAGAACTGTTTCGCTGCTACCGTTCGGAAGTAGATACTGAAAGCGGGCAGAGATTTACAAGGAAATCCAAAATACAATCAGCGAGCCAGTGTAATATTCCCTCTACTATCCTGATGTTCTTATGCGCATAACTTGGGCTTCATGTAGAAGATGCCGAAGTGCACGGAGGAGTGTATCATTTCTATAACACCTCAAAAATCTGGATAGAGAAATAGGTTTCATTAAGCGCTTGCCTTATGTCAGGGGCAGCTTGCTCCGGCATAGCAGGAGAGAAGCGCATTGCTTGCTTATCTAAGACGTAGACTGATCGGGCTTATCCCTTCTCTTATCGGAGTTACGCTTTTGTCATTTTTGATCGCCAATTTGTCGCCGGGCATCCGATTGCCATGTACCTTGATCCTAACAAGCCTATAGATCCGGCACGCGTGTAGAGGCAATAAAGAGACTCAAAATTTCGATAAGCCTTTTTTTGCTGACAAGGTATTTTTTGGCGGTTGCGCAGTTTGGTAAAGGGGGATTTAGGGTATTCTATATCGAGCAAGAGGTTGGTCAAAGATGAGATTACGTCCAGGTTGGGACTGACTATGCTTTTACCGTTACTCTCACTTGCGATTTCCTTCGTAATCGGTATTGCACTTGGGATTTACTCTGCACTGAACCAGTATAAGGTTGGCGACTATATTTTGACGGTCATGTCGTTTATCGGAATATCAATGCCCAGTTTCTGGTTTGCTATGATGCTTATTATTGTATTTACCGGAAAAACTGGGGTGGTTGCCTTCTGTAGGTATGACTGATTTTCGAACACCTCCAGGTACGTGGAACCACATAGTGGATGTTGCCAGGCATTTGGTCATGCCTGTGCTGGTGAGTGTATTGGGAAGCATTGCAGGCTGGGCCCGGATGGAGCGTTCCATGATGCTTGAGGTTCTGCGCCAGGATTACATTAGGACCGCCAAATCCAAAGGATTGGAATCACGAACGATTATTTTGAGACATGCTGTCCGTAATGCGGCTATCCCTATAGTTACGTCACTAGGCATGTCGCTTCCGGGTTTAATCGGTGGTTCTTTTGTGATTGAATCAATATTCGGCTGGCCGGGTATGGGACGTTTGGGAACCCAGGCTATCTTCAGCCGGGACTATCCTGTCATTATGGGAGTCAACATAGCCTCTTCGTTTCTGATTATGTTTGGCAATTTGCTTGCTGATATAACATATGCACTTGTTGACCCGCGAAT
This sequence comes from Bacillota bacterium, assembly GCA_040767525.1. Lineage (GTDB taxonomy): Bacteria > Bacillota > Sulfobacillia > Fermentithermobacillales > Fermentithermobacillaceae > JAXGPX01. The sequence goes on along the minus strand of JAXGOJ010000040.1, from coordinate 1,015 downwards.
CCGCATTCAGGGAGGTGTGGGTAAGTGACAGAAGGTACTACAAAGGGCCCGGTCAATGATGTTTTCGATGAAGAAGCGGCCTTTGGGCAAATTCAGAGCTTTTCCAAAACCATTTGGACAAGGTTTAAACGCCACCGTTTAGCCACGTTGGGCATATACGTTTTGGGTGTTCTTGTGCTCTGCGCTGTGCTTGCCCCCTTGATTGCGCCATATGACCCAACATATATGGATATTGACAAGGTTTCTTTTGGCAAACCACTTCCCCCATCACGTGAGCATTGGTTTGGAACTGACCCTTTGGGGCGCGACTGGCTTTCCCGGAGTCTTTATGGGGCACGGATTTCTCTTTCCGTCGGTTTAGTTGCTGTTGGGATTTCAGTAACCATCGGTTCTGTCGTGGGAGCCGTGGCAGGATATTACGGAGGAGTAGTTGATACCGTAATATGCCGTATCATAGATGTTCTCATGTGTGTTCCTACGTTTTTTCTGATCCTAACAGTGAATGCCTTTCTGAAACCCAGTATTTTTAACGTCATGGTTATCATTGGCATATTCGGGTGGATGGGTACAGCCAGATTGGTCAGAGGCCAGATACTCAGCATCCGGGAGCAAGAGTTTGTGGAAGCATCGGTAGCGCTTGGGTTATCGGATTGGAGTATCATCACCAAGGATGTACTGCCGAATGTTTTTGCTCAGCTGATTGTTACTGCTACCACAGGTATTGCCGGTGCAATCATGACAGAGTCAGCCCTTAGCTATTTGGGTATGGGCGTTCAGGAACCTTTTCCGAGTTGGGGCGCGATGCTTAAGAGCGCGCAGGATCATCTGCTCACTGCACCCTGGTTAGCCATTTTCCCGGGCATATTGATTTCCATCACTGTTTTGTCCATCAACTTTGTCGGAGATGGTTTGCGAGATGCTATCGATCCCAGACTGAAGCAGTGATCCAGGTGATAACCACACAAGCAATGAGCATGATTAGATGCCGGGGGAAAGCGGTGATTCCGGCTGAAGT
>JAXGOJ010000039.1:0-9767 GCA_040767525.1 Bacillota bacterium | reverse complement strand
GCCATGTGAAAACACGATCAGCGGATACGTTGCGGATGCATTTTCGGGATACCACATCTGCACACTCAGTTTTCTGTATTCCCCGGTATCCGTATAAGTTTCAACTCGATTCATATCGGTATATGTATAGGACGCAGTTGCAACCTCGTATTTTCCTGATGCCTCCACCATCTTATATTGAGGACAAATGATTGCCGGCAGGGTTAGTACAAAGACTAGCACAGTCATTCCAATCGCTTTCCAAACAACACCCACTGCTTTGTACGGCCCTTTTTCTTCCTTTCTGCGACTTAGCCCAACTGCTCCGGTTACTGCCAATACAAACAGTAAGGCAGCAAGACCGTAGTAACGAAAACTCCAGTCAACTATGTGCAGAATGGCTAATACCAGGAAAACTGTGAACGCCGCAACCCTGATAATGCTTCTTACTCTCGGCTGATTGGATTTTGTAATAACACAGAAAACTGCAAAGGCAACTTCGACAGCAACCGCCGTCAGAATCAGGATAGTGCCCACCTTTTCATTACCTCTCCGTACTATTGCTAATAGATTCTAGAACTGCAGGACCGGACTGCTTTTATGGCAGTGTCAATATTCCTCCTCCGCCATATTCCTCACTTTTGATGAGGGCAAGACCCGTGTCAGTCTCAGTTAGCGTCACTTTATAGACCCAAACACCATTCTTGTCATATCTTATTTGCTGAATGGTGATAGTTCCGCGGTTTCTTTAAGCACATTCTTCACCTTGCCCTTCATTCCGCCTTGATCACGAAACAGATGCCTGTTGACCCTGGTGATGCCTTGGTACAGATTCCGGCATATCCGCACTGCGATTCCTAAGACGTCTAGACACTAAACCGGTATTAACCGAACACCTTGTTGGGTTAGTTTGATTCTATGATATCTATCAAATTTCTTCAGTAGATCTTAATCCTTAAATATGAGTATGGCGATCCAAAAAAACTAAAGCACGTAGACGAAACCCGAAAAGGAAAAGCAGGGAATTAATGGCAGACATAGAAGGGAGTAACAGAGTCAATGCGAATTTTGACTTATGGAAAGGAGTATACAAATGAAGAGACGCATTGTGTCCCTTATCTTGGCTGCCATCCTAATTATGTCTGTGCTTCCAGCCGGCGTTATTGCCGAGGAAGCCACACACACGATTACACCTTTCGGCAACGAGTTTGAGATCAACACGCCCGAGGAATGGGCTACCGGCGATCTCGATGGTGGTAAGTTGGTCGTGGACTCCGTAGCGGGGGGCGGTGCCATTAAACTCGCTGAGGATGAAACAGAGGTGGTCTACACCTCCCAGGAGATCACGATGGGGAAAGCATTTGAGTACCTGGTCATGTCATGGAACGCCGACGCCCCTGAGGGAACTTGGGTGGAGGTTACCGCCAGCGTTTGGCTAGATAAACACGAAGTCTGGAGCGGTTACGCTACTTGGGGTAGATGGGGCCCTTTCATCAAGCGCGCATCCCACGCCTCGTATTCCCAGGACGAATTGCCATATATCAACATAAGCTCGGACGAGCTTTATGTCCGGGGAAATCCGAACGAAGGCGACACAGCGTCCAAGGTCAGACTTAGGGTCATTCTGCATAGAGATGATGCGAGTCTTGACTCTCCTGTGCTCTGGTTTCTGCACGGTACGACCCGGACAACCGGAGTTTCGCCTGAGAAGGTTTTCCGGGACGGACTGGGGGAAATAGCGGACTACACCTGCGAAGTCGAGGTGCCCCAGTATTCACAGATGGTCCGCGCCCCGGTTATCGGCGGCGTCATATGCAACCCGACCACCACAGCAATGCTTCTGAACAGCGTGTCCCAAAGGGAAGGCGCCGGCCTGAGCCTATTGCCCGAGGAAGTAGCAATGGGTTGTTACGACTTTAGGAACAATTCCTTCGGTAACTGGTCTTTCGCGATGGCCGCAGCCGGGTCCTATGGGTATCAATCTTATGTGGACTACTCCACGATCGAGGGTATAAAGCGGCATCTCAAGAGCGGTTATGCCGTCGGTGCCAGCGTGGCCTATTCCACCGATCCCAACGCGGATAATTACCTTGAAGGCGCCTACGGCTCGACACCAGGGCACTTGATCGTCCTGCGCGGATTCACAGTGGAGGACGGCGTGGAATACTTCATCTCGAATGACGCTTTCAACCCCACTAACACGGCGGTCCGTAAGCTCTACAAGGTTGACCAATTCGAAAAAGTATGGAGCAGAAATACAATATACATCATCAAGCCGGACAAGATCGCCAGTGTGGGAAACCACCCAGCAAAGCGAGTTTGGGCTGACCTGGAAGAAGTGGAGACCTACAAGTATGCGCTTAAGCTGGACGTTTTCGGCACGTCTACTCCTATTCAAACACCCGAGAAGAACAGCGTCTACAGCGACCGGCACGGGTTCATCGGCTACATCACCGATCCGGAGGTCTTTACCGGCGAGGATACCTCGGTTTATTCATATATCAGTGTGGCGGCCAACGACAGCGATCTTCTGACTCTCTCGGACGAAATCCTTGAAGATGGAAATTTCAAGCTCTACTTGGCCAACAACGACGCTCACACAGGAAGGATGTTCATCGTAGACAAGGACAGTGATATTAAGTACTTGGTTTCCACGACAGTCATCTCGCCCGATTATACGGTCACTGCCAACGAGATTAGCCCAAATGAGAAGGCCATCATCTTCGGCGAGACCACCGCCCAGGAGTTCCTGGACGGGCTAACAGCCAGACACGCGGCGATCAAGCTCTTCGCCTCCGGGACTACGGTTGAAGACGCGGGGAGTTTCAATAGCACCTCTCCGAAAACCGAAGGCACCCTCGCCGATGGGGATTTTCTCGGTGTATTGGCCTTGGACGATGCGACCTTCCATAGGTACGATATAAAAGCGGGCGCGGCGTTACTGCCACTGAACCTTTCCTTTGAGCTTGACACCGTCTCTCTGTATCACATTGACTTCCCCTGTACTAATGCTCTGACCGGATATCAGGGTAGCGGCGCCGTGGCCTATGCCAGTTCCAACACAACGGTAGCAAGGGTCGATGAGAAAAACGGCCAAGTTACACCGTGGAATGTTGGAAATGACGTGATCATCACGGTTTCCGTTGACTCAGACGGCGTCTATCAAGCCGCCACGGCAAGCTACACGTTGTCGGTACTGAGGGGGACCATCAGTGGGTTCCACTGGGGGACCATTGCTCATCCGAAGGTGGGAGAGGTACCCTCGAAAACATATACTCCCAGCACAGAAGACCAGCCAGATCTGTTCTACTTCGCGACCAATGAACCCCGATTTACCTGGACCGGGACACTGGAGGACGGCAAGTTCAAGGCCGGGGAAGCCTATAGCGTTGAAGTCAGACTTCAGTCAAACGATTACCCCGGCGGGAACAGCGCATACTTCTACGCCAACCCCTTTACTGCAGACATGATCATCGATTGCCCAGCAGTAGGCGATGGCGCCGTATACAGCGAAATCACCGAAGTGACGGTGACGAGAAACAACAATTACCGCCTAACTGCAAAAATCGGTTACTCAGCCCTCAGATCAAAAGGAGTATTGGGCTACTACGAAAACCCAGAATGCACGCGTACTTTGACGACCGATGTGTCGGTAGAAAACGGAACGGAGAAAGCGAACGCCTTAGCCATGCTGCCTGTATTCGGTTACGCCAAGGTGAGTGATGGTTCTGTCGTGGCTATTGATATTGCGTGGGCGTTCGACAGTATATACCTACCGGCGCAGGCAGGAATTTACCCCCTAACAGCCACCGCAACGGCGCATGACGGTACCGGCCTGGAAAATGCACACTTACCCCAGTTGGTAGGGAGCGTCACTGTGCGTCGATTCTACTCTCCAGTCGATCCCACTGTTCAGCCTGCCATTCGTGCATTCGCAGTGCCCATTGAAGGCGGAGCTCGCGCGACAATACCCGACTCGCAGGTATCTGCGGCGCTGACGGCCGCTTTGGAAGCAGTCAGCGTAGAAGGCATCGCGGAAGTCACCATCCAGGTAGACGCGCGAGAAAGTACAGGTAGGGTCGATGTAGTCCTGTCAGAAGCCGCCATTGCCGCGCTCGCGCAGGATAGCAGGACTGCATTGACCATCTCTACCGGTGTCGCATCCTTCACCTTGGACCACGAAGCCCTCGCAACTTTGGCAATCCAAAGCGATGGCGCTGAGCAGATGATCTTCAGAACCGAAATCGTCGACATCGTAAAGGAGGGCTTGACCGAAGAAGCCCAAGATGTTGTCGGCGATGCGACCGTAAGGCGCATCATGCTGTGCATCGGTAAAGCCGAAGTGACCGCTTTCCCGGGAGTTGTAGAGATTGTGATCCCTTATGACCCTGCGCCAGGAGAAGACACAGGGGCCCTGACCATCCTCTCCTTCGACGCTTCTGGCATCCGCAAACTAGACGATTCGCGGCATGACGGCAAGCAGGGCGGATTTGTTGGGACAGTCAGCGGGTCGTCGGGTTTCTTCCTCGCAAAGAATGTGGCGAAGCTCGTCACGGACTACGACGATGTCAAGAAAGCAGACTGGTACTATCCCGGCGTCAAGTTCGTTACTGAATCGGGCCTTATGAACGGCCTTGCAGGGGACCACTTTGGACCCTCGGGAGACATGACCCGGGCAATGCTGATAGCCACCCTGTATCGCTATGCCGGTTCACCTGAAGTAGATGGAAAGTCCTCCTTTGGGGACGTCCTTGAGACGCAGTGGTACACAGATGCTGTGGTATGGGCAGAAAGCCAGGGTATCATCCAAGGATACGGAAATGGACTCTTTGGAACCCACGACCGGGTGACCCGTCAGGAGCTGGCCACAATCCTTTATCGCTTCACAACAAAGCGGGGCGCCAACGTTTCCGCGGCTGCTGAGCTCGCGAGCTATTCCGACGCCGCCGAAGTCGCTGAGTGGGCCGAAGCGGCCATGAAATGGGCCGTGGCGGAAGGCATTGTGGAAGGAAGAAGCGAAACGGAGCTTGTCCCGCGAGCTTCTGCCTGTAGAGCCGAAGCCGCGACAATGCTTATGCGATATGCCGGATTGGGCGAATAGAACCAGTAGAGATACATGCGACAACCAAGTAAGTTGTGACTGAAAGCACTGGCCGGGTGGAAACGCCACAGTGCGTTCCACTCGGCTAGCCCATGCCTATCTGCCTTTTCCGGCAGCATTGCGCGGCGAGAAGAACGCCCTTGTTCATGCTTAGCAATTTCATTAAGGTGCTCACCGGATTTTGCTTTCACGTATTCCTCATGGCTATCGCTTTCCGCGTTGCTGAAGAATTGCGAGGACTGGGCTTTGGGACAATGCTAATAAAGGAGGTTTTGAGGAGAGTTAAGGAACTTGGATTCAGTCACGTTACCATCGGCGTCGAAGAATTGAAAACTGCGAACGTGCGACTATATCAAAGATTTGGCTTTGCCAAATGCTAGGCGGTATACACTTTTCACAGACTATCTTTGCCAATAAAAAAGAATCCCAAAATGGGATTCTTGCTTCCTACATCAAACGAGTTGTAGCTCGCTGACACCTTAGTTACTAGCTTGCTTGTTGCACTATCTCAATATTTGCTATATATCCTGTAAATGAACACTGCTGTCTCTGCCCTTGTAGTATTGTCCAGAGGACTTAACTTATTACCGCTGCCCACTATCAAACCTTCCTTTACAATAGCAGCAACACTGTCGATAGCATAGGCTGATATAAGGGATTTGTCAGCAAACTTCTCCAGGTCTGAAGCCGCACCCTGTTCTTTCAGCTTTTTCAGCACCTTTAATGCCCTCGCGGTCAATACCATCATATCCTGCCTGGTGATGCCTGCATCAGGGTTGAATTTGTTGTTTCCCGTACCGTTGGTAATACCCAGCTTTTTGGCTATGGCTATTTCCTTGTAGTAATAAGCATTCCCGCCTATGTCATCGAAGTTTCCGTCAACCCATGCATCTACACCAAGAGTCCTCATAAGCGAATAGAGGAAATCAGCCCTTGTTATATATGCCCGAGGGTTATATTCCTTTTCCGATATACCCTTCAATATGCCTTTGGATGCAAGCACCTCAATTGAATACTTTGCCCAGGCTGCACTCTCCAAGTCATCAAAGGCTTTTGTCACATATGCAACTGCATAGTGGCTAAAATGTGTAGTAGTAAATATCACCGTTCCGGTTTCCGGATTATAGCGGGCATTGGGTATCGATACCACATTTCCGCTCCCATCGATATACCATACGACGATATATTCCGGATTTTGCAGTTCTGCCGCTGCCGGCGTATAGGGAATGGATACTGTAACGGGTGCATCCGGGTTGTTCCACGCCGTCTGTTCTCCGTCTACCGCCAGGGTGAGCTGCACCAATGGGCGATCACCAATCGCTGTTTTTATCTCATCAGGCAGTCCGGACCTGTCACCCTGGCCGATGGTGATTCCCACTTTCTTTCCGTCGATTGCCGAAAGCATGTTGCTGGGAATGGTTATACTGCCTGTTTCGGTGGCGAAGGTTAGAGCGCCTTCTCCTTGAGAGCCGGATAGAAAAGCAGCGGGAGTACTCAGAGTGTATGCATTCACTCCGGGAATGGAGGGCACAGTAATGACCGTCGTTTCCTCGCCATTGAACATATCCCATGCTAGAGTTCCCAGGTCTACCTCTGCGCTTCCAGCATACGCATTGACGGTTACGTGCAGGGTGGTTCGCGATATGCTGCTCCCTGAAACAGCCGCTTTATATGTTGGCTTTGGGATAAAAGTGCTGCTCCCGCTGCTGCCATCACCTTTGTATATAAAGCTAGCCGTAATTGTTGCAGCATTTGCAGGCATGGTAAAGGTTGTGCTGGCACTGTTGGAATCTGCAAAGGTTCCTCCGCCGGTAGATGTCCATTTATTGAATCTATATCCGGAGGCAGGTGCTGCGGCAATAGCAATGACTGCCCCTTCCTCATAAGTTCCGTTGCTGCCTAAAGCTATGCTTCCGCCCGAACCTGCTATAATGGTCAGGGCATACTCAGGCGAAGCAGCAACTGTCAACGTTATCGTATAGGTTTGCGTTGTTATTCCATCCTCAGCAGTCACCTTAACCGTAGTAATACCAGGCAATTCATATGCCTGTTCTATTTCTACAGTTGCCTTTGGATCCGCCGAAGTTGCACTGACTGTAGCTGCCGGACTATAGGGCAAAGTACCATAGGGCAACTTTATTTCATAATCGAATTTGCCATATACAAAATCGGCAACAGAAATATTGTTAACCCTCAGGTTGCTAAGGGAAGCGTTACTACCCAGGGTATAGTTCTCCACGGCTTCAACCTTCAATACCGCTCTATCCCCGATATCAAAGAATATCTCAAACTCTACGGTATCTCCTGCTTCCATATCCAAACGGGAAAGGTATCCTCCAGAGATGATTATTCGTGAACGCCAGACTTCTTCCCCTTCCCAATACTCGTCTTCATCCCAATCGGGCCCTTTTTCCAAATGGCTTGAACCATGGACTACATCAGTGACATCGCCAGCGCTTCCCCAGTCAATGAATGTTTCCACATCACCGGGATTATCCAGTTCAAAGACTACCGTTGTCGGGCTTATAGCAGCGTTGACAGCCGGCCACACAGTTATTCCAGGCCGTTACTTCCAGTGCTATCGGAGGGGTTGACTGAACTACTGTTTCAGGCAATGTGAAGGCTCCGGTAGCCATATATACTCCGGCAATGTTTTCATCAAACCGTCAATTGTCCAGTTCAAATCTACCGTATGCTCCCGGCCACTGCTATCTACTATGGTGGTTTCGTATGCTAAATACCAATAATATATAGCTGCTTCACTTGTGCCGAACTCAACTTCAACATCCTCTACCGGGTTAATACTCGCAATAGTTGCGTTTGTCACTATCATCTTGGCCAAGTTGCTTACAGCCATCTATATGGTTTGCAGTATCCTCTGCTACCGCTGCCTGTACATAATAAGTCCCGGCTTTGGCAGGAGCCCCACCTTCAAAGCTTGCTCCATTGTCTGCCTCTGTAGTTTTCGCCGTCCCGGTGCTGTCGGTATAATATGTATAGGTCAGATCAGTTACGTTCGGAACGCTGCTTGCGTTATCCTTTACAGCCCCGCATACTCTATAGCAGCTCCGGTGCAAAAAGCAGCAAAATCAGAAAGAGCTTATGGTGCGAATGCCGAAATTGGCGTACAACATAGTATCCTGATCCACAACAGTTGTTTGGTCAAAAGCCTTAGAATAAGTGCCATTATCGGTATACCAGCCAAAGAAATACTTTCCCACTCCATCGGAAGGGTTTGTGGGCAGAGTAACCTTGCCGCTGGCATCGGTGTAAAGAGCCTCCGGACTGGTAATATTGTTCAAAATCACCCTATAAACCGGAAGGTGATTCTCCCCACCGGCAAAAACCGGTGTCATCCCCTGTGCCCATACGGCACTGTTTGTCACTGTCCCATTAGAAGTATTTAATATCCACGCCATTTCGGGAGTCGCAAACTCACCTTCGGTCTTGGGAGAAACCGATTCCATTACAATATTGCTTAGATCGGTTTTGCCGGCAATTCCAGCCGGATCTTCAGCTATATACTTATAATAACAATACTTAACCGTCGTATATTCAGCAATATCGCCCGCCACTCTGCCGCGATAATAAGTAGCCGCTGTGCCGCCGGTTGTATAGCAGTTGCTCATGGAGCTGCCAATTAGCTTACCTACCAACCCTCCAATATAGTCCAAACCGCTGATATCACCGGTTGAATAGCAGTTCTGTATAGCGGAACGACTGGTACTCCCTGCAATACCGCCCACTGCGCTCCAACCGCTGCCGCTGACCTTACCTGTTGAAAAGCAATTTGTCAAAATGCTTGAGTCCTCGGTATTACCTACCAGGCCCCCGATATCTCTCTTGTCTTCTCCATCTCCTGTAGCCGTAATATTGCCTGTTGCATAACAGCCAATCATATTAACCTGCTGCAAAAAACCTGCAACGCCGCCAACACAACGGTATCCGCTTACAACTACGTCTGAACTGCAGTCTTTAATCATGCCCCTGCGAGCATTGCCTGCAATGCCGCCGACATATTCATATCCGGCAATAATCCCGGAGGCGCTGCAGTTCTCAATTGTACCGGACACATATCCGGCCACTGCACCTACCTCATTAGCACTTGGTACCTGAATATTACAGTTTGATAGCCTAAGGCTTCTTATATGGGCTATATTTTTGAAGAGCTCACCGGCGTACCCAAATAGGCCAAGGTTTGAAACCCCAGACGAGATTTTTAGATTTTGGACCTCGAAATTTCCTCCGTCAAAGGTGCCCATGAATTTGCTGGTTTCATTACCGATAGGTGTCCATTCCAAAGAGTTCAAATTTACGTTGTTGTTCAAAATGATTTTCTTGCCTTCAAAGCTATTGCCGCCATTGACCAACTGGGCAAGCCCAGCCAGGGCACTGCCGTCTGAGATCGTATACTCGCTTGCAGTCGGATTATCATACCAAGAGGTATCAATACTTCCATCCCATACCTGGACCGCTTCTTCTGCACTCGCAATAGCCGGGACGGACATAACCGCTATCATGGCACATAGCAATAAACTCAAAACCCTTTTTGGTTTCATTTCTTCTCCTCCTTGATCAGGCTATTTTTCCCGTTGAAGCAACTCAGCGCAATCATCCCAATAAAACCACCTCAAGCAGTTCGTTGACAGTAAGGCGCAGACGCCCGCCGCCCCAGATAACATAGTCA
>JAXGOJ010000038.1:0-10376 GCA_040767525.1 Bacillota bacterium | reverse complement strand
AGTGAAAATTGCAGGGATTATGAGTGAAGCCGATGTTCGTACAATAATTGCTCATCCCCTGGTCATGATTGGTACCGACGCTATTTCAGGAGACCCTGTAAAGGACAGCCAAAAGGCCCGGGACTACTCTTCTTTGCATCCCCGGCACTATGGCACTTATCCCAGGGTTTTGGGTAAATACGCCCGTGAGGAAAAGATCGTTTCTTTGGAAGAAGCGATTATGAAGATGACTTCCATGCCTGCCAGAAGGTGCAATATCCTGGACAGGGGGCGCATTTTCAGAGGTTACTGGGCTGATATCACAGTTTTTGATCCTTTGACAGTGAGAGACAAGGCTACCGTAGAGGATCCTGCAGCTTTGCCGGAAGGTATTAAGTACGTGCTGGTGAACGGAAAGGTTGCAGTAGAAAGCAACCGGCTTACCGGGGTGAGGGCAGGCCAGATTCTAAGAGACAGCCATCACAAGATGGTGTATTGACATAATTCCGGGAGGGTGGGCACTAACCCGGGTAACAGAGTATTTCCTGCCCTTGTTTTCAGGGATTGTGGGGAGGTGTGAGCATTGAAGGATTTTACTGACTTGGCTCTGGAAAAGGCGAAGCAAATGGGTGCCACATATGCTGACATCCGGATTATTACCAAACAGCAAGAGTCTGTCCAGACAAAAAACGGCAACGTAGAGTCTATGGGTTCGTCGGTGACGAAAGGTTTTGGAGTCCGGGCCTTGTATGATGGCGCATGGGGTTTTGCGTCCAGCTCCCTGCTGGACAAAGCGCAGATTGAAAGAGTCACAAAGGATGCAGTGTCTATAGCCAAGGCGTCTGCCACTGTTAAGCGGGATAAGGATGTGGAGCTGGCAGCAGTGGAGCCAGTTACCGGCAAGTGGGAATCGAAATTCGAAATCGACCCGTTTTCGGTCAAGGCAGAAGACAGGATTGGCCTTTTGCTTGAATCAGACAGGCTCATTCGCCAAAACAAGAAGATTAGGGTAGCATCAGGGAGTATGTGGAGCTTACGCGAGAGCAAGTTGTTTGCGTCAAGTGAAGGAAGTCACATAGAACAGGTTAAGACAGAGACAGGTGCAGGAATTGAAGCAACTGCAACAGATGGCAGTGAACTGCAAAGAAGGTCATATCCCAATTCAGCGGGAGGAGACTGTGCCTCAAGGGGATATGAGCTTGTGCTGGGGATGAATCTTTTGGATCATGCCGAGAGAATTGCTTCTGAAGCAGTGGATCTTTTGTCAGCAAAACAATGCCCTGGCTTGGAGACTGACTTGATTCTTGACGGCTCTCAACTAGTGCTGCAGATCCACGAATCCTGCGGCCATCCAATTGAACTTGACCGGGTATTTGGCCAGGAGGCCAGTTTTGCAGGCACAAGTTTTCTGACTACAGAAAAGCAAGGAAGATTCCAATACGGGTCTGACAATGTCAATATTGTTGCCGATGCTACTATTCCAGGTGGGCTTGGGACTTTTGCATACGATGATGAGGGAGTACCGGCCCAACGCACAATGATAGTTGACCGCGGTGTTTTCAGAAACTACCTGTCTTCAAGAGAGACTGCCTCTGAAATAGGGCTGGAGTCATCCGGTGCCATGCGGGCTGACGGATGGAACCGGGTACCGATTATCCGCATGACCAATATCAACCTTGAACCAGGTGATTGGACCCTTGACGAGATGATCAAGGACACAAAACACGGCATTTACATGGAAACCAATAAGTCCTGGTCCATTGACGACAGGCGTTTGAACTTCCAGTTTGGCACTGAAGTAGCGTATGAAATCAAGGATGGCTCCCTGGGCGCCATGCTGAAAAACCCTAACTACACCGGGATAACCTATGAGTTCTGGCGTTCTTGCGACGCTGTGGCAAACAAAGATGAGTGGCGTTTGTGGGGGCTTGCCAATTGTGGAAAGGGAGAACCAGGGCAGGTTGCACACGTTGGCCATGGAGCCGCACCGGCAAGATTCAGAAATGTTAAGGTAGGTGTCGGCAAATGGAAGTGAGAGTATCAACCGGGATAACAGAAAGAAGAGGGCTTTTGGGTAAGGAAAGAGCCCTGGAAGTTGCAGACAGAGTTATTGGCCAATCGCCGGGCGATTTAACAGAGGTTGTAATGAAAGGCGGGGTATCCACCCTCACAAGGTTTACCGAAAACTACATTCATCAGAATGTTGCCGAGGCTAACCAGAGTATTTCGGTTAAAGTCATTTTTGGCAAGAGAATAGGGGTAGCTTCCACCAATTCCTTAGATGATCATTCTTTGAGGAAAGTTGTTGAGATGGCTGCCCAAGTAGCAAGATTGCAGGAGCCTAACGATGACTTTGAGGGAATTCCTGAACCTGAGGATATTCGTGAACTGGATGCTTTTTCAGATAATACTTACGCATTTTCTGCCATGGATAGGGCGGCTGCTGTAAGAACAGTGATAGATCAGGCGAAGGCAAAGGGATTCAAGGCGGCAGGGGCTTTTTCCACAGATGCAGGTGAATTGTGTGTCGCAAACTCGCTAGGTGTACGAGCATATCACCCTTCAACAACAGCTTCTGTGAGCACTGTAGTCATGTCTGATACCAGCTCCGGTTATGCTGAAGGGAGAGCCATTGATGTGGCCGAAATATCAGCTTCGGAAGTAGGGCGGAAAGCGGCTGAGAAGTGTGCCATGGGTCAGCATCCTGTGAGCATTGATCCCGGCGAATATGAGGTGATCCTTGAACCTTTGGCTGTTGCGGATATGCTCCTGTATTTGGCTTGGATGGGGTTTTCAGCCCGGCTGTAAGGGATGGCAGGAGCTTTGTCTCCGGAAATTGGGGCAAAACTGTTCGGTGATCTGTTCACTTTCTGGGATGACGGCCTGGATGCTCGGGGCTTTCCAATGCCATTCGACCTGGAAGGCGTTCCCAAGAAGAAAGTAACAATGGTCAAAGACGGTGTTGCCGGGGAGCTGGTTTACGATTACAAGAACGCCAGAAAAGAAGGAAAGAAACCTACAGGCCACGGCGGTTTCAGTGGTTGGGGCCCTATGGCGGTAAATCTCTTTATGGCCGGCGGCCCTTATTCAGTTGAAGACATGATCAAAAATACCAGGCGTGGAATCCTTGTTACCAGATTCCACTATACCAATCTTGCACACCCGATCAGGTTGCTCGTTACCGGGATGACCAGGGATGGTACTTTTTTGATTGAAGACGGAGTGCTAACCAGGCCTGTGAAGAACCTGAGGTTCACAGAAAGTATTTTGAGGGTTTTTGGAACTATGGATATGGTGGGCAAGGACATGGTTAAGGCAGGACGGACTGTAGCTCCTGCCATCAGGGTTCCTGCCTTTACCTTTACAGGAACCACAGAGTTTTAGAGTGTATTCAGACACAACCGGAGGAAATGGCTAAGTTTTAGCAATGCCGTAATTTGGCTGAACCTTCCCGGATCACATGGCCCAAGGAGCCCTGTGTAAGTGATGGCAAGCAAGCGCCCGGGCCTGGAGGAGTCTCAGGCCCGGCGCCTTGGTATCTGAGACACCCTAATTTATTTAGCTACTCTTACTTTTTGATGATACAATATACAATAACTCAAATAGGCATGTCTTTCCGGGAGAGAGAGGTACTATCATTGCAAACAACACAAGACTCTGTCAATTGGCCCCAGGACAAGGCAGACATTGAAGCAGAGGGAACTCCGGCGATGCCCGCAATTCCAAAGAGAGCACCGTTGCCTCAACATACTCTGGCTGACTTACTCAGGTTCTACTTGCCGCTGGCTGCCACCTCAATCCTAATGATGATTACTCATTCTGTAATATCCGGCGCTACCGCCAGGACATTGTACCCTACACTTGCTCTGGCAGCGTATTCAGCCTCATACAGCGTGGGTCAGATTTTTGAGTCTCCTTGTTACGCTTTGCAGAGAATGTGCCTTACCTTTACACACGGAAGACGGTCTTTTAAGAAGGTAGCCCGGGTAACCTTTTCTTTTCTAGGAATTTTGGTACTCTTTTTATCGTGTGCTGCATGGACGCCGCTGTCCCGGGTAATCTTTGTGGATATTTTGGGAGTGTCTGAGCCTGTTTTCAAAATGGCAGTCCCATCGTTGAGAGTATTTATTCTTTGGCCTATATCGTCTGCTGTTCGCTCAATTTATCAGACTCCCATTGTGATCAATAAACAAACTACATGGCTTACGGTAAATATGGTTGCCCGTGTAGTGATTATGTTTGCTGCCAGTGCGATCCTTCCCCGGATTTGGCCGGTAGGCCCTGTAGGTGCCGCAATACTGATGTTAGGCTTGAGCACTGAGGCGTTGCTGGCTCTTGCTGTTACGAAGAAACGGATCCCGCCTTTGGAAGACGAAGGGCCTGACGAGCCGGACATAAGCACTCATCTGATCTTGAAGTTTGCATTACCTCTGGCATTGGCTTCCATTATTCAGACTTTTGGCAGGCCGGTTATTACTGCATCCCTTTCGAGAACCCTTGAACCGGAAATTGCCCTGGCAGGATACCAGGTAGCCCTTAGTTACTCTTTCATCTTTACAGCTTTGACGTTCAATATTTACCATGCAGTTGTCATATTTGTAAAAGAGCAGGAGTCATTCAAACAGATCAAACTGTTCACAACTGCCTTAGGAATCATAGCAATGGCAGGCCTGTTAATTAGCACGATTCCTCAGATAGGTACCTGGATACTAGGCTCCGTAATAGGTGCACCTCCTGAAACCGTTACACAGGCCCTCAGGAGCCTGGGCTTTATGGCAATCATGCCCCTTACGGCATCCCGTGCAGAATTCTACGGCGGGATGTTGATGATGACACAACACACCTTCTGGGTAACAGTGGCCAAGTTTGCTAATGTCATAGTCAGCTCCTCGATAGTAACCACTCTTGCCAGGATCGCTCCGGAAATGGGCTCAGTCATTGGTTCAATTGCCCTGGCCTCAGGGAGCGCAGCAGAGGCGCTGGTATGCTACTGCATGTTTCACCGGTTTCCAGATTGCCGGCGCTACCTCGGCCCTCAAAACACCAAACCCATGAAACGCCGGGACGGTCCTATCGTTTCACCTGAAAACTGAAACGCCGGGACGGTCCTATCGTTTCACAGCAAGGCGAAGAGATTTGGCGATTGGGCACTGCGTGGCACGGCACCGGTACCGGATGCCGGGTTCAAACGGTGGCCCTGACATCCGGACCAGTTTTCTCAATTTCTTTATGATAATTCCTCTAAAACTTAATTATCTTTAATCCTTGGAGAAGAATAATGAACACCAGTAAAGGCGTTACATACTTAACAACGATATAAAATGCCCGGGTAACGCCGGAATTGCTCAGCGTACCGTTATTCGAGAGAGCGGTTTTCACATTCTCCCATTTCCAGGCCCAGCCCAGGAAGAGACACAAAAATAGCCCGCCAACAGGAAGCAATATGTTAGAGGTTAAAAAATCCCATAAATCAAACATTGTCCCTATGCCAGGAATTTGAAAATCAGCTAGGACGCTGCCAGAAAGAGCCGCGGTCGAGCCAACTAGTACCAGGCCGGCCAATGTGAACATTGTAGCCTTCTTTCTCGGCCACTTCAGGGTGCCAGCAAGGTAAGCTACGGGTACTTCAAATAAAGAAAGCATAGCCCCGGTGGCCGCGATTGCAGCCAGTACAAAGAACAGAAACATGAACAACTGGCCGAAAGGCATAGAACTAAAAACAGCCGGAATTGTGATAAACAGAAGAGGGGGGCCGGCATCTGGTTGAAATCCGAAGGCAAAGACCGCAGGGAATATGGCCAGGCCTGCAAGAAACGATACAAGGACGTCAGAAAGCATGACCCGTATAGCTGTGGCAGGAATATTTTGATCGTCCAAGAAGTAGCTGCCGTATGTCGTCATAGTGCCCATTCCAACTGACAGCTTGAAAAAGGAAAGACCCATAGCTGTCAATATGGTGATGCCTGTAACCTTTGAGAAATCAGGCTTAAGAAGAAACTCAAGCCCTTGTATGGCGCCGGGCAAAGTTATGCTCCTTATTGAGACGATAACCAGCATGGCAAACAAGGCCGGCATGAGCCGCTTAGTCATCCGCTCAATCCCTTTTGATACACCAAGCATTATGATTGCGGAAATGAATAACAGCACAATCCATTGCCACATAAGTGATTGATACGGATTTGAAACCAGTGCACCAAAAGCCGCTTCAGTCACCGAAGGGTCAGTCGACAAAATAATGCCCTGGATGGATTTGAATATATAGGCGAAAACCCATCCTGCCACTTCGGAGTAAAAGGCCATGATAAGGAATGAAGATACGATTCCTGCAGCTCCTACAAGCCACCAGGGTTTTCCCGGAGCCAGTTTCTTAAGGCTTGACACCGCGTCACCTCTCGCAGTACGCCCGATTGCCAGTTCCGTAATCATCACAGGTAGGCCGACCACAAGCGTACAAAGCAGGTAGGTAATGATAAAAGCTGCTCCGCCGTTGACGCCTGTCAAATATGGAAATTTCCAGATGTTGCCCAGGCCTACTGCTGAACCAAGGGTGGCTGCAATAACCCCGAGCCTAGTGGTGAAAGTATCCCTCGCCCTTGTACGTTCCTTTGGACCAGAACCTGTTCCTTCAAGTGTAGCCATTTTCCCTCTTATTCTCCTTTCTATACATCTCTATAAACCTTTGTTGCCCTTAACAAAAACCCGTGGGCAGTTCCTGTATAGTGCAAACTACAAGGAACTTGCCGCACGGGTCTTTTCCACCCACGGTGTACTTTGCGTTAAACCGGCAAAGTCGTATCGCTCGGACCAGACCGCCGCGATTGGCCCGCATCTACCTGAAGCGGGTGCCCTGACACCGGCTGACGAGAGTATGTATAATCACACCGGCGATGCCAGGAGCAGCGCGGAACCCTAAGATACTCTTCCCTGATTAACCACTCAAGACAACAAGGAGATTTTAGGTACATTGTCGCATATTATACACGGTACCAAAGGAATATACAACCGCCGTACTGTTTTGTGTCACCGGACAGTATTGGTATGCCTTATTCCTGGCGAATCCACCTGGCAGTGACTAGTCTGCCTGGCCACTGTTTGTTTTCTTTGCTGATTCCATAAGCCTGGCCAAAAGATCAATCAATTGCGCCATATCTTCGTCGCCGAAATACGTTTCGCCTGTAGCCTTACTTGTTTGACCGTTTTCAGGCGTGATTCCCCTTGAGTTATGTTCCAATTTATGTGCCTTGCCGTAGGATTGGATCTTCAGTTCAGTTTCCGATTCAAGGTCATGGCCAACCACGGGATCGTTACCGGTTCCGTGAAACACTTTCTGGAGCCTTTGATACTCTTTCAACTCCTGTTCCCGATCTACCTTGAATTTTCGTTCTGGCCTATCTGGTTTATACCCTGCAAACAGGCTGTATACGACGGGAACCACGATCAGGGTTAGCAGGGTTCCCACAACTAACCCACCCATTATGCTAAGGGCCATGGGGGCGCTCAGTTCCCCTCCTTCGCCAAATCCAAGAGCCATAGGTACCAGCCCGAGTATAGTGGTAAGACTTGTCATCATTACAGGCCTCAATCTTTTGTCGGACCCACCGCAGATTGCTTCGCCCAATGGTATTCCGGTAGAACGCTGCTGATTAATAAAATCTACCATCACAATTCCGTTGTTAACTATGACTCCTGCAAGCACTATTACCCCTATGAAAGCGGTAATTCCAAAAGCATAGCCTGAAAAATGCAATGCTGCAACTACTCCTATTGCCCCCAGGGGCATAGTGAACATTATGACCAAGGGCATAGCCAGAGATTCAAATGAAGCTGCCATTACCATGTAAACCAGAATTGCCGCAAGCACCAATGCCAGTTTCAGTGTCTCAAAACCTTCGCTCATTATTTGTGACATTCCACCAACACTGATTCTGTATCCTTCAGGAACACTGAGTTCTGCTATGATATCATTTATGTTTCTGGTTACGACTCCGAGGCTTGTGTTTGAGTATTCAGCACTAATGCCCGCACTGAGCCTTTGATCAGTGCGGTTAACGGCCCTAGGGCCTTGGCCATCTATGATTTTCGCTATATCTTTCAAGGGGATACTGCCGGTTCTTCCGGTAAGGAGAAGGGAGCCGATGTCTTCGGTAGTCTTAACTGCGTCTTCCTCATATCCTATCACGATGTCCAAGGTGGTCCCGTCTTTTTCCAGGCGGGACACTGTTTGGCCCCGGACTGCCCGGGATACTGCATTTCCCACTTGTGCTGGAGTAAGACCGTACAAAGTAGCTTTATCTCTGTCAACAACCACATGAAGTTCGTGTTTCCTTTCGGTCAGGGTAGAGGTGACGTCTTTTACCCCTTCAACATGCCGGATTTTCTCTGTTAGGATGTTGTTAAGCCGGGTTACTTCCAGTATGTCAGGCCCGGAGACTGAGACTTCAACCGAACCGGCCAGGCCACCTGCCATCATGGATATTGTTGACTGGAGGTTGAAGGTGATCCTTGCATCGCTCTTAATCTCATTCACCTGTCCTTCCACGTCTTCCATTACCTGACGGGTTTCCTTTTTCTTGAAAGCATACCTGGAGACGATAGCTGTGATTTCGGCTGAGGAGCCTTTGGAAAGTCGCAACGAGCTGAGACTGTCGCCTCGGCCTATGGAAACACTGTACATGTTTATTGAAGAATTCTTGTCCAGAATGTCTTCGATTTGAGACACGAGGCTGTCTATGTTGTCCATGGGGGAGTTTTCTGTCATGGATATGTTAATGGAAAAACCGCCTTCATCAGCAGCCGGTAAGAACTCAGTCCCCAGATCTTTACCAAGGTATACGGTACTTGCTATCAGGCCTGCTACAATCAAAAATACCAGGAATCTGTTGTCTAAAGACCATTCAACAAGACGCCTGTACCGGCTAGGACGCTGCGATTTCCGGGAAGTCCTCTCACGCGGCATAAGATCCCGGGTTTCACCACTGCGTAACGGCATGTTTATGTTGGAACTACTGTAATGGCCTCCATAAGTGCCGGAACGGGTATAGCCCCCAGAGCTACTGTGGCTTCCTGAGAGGCCTAAAGGCCGGGTTTTCTTCCTGGCAAGCCACTTAGATGCCAGCATAGGGACTACAGTCAGGGAAACAACAAGGGATGCAAGAAGAGATAAGGTTACTGTCCACGCAAGCTCTTTAAATATGATCCCGCTTACCCCTCCAACGAAGGCCACAGGCAAAAACACGACCACAGTTGTAAGGGTTGATGCTGTGATGGCAGAAGCCACTTCCTGTGCTCCCCTGGCAGCAGATTCTTGTGGTTCGCCGCTGCTTTCTATGTGCCTGTATATGTTTTCAAGAACAACGATTGAGTTGTCAACAAGCATTCCTACTCCAAGAGTAAGGCCGCCCAGAGTCATAATGTTTAAGGTGAGTTTCCCAAAGTACATAAGTACAAAGGTGGCGATAACAGAAAACGGTATGCTAACGGCTATGATTATAGTTGTTCGAATATCCTTTAGAAATATTATAAGGACGAGGATTGCAAGGGCTGCGCCCAGAAGCAAGTTGTTGCTAACAGAACTTATTGTCTTTTCAATGAAGTCTGCCTGATCAAAACTGATTGCTGCATTCAATCCGGTGAGTTCCGACTCAAGTTTATTGAGCTCTGAGCGGACTGCACGGGCAACTGTAACAGTGTTTGCACTACCTTCTTTTTTGATTAGCAAGGTTACACTAGGCTCTCCGTTTATTCTGGTGACCGATGCAGCTTTTGCGAAATCCTGTCTAACTTCTGCAACGTCTTTGAGCCTGATAGGGACAAGAGGGTTCGCTTCAGTCATGCCCGGTACAGGCCCGGATACGCTGTAACCGGGGATTCTTTGTGTTCCTGAAGCACCGTAAACGCCTGGCATGTTAGGTGCTGCGGCCGTAGCTGATTTTACAGGAGGCTGGTTGTCTCCATTAAGAAGCAACAAGGCAGACGGAGTATATCCTACGACGAGCTCTTCAAGGTCTTCAATAGACTTAAACTTGCCTTCAAGCCTCAAGCCCAGAACAACGTCATCTTGCTCTAATTCGCCTAATGGGTAATTAAGGTTGGATGCTGAGATTACCCCGGCAACTGAATCCTGGGTCAGGCCGAATTCTAAAAGCTTGGCCGGATCCAATCTTACCTCGATCTGCCTGGTAAGCCCCCCTAACACATCCACAGAGGCAACTCCTTCTACCCCTTCAAGCCGCGGCCTGAGTATGCTGTTGGTAAGTGAAGTGAGCTCGCCAGGTTCAGTGTTTTCGGATTGGGATACAGATACCTGCATAACCGGCAGCATAGTAGGATCGAATTTCATAACTGTGGGTTTGGAAGAGCCCTCAGGAAGGGGAACCAGTTCGATCTTCTGCGCTATA
>JAXGOJ010000037.1:0-10534 GCA_040767525.1 Bacillota bacterium | reverse complement strand
CATGCCGAAAATGCAAGCGACCGCAATCCATTGCCAGATATTTGTGGAAACGTTCATTTGGATGTCACCTCCTCAGTCTATTGACCGGTGGCCGCTTTCTTTTCCTTCTTACTCAAAAAATACCCAATGTTGCCAAGTGCGATGAACCCGATTATTATCAAGTGGCCCATGGATTGTGCGTCCATCATAGCAGCACCCCGGCCGGGTGTCTCAGTCAGGAGTTCATATTGAGCTGCAGCGGATACTCCTCCCAGCAAACCTTTGAGCTGCCCGGAGTTGTAGTAAGGTACAGCTGATGGGACCACTACAGTGACTGTGCCAAGAGCATATTTGATGCCCATGGGATCTACCACCTGACGGATCCATTGTTCAGGTGAACTCATTGAGAATTGATGCACAAAGGCGAAGTCTTCTACTGTTGAAATCCCCTTCATTACCGGAAGATCTGCTGTTTTGAAACCTCGATCATCTGTTGGCACAACGAGACAGTCAAGTGCAAACAAGCGAATTGCGTTTTCGTCACCTGCCATGTATCCGAGGTTCGCGAAATCGACTCCGTATTGAAAGCCCCGTTCCTCAAGATTGTCGATAATTCTGTTGGTCATCATGGGGCCGTCAGGCACAAAAGAAATGGACACCCATTTGATACCACGCTGCGCAAGGTGCTCGACTACTGCTACAGGAGCCACTTCGGCATCCAAACCGGCACCGGGGCTGTAGTCCATGGAAAGCAGTACCACATCCTTGTCAGGGTCGAGTCCTTCGATTATGTCATAAACTGCCCGGGTCATCGGGCTGATCTGCATGGGAATCCCGATCGGACGGAGCAGTGGTATGATTGTCACAATAAGCAGGAACGCATATATGATTCTGTGATCGGCGTTCTGCATTCTTTGAATCCAGTTCATATTCTAAGCACCTCCTTGCTAAAAAGACGAATTTAGAACGAGCCGCCGAAATGGCTTCGCTCTATCCCCAGCAGTGTACGCAAACTGGTGACGAAACTGCCCAGCGCGCCTCCCAGCAAAAGGCCACGTTGACCAGTCATGCTGGGTACGGTCAGGAGCCACTGTTGTATGACCGGGAATTTATCCCAGATAAGCGCGCCAACCGGGGCGGCACCTAACATTACGACTATGGCTGATACCAGAAGCACTGTTGCTTCAAGGTTTCTTGCCCGGAAGGCACGGTAGGATGCTGACGCCACATAGAAGGCCAGACAGGCCCACTGTCCTGACATCAGCGGAGAAAGAATATAGTTATAAATCGATGAGTAGCCTGCCACTGCGCCCTCATTTCCGGGGTTAATCTCAATATAAGTACGGAAAGCAGCATATATAGCCATGGTTGCCAGCAAAATCAGACTGTATGTCCAATCGGCACGTTTGCGTGAGATATTTCTGGAATGCACTAGCGTCAGATTAACCGATGCCAGGCAAAGGGCAAAGGCCGATACTATCGTCATCCAGGGACTAATATGGTTCTCAAAGAGATCAGGCATGGAAATGCCTAACAGGGGAACAGGGCCTGCGGTGATCCCGGCAAGCATGACAATAGACGCTATGACAAACGTGATCAATAAAGGCAACTCTCTACGCACGGTTACACCTTCCTTCTAAGGAAAATAAGGTTTGAATGTTCTACGGCGAACTATTTGGTAATCAATTCCTGTACGAAATTGCTGCCGGCGGAAGACAGAATGGTTCGAGAATAATGGTCGCCATGACTCCCAATTTGAAGTAGTCTTGCCCTGCTATGGCACCAAGTCGTGCCTTGTCTCTCGAGACATATGCCCCGGCTGCATACAGTTCTTCACCGATGATGGTGTAATCGCAGGCAGCTACGAAGAAAGGTACCTGCATAACAGAAGCAGTGATCGCTACTTGCATAATCCCCAGCCTGGCGGCGGATTCTGCAAGCAACAGGGCTTCGCCCATGTAAAGGCCGGCTAAAATGCTGGAAGCGACCTTTTCCTGGTGCATCAAGCCTATCACGCCTGCTGCGTACGCGTCCTGGTCGCTGGAAATGTAGCGCACAGTATCATCCTTGTACGAGTCAGCTTTGCTTGCCGCAATATAACCCTGGCGAACCGTTTCGTCAGCAAGGGGAAGAACGTTGGGCATACGAACGGTGACCAGCAAATCAGCATCGTATTTTGCTGACAAGTCTGTCACATACGAAAGAATTTGCAGCGCTGCAAGGGTCTCAGGGGCCGATGTGCCGATAATATCACCAAGGCCAGGTGAAAAGTGCACTGGCCTGCCCATTTCAGTCGCCCGCCCCACAGATTCTTCAATGGCCTCTAAACCAGGGATGGGCCGCAACACTACGTCAAGGGTACCCTTTTCCGAACGTCTTATCGCATAAACAACAACCAAGGAAGCCACAATAAACATCCAAAATCCAAAGATATTTCCTGGCACAATCTTCATTCTTTTTCTCACCTACCCCATTTCAGATGATTAAAGACTATAAGGGTTGGAGTGTCGACAAACTCCCGACGGACTACGGCAAATCTTTGACCGCGTGTCACTTGAGTTACTCATGGTGATGATCGGAATTTAAAACCTCTGATTTATCACCTACTTTCTTTCTTCGAGCAGTCCCTGGTACAGCCCCTGAGCACTGGTTTTTCGTCTCAATGCCAACTCATCTGCGGGGCCGGGCAGACATAGTCACCGGAAATTACTGAGTGCAGCTTTCGCCCTCTGAAGTAGTTGGCTATTGCTTGCAAACTAAAATACAAGAGATGACGGAAGCTGCCTATCAGTTCAGGGATAGGGGCCCCCCCTTTTGAAATTGTCAATTATCTTAGACCTTGTTGGAAGGTTCAGTGTTTGGTGTAGTTTTTGCTGTATGCACTTGTACAGGTTTGCCCGTTATTGCAACCAAAACCGGCTGCGGTACTAGAACTACCGGAAGAAGCAATAAATTGATTCCGCTCAATGCTTTTTAACATCTACAAAGAACCTGTTCTTGTCCGGGTCCTGCACCCAAAACGTGTAGAACTTTATTACTTGATTCCAGGACCCGGTTTAAACCGATTCTATGTAATATGGATTTCGCTCCTAATGAAAAAATTCCTTCTCGGCAAAGGCAAATTGGTGTGGCTATTAGGCATCTCAGCAACACTGTTTGAACGTGGTGAAGGGTGAAACGTTAAGACCGTCCCGGCGTTTCGCGGTGAAGGGTGAAACGTTAGGACCGTCCCGGCGTTTCACAGGGCTTCTTTTTGATGGTCTTCTTGACTGATTGGCTATGGAATTCTAGACTTAGTCTGAGGTGTAAACATTTTGTATGCCGATCAGGAGGTGACATAAGTGTCTGTGGAAGAGTTTTCTGATTCTGTGATTCAGGTTGAGCGGCTCTTAAGGCACGTGGCTTTTATCATCAAGAGGCGGGGACGGGATATTCTAAGCGACTTTGACATAACCACTCCACAGTTTCTGGCACTTTTGGTTTTACGAGATCAGCCGGGGATTACCATGGGTGAGCTGTGCGACAGGTTGTTCCTGGCCTGCTCAACTGCTACGGATCTGATTGACCGCATGGAGAAAAATGGTTACCTGGAGCGCAAGCGTGATACCCAGGATCGCAGAGTAATAAGACTGGCCATTACCCCGAAGGGGAAGGACGTGATCCACCAGGTGATTGTGGCCAGAAGGAATTACGTTGATTCGATCCTTAAGCAGCTTACGCAAGAGGAAATTGATGAACTGGCTCAATCACTTGAGAAACTGCACTCCCTGATGTTTGCTGAAAAAGTCTAGGGCGTTGTGTTTAGCGCAAGGGGCACAGTAAAGTCGTGGGATTTGCGAGTTTGGCGTGCTCGGAAGCGTGGGAGCCTGGAATGCATGGAACATCTTGAGTGTTATGGTTGCCAATTAGACGAAAAGTATATACTCGGTGTATGGGGCTTTCAGCCGGAGAATTAGGCTGCGGCAACGTGCCAGGTTATGAATGAGCCGGTAATCAGCGGGGCATTGGCTGATGTGCCAGCATGTAATGAATGAAAGACAGAGGTGAGATGCAGATGGGTCTTGAGTACCTGCTCATCTTCCTTGCCAGGGTATGCGACGTAAGCCTTTCTACTGTGAGGATGCTATTAGTAGTTAGGGGGAAGAGGTATCCTGCCGCTGCCATTGGCATGGTTGAAGCTACTATATATATTACTGCTCTTGGCAGAGTGATGAAGAACATGAACGATCCGTGGAAAATGCTTGCATACGGATTGGGGTTTGCCTCAGGCACTTTGCTGGGAAGCTTCATTGAAGAAAGGTTGGCGTTGGGGCATGTTTCTTTGGAGGTGATTCCTCCTGAAGAAAGCGAGAAAGAATTGCTCAAGGCTTTGAGAACTGCAGGGTACGGAGTAACCGTGCTCACAGGTTACGGTATGAAGGGTGAGAAAATGGTTTTGATGGTTTCTACCGATAGGAAGAGTCTACCCAGGTTGACAGCAATAATCGAGGAATTTGCGCCCAATTGCTTCATGACCGTTCTTGAGACAAGAGCAGTTCGAGGGGGAGTTACGCCTTTCAGGCATACCAAGTAGAGATGCCCAGAGTCTCCGGTGATGCGGCAAGGAGCAGACACTTTCTCAGAGAGTAAGACGGTTGCTACAGAGACCCTTGTGGCAAGCGCGTTTTTTCTTGTGGATTGATTGTGGCTAAATTGCACGTGGCTGGTCTTACGTGTAAAGTCTAGTGCCACAGTAAAGATTATGTAAAAGAAGGTTAACTTATGGCAGTTTTAGGTAGTATAAAGAGGTGCATTAAATGAGAATTGACGGCCGCAAAGCAGGGGAGTTAAGGCCTGTTAAAATAACCCCTGGATTTCTTAAGTATCCTGCAGGTTCTTGCCTTATTGAAACCGGCGATACCAGGGTTATATGTACGGCTATGATTGAAGACAGAGTGCCGCCATTTCTAAAAGGTACATCATCAGGGTGGATTACGGCAGAGTATTCAATGCTGCCAGGGGCTACTGAGACAAGGACTTCCAGAGAAGTGTCGCGAGGCAGGCCCGGAGGAAGGACCATGGAAATCCAGCGGCTCATAGGCCGGAGCCTCAGAGCAGCCGTTGATCTTACCGCTCTTGGAGAAAGAACAGTGTGGATAGACTGTGATGTTATTCAAGCAGACGGCGGAACCAGGACCGCTTCTATAACCGGTAGTTTCGTATCCCTGGTGCTTGCACTGACTAAAGTCAAAGAAACTGAGGGATGGCAACATTTCCCTGTTAATGACTGCGTTGCGGCTGTAAGTGTTGGAGTGTATGATGGTGTCCCTATTCTTGATCTGTGCTACACGGAAGATTCGGCTGCCGACGTAGACATGAATGTAGTTATGACAGGTGAAGGTGAGTTTATCGAAATTCAGGGGACCGCTGAGCATTCTCCTTTCTCTCCGTCAAACCTCCAAGAACTGTTGTCCCTTGCTCAGCATGGTACAAGGGAACTTATGGAAATCCAAAAACAGGCGTTAGGTATACGCCGAAACTTAGGGTTGGAGCGTCATTGAACTGTGAAATGTCGCACACAGCCGTCTAAACAGACGGTGGTACGGGATAAGGTGGTTTGCATAATATGCAATCAAAAAACATAACTATTGCAGTAGCATCACATAATCAGGGCAAGATTCGAGAGATAAAGAAGGATCTTTTAGAATATGCTCGAACGTAGAGTGGGAATTTCTCAGTGCAGCAGATTTGGCTATGCCGGAAATTGAGGAAACAGGCAAAACGTTTATGGAAAACGCCAGGCTTAAGGCCCTGGCAGGTGCCAGATGTTCCGGGATGATCTGCCTTGGAGAAGATTCCGGGTTGGAAGTAGACAAGCTTGAAGGGGCTCCCGGGGTGAATTCCCACCGTTTTTCGAAAACAGGGCTTGATGAAGATAACAATGCGTTGTTAGTTGAACGTCTGAAAGGAGTACCCTGGGAGCAGCGTTCTTGTCGCTACCGGTGTGCAATTGCAGTTGCTGATTCCCGTGGAATTTTTGCCGAGTACCTGGGGAGTGTAGAAGGGATTATTAACAATGAACTAAAAGGGAATAACGGATTTGGGTACGACCCTTTGTTTTACGCTGTAGAATTGGGGAAAACCTTTGGAGAAGCATCTGATTTGGAGAAAGATAGGATTAGCCACAGGAGGCGGGCTATTGAGGATTTGATGCCTCTAATAATGGAGCAAATCGTGGAGGGAGACCTTTGCTAATTGGGGTTATCTCCGACACCCATGGAGACAGGAACAAGATACGCGAGTGTCTGCCCCATTTGGAAAAAGTTGAGTATATATTACATGCAGGAGACTATTATGAAGATGCCCAGATCATAGCAGCTTGTACCAGGTGCAAGGTTATAGCGGTTACCGGCAATTGCGATTACATGGTGCGCGGTAGGTTGAAGAGATGCTGGTATTGGGTGGTAAGAGGATTTATCTGACCCATGGCCACATTTACAAGGTAAAACAAGACCTATCATTATTGATCAAACGGGCCAGGGCTTTGGGGACTGAGATTGCCGTCTTTGGGCACACCCATGCACCCCAGGTGTTTCGACGGGATGGGCTCCTGTTTGTGAACCCTGGCAGCCTGCATAGCCCCAGGCAAGGATATCACCCCTCTTTTGCCCTTCTTGAAATTGTTAAACGCAGCGCAAAAGCGAGAATCATATCCTTATTAAATTAGTTTTGTGTTTTCTCAGCTTCCGAATTCGATTTGGCTCCATATTTAATCAGATTCCGCCGCGAATGATTAGTTTGCTTATGAAGCACAAAAATCATATAATATGGATAGCGTTTTTCCAGCATTGGGCTCAGTCCGGCTGAGCCTGGTTGCTAAAGAAGCACAAAGAATTAATGGCTTGATGTTAAGAATACCGGGTGATACCCTAACAGGGTTCTCCCGCGCTCGC
The DNA here is from genome assembly GCA_040767525.1 of Bacillota bacterium. Classification (GTDB taxonomy): domain Bacteria; phylum Bacillota; class Sulfobacillia; order Fermentithermobacillales; family Fermentithermobacillaceae; genus JAXGPX01. The sequence goes on along the minus strand of JAXGOJ010000037.1, from coordinate 3,623 downwards.
ACTGCCGGTCAATGTCGGGGAGTGGCGCAGTTTGGTAGCGCGCATGGTTTGGGACCATGAGGCCGCAGGTTCAAGTCCTGTCTCCCCGACCAGCGTAGTTCCGATCCGAGAAAGATAGCTGTTGGCCCAAAAGAAGGCTATTCGGATGATCACTTCAATGGCGACTGCAATTAGCCGTCCTTTCAGCCGTACCTCCTTGAGAGCATAAAGCAGCACTTTCCCCCTCTTTCTCAATAGCGATGCTTAAACGTGACGACATGTATTAAGGTTGCCCTCTTACATATTCCGGGGTTATGATTTTCGTAAGAGTACAGGCCACGGTTATCAAGAAAAAACCTGCCGGTTTTGGATGCAGATCCGGAGAATAACCTTTTCAGAACGGGTAGGGTGCTTAAGGTTCATGTTTCGGTTACAAACTTTTGAGTCTGCAAAGACAGGAGGTTGATTCATCATTTTTGCGATAATAAATGCAAAGATTCACACAATTACTAACGGTGTCATTGAAAACGGCGCGGTTTTGATCAAAAAGGGCAAGATTGAGGCTGTCGGCGAGAATATTTCCATACCGGAAGGCACTCAAGTAATCGACGCAAAAGGCAAGGTAGTAACACCTGGCCTGATTGATTGCCACAGCCACTTGGGTGTATTCGGAGAGCCCTTGATCTGGGCCAACAGTGATGGAAACGAGTTCTCAGATCCTGTAACTCCCCAGGTAAGGGGAATCGATTCGCTCAACCCCCAGGATATCTCAATTCCTGATGTGGTGGCAGGAGGGGTTACTACAGTCTACTCTGGGCCTGGCAGCGCAAACGTAATAGGCGGAACAGGATTTGCCATGAAGTTAAGAGGCAAAACAGTGGACGAAATGGTCATTCCAGGCACTGAGGCTATGAAAATGGCTCTTGGTGAGAATCCCAAACGATGCTACGGGCAGGACAAGAAGGTGATGCCCTACACCAGAATGGGGAGCGCAGCTGTGCTTCGGAACGCACTGACCCAGGCCCGCAATTACATCAAGAAGGCCGAACGAGAAGGGGACAAGCTTGAAGTTGATTTGAAAATGGAAGCCCTTGCACGGGTTGTAAAACGTGAGATTAAGGCCAGAATCCATTCACACAGGGCTGATGACATTCTCACAGCAGTCAGGGTCGCGGAAGAGTTCAACTTGGACTTTATTATTGAACATGCCACTGAAGGCCATCTGATCGCCGATGTTCTTGCGAAAAAGGGTGTGCGTTGCACAATTGGCCCAACCCTTCTAGGCAAACTCAAAATGGAAGTTGCCAATATTACATTGAAGAACCCTGGTATTTTGGCAAGGAGCGGCGTAAAGATAGCCCTTCAATGCGACGATTTCGGCAATACAAAGTGGCTGCCTCTTCATGCCGGTATTGCAGTTCGTGAAGGGATGCCAGAGGACGAGGCCTTCAGGGCTGTTACAATCACTCCAGCTGAGTTCATCGGTATATCAGATAGACTTGGCAGCATCGAGCAGGGCAAAGACGCGGATCTGGTTATTTGGAGCGGCCATCCTTTCAATAGCATGACCGCAACAGAGAAAGTATTCATAGAAGGCAATTTGGCCTACGAAAGAAAAGACCCGGTAGTGGAGCTAAAGTGCCTGTAGACCACTGAAACCCGGGGACAATGAAACGCCGGGACGGTCCTATCGTTTCACAGATCCCGGAGATACCGGATGATTGAAACCAGGTGAAACCCGGGGACTGGCCAGACGGTTCTATCGTTTCATTCATGATGAGCCGATAGGACCGTCTTGTTTATTTAGCCTTGCCTGAAACTAAAAAGACTGTGGTTTCAGCCAAATGCTTCTTATATCCCTTTACCGGTTGACTGATCCTTTTGGTTGTTTAGATTGATTTGTGCAAGAATGATTCAAGAAGGCCTATTGATGGTCTTGCACTTGAGGCCGCTTTGCGATTATCGTTTGACTTAAGAACAGGCCCTTGCGTATGGACGACAAACCGGTCATAAAGGGAGAATGGGGGATATACATTGCAGAAACTTTATAGCGGAAAGACCAAAGATGTTTTTCTGAAAGAAGACGGCAATATCTTATTGCTTTTTAAAGATACAGTAACAGGTTCAGAGGGAAAAATTGATTCCGGGGCAAATGAAGTAATCGGTGAAGTGGCCGGGAAGGGCAATGCATCTTTACGGACCACAGTGTATTTTTTTGACCTGCTCAAGAAATCTGGCATTCCAACTCATTTCATCGGCCTCGGCGAGGATTTTGGCCACGGCCCAAATACTATCGTTGTGAAGCGTGCAAGGTCATACAACCTTGAAGTCATATGCCGGGAGAAGGCCTGGGGAAGCTTTGTCAGGCGCTACGGAGATTATGTCAGGCAAGGGACTGTCCTTCCGTCCCTCGTGGAATTTACATTGAAAGATGACCGCCGTGGTGACCCTCTTATCACCGAAGATGCTCTGGCCGCATTGAATATCGTATCTAGAGAGGCCGTAGAGCACATGAAACAGACTGCCAGGAGGGGTACGGCTGTTTTGAAGAACCACCTTGCTGAAAGAGGCCTTGAGCTGATCGACATAAAATACGAATTCGGCGAAGTCAATGGCAAGACTATGATTATTGATGAAGTATCAGGCGACAGCATGAGGGTTGTCAAAGACGGAGAGGTGCTCTTGCAGAAAGAACTCAGTGCTGCGATTCTCGGGGGCAATCCCGGTGATTGACTGCTTTGGTCAACGAATTTGAAGAAAAGGCCCTAAAAGAGATCGTCGATTCCCCTGTGTACGCAAAAGGAAATGTCTTGATCTGTATGGAATATATAAGCTGCGTCACCCAAATAAACGAGGAGGCCAGATATTGATTGTCAAGTCAAAAATAACTGTTCTGAGCAATGAGACTGCTACTTATAGAGTAATGTTGGAGCAGCTGAGGAAATACCTTGGTGACCTGGTTGAGACAGAAGGTTATAGTTTGGAGAGCGGTTTTCCGTCGAAACTAGATTCTAACCTGGTTATTGCCATGACGAAAACAGTGCTTGATTTGGCGGAAGGGATTATTCCGCCAGGCTGCAAGACTATCATTCCCAGGCGAAGTGTTGATTGCACACGGATTGAGGGATTGCTGCAAATACCTCCGGGCAGCAAGATAGTAGTAGCATCCAGAGATATGGCATCTGTCAAAGAGACCATTCAGGTTCTTAAGGATCTCGGAATGGACCATTTGAATTATGTCCCTTGGATTCCAGGAGTCCCTTGCCCAAATGCTGATATTGCCGTAACTTTCGGGGTATCCAGTCTGGCGCCACCTGATTCCAAGCAGCGTATTGATCTCGGTTGGAGGCCAATGGACTTGTCCACCATGGTGGAAATTGTGTCTGAATGCGGTTTATCTCCGGAACTTGTAAACCTCATGTCTCTCGAATACATTAAGACAATGGTCAGGCTGAACCAGAATTTGCTGGCGGTAAATGCCAATCTTGAAGAAAGCAATGCTCGTTTGAACACCCTTTTGTCCTTCCTGGATGAAGGCGTAGCCTATGTGGGACAAGACGGAGTGGTACAAGTATGTAATGAAGTCATTGGAGACTTTCTTGGAATTAGCGCTAAGCTGCTTGAGGGCAAGAAACTTGCAGATC
>JAXGOJ010000036.1:0-11388 GCA_040767525.1 Bacillota bacterium | reverse complement strand
AGGCCTGCTGGATGAGTCTTCAATTAGGCAGGCAGAGGATCTTTTCAAAATGATAAGCGTGACCAAAGAAGGCAAAATTGCCGCGGATAACCATGCCCATGCATGCCATGATGCTACCGAGGGTGGTGTTCTTGGCGCAATTTACGAAATTTGCCAGGCATCAGGATTGGGAGCTTTGGTTTATGCTGATGAAATTCCGGTACTTCCGGTTACATTAAGAGTAGCCCGGTATTGCAAGATCGATCCTTTGAAATTGGTCTCATCCGGGTGCTTAATAGTTACTGCTTCCAACGGCGGCGAATTGTGCAAAGAATTCAAGGAAGCCGGTATTAGTGCTACGGTAGTCGGCAAAGTCACATCTGGACTAAGGGAGATCAGGCGATGTGGAAAGAATTCGTCTTTGGAACCTCCCGGGCCGGATCAACTATGGTACGCCAGGGGGTATCTGGAGAGCCTAACTCAAGGGCAGTGAATGAAACATCAAGCCTTTGGGCAGGATGGTATAATGTTTATGAAGGACGCGAGGTGGTTCACTAATGTGGTTTTTGTGGACTCTCATAACCTTCGTGTTCCTCGGATGGATTGGCTATGTGTGGCTGAAAACCCTTGCATCAAAATATGAACACACTGTGGAATCAATAGTAACACTTGTCGTACTTCTGGTTTTGGTTATACTTCTAAGTTTGAAACTTACGTATGTTATGGCACCGGCTTGGAGCACATGGCCGAGGCTTGTTCTTACTACAGGGTTGGGCTTTGTCCTATTCGTTGGTTTTTCGTTTACAGCTGTTAACCTATGGTGCTCATTTCTCACCAGAGGCTTCGATGACAGAATTGGTTTTCTGGAAGAGGAGCAAGATAGGCTTCAGAGACGTCTTGACATTCTGCGCTGGAAACGGATTAGCGAGGATATTCCCTTGCATGCTCCTGACAACTCTTACGAAACTGGATACTGCCCGGACAGTGATGTAATGGAAGAGCTGCGTAAGTTTATTGATGAGTGGCAGCAATCAGGCGGTGCAGCCAGGATACGTTCGATTAAGGTTATGGAATGGAAAGAAGAAGCAGGCAAAGCGTCTGTTGAGGAATTGCGGGATAAAATCAATGCATTAACTGTTGAGAGCGAAATAGAAGCAGATGAAGTCAAGAAGGAACATGCAAAGGCTAAATTAGCCGTAATGAGAACGGAAATTGCTCAGCGGCAGCAGAGCCAACCCAACAGGGCTGGCGAGAGTTTTTCAAGAGGGCACCTGGTTGGGGCGCGCCCGGAGGCGGAAACAGAGACTATTCGTAAGAACTTGCAGCGAATTCATGGTGAACTTCAGATAATTGAGGCGCAGAAACGTGAGTTCCTCAGAGGTAGGATAAGATTGTCATGGAGGGTTCGGTCATGAGTCACATAAGTTCATATCAAGCCGACATAAAACTACAGACGGCTCTTGAACAGGGACGTCCCGTGGAGGAAGATCCCGGATGGGAGATTCTGCAAGAGGCAATTTGGGCATGTGCAGAGGAAATGAACTTGGATGTGGGTCATAGCATTCGAGATTATTATGGAAGGTCCATATATTGTGACTGGTCTTTATCGGGCCCGAGTTTTGATAGAGGGCTTGGGGTCAAGGTTGACCGGGATACAGGGGATGTGACTTTCATCTGTGACAGCTATGGTGGGTACGAGCGATTGGTAGGCCAGATCAAAGAAAGAGTCGTGCAAAATTATATAGCCCTTTGTGTTACAAGAGCTCTTTCTGCCTTGAACTATGAAGTGGAGTTGGAGGAAGTCAAACATCCTATCGAAGGGAAAAAAGTCCTTGTAAAGGGCGTGTTGTGATGGCAAGGCAGATTAAGGCTGAAATCACTGCCAGGGGAGAGATAAGAATCGAGTTTTCAGGTTTTCCTGGCGAGATGTGTTTTGATGAGGCCGAGTTGGTTTCTAAGGAACACCCTTAAAGAACTAGGCCTTGGGCAATACCTGTGACAGTAACACCGAAATCGTCTTCGGAAATCGCCAAAGAGCTGGGAGAGGAGTTGGCTCAGGATAAGAAGGTGCTGCATTATTGAGAATGTCTAAACCGGAAATCAAATCCTATTTTGAGATCGAAATCAGCAAGGGCAAAATTAATGTAATTGAAAGAGCGGGCAATGGCAAAACCGATGAAATCATTGATCTTCTAGAAGCCTCATGGATTGAGACTGACTGCTCGTGTAAGCGCACCCTGTGGTTGAGGAGGAGCATTTTGCCTAAAAGCTATCTTGATGATTCCTGGATCAGGTCCGGGGTACTCAAACGTAAGGCAAACTATTCGCCCATAGTATGTTTTGAGACTGTAGATCCGAAAAGAATCTACCAGCTCAAGTCATTTGTCTTGTCAGATCCTGAGTTCCACTATATTGAGCATGTTTTCCTTTATGACCCCTGGGATGGCCTTGGTACCCTAAAAAAAGGCCCCGAGGGCCCTCATTTTGAGGCTTTCAAGAAACGGATACCAAGTCAAAGCCCTCTTTCTTCTCGCCTAAGAGCCGAAGGCACAGCCGAGATCCAGGCTCTGAAATCGGCTCTGAAAGAAGTCGATGGGTATCTGAAAACTTCTCCGTCTCTTTTCATTTTGCAGAACCTTTCAGAAGTCAAAGAGTATGATACAGGATTTCAGGCTGCTTTAAGAGCCTGGGCTATAGATCCCCACATTACAGCCAAAGGCTCATGTGTCATGATTCTTACACAAGACGCTTCATTATTAATGGACGAATTTACCAGGGAATTCACAGTGATCGTTGAGGTTGACCCCTCAAGCCGGGAAGAGCGCGCAAAATCAATTGAGGTAACGGCAAAAGCATTGGGCATACAAATGGATGACTCAAGGCTCGAGACAGCAACGGTAACTATGTCAGGACTGAATCTTCACCAGATTGAAAGCATTCTGCTTGAGTCCTACCAGAGGACAAAAGATTTTGACCCCACAATAATGAAAGAACTCAAATCTGAAATGGTTAAGCGTTCAAAAATCCTTGAAGTCCGGGATCCCCAGTACAGTTTTGGTGATATTGGCGGTTATCATGCAATCAAAGAATTTATCGTGAAATACATAGTAAACGTACTGAGACGGCCTGAGAAAGCAAGGTATTTTGGCCTTGGCCTTCCGAAAGGCCTCTTGTTTTTTGGCCCTCCCGGTACAGGAAAGAGCCTTTTCGCAAATGCCCTCGCCAGTGAAGTCCAGCTTCCATTCATCAATCTGGTGACTGAGAATATCTATTCCAAATGGCTGGGTGAATCCGGGCAGAACATGAAAAATGCCATTACCCTTGCTGAGAAGATGTCTCCGGCTATTGTGTTTGTGGATGAAATAGACAGGTTCGGAAAAAGGACCGGTGCCACGGCAGGGTCAGCCGAAGAAGAGACACAGCGGGTGTTTTCCCAGTTCCTTGAATGGCTGGGCATGCCTGACCGGACTGCGATAATAGTTGGCACCACCAACGTGCCCGAACATCTTGATGACGCCTTTTTGCGAGCGGGCCGGTTCGATTATAAGATACCTTTCCTTTATCCTGGCCCTCAGGCCAGGCTTGAGATTTTTCTGGTTCATTTAGGTTTTTCCAAGGGCTCCAGCCGGGGTAAAGTTCCATTGGATATAGAAGACGCTCAGGTCAGGGAAGTTTTACTTGAAGATATTGTTCCTTTGACTCAGAATTTTTCCTGTGCAGAACTTGAGGAATTGGTGACCCGGGCAAAAAGGATTGCTTTCGACAAGGACAAGGGGGCTATTGGAAGGCAGGAACTTTTAGAGGCCACAAGGACTTTCAGAATTGATTCTTCGTATAGAAAGCGTGTTGTAGAAACCTGCATGGAACAGGCCAGGAGATTTACTGATGACCAGACTTTTCTTGATGCTATTGAAGAAGAAATCAAAATATATGACAATGATGAACAGAGCCCTTAAGGCGCGGCATACGGTGGAACCCGATTATACAAGGGAAAGAAGGAATGATTGATGAAAGCAAGAGTGGAAAAGATTCTGGAACAGATTCGCCCCTCCCTTCAAGCTGACGGAGGAGATGTGGAACTGGTGGACATAACTGAAGATGGAATTGTGAAGGTACGGCTTACCGGTGCATGTGGCACATGCCCTTTTTCCACAATGACTTTGAAAGCCGGAATTGAACGCATTGTCAAGAAGGAAATTCCTGAGGTTAAAGAAGTACAATCTGTAGGATTCGCCCGGGGACTACCCGAATAAGGCGAAACGTGAAACGTGGGGACGGTCCTAACGTTTCATCCCTGCCAGAGACCTAGGTTTCCAAGAATGAGGATTGCCTGACTTTCTCAATGTGGTAGTTGAGTAAGTCCCAGCGTCGTGTGTTGTCCAGTCCAATGTATGGGCGTAGTCCTGTACATCTTACGGGCATATTGCCGCTATATACGGATTTTGCAAGTATACAATCGCCGATTATCAAGTCGGCGATTTTGTCCGGGTGGTCTCCGTGCCTCTCCCGGGATCCCAGAAGCCCGTGGTCAAGAGAAGCGCCGATTTTTACCGCCAGCCCTTTTTTTACTGCCAGAGCCTGAGCCAGGGGAGGTATAGCCAGCACCTGGCAGGGTAGTACATCAAGAAACCTCCGGGATATGCAAGACGGGCCATGGGACATTAGGGCCGCCCCCAGATCTTCCCGCCCTATGGCACGGTTGAAGTCAAGCCTTTCTCTGATTACTCTGCCGGCCATTCCTCCATAAGGCAGGCCCTTCGGGTAGCAATTGGTTAAGGATAGATCATAGTTCCAGGCCATTGAGCCGAAAAGCAAGGAAAGATGACTGGCCAGGTTTCCTGAGAGATCCCCGTCGCAAAAAAGAATTTCATCAGCTCCCTGACGATAAGCTATCAGCGCGCCAATCGCCCTTGGCACATCGATTCCCAGGGGTTCAGGCACACAGTAGGCTGTGACCCTTTCATCAGGATAGGTTCTCGCGATCTTGAGAGTGTTGTCGGTTGTGCCATTGGATATGATCAGCACCTGGGTTGCCCCTGCTGACAGGCAATTTCCGATTACATGGGAGATAGTTTTTTCCTCATTTTGAGCAGGGACTACAGACCAAAAGTTCAAGAACGTCCTCCCGGATTGTATTTTACTCTGACTTTTGCCAGTGTCAGGTATATCTAGGAACGGTACAGATTGATACCGGCGGTTGTCAGGTTTTACTGATCCCCTATGACACATGATATGCAAAATTCTTGGGGAATAGTGTTGGTCACATTGTCAATAGCCATGGCATATAGATGTTTTAGCGATAAAAGGCATTTTTGTTACCTGGAGAGGAGGGTAACGGGTGAGTCTGGATACCCTCGAGATAAAAACCGAGGAGATTAGATTAGAAGAAGTCATTGGCGTAGGTACTTCTCAGGTAGTCATTTCTGAGCCTGTGACAGTGCCTGAGCCCAAGCCACCTGTAGCATCAGTCGTTGATTTTGCAGGCAAAACTAGGATCAATAAAGTTACGGTACTTCCTGGAAAAGTGATAGTCGATGGAGTCTTGGACCTGGCCCTGATTTATGAAGCCGCAGTTCCTTACCAGACTGTGCATGTGTTCCATGCCGAGGTTCCATTCAGCACCTTTGTAGAGATTCCTGGCGTGGAGCCTGGAATGGTGGCTACTCCCAGTGTGGTCATTGAACATGCATCGTTTGAGGTTCGCCCTGATGGAATGGTCATAGTAGTACGTGCCGTGGTTATGCTTACCGTCCGGGTTTCGAGAACAGCAATCATTGATGTTGTTACCGATGTCAGCGGTATTCCCGGATTGCAGGTTACAAAGGAGATGATAAAGCTGAGACAGTGCTAGGGGAGTCCGCTGCTCAGGCAGTAGTCAGAGAACTCTTGTTTATTCCGGAAGTCAAGCCAGATGTGTGTCAATACTTGACCAGGTGAGCCACAATCCAGGTCAACTCAACGACGATTCTTCCAAACAAAGTAATCGTAAATGGAACTATAAGCCTTAGGACTATCTACGAAGCCAGGACACCATATCAAACTGTCCATGTAGTACACCATACCATTCCCTTCGAGAGGTTCGTGGAAGTGCCTGGAGTGCAACCTGGAATGACAGTAGTGGCCAGCGCCCAAATCGAGTTTATTTCCATAGACGTTGCGCAAAACGGAAGGGCAATTACTGTCAGGATAATCATCGAGGTAAAAGTCAAGGTAATCAGGGTTCAAAGCATCCAGGTGGTTACGAATATAACCGGGGTTGCCGGCTTAGAGGTGGTCAAAGAACTTGTAAGGATTCAGGAGGTACTTGGGGAGAACAAAGCTCAGGGAATTGTCAGGGAAATCGTTGACATACCTGAGGAGAAGCCCCTTGCAGCGGAAATCCTCGATTCTTCGTCAACTCCTGAAGTCAAGCGCGTAATTGTGGCACCGGGCAAAATCATAGTAGATGGAACCATAGCCCAGAGGATAATATATGAGCCTTTGATGGATCCCACCCAAACAGTGCACACACTCCATTTCACTGTACCGTTTTCTGAGTTTGTGGTGCTTCCTGAGGCCAAACCCGGGATGACGGCAAGAGTCTCAGTACAGGTAGAACACGCCAGTTTTGAGGTTCCGCCTGCAGGGGAACCGATTATGGTGACCAAGATCATCATGCTTACTGCAAGAGTCTTCAGAACAAGGCATGTCCATCTGGTTGTTAAGGTTAAGAAAGCAGCGAAAAAATGCGCTGGCGTAGTTACTGCCCATTTGGTTAACGTAAGACAAGGCCCTGGAATGACCTTCGCTGTCATAGCCCAGGTGAATGCCGGCACCGCGGTGAGTGTGCTAGAAATCCAATCTGAGTGGGTTAAAGTCCAGCTGCCTTCAGGGCAAGTAGGGTGGATCTTCGCGCAATATGTGAAACACGACTGTATGCCTCGTGGCTAGGTAGAACAAAGCGGGGAGGCCGGGGTATAAAAGTCACGCCTGGCCTCCGAATTTTTGATTCTGAAACGGGGGACGGTCCTAACGTTTCATGGAATCTCTACCTGTCTTCTGCATGTCAAACTCTCAAGTACTTCTTCCGCCAAATTCCTAAGTTAATGAAACGTTAGGACCGTCCCCCTGTTTCACCCAGGCTAGCTGGCAATATATACATTTTTCAGATGGTAGGGCGGAGTTGTATTATATGGGTAGAGTTGGCTTGAGCAACAGAAAAATGAAAGGAGGAGCCAAATGAGGATAAGAAAAAGAATTATTGCATCAATAGCCGCTACACTAATTTTAGGTTTGCTGATGCCTGCAGGGCAAATCCTTGCATCATCGTATGAGAGGTATGTTCTTCCAGGGCCAAATGGAGGGCAGGTGTTTCTTTTTGCCGGCCCTTCCCGTGGGAGCCTTGCTTTACTGCTCAATGACGTATACAAAGATAATCTGTTACTGCATAGAGTCTTGAAGTTGGTGATACCGGGATTACTGGATCTTGTACCTATCACGCCGGTTACACCCCAGGAGCCAAACCCAGTGCCGGTTCCTGGACCTGATCCTGGCTTGACCCCTGATGCGGACCAGGAAATCACGCCTGAGCCATCGCCAACTCCTGATACTCAGGATCCTGTTGAGCCTCCTGTCCAAGAGACTGACCCTGGGCAAGAACCGGCTCCGGAGCCGGAACCTGTTGAAGGTATTACTGCTGAAGAACAGCTGATGGTTACTCTGGTAAACCGGGAGAGAGCCAAAGCCGGGTTGCAGCCTCTTCAAGTTGACTTGAGGCTTGTTGAACTAGCCAGAATGAAAAGCAAGGACATGATTGATCTTAACTACTTCAGCCATACCTCGCCTACATACGGTTCTCCTTTCGATATGATGAAAAAAGCCGGTGTGGAATACTACACGGCTGGAGAGAACCTGGCAGGTGCATCTACAGTGGAAAAAGCTCATGAGGCTCTCATGCAGAGTGACGGCCATAGGCGAAACATATTGAATCCATCGTTCACCCATATTGGAGTTGGTATTGTTAAGGGCGGTTCTTACGGGATGATGTTTACCCAGATGTTTATCGGGCTATAACCGTAATTACCTATACGGGCCTGTAAGCCCAAGGCTCTCAGGCTGAATTGCTGCAAGGCAGGATAACGGCTCTGACAGAGGGTGGGGTTACGGCCCCACCCCTATCTTTTAGCCCCTACCTCTGTCAGAGACAGTGTCTGCAAACGGTCCCTTTTTCTAGGATGAAAAGCACCAGCAACATAGAATAATGATTAAGAAGAGACAGATCAACCACTCACAGTTGAAGCCCCCTTTGGTTCCTGCCACTTGACTCACCTCCTAAACCCGTTGCGTTAACATGTTATGTTGAGAAGGCAAGTAATGACACTATTTTGGCCAACCTGTGGTCCGGCCCCGGGGGCTATTTCTTTGGGCACTGGCATGGCAGTTACAGGAGCCTAAGAAGTCTTTATGCGATTTCAAAAACCGGAGGAGCTTAACTATTGGCCCTTACATAGTCTCTGAACACCCAGCCGCTTTTTCCATCGTAAAGCTGTATTCCGACCCAGTTACCCCTTCTTTCTGTAAGTATCACAGGAGTTCCCCGGCTCAATACCTCCATTAGATTCCCAGAGGGATTGGGCGAATCCCTGAAGTTAACTTCGTCTTCAACTATGGTGGCGAAGGCTATAAAACGATCCGGTACTTTACCAGAACACAGAAGTCTTAAAGTCTCAATCTCGAATCTTTTTTGAGTCAGTATCCGATCTATGAGATCTCGCTCAGTGGAACTCCTTACTTTCTTGGCCATGTCTTTGTATTTTTCAACAGATGTCATCTCTTGCTCCATAAGCTCGGTTAAGATTTCCTCCATAAATATCCTCCTCTCAGGCATTTTCGCGGAAATAACTCAATGCCCAAGATAGATCTATGCCCAAGGGCTATTGGACATACCTTTGGAGTCTGAAATAGGGCTTTGTTTGTCGCCTGAATATGTTGTCTTGAATATTATGTCATGAACTAAGCAGTCCGCAATAAGGCGTTAGTGGTTTAAGGGGGTGTTATCATGCTGTTTAACGTCAATAGGGGAAACCTCGTGGTCAACGGAGGTTTTGAACAAGGGCTGGCCGGATGGGCCGGAATTTGCAATGTAGGGCTGGCAGGAGCGGCTTTTTCCCATGAAGGTTTGGTTGCCGCAGCAATGGGCAAACCCAACAACTTACTTGAAGCAACTGTTTTTCAGGATGTGTGCATTGCGCCTAAACGGACGTTTGTCCTGAAGTTCTTTGTTTCAGGGGCTTTTCTGAACCCGGCCGATCTTACTGTAGATGTGCTATGGCTCGATTCTTGTGGCAATATTCTATGCTCGGCCCGTGCTGCGCCAATTCTTGTTCCCGGAGAAACGACAGGCCCTGCAGGAAGGGGTGGGTACAAGGCAATTGTCACATATACTGAGCAAGCGCCTTTTTCAGCAGTGGCTGCTAGGATTCTCTTCGGAAAAGCCGCAGGCTCATCCTGCGACAATTTTGTACTTCTGGATGATGTGATCTTCCAAGAGCAATGTTGATATCCGTGGATTTAGGGAGGTGATTAGTGTGATGATATCGGTCCCTGAGGGAAATCTTATCAAAAATCACGGTTTTGAGATTGGCCTTGCGTTATGGCAAGTCCCTTTAACCCTGACATCGACGGTAACTCAAAATGTGCGAATTGCTGATGCCGGATTATCCCATTCAGGCCTTGCCATGCTGGGCTTGGGAGGGCTTTATCCAAAGCAGCCTGCAATGGTTTTTCAAGAAGTCCAGGTTAGTCCCGGAAAATACTTTGAGCTAGACTTTTCAGTGGCAGGATTCTGTCTATGCCCGGCACCGCTTCAAGCAGCGGTTACTTGGCTGGACGGCTATGGAAACGAGATAGGCCTGGGCCTTTCGATTTTCATACCGGCAACCACAATAGGCCAGGTTGCCGAAGGCGGGTGGACTCTTCACACAGGGGTTACTGATGAATCGCCTGTTGGAACGCGGATCGCCAGGATTTCTTTCACCAGAGGGTCTGGTTTGGCAGAAGTGTTTATTGATGATGTGTTCTTTTTCCAGGTTGGATAGGGTCAAGGAGGAGGTGTGAAACGTGCTGGTGGCACCAAAAAGTAATCTTATCGCCAACGGTGATTTTGAAAAAGGAAATGTGGGAGAACCTCCGGCGTGCTGGGTGTCTGAAAATGTCTTGCTCACTGACTCGAATCTGGCTTTTACAGGATTACAGGCTGCTTCTATGGGTGCAGGAGTTGTATCAGATCCTGCAATCATGTTTCAGGACATACCGGTACTTCCGGTGCGGCGGTTCTTATTAACCTTTCAAATGTCGTCCTCAGATTGCGTGGCAGGCAGTCTGCTGGTTCAGGTCAGGTGGTTGAGCAATTCCGGTTGTGACCTGGGTGCTGGGCTTCATGTATTCATATCAGGGAAGTCCTTAGGTAAACCCGGGGAGGGCATGTGGCTGGCCCAGATGCATTTGACTGACTATTCACCTGTAGGTGTATGCAGTGCCCGCCTGATTTTTACAAGGAGTCCGGGCAAGAGTGGTAACAGCCCTACGGTAATCGATGCAGTGGCTTTTGCTGAAGTAAACTGAATTGACAAGACTCCGGAAGATATATAGTCCGGGCCGGCTATTTTCCGGGGTTTTTCATTTTGCCGGCATCTCAGGCCTTGTTTGACTTCAGAGGTACTTGACTGGAGCTGGACGCTATATACCATAAGCTGTAAATACCCTTGTCCGTATGATAGAATGAATTCTACCAGAGCATGGGTTTGCCGGTAACGGTATTAAGCGGATATAGGTCAAACAAGCCTGGCTTTCGACACTTTGGCAAGTCGGAACTACTGTCGAAGCAGCGGGAAAAGGAGCCGGGCTCTTAAGGAAGTGCTTGAGGTTGAATAGAACCGGACAGAATGTCCCTGTGACGGCTAGGAAGATTATAGTGGGTGGCCTGGCGTCGATTGTCTTGAGCCTTTCATGTATGTGGGCTGTTATCAGGTTTACAGGCGATGGAAGCCTGCTTGGCAACTTGCTGGCAGTTGGCTTGTCGACTCTGGTTCTGTCTTTGCTGCTGGTAGTCGGGAGCTGGGTAGTTGATGCTCTGAGACTCAAGATTCTTGCCTCTGCTATGGGTGGCCAGGTGAAGTTTTTGGATGCACTTAAGATGACGGTTATTGGCTCCTTCATGGCAGGTGTTACCCCTTTTGATACCGGAGGAGAGCCTTTGAAAGTGTACTTCCTTCACAAGCGAGGTTTAAGCATAGGTGCCGCTACTGCTGTGGTTGCTCTTGGTGCTTTCTTGCATGCAACTTCCAGGTTCGCACTTTGGCTGTTGGCTCCGATTACCGTAATTTTCACAGGCAACAACCTGGAGATTTCTTCGGTCATAAAATGCACCCT
>JAXGOJ010000035.1:0-11737 GCA_040767525.1 Bacillota bacterium | reverse complement strand
AATAACAAGCAACCTTATGGTGCACGGAACGCTCAGGCGAGAACTCAGACGTGAACCTCTACTCCTGGCATCGTTCAATAACAAGCAATCTTATGGCTCTTGCATATAGTACATCCATTCAAACACTGCCCTGGCATGCAAAGTCCAGCACATTAGCATTGTCCTGGTGTATGCCCAGGTAGCAAGCCTTCTGATGTGGCGTTAGAGAGTCTACTATTTCAAAAGTCTCAGGATCAATGTGAGAAAGAGACCTGTTTTCCATTGACCTCTTTGCAGACTGCCTCAATAGGCCCAAATATTTGGCATTTCTTCTCAAGATATCAGGACCCTGTGCTTTTCCATGGGAAGGGATAACCACGTTGGCACGTTCCGAGTAATACTCAAGGCATTCAATCCACTTGTCCAGGCCAAAAGGATCACCGACTGACGGTAACGGGTCTTCAGCAAGGTCACCGGCTATCAGAACTTTTTCCTCGGCAAGATAACATGCAATGGAATCCTGGGTATGCCCGCCTACGTGATTGAGTTCAAGACTGGCTGAAGATACCTCTCCCCGGAGGCCGGATATTTGAAAACCTCTATCACCGGTGCACACTCGTTGGCTACCAATGTGCAAAGTCAACCTCTCACTGAAAGTAATGTTGGGCAAGACCACCTTTGCGCCTTCAACCAAAGGAGGGTTGATAATCTTGAGCTCTTGGATATCCTTCAGACCCTCCTCAGCTAACCGGCAGCGGGTAAGACGGTGAGAGACAACATGGCTTATTCCTGAAGGGCCTAAAGCATCTTCAACTGCTCCTGTACCCAAGCAGTGATCCCAATCACCGTGACTATACACAACCCAGACACAGTTGCTGTGCTCAGACTGCAATTTAGGTATGGCATCAGGATTCTCAAAACCATGGGACTCATGAGCAAGCAACGAGCCCTTCGCCGTCTGTAAAGTCCCAAGGAACTCAAGAAAGGGCTCCAAGTGCCTCGGCGACGAGAACGTATCGATAATAATGGCCTGACCTGCGGCCACAATCAAAGTACACGAGACATTCATTCCATAGCCTTCCAGTGGCCGGGTCAGGCAGTATACTCCTTTTGCAACCTGGCATATTTCATACAAGGCTGAGCACCTCGCTAGCCAGTACAGCCATTTATTTGAACAGTTTCCTCAGTGTAAGAGAGTCTTCTCTGCCCCTTCCCAAGGAAACCAGGGCAGCCTCTACTCCTGTTTTTTCTGATATGAACTCGATGAATCGTCGGGCATTTGGATGAAGGTCATCAAGACTCTTTGCTTGAGGGTTGATTTCCGGCCATCCGGAAAACTCTTCATAAACAGGTTCACACCTGGCAAGTTCCTTAAAGCTCGAAGGAAAAGTGGTAATTACCTGGCCTTCACGTTTGTATGCATAGGCCACCTTAACCTTTTCAAGCCCCGAAAGCACGTCTAGCCTGGTAAGCGCAATACCTGTAAACCCGTTCAAAACAGATGCGTAGTTAAGCATAACAAGGTCAAGCCATCCGATTCGCCTTGGCCTGCCTGTAGTTACGCCGTATTCATGGCCTGTTTCCCTTATCCACCGGCCGGTTTCATCCAGGAGTTCAGTAGGAAACGGCCCGTCGCCAACCCGGGACGTGTATGCTTTTACAACTCCGATTACCTCATGAATCCTGTTGGGGCCGATTCCTGCACCAATGCAGGCTCCTCCGGCCACCGGGTGGCTTGACGTAACATATGGGTAGGTTCCGTGGTCTAAATCCAGAAGGGTTCCCTGGGCTCCTTCGAACAAAACCTTCTTGCCACCGGTGATTGCACTGTTGACCAGTACTGCAGTATCTGTGATATATGGCTTGATGAACTCTCCGGCCTTCAAGTAAGACTCAATGATCGGCTCAGCTTTGAGGGCCTCTCGCCCGTAGATATACTTAAAAATTCGGTTCTTATCCCGAAGGTTTGACTCTAATCTTTCCCTGAAAATGTCCGGCTCAAGGAGATCCCCTATTCTAAGGCCTACTCTTGCAGCTTTATCCATATATGCCGGGCCGACACCCTTTAGAGTCGTACCGATTTTCCGGTCTCCCATGCTTTCTTCTTGAAGGGCATCTAAAATTTTATGGTATGGCATAATCAAGTGAGCCCTGGCACTTATCCGGAGCCCTTTTGTGTTCCGTCCTCTTTGATTGAGTTCCTGGATGTCCTCGACGAGTCCCAGGGGATCCACGACCACGCCATTCCCTATTACCGATAGTTTGTCCGGGTACAAAATTCCTGAGGGGAGCAGGTGAAGCTGAAACTCCTCATCATTTACTACAACAGTGTGCCCGGCATTAGGGCCGCCTTGATACCTTACAACCACATCGGCTTCAAGAGCCAGGTAATCAGTAATCTTCCCCTTGCCTTCGTCACCCCACTGGCTTCCTACAACAACAACAGCTGGCATATTATCGGGTATACACCCGCTCCCTCCTTTGAATGAGTCCCACCATTCTCCGCTCACTTGATTTATGTGAGCTTTTGACATTCATCCTTCTTGATGGCTTTTACCGCAGCCTCAATAGCTACTGTAATAGCCTGTTTGCACTTGGTTTCCTTTAACCGCGCCTGAGCATATTGCCTGGTTCCACCCTCTGCGCCCAGCGTAAATCCAATTATTTCTTTGCATATTGTAGTGTCCATTTCATCCATAAAACCCCGTACTACTTCCTGACCCAGAGAGTAGCATTTTATCTTGGCCTCTTCGTCTGCAGGGTCTGTCCTCCCCACGTATACACCCACGGCAGCAATGGCACCCAGGAGAGCTCCGCAAACAGACCCGGTCCTGGCCACACCGCCTCCAAAACCGGTTACGCACGAAACCGGCACCTCAATACCCAGAATCTGGCACACGCCGAAGAATACTGATTCTGCACAGTTGAAACCTTCAGAATGCCGAGCATGCACTTGCTCCATGATTTCCCTCAATTTTGCGTTTTCCACGTTTCACCCTCCCAAATAGCAATTCTAACCGATATTTGAGATCCTTTCACCTTTTTCACATGGCTGCTATGTCGCACAGTGATATTATCACCTTGTAACCGTACTGAATAATATTTCCTGAATGTTCGACACCCTGGATCTCAATTTTGTAAAACAACACCTTCTGCAAGGAAGGTAGCCCGGGGTTTTCAGAAGGTTTTCAGGGTGCTTGTGGTAAATTTAGTATAGTAAGGATGGTGAAACTATGGGCAGCTATTACATCGTAAGGCACGGAGAAACTCTTGCAAACAGAAGCGGAATTCTCCAGGGGCATTTGAATGTCCCTCTGTCAGGCCGTGGAAAAAGACAGGCTGAATTAGTGGGTAAAGCCTTATCAGAGTTCAAAATCCATGCAGTATATTCAAGCGACCTGGATAGGGCGCGGGAAACCGCTGCGGCTATCGCCAAATATCATGACTGCAAATTGATCCCCGAAAGGCGTCTCAGGGAGGTCCACTGCGGAGGCATGCAGGGTAGAACCATGGATGAATCTCGCAGGCTTTTCCCAGAGTTTTTCAAGGCACTTCAGAAAGATCCACTATATACCGCCAGGCCAGGCGGAGGGGAATCATATTACGACTTGTACAAGAGAACTACAGATGCTCTTGAGGATATTGCCGGGAGCCACCCTGACTCCAATGTAGTCATAGTCACCCATGGCGGGGTGGTGAGATGCCTCCTTGCATATGCCGCCGGGGCGAAACTTGACCCTGGATCACCCACTGCTGCAAATACATCTATCAGCATCATCTCAAAACACAAGGGCAAGTGGCAGCTTGACAAATTCAACGATATTGCCCACCTTGCACCTCTTGGCGAGGATATTGACCAGGGCCGTGACGCTTACCGCTGGTAGTACCGCCCAGGCTCCAGGAGGGCCGTGACGTTCACCCCTGGTAGCTGGTAGTACCGCCCAGGCACCAGGAAGGCCGGTGGGGCTGACCCCGTGCAGGGCCGAGCCTGTAGGACTGAGCCCGTAGAATGCCGCAAGCATCAACCTATTCGGGTTTCAACTCCACAATGCTCATCAAACAAAATACTCAATCCTGCCTTCAGGCAGGATTTTATCTACCATGGAAGTTATTTCGTCTTTAACGCTTCTCAGCTGATCCCGAGGGTACACATATTTCTTGTAGCCAAACTGTCCGGCCTTCAGTTGCCTGAGCTCTTCTTTCATAGGCAAGCCAGTATCGGGATGCCGGGATTCAATCAGCCGTTTGGCCCGCCCAGTAAACCTGTGGGAAACGAATTCAAGGGTTGTATCAGACGGAAGGCTATTGGGAAAAGCGTTCCTTAATTTGATGAACAAGTTTTTGTAAGGCATAATGCCCTTTTCAAGAAATACAGGAGCAATAAGGAATCCTATTGGAAATCCTGCTCCAGACAGTTTTTTTGCAGCCTGGATCTTTTCATCGGTTGAAGGCATACCTCTTTCAAAATCCCTATGGAACTCCTCTGCCTCCAGGCTAAACCGCACTCTTGTCATTTGGTTATGGGAAATGTCTATCAAGCTTTCGACGTCAATAAACTTGGTGGCAACGCGTAACCGGGCTAAAAAACCGGTACGTTCTGGGCTGATGCCACTTCCAGCATTTTTTTGGTTCGAGCCGAAAAACTCAATTGCAGACCTAATAGAACCTGTATACCGCTCAACAGGTATTGGGTCCGATACAGCAGCTGCCTCAAAACTTGTTTCTTGGGGGAGACGTTCCAAACACAATTCAGCAGCCTTGCTCAGGATCTCTCCCACATTTACCATGACTCTAATATAAGGCGCCGGCCCATGGTGGTTTTGAAGATAACAATACTCACAAAACCCAGGGCATCCCCTTACCAAATTCAATTGGAAGTCGGCGCTGGGCCTGCATTTCAGAAAAGACAGTGACTTATCTGCAGAAAGCACTACACAAGACTTGGCCCTTACGTACTTGGCGCTCGGGCTAAGGCCCCTGGGTAACCTGGGGTTTCCTCTGATAATATCTGAACCTGCCTTGCGAAATGCGTCTATCATCTTGTCGCAGGCCGGGTACTGACTGGCTGATTCAGTCACAAAAACGGTCCTGGGAACAAAAACATCTTTCATAAACAGTAGTATTCCTTTTAAGATCCAAATTCAGTCTCCCAAGAGCCCGCGTCATGTACCACGACCTTTAACAGGGCGAAGGAATCCTACGAAGGCTTGGTTCCAAATGAGATTTTATGAATCTGCTTACAAGGTGACAATATCATTGCCCGGTAGCAATTTGCTGTTTTCTATTGACGTACAAGATTTTGTGCATTATCGTTGCAAGTTGAAGGAAATCTTTAGACCCTGTCGAATTGAGATGGGATGACTCATGAAGGATTTTGCACTAGGAGTTGATATGAGAATCTATGTAGCAATTAAGAATCAACGAGCCCGTACTTAATTAAGCCGTGTCAGCGAGCTCGGCATTAAGGAGGAAAAATCATGAAATTGGACTGGCCAAAACGTCTTTTGCTCGGTTTTCAGTACACCCTCGCCATTGTTTGGAGCCACAGTTTTAGTGCCGTTCCTCACCGGTTTGGATATCTCAGTTGCACTTTTTTCAGCAGGAGTAGGAACCCTTCTTTTCCACATGCTCACAAAGAGAAAAGTTCCTGTGTTCCTTGGAAGTTCGTTCGCTTTTATCCCGGCAATACTGTCGGTGAAAGCCATGTACGCAACCCCCGGAGATCCTAATGCAGGACTGCCTTACGCAACCGGCGGAATAATCATCGCCGGACTGGTCTACGTCCTGGCGGGAGGACTGATTAAGCTTTTTGGGCCCAACGTGATGAAGAGACTTCTGCCTCCTGTAGTTATCGGCCCGGTGATTATAACCATCGGTTTGACCCTGACACCTGTTGCATACGGGATGGCCCAGGGGCACTGGGGCGTTGCCCTTATCGCAATGCTTACTGTCGCCCTGGTGACTGTGTTTGGAAAAGGTCTGTTCAAGAGCCTTCCAATTCTAGCCGGAGTAGGGACAGGCTACCTTGCTTCTTTTGTCTTTAAACTGGCAGATGTAACCCCTGTAGCACAAGCTCCTATTTTAGCTCTGCCACAGTTTATGACGCCCAAATTCTCTGGATGCCATCTTGGTGGTTGCACCTGTTGCCCTGGTGACTTTAGTCGAGCACCTCGGCGACATCACCACGATCAGCGCTACAGTGGGACAAGATTTTATCCAAGACCCGGGCTTCATAGAACGCTTCTTGGCGATGGCCTTGCAACATCACTTGCAGGATTCGTTGGAGGTGCCGTCAAATACAACTTACAGTGAAAACACGGGAGTCCTTGCAGTTACAAAGGTGTTTGATCCAGTAGTCATGAGGATAGCAGCCATCTTTGCCTTAACCATGTCGATTTTCGGTAAATTCGGCGCCCTCCTTTCAACAATACCTGAACCTGTAATGGGCGGCATTTCAATAATCCTCTTTGGGATGATTGCGTCTATTGGCATGAGGGTTATGGTAGAAAATAGAATCGACTTTTCCAGCGGAAGGAATATGCTGATTGCAGCGTTTGTGCTGACTATTGGAATGATGTCAGTCCTTGGAGAAGCCAATCCTGCCGTTGTTAAACTCGGTGTCATCAATCTCGAAGGACTGAGCCTGGCAACAATAGTCGGAATAATGCTTAACCCGGTCTTACCTGAGGAAAAGCCTGCAGCAAGACCTAAAGCAAGCGGAAAGAATCCAGCAAAAAGGTCGGTAAGAAATAGACAGCAAGGCCGGTATAGCCGGTCTGTGGGAACACATGGCAATGGGGAAAACATCAATAGGAGAATAGCAAAGGGCTAGAATGGTAAGCCTGGCCAGGATGGTAAACAGGGCCTGGATGGTAAACAAGCCAGAATGTAAACAGGCCAGGGTGCGAATCCATCCTGGCCCTTTTCTATGTGGAATACTGTGAAACCTGGGATGGTAATGACTATCATTCACCTGCCCTATCTATCACTCACCCACCGGGCTGATTGTCCTGATAACCCAGATACCGTCTTCTCCTTGCTTTTCGGGCTGATAAAGGGTGATTACATATGTCTTTCCGTAATCAACCTGTACCGAGGTATATCCTTGTGTAGGGGCCAACTTGTATTCAAGGTTTGGCAAAAACCCTCGGGCAGGCGCTTCTCTCTTGGCTACCTCAAGTGGGTCTTTACGCCACACCTCCTGGCCAGAATCAACCCTCTCCTGAAGCACTTTCGACCGCTCCTCACTGACAAAGAAGTCTCCCTGGCGAATTACACGCTCAAGGGGCCCGCTGACATCGGCGTGGCCTGCAAGGGTGTCTATCTTCCGGCCCTCAACCAGAATCTGCACCTTCTGAACATTGGGCAGCTCAGTAAGGGAGTTGACCAAAGACAAAATGGTCATCATCTCCCCTGTACTGCCTCCGCCATGTTTGGTTACCAATTCTTTAGAAAAGTTAGCCAGTGCCAGGCCGTCAGTGACCTGTACTGAGATAAGGCTTGTGTCAGTCGGAAAAGTCCTTCTCAAGAGAGGATCTTTTGGGCCTTTCAGAAGTTCCGTGACCACCAGTTCCTCCATTGGCGGCCTTTGAGACGGATCACTTGCCACCTCTACCTCTCTCCTCTCAGGCAAAACTTCCATTGCCTGATCGTCAGCAAAATAAAGATTTACTGTAACCGTATCTTTTGACGGGACCGGCGATACCGGATCTCCCGGAAGCTGGCCAGACGCCCTGGGAGTACAGGCCAGGGATGTGAATAATAGCGCCGCCAAAAGCATAATCAAAACCGTAAACATCGGCCGGCTTATGGCATTTCCGGATCGAGCTTGCGTACTCCTGAACATGTGATGTTCCTCCTTAGAACATTCTTAGAACATTCTTGAACCTTCAAACCAACGAGTCTTCCTATCAACCATATTGTGGCGGATAAGTCTTTCAAAATAGTCTCGGTGTGTAACGATTTTGTAACAGATGCAGCATTGCCTTAAAGATCCTGCCATATGCTACTAAACCGCACCGCCTCTGGACGATTCTCTACGGTAATGTTTCCGCCTGTTTTCTCACATGCGTCTTTTGCAATGGCCAGCCCTAAACCTGCCCCGCCTGTAGACTTCTGCCTGGCAGGATCTACACGGTAGAAGCGGTCGAAAAGCTTGCCCATGTGTTCCGCTGGAATACCGGGGCCTGTATCAGACACAGTCAGGGCCATGCCCCGGCTGTTTGCGAGAAACTCAAGGCGAACATCGACCTCTCCGTTGGCCGGAGTGAATTTTACGGCGTTATCAACCAGGTTTGATACTACAAGCCTGAACAACAGTGAGTCTATGAGCACTTGAGACTCTCCCTGTTCATGTTCAAAATGAGTGCGCATAGTCAATTTCTTGTCTAGAATAATATGAGTCCTGGACTTGATTACTTCTTCGATAATCTTCACCGGATCTATCAAAGAGGCAGACGCGGCTGTCCTTCCCTTTGTCCGAAGAAGTGACAATATACTCTCAGAAATCCTTTGGAGGCTGACGATCTCTGTGTGAATGTCGTCTATCAGTTCCGGCAATTCCTCTGGCCCTGGAGGAGAAAGCTGCATTGATTCAACTAGCACGCCTATAGATGCAAGGGGAGCCCTCAACTCATGAGCTGCAGCCATCAAGAACCGCTCCTGGCCTTCCATGGTTGTTTGAATTTCATCTGCCATATGGTTAAACGATTCGCCCAGTTCCCTGGTTTCAGGAGGGCCTCCTGGAGAAACTCGCGAATCAAGCCTGCCTGAAGCCATCATCCTGGCTGCCTGGGAAAGGTCCGATACCGGGCCGGCTATACGGCTGGAAAGGCTCCATGAAAGGGCCAGAGCTACCAGGGAAGCTACCCCTCCCCCTGAAAGAACCATCCGCATGACGTTTTTGTATTGAGTAACAATATCGCCCAAGTCCTGAGCTATGAATACAGCCCCTCCGCTTCCATCCCAATTTGAAGGTACTGCTACATATATGACAAAACTTCCGTCAGGAAGGTAATAGGTATTTGAACTCTCTTTGCCCGATAAGGCAGCGTGAACTTCAGGGTAGTCAAGTTTCTTATATGACATCTCAGGGTCAGATGCTGAATCCTCCAGGACTCTGCCTTGTCCGTCCAGAACCAGAACCCTTCCTTGAAAAGGAATTCCTCCTATGGCAGTAAGCCTGGCTGCTACAGGCCCTCCCCTGGCCCTAATTGCAGACCCAAGCAGGTGGGCCTGGCCGTACAAAGATGCACGCCTTGCACCTATAATCGAGGTTTCGAGCAGCCGAGAGATAAACAGCACCAGGATACCTAGAATTATCCATATAACCAGCAAATATGACAATGCCAGGTGCCACCTAAGGCCCAGCTTGGCTTTTCGTATACTCACTCGCAGAAATAACCTACTCCCCTCTTGGTTAGTATGATTTTCGGCTTACTCGGGTCGTCTTCTATCTTTTCCCTCAACCGGGAAATCTGTATGTCAACTGCCCTTGAGCCTCCCAAGAAATCATACCCCCAGACTATCTCCAACAGTTTGTCCCGGGTAAATACCATTCCAGGTTGCCTGAAAAATGTTGTTAACAGGTCAAATTCTTTCGCAGTGAGGCTTATTTCCATTTTGTTTTTCCATACACGTTTCTCGGTGAGATCCAACAAAATGTCGCCTCTCCTAATTTGGTTTCGCGGAAGGCCTGTCATTGAAGATCGCCTGGATACAGCCTTTATCCTCGCCTCAAGTTCTCTTATGCTGAAAGGCTTAGAAACATAGTCATCCGCTCCCATTTCAAGGCCAACCACTATGTCTATGTCTTCAGACCTGGCAGTAAGCATTATCACAGGCAATCCGGGAAATCTTTGTCGGATTTCTTTGAGGATAGTAAGCCCATCCTTGCCGGGGAGCATTATGTCAAGAAGCACTAGGTCTGGGTTTTCTTCTTCAACAGTATCAACTGCAGAAGAGCCGTCATAGCATACTGCAACTTCATACCCGATACCTCTGAAACTCCTGACTATTCCTTTTGCCAGAGTCCTATCATCGTCCACTAAAAGAAGTTTCATCTAACACAATCCTTCCCTTAAATCTGCTTCCAGAATTCAATTGGACGAACCCTTTCCGGCACAAGATGGGAGACACCTTTCACGATCACTGGAATAGGTCTCACTGTCTAAACCTACCGGTTTGAGTCTCGCGAATAAACCACGGTTTAGGCCAATGTAGCCCACAGTCAAAAGACCGGAATAACCATTTTGCATAGTATATTGTCCACAAGTATTTTATCACTTCTCCGGGACTTGCCGGGCTGGTGATTACCGTCCTCTTCTGATATTCTCCATGATCACAATATGTTCCCGGCAAATTTCCTCCAATTTTCCTATGTAAAGAGACTTACGATTCACACGCCTTTCTGGAAGAGAAGAAGGAATCTTGGCAAGCATGCCCTCAATGGACAAGTCACGATCAATAACCGTCACAATCGTAATTCCGTGTTTCATGCTCAATCCGAGCTTTATGGCATCCCTGGTAGCCTGCTTTCTTACAACGTGCTGGTCATACTTTCCGGTGGGCCTGTAGTGCTGATCTCCGTTGTACTCAAACCCAACTCCTTCTCTATACAGGCGGTCGACTTCGAGGGGCTGCCCAGTCTCAGGGTTCTTCAAGAAAACAGGCCTGGCATTGTCCATGTATGTTGTAGAAGCCACAATTTCATCGAGTAGTCTCCTCATTAGGAATTCACCCAGGTAAGGAGCCATATCCTTTTCCCACAAAAGCAGCTCTATTCGAAGTCTTTCAATGTCATCAGGGTAGCAAGGGACTGCAATTCTCGAGTTTGAAGTATTCCTAAATGTAAGCCACCCCTGCTCAGCAAGGGCATTGCAGGCCTGAAATACAACGGACCGGCTAAGGCCTGATAATCTCGCAAATTCAGCCAATGAAGCAGGAAGCTTAATTTCTGCCGCCGCTCGCAGAAATTTCGCACTAACTAACAAGTCCTTGGTATCAACAAGAGCATCAGGAATCAACACTTTTTTCAATGCACACAACAACCTTCGCCATAAATTTCCACCAACCGACTGTATTAGTATCATATGGCACCAAGAATTACAATATATGGGTGGTGCTGAATCGGGGAAATTGTATGGTTTTCAAGTAAGCTGGGGAAGAACTGCCTGATTTCCATACTGGTTGGCCGATAAGCTGTATGGATTTCAGGCGGCAGTACAGAAAAACTACCGGTTTCCAAAAACCTGTCTGGTTTCCATACGGCTTTTCTAAAAGCTGCCTGATTTCCATACCGGTTAGCCGAAAAGCTGTATGGATTTCAGCCGGCAGTACAGAAAAACTACCGGTTTCCAAAAACCTGCCTGATTTCCATACGGCTTTTCTAAAAGCTGCCTGATTTCCATACCGGTTAGCCGAAAAGCTGTATGGATTTCAGCCAGCAGTACAGAAAAACTACCGGTTTCCAAATGGGTTTCCCGCTACTTCCTTCTTACCTTCAACCCCCAGGGTCCTAACCATTGACACTCCAAGAAGGATAATCCCGGCCCCGATGAATTTCACGACCGTCCACTGTTCTTTCAAAAACAGCCATCCAAGAATCCCTGTCCAAACAGGCGGCAGGTTTCCAAAAACCGCAGTTCTGGCAGGGCCGCTTTCTTTTACTCCTCTATTCCAGAGAATGTACGACACAGCCAGGGCAAAAACAGCTGAGAATAAGAGCTCGCCCCACGCCAATATCCCTATGTTAGACCAG
>JAXGOJ010000034.1:0-12253 GCA_040767525.1 Bacillota bacterium | reverse complement strand
TAAACAGTAACCCGCAAAATTGGCCGTCCCGCCTCGGATGTAAGCTCCACATCCAGGAGTTCAGCTCCTGCGTCCTTGACTAAAGGCTCAAAAGTCTGAAAAAGACTATCTAGTATTTTCCTGCGACTCATCCTTATCACCCCGACAACATACAAAAAGTGGGTTCGGCTAAAACCCACTCAAACGGAATCTCCTTGATGTGTAAAGTTCCCTTGATATTCTACGCACTTCAGTATAGCATAGGGTTTGCGCTTCCCGCAAATGGATGTTTCCATGATAAGTTATGTATCCTGGAAGGAGTGGAGCAAGTGCCTATCGTACAGATTGAGCTAATCGAGGGAAGAACCATCGATCAGAAAAAAACCATGGCCAAAGAAGTAACCGATGCAATCGTCCGTTCATTGGGTGTAACACCTGATGCTGTCAGAATCATCATGAGAGATATGAAGAAAGAAGACTTTGCCGTAGGCGGAAAATTGCGCTCGGATCAATAATGGTATACCACGGTGGTTTCCCGGCCATATCCTCCGGGAAACCACCCCAGCTACATCAGGTCACTTCACAAATTGGGCGGAGTCAAGTACCTAGCTAAGAATTGATATATTTCCCGTCTGGATTCCCGGGCCAACTTCGTATCTATTCTGTCAAAGACATGCCCCCCGGGAGCATTATCGTAAATCTTATACTCAAATTCCTTGCCATAGGCTTTGAGGGACTTGATCAGATGCTCCACCTCAAGGACATTTACGTCCTCATCGTTTGTTGTAGTATGAATAAGGAGCGGAGTCTGTAGTTTCTCAGCATTCCAGGCAGGAGATCTTCGCCTGTATTCTTGTACATCTTCATATGCTGTCTTGCCAATATGATAGTCTGCCGAAAACAGCTGCCTGTACTCCTCTGTCTTGTAACCCATACGAGCCACTATGTCGCTGACCGGAACACCGGCAAACCCCACTTTGTAGCTCGTGGGATGATTGAACAAGTTCATCAAGGTAATCATTCCGCCATGACTCCACCCTAAAATCCCGACTCTATCAGGGTCAACCAGAGGTTCGTTCTCAACCATCCAGTTTCTGGCTTCCCAAACGTCTTCGTTCTCCAATCCGCCATAGTCTATGAACTTGTAAAATTGCTCGCCATATCCTGTGCTCCCCCGATAGTCGGGAGCAATAATAATGTATCCTTGTTCCAGTAGTTCGCGGATTATGTTGGATGACCCTGACGCAAAATTGGCATGGACACCTCCATGAACAAAGACCAAGAGGGGATATTTCTCTCCTGTCTTTGCGTTTCGGGGGACAAAAGTATATGCCCGGATCTTCAAGGGATTATTACGGTCCTGGGGCAGTTGGGCCAGAGGGTTCCCAGGGGGAGGCCCTGTAAACGTTATCTTGTCTATGCGAGCCATATCTCCAAGTTTTTGATACCACATCAAATCATCTATCTGTTTGGATAGTGAAGCAAATACATGATACAAACTTTCCTCCCGGCGTTTGAGTTCTTCAATCTGCTTCCTGATGTCTTCCATTGAGGCCACTCCTTTGCTGAACCAAGTTTGAGCCTATGTAGTAAACCAATGGTTCATTTCGACAGCAAAGGGGGTAAACCTTTCCGGAAACGAAAAAATGTGAATTTTCAGCTTCCCATTCGAGGGTTTTCGCCTTGATCCGTAGAGTATTTGATGGCTTTAATCCACAGGTGAACTGCCAGTCTTATACTCGGATCATCCAGAGGAGATTGGAACATTTGATTGATTCTTCTTAGTCTGTAATCCAGGGTGTTAGGATGCACGTTGAGGTATTTGGCCGCTTCCCTTCTTTTGCCGCCATAGTCAAGCAAAGCTTCCAAAGTCCTTATGAGCTCCGTGCCATTAAGCCTATCGTAAAGGACAATGTGACGAACCAACTCCCTTCCATAGGCACCTTTTGCTTTGCATTTGGACATACATCTTACAAGATCATAAAGGGCTACCTGTCCATAGTCCAGAAAAGGCTCGTCGTCGTCAAGGTGCAGCCTG
Source organism: Bacillota bacterium (assembly GCA_040767525.1). Lineage (GTDB taxonomy): Bacteria > Bacillota > Sulfobacillia > Fermentithermobacillales > Fermentithermobacillaceae > JAXGPX01. Next base: position 10,236 of record JAXGOJ010000034.1, on the reverse strand, counting down.
GCTCCAATGATTATTGATTCTGAGGCTTCGTGATAGCTTTTTTGCACCATGGCAAGATCCGTGTAGGCACAGCCAAGCCCTATAAACTGGCGAAAACCTGCTTCATCAAGATAACGGCTCAAGTCAAGGGCAATGTCTTTTACCCGGTGGGATGATTCTCCGCTAACGATGATTACTATTTCATTACGGTAATTGGAAGCCATGACGTTGACTTTCTTTACCTTGAAAAAGTCGTCGACTTTTTCAAGTAATATTGTGGGATTGACAGATACCCTTGAAGGCTTATTGGCCATAACCATGACTTGAAACGGAGGGTTAAGTTCCCAGCCCCTGGATCTGGCTCTGAGCTCAGCAGGGCTTAACTTCCCATCAGCCGACAGTAGTTGCTCAACGAATGAGCAGGCCCGGGGTACAGGGGCCGGTAAAAGAGGTTCAACTCCGGGGAAATTGTGGGCCATCACCTTTGAAGCCCTGATTATTGCCGCCTCATCCTGGGGCAAAAGAGGACCCCCATCATCTTTCACCCATAAATATCCCAAGACTTCTCGCCGGGATCGCACTGCCACTGCTATCCTTGAGTGAAAACCAATTTCAGGAACGGCTTTGACTCGCACTACTCCTGAAGATGAGTTAATTGCCTCATATACCCCGTGTCTTTTCAAAACATCAATAGTGCTCTTGGAGGCACCTTTTCTCAAAAGGGTCTCCATCCTAACCGGGTCAACAGGGTATTCATGGGCAGAATATGCAATAAGGGCACCCTTGGTATCTTCAACTGTTATGGGCCGCTTTATCAGCCTGGCCAAATCATCTACAAGAACCTGGATGTCCATGGGTTTGTCCCCTCAATTCCTACCCTTCCCTAATTATATTTGACAAGTATTCCGATTCTCCTGCTTTAGTATATATCGGATGCCGGCCCACCCCGGTGATACTCATCCATAATGGTCAATTACCCCACTACCGGAGCTCATCTAGAAGGTTGCGTGGATAGCAAGTTAGGCTTCTGGCGCCGGAAGGTGTCAGCACCACATCATCTTCGACTCTTACCCCACCCTTTCCAGGAAGATATATCCCGGGCTCAATGGTAAAGGTAGACCCTACAGGTAAAGGAGTCTTGTTAGACGCAACTACATATGGTTCTTCGTGAATCTCAAGGCCTAAACCATGGCCTGTTCTATGAATGAACCTGTCTCCATAACCATATGAAGCGATAACGTCTCTGGCCAGGGCATCTACTTCAGCCCCGCTCATCCCTGGTTTTGTGTTCATTCTGGCGTGCTCTTGGGCCTCTACTACAATCTCATAAATCTTGCGCAGTTCATTAGAGATTTTGCCAATTGCATAAGTCCGGGTGATATCAGACCAGTAACCATTTACATTGGCACAAAGATCGAGCCAGGCCAGGTCTCCCGATTCAATGATTGAGGAACTGGTGCCGGCATGGGGTATTGCAGTATCCACCCCTGTTGCCAGAGACATTCCCACAGCCTGAGCCCCTTGTAACTTGAGCTGCCCCTCGATTTCCAGGGCTATTTCAGAGGCCCTCTTCCCGGGAGCCAGCATCTTCTTGGCCAAATCCGCCCCCAGGTCCGCAAGTCTTGCAGCCTCTTGCATGCTGCTGAGCTCATCCTGGTCCTTAACCATTCTGAGTTCCTTCATGATTTCACCCGCGTCTACCCAGCTGAAATCACCCATGGCCCTCTTCATGAGTGAATACTCAAGCATCCTGAGGCTACGATATTCAAGAGCCCAGGTCCCTGAGGGAGACTTAAGTGCTTCATTGAATGCTTTCCCCGGGCCCTCTTCATCAGTATACGAGTACACAGCAACATCGAAGTTAACTCCTTCATTTTTGAGCCTTTGAGAAATCATTTCGCCTTTTTGCCTCTCCAATTTGGGCATGACGAAACAGGCTTTACCGTCACTGCATACCACCAGCAAAGTCGGCCTTTCTGACAACCCCATTGAAAGGCCTGCCATATAGAACATGTTGGGCCCTGGCATAAGTACAATACCGGATACACTGGAGCCCTTCAGTGCTTCAGCAAGTTGCTCCCACCTGGCCTTAATCATACTGATTCTCCTTTCGCACAAGTACTGGGTTAAATCTACACCGTACACCTTGCTTGTAGCAAGAAATTCCATAGCGAAGCAATAGATTGCCGCCCGGAGACAATAGGCCCCGGGCGGCACGTAGAAGCTACATAACTACCTTGCTGGAAAAACCCGTCAAGAACCTTTCTTTATCAACATCACTGAGTTTCAAGAAACCTTCCATTGTCTTGAGACTGACTCTGGATAGAGAGAAGAGCACTTCAGTGAAATCCTTATCGCCATAGCCGAATTCCTTTTGAAAATCGGTAAGGCGCTTCATTCCATAGTAATAGCAGGTGAAGTAGCCTGCCATGAGCTGTTGGGCCAAAACCTGGCCTGCAGCGATTCTCCTCTCGAAGCCCAATTCCCGAATATAAAGATCCACGATCTCGTCAAACGGACGCCCAAAGTAGCGCAGCCAAAGGTCTGCCTTTATCCTGACCGATGTATGGTGGCGCCTGTAGGCTACAAACAAGGGATAGAAAGGGTCTTCGGGATAGATAAATTCCATGAGTCTTTCAGATCTGTGACAGCTTCCCTCAAGAGTGGGCACTCCACGGGCACCTGCCTTCACTGTTTCAGGCAAGGGATCAAACAGGGCCCTCACCCACTGTACGTGGTGGCCGGGGTAACACTCGTGGATAGCGCACATTTTTATCCAACCGTCTGTAATAGCTTTGTAATTTTCTACATTAAGAATAGTCTCGCCTTGCAGCGGCCTTCTCCTGGGGCAGCCTCCTCCGTAACCTCCCCACGGGTAATGTTTGACCAGAGTTTCAGGGGTCGGCACCACGACAACACTTTCATCGGGCAACTTTACGTAATCCCGGGTTGCTTCTTGTGCCCTGTCAAGGTATTCCCGCATTCTAACAAACATTTCATTAGGATCGGAACACGGCCCTTGAAACTTATTGAGGATATCCACCACGTCTTGTGCGTTACTGGCTTTGGGAACACCTGCAACATTTATTCTGTTAGCGATTTCGAGCATTTCAGCTCTGGTCTTATTTATCTCCTGTTCGTGCCAATCCAAGATCTCATCAAGTTCAACTCCAAACTGGTTTTGAAGCAAATACTTGTAGCCTTCTACCGGGTCGCCGCCCAAAGCATCATTATCCTTCTTTGAACCCTTATTCTCTTGAACAAACTCCTTTACTTGCTTCTCCCAATCCTTCGCCTTAACCTCAATTAGCTTAAGATTGTGCTCAATCTGCTCCAAAGTCTTTTGTGAAAGGCCCTGGTACAGTTTGGGAACCCTGGGCTTCATCTTTCCAGCCACAAGGGCAAGAGTGTCGCATACATCTTCCAGCTGGATAAGTTCTTCAATTGCGGTCTCAGACAAAAGTTTTTCAACTCCCGCCCAGAGTTGGTCTGCTTTCCCCAATCTGGTAAGAAGAATCTTAGCCCTCTCAGCACTGTCCCGGGAATCCTTGCGTGAATAATAGTCTATAGTGCTTGACAAGCCACTTATAAAGGAACCTGGGGCTTCAAACATTCTCTTGAGGTAAGAAACTTGCCCTTTCAGGAATTCATCAAAATGACTCTTCAAAAGCTCATAAACAGGATCAGGAGCAAGCAACTCTGAAGCCTCTTCCAGAAGAGTATCAAGTTGATTTTCTGCCCTGGCTTTGGTTCCCTTACATGGTACATACAGGCTTAGTTCATATTCCCGTGCATTTTTGAACTCGTCAAGCGAAGTTGCGCACCTGGCATCAAAATCCCGATACAATTCAACAAGATCCATGCCCTCTTTATGTTCCATGATACAACCCCTCCTCGGTTAACTCAGTCTTTGACACCGGAAAAAGGAGCAATTCTAAACCAATGGGCAAAGTGTCAAACGTCTGCTATCAGTTCTGATGGTAAGCAAGGGTTCTACGTATACCGAAAGATTCCCTTCTATGAAATGGCAAGGAAGAGTCCTCACAAATGATCGCATCTTTGGAGACGCAGGTTTTCTGCAGCCTGCGTCTCCATAACAGATGGGTGGCGGTAAACAAAATCTGTTTTCAGTTAACCCCTATCCACAGCGAAATTCTAGACCACCGACGGTTCTACTCGTAGGTCTCCTCTTTCAAAACGCCCAAGTTCCAAATCACCAATATCAATAGAAAGCTCTTTGCCCAAAATCATCTCAGAAAGGAGCTGCCCAACTATAGGGGCGAGCATGAATCCGTGGCCGCTGAATCCAACAGCCTGATAATACCCGTCTATGCCAGGAACCGTGCCGAGAATCGGGTGAGCATCAGGCGTAATCGTGTAAAGGCCTGACCACTGTCTTATAACCCGGACTCCCTGGAGGGCCGGAACCAGTTTGCACATGATATCAGACATTTTTCCAAGAAATTGCCAAGAGTGGCCTACGTCGTATCCTTTAGGTTCATTGGGATCTCCCACACCCATAACCAGGGATCCGTGAGGAGTCTGCTGGCAGTAAATGCCCAGGGAAAAAGACATGAGCATAGGGTCAAACAGGTGCCCGACAGGCTCAGTAACAAGAATCTGATGGCGCTCTGTATACAAAGGAAGCTGCAACCCAACCATTGAGGCAACAGGAGCAGCCCAGGGCCCGGCAGCATTTACAACTATTGGAGTGGATATGCTGCCCCTATTTGTCTTTACGTGGGTAATCTTACCGCTGGATCTCTCAATCCCGGTAACCTCTGTGAAGTAGTTTGCTTCACCGCCCAGTCGTTCAAAGGCTTGTACGTAGGCTCTGGTTGTATGAAAAGGGTTTGCATGGCCGTCTCTGGCATTGTAGGTTGCCCCTGCCATCCCCTCTATATTAAGAACAGGCACAATTTCCCTTGCTTCTTCAGGTGTGCAAAGTATGGCGTTTACCCCTAACTTGTGCTGAACCTCAACATTTTTCTGAAACTGATCCCATTCTTTTTCCGTATACGCCATCATCAAATAGCCTTTTTGGACGAATTCAATGTCGTAATCATACTGGAGTTCTTCCTGGAGCCCTTCAAATATGTCGATTGATGCTTTACATATCTTGATATTACCTTCAGAACCCCACTGCTCTCTGACCCCTGCGCCGCACCGCCCGGTGGACCCGCTGGCGAATGTGTCTTTCTCGCACAAGACCACCCTTTTCATACCTTGTTTCATGAGGTTATAAGCAATGGAAGACCCAACTACTCCCCGCCTATCACCACTGCATCTGCTAAGGCTCACTCTACTCGGTCACCTCCTCCTGGCGCTTGCAATCGAAATTGCGGCCGGTGCCTTTTTCATCTTCTCCGGTAATGGAAGCCAAATCGCCCATCTTCACAGGCTTAACAGGGGGCCTGTACCGGGACTGAAGGATTTCAGAAACCGGTTTTCCCCAAATACCTGGCAATCTCACCTGCAACCAGTAACCTGCAAGTTCTATCCCGGGCATGGGCCCATCCCACCTAGTTATGCGTTTAACCTCGTCAATGGTGGTTGCGCCTTCTTTGATGGCTTTCCGTATCTCCCCAAGGGTAACATCTTCACACCTGCAAACAATAATGTCGTTTTCCGCTTTAGCCATGGCTCACCCCACCCTTCTCAAATCCAATGTTCCTTACTGTCAAAGACAGTTCTTTTGGAACCCTTACCCAGACAACAGGAGTACCTTGAGGCTTCTTGCCTGGAAGCACCCTATGGACAAATCCTTCTCCTACACTTACGCCGGCCCTGTCCAAGAGAAAAACCCGGTCACCCTTCTCCGGTAACGGAGCAAATTCATAGGGTATAGCAATTAACCCCTCGGCATCGCTGAAAGTCTCGTCTACCACAAATATGGCCAAGCCCGGGCAGGCCGCTACACAAACTCCGCAGCCGGTACATTTACTCCAATCTACCTGGGGAACCTCGTTTATTGATTCAAATTCTTGAATGGCTCCAAATCTGCAGCTATAGTAGCAGGGATCACATGGTATCTCCTGGAAACACTCAATCATGACAAAAGGCCCCTTTTCCCTGCGGGGTCTCGGCGGCGTTCTGCTCTCAATCTGCTCTTTTGACGGAACACCGGTGGTCAAAAGCATGTCGCCTCTCACACGCTCACCTTCTTTCCCAGTTCCTCTCTTAGAGCAGCCAGTCCATGGGCGATTTTCTCGCTGGTCGGGCCTGCTCTAAGCTGCTCAAGCTCAAACAAGGATGCCTGCCGCTTTGTGGAAAACGTATCTGCCGGAACCTTTCCAAGACTCGCGGCAATGGCCAGGCCTGCAAGGCGTCCTTCTGCCATGGCAGTAGAAGCTTCTTCTATGCTAGCAACATCTCCGGCCACGTAAATGCCTTTTACCGTAGTCTCCATATTCTCATCATAAAAGGGAACAAAGCCGCCCAAGGCCGGTATATAAGTCATTTCAGCTCCTGCCTGCCACAAAAACTCGCACAAGGGCGTAAGGCCTGTGGCCAGGCATACGACATCAACTTTAAGGTCTTTTTCAGTACCGGGGATTCCCTGCCATTTGTCATCCAGCTGCCAGATAATTGCGCCTTCAACACAGGTTTTCCCGTATGCTTCTTTGATACTGTGCCCTGTAAATACAGGAATGCCAAGCCGCCTGATCTTGGAAGCATGAACAGCATAACCACCTATTGCCGGCAAGGCCTCAACAAGGGCGGCAACTTTGACGCCGGCTTGTGCAAGCTGATAGCTCACAATCAGGCCAATATTCCCAGATCCAATCATTAAAACAGATTTGCCTGGTTTTACGCCATGTACATTCATAAGAGTCTGTACAGCACCTGCACCATAGACACCTGGCAGGTCATTACCAGGGAAAAGAAGCATTTTCTCAGAGGCTCCTGTAGCAACGAGGAGTTTTTCAGGCTTGAGCAAATCTATTCTGTCAGGATTCTCAAGGAGAAGCACACCGTCATCTTTGTAGTACCCCAAAACTTCTGTAGAAAACATGAAGCAAATGTTTGAGTTATTCATTACGTCGTCAGCAAGGTTTTTAGAAATTACAATTCCGCGAGTTCCTGCACTTTTTTCATGCCACCCAAAGAATTTATGGGTCTGTTTGACCAGCTGCCCACCGGGATACTCGTCCCTGTCAATAAGGGTGACCTTAACTCCGTAAGAGGCAGCCTCAAGAGCAGCGCAAACCCCTGCAGGGCCCGCTCCTACAATTGCAAGTTCCGTTGTTTTCAAGAAAGTCACTCCTTACTTGTAAGGGCAGGCCCAACACCTTTCTGCATCTTTACATGCATACCTGCCCTGAGTTTTTCGGTGCAAGCCCGAACGTTGGGAACTCCGTCAGCAATGACCAAACACGAGGAGCAGTTTCCTATTGCACAAAAAAAGCCGCGTGAGCGGCCCTCTTTCATACTTTCATGGAGCACCTTGATGCCTGCTGCATGCAGAGCACTGGCTATAGGTTCCCCCTCGTACCCCCAGAGTTCTTTCCCCTCCCAATAGAACCGGACTTTCTCTCTCTCAGGAAAGTCCAGTATTGGATGTTCTTCAATTCTGATTTCCGAAGAATCCAAAGATTAATGCCCCCCTCCTGCATACTGATATTAGATCCATTAAGCGTTGCTAACAATCACTTACTTCCTGGCGGGAATACCGTCGGAAATCGAACCATGTGCTTTGTGTAACAGAAGAAGCCCTGCTGAACTCATCAGGGCATGTCTTGAATACTTCCCTGTACTATCTTAATAACAGATTCATCACTATTTAACATTAGCCAATCAGACAAAAATGATTGTGACATTGTCACAATCATTCATGGTCCAGCCAATCTTTTATTTTGCTTCTAGAAACTCCCGTGCTCTGTTCTGGCGATTATCTCATCTTGCAGGGCTTTGGTTAGATCACAAAAATAATCGCTATATCCTGCCACTCTCACAATCAAATCCCTGTACTTTTCAGGATGCTTCTGGGCATCACGCAATGCATTGGCGCTCACCACGTTAAACTGGATATGATGGCCTCCCATACGGAAGTACACCCTTACCAGGTGAAGCAAATTGCGAATACCTTCTTCACCTTCCAGGAGTTTCGGGGTAAATTTCTGGTTCAGCAAAGTGCCGCCGGTCTTTACATGATCCATTTTGGAACAAGACTTAATAACCGCGGTAGGCCCATATCTATCAGCACCTTGTACAGGTGAAATACCTTCAGAAAGAGGCTGGCCTGCAAGCCTTCCGTCAGGAGTTGCCCCAATCACCGAACCGAAATAGACGTGGCATGTGGTAGGCAACATATTAATTCTATAAGTTGCTCCTGTTGGGCTCTTTCGGCCATCGACTTCGTTATAGAAGATATCAAAAACCAGGGCCATTATTCCATCGGCATAGTCATCGTCATTGCCATATCTGGGAGTCCGGTTCAAGAAAAGCTGCCTCATTGGTTCAAAGCCTTCAAAATTACTGTTCAGTGCTCTAATGAGGTTATCCATGGTAACAGTGCCCTGGTCGAATACATGATACTTGATTGCCGACAGGCTGTCTGTGATACTGCCAATTCCCACTCCCTGGATATACCGTGAGTTGTACCTGGCTCCTCCGGCGTTGTAGTCTTTGCCATTGTCGATACAATCGCTCACTGTGATCGAAAGGAAAGGGCTTGGCATATACCATGCATAGAGTTTCTCTATCACATGGTTGCCTCTAATCTTAATATCTGTGAAATGCTTAATTTGCTCTTTGAAGGCTTCCATCAGACAGCCGTACGATTCAAAGCTTCTGGGGCCTCCCGTTTCAAGGCCCAATTTCTTGCCTGTCCTGGGATCAATCCCGTTGTGCAAAGTTATTTCAAGCACTTTGGTCAAGTTGAAGTACCCTGTAAGGATATATGCTTCCTTGCCAAAAGCACCTGTCTCAACACACCCGCTGGTACCGCCGCACCTTGCATCTTCTATGGATTTGCCTTGCCTGAGCATTTCCTGTATCACCGTATCTGCGTTAAATACGGATGGCTGTCCCCATCCCTTTCGTACGATTTCCAAAGCCCGTTTCAGGAACTTATCAGGGTTCTTGGCACTAAGCTGTATGTTGGAACTTGGCTGCAAAAGCCGCATCTCGTCTATAACCTCGAGAACCAGGTATGTTACGTCATTTACCCCGTCCCGGCCGTCACGGGTAAGGCCACCGCTGTTTATATTGGCAAAGTCGGTATAAGTTCCGCTTTCCTGCAAGGTAATGCCGACCTTGGGTGGCGCCGGCTGGTTATTGAACTTAACCCAGAAACACTGGAGAAGCTCTTTGGCATCTTCACGGGACAAGGTGCCAGATTCAACCTCTTTCTTGTAGAAAGGATAAAGGTGCTGGTCCAGCCGTCCGGGGTTGAAGGAATCCCATGTGTTAAGTTCTGTTATCACTCCTATATGAACAAACCAGTACATCTGAAGGGCTTCGTGGAAAGTCCTGGGGGCGTTAGCCGGAACATGCTTGCATACTCTGGCTATTTTCAAAAGTTCCTTCTTGCGTTCCGGGTTTGGTTCTTTTTCTGCCAGTTCAAGGGCCTTTTCTCCGTGGCGCTCACCATAGCTTATTATGGCGTCACAGCAAATGCTCATAGCCCTTAGCTGCTCTTGTTTCTCCCATGCTTCAGGATCATTTAGGAAATCAAGGTTGCTCAAGGCTTCTTCTATTTCCTTCTTAAAATCCAAAAATCCCTTTTGATATATCTTTCCGTCTGCAACTGTATGGCCCGGTGCCCGCTGCTCCATGAACTCGGTGAATATTCCTGCCTCGTAGCAATCTTTCCACTCATCAGTCATTTCCTGAAGTATTCTGTGGCGTAAGGATCTTTCTTTCCAGAAAGGAATGATTTCGTTTTCCTGAACCTCTCTAGCCCGGGGATTAACCTTGAAGAACGTCTTTTCTCTATTGTTGATAACATGGAAATCCTCCACAGTGTGGCAGCAAAGCTCTGGATAAGTAGGAGTGGCTTTTGGGACAGGGCCCCTTTCTCCCACTATAAGTTCATCTTCGCCAATGTACACCTCTTTTTGCTGCATCAGGGCCTGGAAAGTCAATGCCCGCAGCACCGGCACTGACACTCTGCCTTCATATTTCTTGTAAGCCTGTGTCACCAACTGAGCCCTTTCAATAGTAAGGGCCGGTACTGCATCAAGACTTCTGGTTCTGAGTCTTAAAACTCTTTCCCTCATGCTCATCCTCCTATTCTCACAGTGAGTCCCCACT
>JAXGOJ010000033.1:0-13640 GCA_040767525.1 Bacillota bacterium | reverse complement strand
TGTCCGCTGCCCCATATACAGTCAACATCACCACGTTCTTACTGTTTTTGCTGTTGTCAGGATCATAATTCAGACATTCAATAAAGACTGCCGGTTCTTCAAAAAATGCATTGCACAGCACATGCGAATACATGTCAGTGTATATGCCGTCAAGATTCGAAAGCAATGCAAGCTGCAATCCCGCAATTTCGTCGTTGGCCAGAGATTCTTGCATCTTTATCCAGTTAAATAGTTCTTGTATGGTTTCCGCTTCTTTGCCGGCTTCCCCGAGTCTTCCGTATGCAGGCCAATCGATACACTGGAGCCCTGTGAAAATAGTGTTGCGGTGAGGAAACGCATCTTCCTCTGTCAGTGAATAGTTAAGCAAAGTATGAAGAGCCACATAAACCTTTCGCTCCTTTGAAAGAATATCTTGCTCAGGGTCACGCTTTTCGCTGTAGTCCGGTTTTCCGTTCAAAAGACGAAACGTATTTATGTTGTCAACGTAGTAGGCTGGGCCTCCATCCTCTGCCATCTGTACCTTGATGCCCCTGATTTGCCCGTTGAGCATATAGAAAACGACAAAATGGTAACCATCGTTCCACCCTGAAAAAGCGTACAGCGAATTGTACATGCAAAAGTCGTCTTTACTGCTGTAGCTTTCTGGCATGATAAGCAGATCATCGCCATATGCCGCAATAAGCTGTATTTCCGTATCGCCGGCCTTAATACCGCGGGCTGTGGCATGATTCGGGGAAACGGTGGTCATCGAGGTAAGCGTTTCTTTGCCGGTCTCCATATTACGCGCATAGGAAATTACTATATTTTTGCAGTCGACAGTATGGAATTCCACGCCAGGCATATCTCCCGAGGTATGTGAGGTATCGCTGCCGGTGAGTGTTGTATTCCAAGGGAAACTCCCATCCCGTATGCCGATTTCAAGGTGCTGCCTGGAGGAACCGTCTTCTACCCAGCAAAGTGTGTATTCTCCGGGAGTCTCGTTTCCGCTGCTTACTGTGCTGCTCAGTCGTCTAACGCCGAGCCAGATACTTGTTCCGGCAATGATGATGCTTATTAAGGCAGCTATTATACGAGAGGTTCTTCTGGCCCTCTTCTTGGGCTCTTGACATACTGTCGACGTTTCTTCAGGTTTGGCCCCGATAAGATCGTCAACGGATATTTCAAATAATTCTGCCAGGAGTAGCAGATTCTTCGTGTCCGGATTTGACAAACCAGTCTCCCACTTTGAAACCGCCTGACGGCTTATGTTTAGCTTGTCAGCAAGCGCTTCCTGTGAAAGATTGCGTCTTTTTCTTAGTTCCTGTATGCGTTCACCTAGAGCCATGTTGATCACCTCCACAGAACTCTAATTTGTATAGCACATATATTCTACCAACTATGTGTCAACTATTGGTTGCGAAAACCATTTATCAATGGATGAATTCAATGGGGGAATGATTGAAGTGTGGAGAGTCACGAAAAGCCCCAAGGTTGCCACCTCACAGGGTAGCCTGCAAAACCAGGCTGGCAAACGTTTTCCATTCTGCAGGTGTTTGCAGACAGCCGTAGAATTCCGGATCATGTGGCTAATGCAGTGCAATTCAGTTGACCAGAAAAGCACTTGACATAAGGAGGCATTCAATATGTGGAACGGGTTTATCGGATTTTACGGCACAAAGGATTTGATGGAAACAGACCGCTTTTATGTAAACGGGCTCGGGCTCAAACTATATAAGGACCAGGGAGTATGCCGCATCTACCGTGTGTCAGGCGGAGGTATGGTTGGATTTTGCGAGCACCTGGATGTAGCTGTATCAGGTAGGAGCCCAATTCTCACTTTTCTTACTGACGATGTAGACCAAGCCTACAGGTCTTTGAAACAGGCAGGATATGAGCCTGGCCGTGAGCCCAGGGTGAACGAGAAGTTCAAGATCTATCATTTCTTCATCCGGGATCCCAACGGCTATACAGTCGAAGTCCAGAGATTCCTCGACTAGTTCTCAGTCCTGTGGGGGATAGGTATGACTGTGGTAGTTTTCACCTCATTATATGAGAAAGGCTATCTTTGATGTTATCAGATGGAGAATGGCTCATAAAACATCCTTTGCCCCCACAGAACAGACTTACCAGATTCGCCATTACAGAATCAGCCTTGTCGGCAACAGGATAAGCCACCGCAGTAGCTGAAACACGCTCTCAACAGCAAACCCCAAAAACCTAAACGGCAGCATTATGATCCAGACAAAGGGATAAAGCACTAGGAACAGCAAGGCCACAGGCCAGCTCAGTGCGAAAAGTATAGCCCACAAAAGACAACCCATTTGGTTTCACTCTCCTTGCGTCTCCTTATTCCGGAGAATAACACTTCTTCAGAATAGCATATCCATGGGTTTACTACGCCTTATTGCTCTGCAGGTTTCACTGATGCACTGAAATGGGAGATTACCGCAACATTCGCCGGGCAAAGAGAAATGCCAAATACGCCAGGGCTCTGACAAGCTCAAAACTATGAAAGAGAGCAAGAAGCCCCGGCGATAAGGGTGACAAGACGCTGAATCGTTAAGTTCACACCTCTGTGAATTCTTCTGGGATCTTAGGAGCATTTTCTGTGAGGTGCACGAACTTTCCATCCAGCATTGTGGCGGCTACTCTGGTTTTGAGCAGTTCCTCAGGGCCTCCGTCTAGGATATCGCGGTCCAGGATGGCCAGGTCTGCGAACCGGCCAGGAATAAGGGCGCCGCACTCCTTTTCTCTGTATGCCAGGTATGCTCCGCCTTCGGTGAAGCATTGGATCGCTTCCCGCGGCGTTAGGGCTTCTTCCTGGCCAAAGTCCAAGCCAGCAATGGTTTTTCTTGCAACTGCTCCATAGATCGCGACAAAGGGATCAATGGGTCCAGACGACACGTCTGTGTTGATGGCAACCCGGATGCCTCTGGCCAGGTATGTCTTTGCCGGTTTGAACTTCAGAAGCGTTTTTTCATCAAGGGCGTCTGGATATATGTCACCTTCAACGTAGATAAATCCGGGCTGAAGCGAAATGGCAATGTCGTGTTCAGACATTGCCCGAAGGGCGTATTCAGTAGGGAAGTAGCCGTGGATAATGTGATGCCTTTGATGAGAGAGAGGCTCTTTCCTTGATATTGCTGCTGCCATGTGGGATACAGCGATGTCCTGGGCCAGGTCTCCGCAGCAGTGGATTCCCGTTCCCCAGCCTGCCAGGTGGGAATCAAGGATGAATGAACCCAGCTTGTTCAGGTCGACCCTTGCAGGCATTGTAGACCGGGACCAGTCCTTATAGGGTTCGTGCATTATGGCGGTTTTGGCGCCTAATCCGCCGTCTATGGCCATTTTAAGGTTGCCTACCCGAAACCATTGGTCACCCAGGCCCGGCTGCAAACCTGCTTCAATGGCCGGGTTGATGACGTAATCGCCTGAAATGACTGATTTTCCGTGCCATGTTGGCATTGCTGTGACTCTGATGGGTAATGCCTGCTTAGCCCACAGACTTGTATACGCCCGCATCAATTCGCCAGATACTCCAGGATCCAGCACTGACGTTATACCGTATTTCAGCAATTCCTTGAGTGCCAGTGTAATTCGTCTCTCGAGCTCTTCCTGCACAGAACCTTTTTGCTCTTTGGCCATTGCCTCACGGATTACTTTGCTTATGAGGCCCTGGGCGGATTCCCTGACTATACCTGTAGGTTCGCCTGTGCCATCCAGGTCAACTCTGCCTGCCTGAGGGACGAATCCTTTTCCTATTCCTGCTGCGTTGAGCGCCATTGAGTTTACGGCTGACATTCCGAACAATCGAGACAGGCAAACCGGGTTATGTGGGGCAGCCTCGTCCAGGTCATGGCGGGTGGGCATCCTTCGTTCGATAAACTGGCTTTCGATCCAACCTCCCCCTGTTATCCACTGGCCTGGTTCTGTTTTGGCGGCCGCCTGAGATACGGCTTCCTTGAGTTCGTCGATAGTCTTTAGTCCAAAGCAATTGACCCCTTCTATGAGATCAGCAGTTGACAGAATGTGGTTGTGGGAGTCGACCAGGCCGGGGATGACCGTCCTTCCTTGAAGGTCTACGACGGGTACAGCCGGAGTCTCCGGACCGCCTACCATTTCCAGGATCCTGACTGTAGTTCCTGTCTCGGCGATTGTGTTTCCTTCTATCAGCAGGGCTTCTATGTCGATTGCATGATCAGGCCCGGTTCCATATCCGGACCCGGTTCTGTGTCCGGGCTCAGTCCCGCATCTATGGCCATCTCTACGGTTCGGCCAAGAGCCATATCTGATTCCTGCTGCTGTAAATACCTTTCCGTTAACCAGGGCGAATCGATTGGCCATTGTCAAAATACCTCCCGGTGGTTGATGTTTGAAGCAGTCAGTCTCTACTGGTTGTTTTGTAACCGCCTGGATGATTGTCAGGGTAATTGCTGGGTTGTTCGGCTATTCGAGTCTTGTTTCTATGTTTCTCAGGTATATTCTACGGTGGTGGTAGGATTTCCTGTCCTGCAGCATCGATTTGCACATTAACTCCAGGCTTGTTTTTCACACTGCTTTTCTTTGAAACAGCCAAGATAATGTGCACGTTCGCGGATTCTCCTGGCTAACCTCCCCCAGGTTTTCAGATCGGCTGCACAATTCGAGCTTAAGACTGTTAGGGTGCTGATGTGATGAGGGAATCCAGAGGTTGAAGGAATATTAGGTATTGACTGAAGGTTGCTAAACGGGCAAAAATGCACTTAATAAAAAGGATTCCGAAACTTTGTGTCGAATAGAGAATGCGAAGTATTGAAATAAGATCTGCTTTAGGATGCTAACTCACCAATGGAACAGAGCAACATAGCAATAGGTAAGAGCCCAAAGTTGAATTCGTCGGTCCAAACAGACTCTGAAGAACTTCATACCGCCTATATGCATTTATTCAAAACCCATGGCCAATTGAGGTCTACAGTTTTTTCATTGATGAAAGTGACCATAGAAAGCCCCACTTAAACTCAGCCAATCGCCACCGCTCT
Source organism: Bacillota bacterium (assembly GCA_040767525.1). GTDB lineage: Bacteria > Bacillota > Sulfobacillia > Fermentithermobacillales > Fermentithermobacillaceae > JAXGPX01. The sequence goes on along the minus strand of JAXGOJ010000033.1, from coordinate 8,643 downwards.
ACACCAGGCAGCGCTTGCTCTTGCTATCTTCACAGGAAAACAAGCAAGTTTGAAACCGTAAGGTTGAGGTAGTTGCTCTAAATTGGCCAGTTTCTCTATATGACAGTACTCACGCACCCTTCCCGCAAAATGTGCGGGCCATATAAACTCACGTTTGCCCTCTCTATATTGTTGGGCCATGAGACTCAGGGAAATATCAAGACTCCAAGCATCGGTACCGATAATTTTGACTCCCTTGTCCAAGAGCCATAACACAGCATCGCCGTCCAGGCCGGCTCCCATATCAGGGTAATCAGGATCCCCTAAATACAAGTCTCCGCCAAGCACCATCGCAAGCACAATATCCCCGGGTTTTACGGTGTAGTCAATTCTGGCCAGTTCAGCCGCAAGGTCATCTTGTCCGATTATCTCGCCCTTCTTCTTGTGTCTTAGGTCCAATAGTACACCGTCGCCATAGCACCACTCCAAAGGAACCTGGTCTATGGTTTTGGCCGGCCTGCCCTCTGCAGTAGGCCCAAAGTGCCAGGGTGCATCAAGATGGGTCCCTGTGTGAGTAATTGCATGAACCTCTTCCACAGCAAGAGCCATCTCGTCAGGAAAGGACCTTAACGGAACATTTACTCTTCTGCAATAATACCGGGCATTTTCACCATGCTCCCAATACACGATTTGAGGTGGCCTCGGGTCGAAACCAAAATTGGACAGGGTAGTACTAAGGTCAATGATCTTGGGCATTTCAAACACCTTTCTCCAAGATTCGGTTTGCCAATTGACTGAAAGTCTGCCGGGAAATTGTCGACTTCCTTATGATCGCCTCTTCTTTAACCAGTTCTGTGAGCCTCGAAACCTGTTCGTCGGTCAACTTAATTCCCATCTCGCCAAGGAAACTGCGCACTGCAGTCTTCCCTGACAATTTCCCAAGGACAATTTCATATCCTTCTCTGCCAACCATCTGCGGAACAAAGGGTACATACGCATAAGGCCGCCCTGCGGTACAAGCTTTCTCAAACATGAATACACTCAGGCCGGCTACGTAAGTGAAAAGATTGCTTCCTACAATAGCCTTATTCCGAGGAATAGGGGTCTTTGCAAGTTCCGATACCAGCTGACAGGTGGGATATAGGTAGTCCAAACGTACACCGGTACTGACACCCATTAGAAGCTCCAACGCAACTGCTACTTCTTCAGTTGCCGCATTGCCGCCCCTGGATCCGAGCCCATTGATACATGTATGTACAAACGAAGCACCACCTGCCACAGCTGCCAGCATGCCGGCATTGGCAAGGCCGAATTCATTATGGGCATGCATATGTATGGGAGTGTCTGGAATCCACTCTCGAAGTTTTCGGATGAGAAACGTTGTCGTCCAAGGCAAGGAATTACCGGATGTATCCGAAATAGCGATGGCATCAGCTCCCACGTCGAAAACAATTGCCTTATACAGCCTCTCAAGAAACGAGATTGAAACCCTGAAATCGTCCCATGGCATTGCTACAGTATGAAGGCCCAATGACTTGGCGTATTTAACTGCTTCCACAAAGCGCCCAACAATTTCATCTTCTGTGAGCCCCCACATTACGTCACATGTCCAGGGATTGGCTACGTTTTCCACTATGACTCCATAAGCACCACAATCGGCTACAGCATCAATATCTTCTTTGAGCCACCTTGCAAGACAGATGACCTTTGCTCTTAGTTTTAGGTCCACAATCTGTCTGGTTACTTCCATATCGTCCTTAGACACTATGGGAAAAGTCTCTAGACTGAAAACACCTAGCCTATCAAGGGCCTGCGCGATCGCTAACTTCTCCTCTTTAGTGAACACGATTCCAGGAGCCTGCTCGGCTTCACGGATAGTCACATCGTGCATATAAACTCTGTTGTCCGGTGGCAGCGTAATCTGTGATCTGCTTTCTTCAGAAAAGTTAAACGGTGTGACCCAGTATTCGTCGGTCAACCATCTGTGGTTGTTATCCAAATCTACCGCCTCCAATGTGTATGGTTCGTGATCTGTTGTCCCTTCAGTGCAGCAGGTACCAGCAACCTTTTTGCCAACAATGCCCCGACTATCGCAAGCCCAATCAGATCGGTTATCCCTCCAGTATGAATCAGGGTCAATGCACTCGCTGAGAAAAGAACACGCTCAAGCAACGACACCTTCCCTCTAAACCAACCAACAACAACTACGCTCAGGCAAAAAACGCCAATAACTGAGGTAACCAAAGCCTGGATTATCTCAAGAGATGTACCCAGGCACAGTAAACTGGGCCCATACACAAACATGTACGGAACAATGAACCCCGAAAGAGCCAATTTGCATGCCTGCCAGCCTGTGGCATTGGGGTCTGCGCCTGCTATACCCGCGGCTGCATAAGCTCCAAGGGCTACAGGTGGAGTAATTGCTGAGATTGTGGCAGAAGTAGAGAAGAAACAGGTGAGCTGGACCATTGGAATGCCTACCCTGATCAACATTCCACCAACTGTTGATACCGCCAGGATGTATGCACTGGCTACCGGGACACCCATACCAGAATTATAGAGACTAACATAGCCAATATGAGCGCATACGCCTTCTGTGTCCCCCAGATACCAACCATTGCGCTCAATTTGACACCAATGCCGGTCAGTCCTATGAATCCGACTATTATTCCTGCCGATGCACACGCCAGGGCCACCGGGACCATCACAGTTGCTCCGCGCTCTAACGCCGCCAGAAGATCCCTGAGGGTAAGACGTTCAAAGGGTCTCAAAACCCAGATTACTGTCAATGTGACTGTCCCAAGCAAAGCTGACTTCATAGGAGAATAACCAAGTATCAATGCCAAGACTATTGTTCCAAGGGGTACGAGACAGGTCGAAGCCCTCCAAAAATCAAGTCCTTCTTTCTGATCAGTAATCTCAGTCATAGGTTTCATCTTCTGCTTGTCGGCCTGAAGATCAATAGTGATGAAGATTCCCAGGAAGTAAAGGCAGGCAGGAATAAGTGCGTGCAACATAACCTGGCTGTATGAGGTCTTGGTCATTTCTGCAAGAATAAATGCCGCTGCCCCATGACCGGGGGCATAATCGTGCCTCCGGTAAGCTGCTGCTTCATTGCCCCTGCATACACAGGGTCGAATCCCATCCGTTTCATAGAGGAATGGTGAAAGTTCCGGTGGTCGCAACATTTGCAACAGCACTTCCCTCCATGGTTCCCACTAAGGCACTGGCTATTACAGAAGCCTTGGCAGGACCTCCCCGGGTGTTTCCCGTCAATTTGATAGCCAGGTCATTAAAGAACTTGCCGCCACCGGACCTCTCGAGAAAGGCACCGAATATTACAAATAGCACTACATCGATTGCCGACACACTTGTAGAAACCCCAAACATCCCGCCTGTTGAGTTAAACATTTGATCCATTATCTTTCTGTAGGTAAACCGTGGACTGGCTAAACGTCAAGGGAAGCATCCATCCATACAATCCATACAAGAAAAATAGTCCCGCCAGCCAGGCTATGATTTTGCTCACATGTTCTTTAGTCGCCCAAACCAAAAGTATCATTAGCACAGTGCCACTATCCGGTCATATACACTTGGCATTCCTTCACGACCGATTATTCCTTGATAGTCTACCTGGGTATACGCAGCAACAGCCAATGTTAGCAAGACTCCGAGCAATCCTAGAGCAGGGCTCCGTTTCGCCTCACAAGACCTGGACGCCGACAACATGTATGCAAGTGCCAGAGTAAAGAGCACGTGGATCGATCGTTGGCGCCATGCTTCCAATACTCCGACTTGTGCTCGATAAAGATGGAAAGAGGACATCAGTATACAATGATTATCACGGAAATGTTTATGTACTTCAGAAACCTGGACTTGCTTATCTCAGAACGTATGCTGGGCTCAGCAAACCTATCGACATAAGTTTTCCCCACAATCATCACCTCACTCAGGTGGAAGGAGAGCCCGGGCTCTCCCTCCTTTCTTGTCGACAGGCTACTTCCTCTTGGCGTCAATAACAGCAAATACCCGAGGACACATGACATTTTCATCAAGTCCGGACATTACCTTATCCCAGGATAGGAGGTCAACAAATGGCAGTTCCTTCACAATCTCATCTTTGTTTTCCACAAGAACCTCGATTATCTTTGCAAGGAAATCCTCAGGTAGGTTTTTGTTTGCCACAAGCACCCCCGAATAACCAAGCAGAGTCACTGGTTCCTTTTGGCCTTTATAAATTTCGGCCGGCATTTCAGTCGCAAACAAATAAGGGTATTTATCTAATACGACTTGGAGCTTTTCAGGATCAATTGACAAAAGCCTTACCGGCTTGCTTGCCTCAATTTCCATAATGGTGGCGTGTGGAACCTCGCCGCACAAGCAGAAAGCATCAATATGATTGTCTTTGATCAGCGACGGATATTCTCCCCATGCGACATAGCTGATAGACCCACCTTTGCTCCTGATATCCTCATAAGTGATACCATAAGTATCAAGGACATTCTCAAATATGACCTCTGATATGAACCCGTGTTTTCCCCGGCGCAACCCTCTTATCCGCGAGATCGCTTATGGAATTGATTGAACTGTTTTGAAGCACACCAATCTGAGCATAACTGGTAAGCACCGCCCCTATTGCAGTTATGTTCTCGGCTTTGAAGTCTTCTGTTCCTTCAATCGCCGGGTAAAGAATTGCAGAACTCGTCATACCGATTTGGGCATCCTTACCTTCCTCAACTAGCTTAATGTTGCTCTCAGCACCACCTTCAATGACATTGACTGTCACACTGGGAATTTCCCGCATAAGGATTTCCGAGCACTTTACCATTGTTGGATACCAGGGTCCTCCAGTAGGGCCGGAAGCTATCACTATTGAACTAGGCCAGTTGTCGTTGGCCTCGTCCTTTGGTGGCTCTTGAGGCGAGCAGCCAAGCACAGCTGCCGTCATCATGCAGGCAACCAAGCCAAATACGCCAAATGCCCGGGCTGTGGACTTTCTGAACACTGTACTTCACCTCCTTTTTAAGTAAATCCAGTCTAAGTGCATGTATCCAATCCGAATTCCTTCAGTTAGCCACCCCCTTGGTCTTCTGCCTCCAGTTTGCTAAGAAATACCTGGAACGCACTGATCTTGTGTTCGTATACAAGCCCTTGGATTTCTTCGCAGCGGCCATCTTCCAGAAATGCCTTTATTTGCTCATGTTCTCGAATTGACCTGGGAAGGAGCTCGGGCATCACTGTAAACACTGACCTGGCACGTTCTGTGTTTTCCCAGAGAGTCACTATGAGATCCCGCAGGTACTCGTTCCCGCATGATTCGTATACGGACATATGAAATCCATGATTCAATTTTCCATAAGCAACCGTATCGGTCTTTTTAACTGCTAAGTGCATATCGGTAAGGATCTCTGACAAACCAGTTGCCAGCTCAGGATCCTGTCTCAAAGCGGCAAGTTTTGTGGCATAGGCCTCAAGTGTAGCGCGTACCGGAAGTATGTCAGCAAGCTCGTCTATGGATATCTTTGCGACTCTTGGCCCCAAATGGGGAGGAGCCTCAACAAGCCTCTCGGCTTCGAGAAGTCTAATCGCTTCTCTTACAGGTATTTCACTAGTCCCAAGTTCATCAGCTATTTCCTTGATAACAATACGGGTTCCTGGGGGGAGTTTTCCGCTAACTATTGCCTCTCTAAGGGCTGTATACGCTAATTCATTCTTAGTTCTGTATTGAATGTGATCAAATAGCAGAGCTTTCAACCTCGTGCCTCCCTTAAGATATAAAATATATTTGATACGGTATATTAGACGTTCGACGCAAGTCTGAAAATTCCTTCTCGTGTTTCAAAAAGTAGAAAGTTCTTCTTGAAAGGAAGATTGGCAGTGCCATGTGCAGGTAATAAAGCAGTTGTGTGCAGTAAGGGGCATGTACAAACACAGCCATTTCTGTAAGAGTGGGATACTACCAATAGGAATTCTCAATTCCTGAAGTTCCTTTCTGAGCCTGGTAACATTCACTGACAATGTATTGTCATAGTGCCTCGACCAGGGTCCTTCTCACAGGGATGGAAGTCTCCTGAAGAATTTCCGATCGGCAATGACAGGCTTGAACTCTTTCACGTTGGCCTGCTCGACGGCGATCGGTGTCGTTTTGGCCTACGCTGTCGAAGGGTCAATTGACACAAATCGAGTTTATGACAGTTAGGGTGCTGGATGTGATGAGAGAATCCAGAGGTTGAAGGAATACAAGGTTTGGCCCGATAATATGCTGCTCATGTCCAGTGTCGTAAAAATCGCCTACGCTTCGGGGGTGAATAGAGGGAAACATTGTCTTGCGGGTGGCTAACGTCTTCAGCCATAAACCCCAGTTCAGGGTAGAAGTGTCTTTTGCCGGCAGCCTCTTTAGCCTGGTCCCATTTGGCCAGGGTAGTCAAGGCCAGGCTTGCTGCTTCACAGGCCTCTTTCTGGCCGCGTTCCATTGACCATTGATCTCTGACCCGGTCCGCAACTACAGCACATATCATGCCGGCCCTTATGTTGAACAGAGAAGAAAGGGTCATGATTGTCGCACCCTCCATCTCAAGGTTGGTGACTCCTGCCCTTTGGAGGTCTTCTACCAAAGTTTCCCCTCGCCTCGGCAAGTATTGGGCCGCAGATACCCTACCCTGGCCGGCGAAGAAAGACGCGGCCGTGGCTGCGATACCGAGATGGTAGCGGTACCCAAGTTTTTCACACGCGGTGATGAGAGCCAGTACCGCCTCATAGTGGGCCACTGCAGGGAAGGCAGGGTCAATGTATTGGTCGCTGGTGCCGTCGTAACGAACACAAGCAGTGTTGATAATAAGGTCGCCGAGGGCTATGTGTTCTTGGAGGCACCCTGTTGTACCAACCCGGATGACCGTTTTAGTTCCCAGTTTTGCCAGGTCCACAAGTGCGACTTCAGCAGATGGCCCGCCGACACCTGTAGACATCGCCGAAATCCTTACATCCAGATACCGGCCGGTGATGGCGCGCCACGAGCGATTGTGGGCTACTTCCGTGCTGTCATCCCATAGGCTTGCGATGAGGTCTATCCTGCCAGGATCTCCGGGAAGAAGTACGTATTCGGCCAATTCCCCAGGTGCGCACCTGGTCCCGTGTCTCTTGCCTCCTGAAATCACAGGGTCAGAAGCTTTCACTGTACCAGCCTTGGTTTGGGCCTTGCTCTTGCTGTTTTCCCGCATCGCGTGTTTTGCCTCCTCCGGGTGAAATATCTATATAGGTATGATATCATACCTGTAGAATCCTTGACAACCAAGTCTATATTCAAAGGGAGGGTCTGTTTTGCAGAAGTCAAAGATGGCAATAGTTCTGTTACTGGTTATCAGTCTGTCCTTGCTAGTCTCGGGCTGTGCGGGAAGCGAACCAGAAACCGACAAGAAGAAAGTGGCCGTCGTATTCTCCACGCCCATCGGTGCGAGCCAATTCGTGCAGTTAATCAACGATGGGGCCCAGGCAGCGGCCAAAGATTTTGCCGACGAGATCGAGCTCAAGACCGTTGAGTCGCCGAACTTGGACGCGGTGGAAGAAAATTTAAGAGCCATGGCCAAGGCTGGATATGATCTAGTGGTCACTCATTCATTCGACACCGCCGAGATTCTTACCAAGGTGGCCAAGGAGTTTCCGGATACAAAGTTTATGACCATTGATGCCTTTATTGACTTGCCAAATGTACGGTCCGCTCAGTTTCGGGAGCACGAGGGCATGTTTCTGGTAGGAATGGTAGCAGCGTCAATGTCTGAAACAGGGAGGATTGGGTACGTAGGAGCCAGTGATACGCCTTTTGGACATAGGTGGGCTTATGGATACGAGCAGGGCGCCAAGCACGTTAAGGAAGATATTGTATATACCGATGGCTATGTAGGAAGTTACAACGACCCTGCCAGGGCAAAGGAACTGGCTTTGGCCCAGCAGCAGAAGGGCGCGGATGTTATTATGGCCAGCGCTGCAGGTGGAAACTACGGTGTCTTTGAAGCCGCCAAAGAGAAGGGGTTTTATACCTTTAGCGTTGACGTGGACGAGTGCCATTTGGACCCTGATCACATTATCGGTTCTATGGTGAAGAAGTCTGACGTTGCTGTCTACACAGCCATGAAAGAACTGGCCGAAGGCGATCTTACCACCGGGCAGAAGACTTACGGCTTGAAGGAACGCGGTGTAGGCCTTTGTATTCTTGAATACCCGGACCACCCGGAAAACGATATTCCTCAGGAAGTCCTGGATAAGGTTAAAGAGGCACGTGAGCAGATTGCTTCAGGGGAGCTAAAGGTCATTGACTATGTTGAAGTCAACGTGGGGAAATAGACTATTTGGGAGTGTGGAAGGGAGTTCGCGTGACGGCCTCCCTTCTCCCAATAACAGATGGGAGTGACTATGCGTGGATCTTGCGCTGGAGATGATAGGGATTACCAAGCGCTATCCAGGCGTAACAGCCTGCAACTCTGTAGATCTTAAGGTTGAAAAGGGTTCAATTCACGCGTTAGTCGGTGAAAATGGAGCCGGCAAGACCACGTTGATGAAAGTGCTATATGGCCTTGAACAGCCTGACGAAGGCCGGATCCTGGTAATGGGAAAGGAAACCAGGATCGACGGAGTGGACAAGGCTATAGATCTTGGAATTGGCATGGTTCA
>JAXGOJ010000032.1:0-14573 GCA_040767525.1 Bacillota bacterium | reverse complement strand
ACACTGGCGTTGTAAGCATCGTTAATAATGGTAAGGCTCTTGGTTTTCACTATTTCCTGCCTCATGGGACTTAACATAACATTAGTGAGGCCACAGCCTATTTCTTCTGCAGACAACCCCAGTTCGAACCCTATGGCTACTGCCGCCAGTGCGTTCTGGACTTGATGGGTACCTGCCATGTTCAACTGAAACGCGAATTCACTGCCCCGGAAACGAACCCTGAACCTGGAGGATGTGTCCCCGGTAGGTTCTATATCAAACCCTCTGCAATCACATTCTTCATGAAACCCGTAACTAATCTTGCGGCAATTGGCAAATTGACTAACATTCCTAATCATCTCGCTATCCCAGCAAAGGAACGCAGTTCCGTCTTGAGGCAAAAACTCCAATAATTCTGCCTTAGAAAGAGCTATTTCCTCCAGACTTCCCAATACTCCAATGTGAGAAGCAGATATGTCAGTTAGAACCCCAATCTTTGGTTTTGCAATCCTGCAAAGATCCCTTATTTCCCCCCTTGCCCTCATAGCCATCTCAAGCACTGCATAGCTATATCCGGGTTCCATACCCAGCACTGCAAGGGGAAGCCCGATGTCGGAATTGAGGTTTCCTGGATTCTTGTAGGTCTTAAATCTCCGGCTGAGCACTGAACCTATCAAATCCTTGGTACTTGTCTTGCCAACGCTGCCGGTAATGCCAACAACGGTAAGGGGCATCGGGTTCCGGTAATGAGATGCTAGCATTCCCAATGCTGCTACTGTAGATTTCACCAAAACCAGTCCGAATTCAGGATCCGCAATCTTGAGGGGACGCTCAACCAGAGCACCTAATGCTCCTTTTAAGGATACTCCACTAACAAAATCGTGGCCGTCAACCCTTTCGCCGGGAATGGCACAAAACAAAGAGCCCGAAACATCTGTTCTGGAGTCGATGGCAACAGTCTTAACTTGCAGGCTAGGCTCTCCCTGCAAGATGATTCCGCCTGTAATTTGAGCAATTTCACCTAGACTATACCTCAAAGTCAGACTCTCCTATGCTATTTGGCTGGCCTGGATCTATGGTTGTCGTGTTTTGGCAATGGCCTTCCGGACTTCCTCTGCATCATCAAAATGAACTGTCTTGTTCTTGAAAATCTGGTAGGTCTCGTGGCCCTTTCCTGCCAGAACCACAATATCTCCTTTGCTGGCAAGGGATACTGCTTCTGAAATGGCCTTACGCCTGTCTTTGATTCTCCTGTAAACAAGATTCGGGTTGGCCTCTTGAGCCTCACGCACCCCTATTTCTATTTGGTCAAGAATTTCATCTTCATCTTCTGTACGTGGATTATCGTCAGTAATTACAACCAGATCTGCAATCTCCCCTGCAATTCTGCCCATAATCGGACGCTTGTGCTTGTCCCTGTCTCCTCCGCAACCGAAAACCGCTATGACTCTGTTTTCACTTACATCTCTTGCAGTCATAAGGATATCCCTGAGGCTTTCAGGGGTGTGAGCATAATCAACCCATACAGTAAATTCCGAAGATTCAGGCACCAATTCAGCCCTGCCTCTCACACCCTTAAGCTCGGAGAGAACCACGGCTACTTCATCAATTCCCATTCCTATGCCAAAACCAAGGGCACTTGCAGCAAGAGCATTGGCTATGTTGAACTTTCCGGGAAGCCCAATCCTTACTCTACGATCCTTTCCTGCAAAAGACAGGGTAAACACGCTGCCTTTCGGCCCCGTTTCAGCTTCATGAGCCCTTACGTCAGCCTCTTGGGAAAAGCCGTATGTAATAGTGTCAGTAGATGTAACAGACTCGAAATAGTCGCAAAACCGGTCGTCACGGTTAAGAATAGCCAAAGGCTTGAATTCCTTGCCTGGCAGGGCTCTCTTTCCAAGACTTTCAAAAAGCTTCCCTTTAGCCTTTACATAATCATCAAGAGTATTATGAAAATCCAAATGGTCTGTGCCAATATTGGTAAACACAGCAATATCGAAGTCCACATGGGATACCCGTGACAAAGACAGTGCGTGGGAAGAAACTTCCATGGTTACAGCTTTACAGCCTTTGTCAACCATCTCCCGTTGCATTTCAAAAAGGTCCAACGCTTCAGGGGTCGTGTGTCTAACAGGGCGACACTCGTTACCAATTATGTTTTGCACAGTCCCAACTAACCCGGTGCTGTAACCAGACGCCTCTAGCATCTGCTTTATCATATGACAGGTGGTTGTCTTACCTTTTGTCCCGGTTATGCCAACTACAAGAAGGTCTCTACTCGGATTCCGGTAAAACTCCGCGGACAGATGGGACAGGGCAAAACGCGAATCAGCTACAACGGCCAAACCTTTGCCAGGTGGAACACTGACTCGATCCTGAACAACTACTCCACTCGCCCCCCGGGAAAAGGCATCTCCGACAAAAATGTGCCCATCCAATTCGTATCCCTTTATTGCAACAAACAAGAAGCCTTCTTTAACCTCCCTGGAATCGTAGGCAATGCCTGTTACATCACAGTCCTGCACCAAATAGGCATCTCCGAGCCCTCTTAGCATGCTGGACAACAACATATAATGCACCTCCTTAGCCTAATAAAGAGTGATCTGCATCTTCACTGCCCTACATCCATGCGAAATACCGCCTTGATCATAGAGCCCTTTGGAACCAGGCTTCCCCCTGGAGGGTCTTGTGAAACACAGAAGCCATTACCCTGAGCGCTCAAAGAAAGACCGGCCCCGGCTAGTTTTGCCCGGGCCTGTGTCAATCCAAGGCCCATGAGAGAAGGAACCTTAACCATCCCCTCACCGGGTGTTTCATCGTCTTCCGTGTATAATATCACATTTGTTTCTATCAATACCCTTGCTCCTGCAATTGGGAATTGTGACACTACAGTGGTTCCCGGGCCTTCACTCTTGCCTGATAAACCAAGCAGGTGAAGTTCAGCCTGAGCTGCGACCACATCTTTCCCAACCAGTTCAGGTACCTTCACAACCTCCTGCTCGCCTATGTCTCCAGGCTCTTCTTGAGGCGGAATCTCAAGGTAACGTAGAACGTCTCTCATAACAGCTGAAAACACAGGCGCTGCAACTACGCCTCCATAGTAGTCATCTTTTGGTTCGTCAATCATCACCAAAAGGACTAATCTCGGATTGTTTGCAGGGGCAAAACCGGCAAAAGAAGCAATATATTTCCCTTCTGCTATTTTCCCATCGATTACCTTGTTAGACGTACCTGTTTTCCCGGCAAGGCGGTAACCGGGAACATATGCAGCTTTACCGGTACCATCAGAAATGACTCTCTCAAGGGCAAATCTAAGTTCCTCCGCAGTCCTGGGTGAGAGTACCTGCTTAACTGATCCCACAGACTTAGACTCGAGAACATTCCCATAGTTGTCAGTGACTTCCTTAACCAGGTGTGGAACCACCATATGAAGTATCCCGTTAGCTATGGCGGTAAAACCAGCAATTTGCATTGGAGTGGCTTGAAGAGTCTGCCCGTACGACGTGATACCGCCAAGTCAATAGGTTTGGCTTGCTCTTTGGGTACAATGATACCGCTGGTATCGCCAGGCAGATCGATTCGGTAGAAGAGGTTATTCCAAAAAGATCAAGGTATTTGTAGAAAGAATCGATTCGATTCTCTGGGCTATCTGAATAAAGCCAACATTACATGAGTTCTGAATCACCTCAGCAAGAGTCTGGCTACCGCCGTCTTCTGATCTGTGGCAATGCAAAGTATCAGGCCTACCTTCATGCTGCCGCGACAATAGAAAGTATCACCTGCGCTCACAGCTCCACATTCAAGGGGGCCGCAGCGAGCAACCCGGTTTAAACGCCAGAACCGGGTGGGAACGAATCAGTAATCGCTCTAATCCTTCTGTTTTCAGCGGGGTACTTGTCGTATTGGTTAGGATCGTATTCAGGACGCATTGCAAGAGCCAGTAATTCACCGTTAGAAGGGTCCATGGCAATCACTATTCCACCTGCAGCATTGGTTTCTTTTACTTTGGCATCAAGTTCCCGTTCAGCAATGAACTGTATTACTTCATCGATGGTAAGAACCAAATTCTTGCCTGCAGTAGGAGCTATGTATCCTTTTTGAGATTGGGGCAAAGCCTCGCCGATGCCGTCTACCTCAACAGTGAACTTGCCTGGAGTCCCTCTTAAAACCTTATCGTATTCATACTCCAGTCCCTCAAGGCCGTCATTGTCAATTCCGACTATGCCCAGGGCATGAGCCAGTAAGCTTCCCTTGGGCCATACCCTCATAGATTCCTGGGTAAATCCAATACCCTGAAGCCTTTGCTCCTTAATGTTACGGACTATGTCATCAGGTATTTTTCGTTTAATCCACTCAAAAGCACTATGCCGTGTAAGAATGGAAAGGACTGTGTCATATTTCATGCCCAGGGCCTCTGAAAGGGCCTCTGCAGTCCCGGACGGGTCTTTGACCTGCGAAGGAATTGCATACAAAGACTCGACATCTATGCTGAAAGCCAGCTCGTGGCCGTTTCTGTCAGAAATAACCCCGCGTCTGGGTTGAATTGGGATATCTTGCATTCTCATATCCAAGGCCTGCTCACCAAGGTCCTGGGCCCATATGAACTGTATGTAAATAAGCCGTCCGAAAAGCAAAAAAAAGCAGACAGCAATAATGCACAAAACCACCCCGACCCGTTTCCGAGTCAAGACTCCCCCCATCGCTCTTCTCTCCAGGTCAAATTTCTACTGCCGCCCTTTGGCAACAGCTATACTATTCTTCATAAACTGAGCTATGCGGTTAAACCACGATAATATGACCGTTTGAACCGGTTCGGCAGCAATAGCATGACTGATTTCTCCCTCGGCTGTCATTCCCGAATTATTCAGGTTGACCGCCAGGGACCTTACTTGCACAGGGTCAACCATACCAAGATTATTTCGTGCCTGGGCCTCTATGAAAGTAAGAGATTCCATTGTTGCAACCATTCGTTTCAGATCCTCGTTACGCATCTTGAGATCGTGGAGGGTTGCTTCAAGTCTGCCGGCTTCTTGATTCATACTTGCCACCCTGGCAGGTTGCCAAACTAACATTATCCCTGCTGTAACCAATAAAACAAAATATAACACCCCAAACGTTTCCAGGGACACAATTCTTCTGGAATTCAATTCGGCGTTTCTTATCATGGTTCTCCCTTCTCCCTATCTCTGGATAACTCTTAGTTTCGCGCTCCGCGAACGCGAATTGCGCTCAATTTCAGCTTCGCTGGGCCGGATCACCTTCTTGGCCCGGACTGTACCGGCTCCTATGGCCTCAAGTTCCTTTAGGACGTTCTTTGCGATCCTATCCTCCAATGAGTGATAAGATATCACCATTAGGATGCCACCTTGCTCTAACAGGAAAAATGCTCTTCTTATACTCTTTGCCAGTCTTGACAGTTCATCATTTGTCGCAATCCTGAGTGCCTGAAAAGTTCTCCTGGCAGGATGCATTTTTTCTCGCCTGGCTCTTGATGGTATTGCATCAATAACCACATCCACAAGAGCCTCTGTCGTTGTAATTGGCTCCACAATTCTCCTTGTTACTATTGCTCGGGCAATTTGACGGGAAAAGCGCTCTTCACCATATTCCCTGATAATACACTCAAGTTCATCCTCACTTGATTCTAACAAAATATCTCCGGCCGTCCTTGGTGCAGCAGGGTTCATCCGCATGTCCAGGGGGGCTTTTCCCCAGTACGAAAACCCTCTCTCGGCCTTATCAATCTGCCTTGATGAGACGCCCAGGTCAAATAAAACTCCGCTGATTCTGGGAACTCCCAATCGGGCCAATACGCAAGGCAGTTCACGATAATCACCTTTGGCCACCTTAACACGGCCTCGAAACTTTGAGCCAAGACGCTTGTCCGACACAGCCAGAGCTTCGTCATCCACGTCTATCCCCAGGACAAATGTACCCGGGCTCCGGCTCAATATTTCCCATGAGTGGCCACCGTCTCCTAATGTGCAATCCACTACTACATTTCTTGTCCGCTCTAAAATGTAAAACAGCACTTCCTCAACCATGACAGGTTCGTGCCGTATGCAATCGACTTGTTCGCCTATCATATTCCTGCAACACTCTCAGCTAATATTGAAAAGCCTTCTTCAAGATCTATTTTTGTCTTTTCCCAGGAATCTTTATCCCAAATCTCAATCCTGCTTCCGACGCCCAAAATAAAAACATCTTTACTCAGTCCGGCGTACTCCCGGAGGTTTTGTGGAAGAATCACCCTGCCCTGTTTGTCAGGCTCAGCTTCTGTGGCACCTGAGAGAAAATACCTGGTGAAATTCCGGGCATCTTTTTGATTTATCGGGATAGTCTTGAGTTTGTCCATAACCTGAGCCCACTCTTCAGAAGGATAAACAAATAGACATTTGTCCAACCCCCGGGCGACAATAAACCTGGGGCCGAGGCTTTCCCTGAATCTTACAGGCAAGGCCATTCTCCCTTTATTATCCAGAGCATGCAGGTATTCTCCGACAAACCCGTTCATCTGAGCCACACTTCCCCACTTCTCCCCACTTGATACCCCTATTCGCCATATATATCGTAATCTCCTTCTGTTTTGTGAGGATTTTTAAAAGAACTTTTGTGCCAATCAAAGATGTTCCTTGCAGAATGAATTGAGGCCCTGGAAAAAACATATAAAAACCGCCACAATCGTGTGGCGGCAAACCGGCAAACAAACCCAAGTTTATTCTTTTAAGGGGTTTCAGCATTCACATGAGTTAAAACATCAAAGGCAGCTTCCCTCTGGAGGAAAAATGCGTCTGCATCGCATTTTGGACACCTCAACAGGAAACCGCCTCTGGTATAGTGATCTTCAGGTTCGAAACATTCAATCTGTACTAACCCCTGGGCCCCACAAGTGAGACAGATGTACTCTACCATCCTGGGTGGCCTTTCCACTATTCAAAGCCCCCTTAATCCTGGATTTTGATGGACCGCGTACTCCCAAGAGAATTACTCCGCTACTATAGTCTATTCTTTTCGGTCAGTTGATTTCCTTCCTTCTGGCTCAAGAAAAACCTTCCAAAAACCTTATTTGCGTTCTTACCGGTTACCTTATTTATATCATCGTCAATCAAACCAGAACGTGAAAGGTCCCTTAAGTATCTTGTCCATGAAAGCAAAGGATAGTCACTTCCTAGCAAAATCCAATCCAGGGCGCCGGATAGCTTCATGCTACGGTAGACTTCGGGTAAATACAAGAATGGTTGGGCAGCAGTATCGTAATATACATTACGAAGCTTTCGTACCTCATCCATGAGATAAAAAAAGGGCAGCCCCCCTCCCAGGTGAGCAAAAATAACAGTAACATCCGGGTTCGCACAGGCAAATTCATAGGCCTCCCTGGGGCCGATACGGCCCTTTCCAGGATACATATGGCCCTTGTTTCATTTACGTGAATCAAGAGGAACCTTGCGTCTTCGCGCATAGCAAAGTACCATTGCCTTCTCGCAAAGATCAAAACCATGTCCTGCAGGAAACAGCTCCCCGAAAACCCTTAAGTCCTATACTGGGGCGTTCGACTTCTTTTTCATGCGCCTTTGCTTTCAGGGTCGAAAACCGCCAGCCCACAAACCTATCAGGATGATTCTTACATATAGATGTAACATAGTCATTTACAAGCCTGGAGATTCCAATCTCTTTGAAAGCAAAGCCAAATACCACGGCCTTATCCAGGGGATGCTCTGCCATGTCAGCCAGAAGATCGTCCCCTGTGGTAAACCTTGCTTTCTTGGTTCGGGTAAGGAGCCCGAAATGAGGATCCAGGCTCCCATACCTCTTTACATCTTTGACAATCTCCCTGGCAATATGTGACAGTGGCAGTCAATCATGATGTCTTAGTGCACTTCCTGAACAAGTTCTACAAGAACACCAAAGGTGCTTTTCGGATGTATAAACGCAACTTTTGTGCCGTGGGCTCCCGGCCTTGGTTCTTTGTCAATCAGTCTTAAGCCCTGAGCTTCGGCAGTCTTAAGAACTTCTTCAATGGAGTCGTCTCAAAAGCCACATGGTAGCCTTCTCCTCTATTGGTACCAAAACTGGCAACAGGGCTGTCCTCAGACGTAGGCTCAAGAAGCCAACCTGCTCTCTCCTACCGGAAGAAATGCTACCCTTACTTTCTGGGAAGGGACTTCTTCAATTCCGCTTACCTCAAGTTTAATACGAAGCTTCAATGTGTTAACCGCACTGTCCAAATCCTTGACTGCGATCCCAAGATGATTAATCTTCTTTAACACAGGACACCATCCTTTCCACTGAATCTCCCACCTGAGATGCTTATACATCCTGTCCAGGACGATACAGTAGAAACACCTCTCAAGACATGGCAAACCACCTATTGTAGCGTAAGCCTTTACAGAGGATCGGTGGAACCAGATGTCCTGCCCTTTTGCAGCAACCTCAATCGTAGTAAGGGCACTTGCACTGACTGCCCGTCTCTTCTTGCCTTAAGGCTCTCAAGCGCTCTTCTTTACTTTCACCAATTGCCGGATTCACCGCTAATAAGTTCTTAGGCTGTTCTTCTTCGATCTCCAAGAATTGAAATTACGACCTTCTTCTGCCCAGACTCCACAGCCTTCTGGTACCTGTACGCGCTATCTTGAATCTCCCGCTGCATAAATCCCTTTTCGATAGCCTTTACAGCACCACCCATGTCATCAATCTTCTTGATGTATTCAAGGGCTTTGCTTTCAAGCTCATCGGTGAGTTTCTCGATGAAGTAGCTCCCTGCCAAAGGATCGATTGTATCCGCTATTCCTGTTTCATGAGCAATAATCTGCTGGGTTCTAAGAGCAATTCTCACTGATTCCTCAGTAGGCAGGGCCAATGCTTCGTCTCTTGAGTTGGTGTGCAGAGACTGAGTACCTCCGAGAACAGCAGCCAGAGCTTCCATGGCTGTACGAACTATGTTGTTGTCAGGCTGCTGGGCAGTCAGTGAAGACCCGGCAGTCTGAGTATGGAAGCGAAGCATCAAGGATTTCGGCTTTTTGGCCTTAAACCGTTCTTTCATGATTCTTGCCCAAAGCCTTCTTGCGGCTCTGAACTTAGCAATTTCTTCAAAAAAGCTCATATGGCTGTTGAAGAAGAATGACAGTCTGCCGGCAAAAGCATCCACGTCTAACCCTTTGTCGATAGCAGCCTGAACATATGCAATCCCGTCTGCAAGCGTAAATGCAATTTCCTGGGCAGCAGTACTCCCTGCTTCTCTTATGTGGTAACCGCTTATGGATATTGTATTCCATGACGGGATGTTCTTTGAGCAATACTCGAAAACATCTGTAACCAAACGCATTGATGGCTCCGGCGGGAAAATGTATGTGCCCCGGGCAACATACTCTTTCAGAATATCGTTTTGGACAGTACCGCTCAATTTATCCGGGCTCACGCCTTGCTTTTCTCCTACTGCCTGGTACATGGCAAGAAGAATAGCCGCGGGAGCGTTAATCGTCATAGATGTGGAAACCTTGTCAAGTGGAATCCCGTTGAAAACCACTTCCATGTCTTCCAGAGAGTCAATGGCAACGCCAACACGTCCCACTTCGCCCTCTGCAAGATCATGATCAGAATCGTATCCAATCTGGGTGGGTAAGTCGAAGGCTACGCTTAAGCCTGTCTGGCCCTGATCCAGGAGAAAACGGAATCTTTCATTAGTCTCCTGAGCTGTACCGAAACCGGCATATTGCCGCATAGTCCACAGCCGGCCCCTGTACATAGTAGGCTGGACTCCTCTGGTGAAAGGGTACTGCCCGGGGAATCCTAGTTTGTCAAGATACTCCCACCCCTTAAGATCTTCAGGTGTACAGACACGCTCTACAGGAATTCCTGAATCTGTTGCAAATTCTTCTTGCCTTTCAGGAAACCTGTTAAGGACTCTCGCCAAAGCCCCTTGCTCCCATTTCTCTCTGGCCTCTTTGATCATATTCCACAGACCCCCTTTGGTATCTGACTTGATCGTCTAAAACGCCTGTCTGGGGCTAGAGTGACTTGGCAGCTTCAACTCCTGCCGCAAAGGCTTTCTTGTTGAGTTCCTCTGTTCCTTTGGGAACCCGGTCCAAAACTGCCGCAATAGCTGCCTTTTCCGGAACAACGCCTGTTATGCCGACAACGAGCCCTAAAGCCACTATGTTGGCAACAATTTCCCTTCCCAGTTCTCTGGCTTTCGCGCTTATAGGGTACTCGATTACTTTGACATCCAATCCGGAAACCGGTTTGACGTATGTTGTGTCTACAATGATTTTCCCTCCGGGTTTGACCTTGGAAGCATACTTGTCAGCTGCCTCCTGGGCCATTACCACAAGTACATCAGGAGTCTTTATTTCAGGATAGTCGATTTCATCTGATGAGATGATAACGTCAGCCCGTGAAGCCCCGCCCCTTGATTCAGGGCCATATGACTGAGTCTGAACTGCATTCAGATCAGTGTATTCTGCACAAGCTTCTGCCAAAATTATCCCTGCAGTAATGAGCCCCTGTCCACCTTCTCCTGCAAGGCGAAGTTCCAACCTCATTGCTCTTCACCTCTTTGCTGTATCTTGTCAATAAGCTCAGCGTAAATCTCTGTTAGCTCAGGAGCCTCGCCCTTTGCCAGAACTCCGATTGGGAATTTGCCTTCCCGATCTTCAGGGCTCATTTTCTCCCAGGATCCTTTCATGACCGAACGTTCTTTGAACCAATTCATCATGTCCAAAGGAGTTCTCAGTTTGTTTCTCCTGCCAAAATAGGTAGGACACTGGGACAACGCATCCACAAAGGCAAACCCCTTATGCTGAACAGCTTCTTTTATCATGTTTGTAAGATGCCTTGCGTGGTAAGTGGTGCTCCGTGCAGTAAATGTCCCACCGGCGCCTATTACCAGATTACACAGGTCAAAAGGCCTTTCGACCATGCCGTAAGGTGCAGTGGTTGCATAGCTGCCCTGGGGTGTAAGGGGTGAATACTGGCCTGAAGTCATTCCATAGATCTGTTATTAAAGCAAACAACTGTCAATTCGAGATTTCTGCGTGCCGCATGAATGAGGTGGTTGCCTCCTATTGCAAGCGCATCGCCATCACCGGTAATCACAATAACACGCAGTTCAGGACGAAGTCATCTTAATGCCGGTTGCAAAACGATAGCACGCCCATGGGTAGTGTGAAGCGTATCAAAGTTAAAGGTATCCGGGCTTCCTGGCTGAACACCCGATTCCAGGATACGATAACAGTCTTTTCAGTATCAAGGCCTGGCTCATCTTACAGCTCTGACAATGAAGTATAGGTCACAATACCGTGGTACATCCAGGGCGCGAGATATGGGGAAGTTTCTTCATTCTAAGGTATTTTTCAGAAAGTATATTACATCGCCTCCTTTATCACCGGATCTCTTCAGGCTCAATAAACTGACCGGCAATCTTGTTAACAGGCAATACCGGGCAGCTATCGCCAATAGCCCTCTTTACAGGTAGAACCAGCTGTCCCAGGTTCATTTCAGGGACAATAACTGCCTTAGGCGAACTCTTCTTGACTTCCAGAAGTGCATCTTCTGCAAACGGCCAAATGGTAATAGGCCGCAAAAGCCCTGCCCTTATACCCTGGGCACGTGCATCTTTAACTGCTTTCTTGGCTGATCTTGCAGTTCCGCCGTAAGCGAACACAACAACTTCAGCATCGTCCATAAAGAACTTCTCTGTCTTGCTCAGCTCTTTTTTCCTCGAGCTTATCTTCTCATTAAGCCTCTTAATCTGCTTTTCGCCAATGGCAGGGTTGTTTGTGGGGAAACCGTCCTCTCCGTGGGTCAACCCTGTAACGTGAAACCTGTATCCGTCACCATAGGCCGCCAGGGGAGGAACTCCAGGTACCTTTCCCTTGTCCATGGCAAACGGTTTATACTGCTCTGGCGGAACATCAGGTTTCTCACGGTTCTTAACAACCAGACTATCCTTGTCAGGCAGGACTACTTTCTCTCTTAAGTGCCCTATCATCTCATCCATCAGCAAAATAACAGGAGTACGGTATTCTTCTGCTATGTTAAAAGCCTCAACTGCAAGGGTAAAGCATTCCTGAACAGAAGATGGGGCAAGGGCTACTATCTCGTGGTCTCCATGGGCACCCCATCTTGCCTGCATAACATCTCCCTGGGCAGTTGAAGTAGGCATTCCGGTTGATGGCCCAACACGCTGGACGTTAACAACGACACAAGGTATCTCACCTTTAACCGCAAAACCCAGGTTTTCCTGCTTTAGCGAAAAACCAGGCCCGCTGGTTGCAGTCATAGCCTTAACCCCTGCCAGAGAAGCTCCGCACACTGCGGCCATGCTGGCTATTTCATCTTCCATCTGCATAAACCTTCCGCCTACCCTGGGCAGTTTGGCGGCACATTGTTCGGCAACCTCGGTAGAAGGAGTAATAGGATAACCTGCAAAGAATCTTAAGCCTGCAGCAATTGCCCCCTCAACACATGCTTCGTTTCCTTGAAGAAGCCTGGCTCCTTTTTTCATCAATTTGCCTCCCTCCTCTTTACAGAGATTGCAAAGTCAGGGCAGTGCATCTCACACATAAGACACCCGGTACAACGCTCGGCGTCCTTGACACTTGGAACTTCTTTCATTTCCAGGACCTGGCGTGGGCAAAACTCTACGCACAGCCCACATTTTTTGCACCATTTGGAGTTAACCGTTATCTCCCATGGCAACTTTTGGCCCACCGCTAATCGCCTCCTACTTGGGATTCCTATTTCTATGCTCCAGAACAGAGGATCGTAGAAGATTCACCGACCCGGCATCGGGCTTATAGATGAACTCTATGATCTGGGTTCCTTTCTTCACCATTGAAGAGACCTCTTTAAGCCTCCCTGGAGAAACAATCACAGCTTTTTTACCCTCAAGCTTTCTTTCCAAGGACAAAGGGTCTTTTCCTGTGTGAACCTGGACCTCAAGTTCCTTAATCCCGGCAAGATCCATAGACTTCATGACTCTTTCAGCAAATGCTTCAGAGAGGCATACCAACAGCACTTTGGCCCCGTGGGGAAGCCTGGCAATCTTGACTATAGACTCTATGACCGGATCAAGGGCTATCCCTAAAATACTCCCCTGCCGTTCCGGAAACATGCTGCGTACTTCATCTAGGTGGAAGAATGTGGTTACAATCAGATCTGCGGCTTCTACAACGCCTGCCGATTCTGTGCCAGAATCCAGATCATCAATAAGGACCGGCATGACTCTTACACCTGTGCCAAACTCAATCTCCCGGGCAAAGTAGTCTAGCTGCTCTTTATTACATTCCAGAAATGCAATTTTCACCTCTTGGAGCATTTGATGCCTCTGCTCTACCCGGTTACCGGCCATGGCAACAAATTCTTCAAGACTCAAGCCCAGAGACAGAGTATCTTCAATGGCTACATCGATGATCCTGGCAAGCCTTTCACGCTTGTTCTCCATTCTGAGAAGATCATCAGCTTCTGCAACAAAGGTGCCCCGGCCCTGCCTGGACGTAATAAGCCCCTCGTTTTCCAGCTGCCTGTAGGCAAGGCTGACTGTGTTGCGGCTGACTCCAAGGGTGGCTGCCAGCTGCCTTTCTGTAGGCAGTTTTTGGCCTTTCTTCCAATACCCTGAAGAAATCAAGTAGCTTACATTTCGTTTTAATTGAAGATGAATGGGGAGGCCACTCTTCCTGTCTATCTTAAAAGGAATCTCACGTTCCATACCCGTTCCTCCCCCAAATGCTCCTGGCAAGCTTGGTATGCCAATTCGCCTCATTGGATCTGTCCTTCATTCCTTTTCTAAAACCACAGTATCTATCACTTTATTCGCCAATGAAGCACTAATCTCCTTCATCCCACAAGTAATTATAGCAAAAATAATCCGGGCATAAAGCCCGGATTGGATCACTTCTTAGGTCCAAGTTTGCAACTATGTAGAGTCAGAACATTAATCCCTCAAAGTTCTTGCAACACCTGTCTTAATTACTTCCACTTCAACCTTTTCAGCGACTCTGACTTTCACTGATAAATCCTCAACCTTGGTTATGACCCCTACCATTCCACCGTTTGTAAGGATCTTGTCCCCTGGTTTAAGTGCCCGTATCATTTCGGCCCTTTCCCTTTGCTCCTTTTGCTGAGGACGTATCATAAGAAAGTACATGAGCCCAAAAAGCATGGCTATCCACAGCACATTTCCGATTATCGGATTCTGTGTTAGTCCGCCCAAGTCAAAAACCTCCTTTTGCTTACAATTAAGTCAGTATGGTTCCTTGTTCGACGAAAAACCCGGATCACCTTGTTATCAAGGGACAAACATCACTAAACAGGATAGAGTTCTTCTATTTCGGCCCTTAAACCCGAAAGTGTACCCTGAGCTACACAGTGCCGGATTCGATCCATGAATCTCTGAAAGAACCGTATGTTGTGAATTGAAAGAAGGGTCCAAGCAAGACTCTCCCGTGCCGTAAACAAGTGCCTGATATAGGATCTGGAAAAACTCTTACAGGCTTTGCAGTCACACCCTTCTTCAATAGGCAGAAAATCCTCAGAGAATGACGCGTTCTTGAGATTGGCCGGGCCTCGAAAAGTAAAGGCTCTGCCGTGCCGGGCAT
>JAXGOJ010000031.1:0-14952 GCA_040767525.1 Bacillota bacterium | reverse complement strand
CTGCTTTTTGTGAAACGGCTGAAACGTTAGGGCCGTCCCACCGTTTCATCTGTGTCTGTGAAACGTTAGGACCGTCCCGGCGTTTCATTGGTTTAGCAAATTATACATCTTAGAAATGACCCCGGCGGCATGTTCATTCGCCTCGAACCCTTCAGGCAAAGCTGCTTCAGTCCCGGTAGCAATGGTAAGGGCGCGAAGCCAGATACCTGCGTCTTCCTGAAGTTCTGGGTCTTTTCCTGCCGAACTCAGATTTTCTATTGCAGCTTCCATATTTCCTTCCAGGAAATACACCTGCCCAAGGGAAAGGGCAATGGGCCGGGTTACATTAAGCTGCCCCGGATTCCACGTCTTTTCATAAAGACCGGTGATTTTTGCTTTTTGTTCCTCGAGCCGGGCAGAAATCTCTTTGATTAT
The DNA here is from genome assembly GCA_040767525.1 of Bacillota bacterium. GTDB lineage: Bacteria > Bacillota > Sulfobacillia > Fermentithermobacillales > Fermentithermobacillaceae > JAXGPX01. The sequence goes on along the minus strand of JAXGOJ010000031.1, from coordinate 14,538 downwards.
GCCTGCGTACTTGTTCATGGCGTCTACATGTTGTTGTCTTTCCTCAGATTGCATGCTTTGAGACAATAGGGATAACCCATGGCTTACCACAGCTTCGTTTGCACTGGTAGCAAGAAGTTCATAAAACCTTATATCAAGGGGAATCATTTCTGTAACTTCATAGGCTGCATCTGCGCCTTCATCATGCAGCCCAAGTGCCGAAAGCATTTGTGACTGAAGTGATCTGGTATCAAGATCATAAGGGTTCTTTTCTTTTGCAAGGTCCAGGTACAGCCTGGCAGTTTCAACAACATCCGGGTCGCCTGTATCTTTGTATTCATGGATATAGCTTCTTGCTAAATCCAATGCGTAAGATGAGGTATTAGGATCATATTCCATGGCTTTCAGCATCAAATCTCTTCCGTCAAATATGTTCCCTTTGACGATCTCCTGAATGCCTGTGCTTCCGTATATCATGCCCCTATAATATTTCTGGGCAGGCACCATTACAATTACTGCAAGGATAACCAGGGACAAGGCATCAAGAAAATACCTTGACTCCAGGGGCCCGGCAGCTGTATTGAACGATTTCCATGCAGGCCTTCTCTTGCTTTTTTCCTGCCCGGCCTTTTCCCGGGAGTGCTGGGCCTTCTTTTTGCCCTTGTTATCCGGTATGGCCCAAGGGCTGCCTTTGCAGCCAGCCTGGGGCAGATCAGATAGGCCTTCCATGGCGAAAACGGCATCAGATGAGCCTGCGAGGCTTCCTGTGGCTGCAAAGAGGGCCATTGCTATAGATGGGATAGACAAATCAAAATCAGCGCTGCTGTGGACTACCAAAGATAAAACCGCAAAAGACGTTGCCACAAGCTCGGACAAAAGTACAGTGTATATGTGTAAATCCCCTACCATGGTTTTCTTTCCGGCCATGGCAAGTTTCCATGCCTTGAAAGCCATGTAGAATATGAAGGCCCAAAATAAGGTATAGGCTGCAAGGCCCGGAAAACCTGTTTCCACCAGGACCTGGGCGAAGTGGTTGTGGGTTTCGGTGAACCAGTAAAGGGTAGTCTGGTATCTATGGTACAAGGCGTTCCAGCCTCCCGCTCCGGTTCCGAAGGGATTGTCTTTGGCGATCAAAAACGCATCTTTGGTTGCGAAAAACCGGGTAACCAGGCTTCTGTCAGTGAGGGTAATTGATTTGAACCTTCTGATTACTGCCTCAGGCAACACTTTGGCAAGCACCTCCTGGCCTGCTTCAGTTGCAAAGCCGAGCACAAGGGCAGCCACTGCAATGATTGCAAGGGCAGCAGGTATACGGAATAGAAAAGGACTTCTTCCCTGGGGGCCACCAGTGCGCGAATGTGTGCCAATCGAGGCTTCGCCGGATTCATTTTCTTTGCCCATCCCTGCTGTCACTTTTGAAACCCTGGATTTGGCCAGAGAAGTCAGCCCGATTCTAGCGACTTCAGCTGCAAGGCAAATTGCAGCACCTATGAGAATATATTTCTTCACCAGGCCGTGTTCCGTAGCGGGTATGGCCGCGGCCATTGGAACGTTTACCACAAGAACAGGGACCAGGGCAGTCATAAAGCGGAGAAAAATACCGCCCCGGGCTCCGGCCGGAAGCATTGCAAAGTAGCCAACCACCGCGGCTGCAAAAATAATCCACGTTGCCCTTGAATATGAAAGGACTATTACCAGAAGAATTGCAAACCCGGACAATGAAAAAAGCACCTGGCTGATCATCCGGGCCCAGGGCCGTTCCAGATTCTGTGTTTCGAACCAGGCGTGAAACAGCATGAAGGAGACGAACATCTCATAAGCGGCCAGGGCGTTAGGGTATTGGAAACTGCCGTAGATTCTTCCGCCTACCACTGCATCTTTGTAGGTAATAATCCCGGCTGCCGCCAAAAGGCCAACCATGGCAGCCACCACTCCACTGGCCACAATGGACCATCTAAGGAGCCTGTTCCCTACTCTTTGCTTCGAAGCGTACCTGGCCGAAAGAAAAACCCCCAGGTATATACAGTACTTAAGAGCGCCGTCAATGGCAGCGCCTTTGCTCTTTGCCCAGAAAACAGTGAGGCCGTAAAGGACAACAACTGCCAGAAGGGCCAAGTCGGGCACAGGCTTCCAAATGCCGCGCCTTTCAATCACCATAATTACTGCAATTCCGATGAAGAACCACGAGGCCTTCACAAAAAACGGAAGATAGTCTTGCCGGAAAAACATCCCTCTTTGGACAGGGGTGATTATGAGAATTGCAGCCAGGCCCACAACTACCAGGCATGACAGCACAATAAACAGTTTTGATTCTTTGGCCATATCGGACCCTCCCAGGCTAACATAATTCGCCACGGAGCAGGAAAGTCCTTGTAGAGACAGCTGTTTTGTCGAGAGGTGAAGAGGTTGACCGAGTGCCCGGTTGCCCGGCACCCATCTGGTACGCCTGCCAAAACGCCGCCCTACCCGGCGCCATAAAACACCCTTTGCCGGTTTACCCGGCATTCAGAACCATGTTTCCGCCGGGCTATCCGGCGTCAAAGCATGGTGTTAGGTATTCATATAGTGGATTTCTGCTATGGTTGCTATATACCTTATTGACTTTAAAGTAGTGACTATAGATAATACTCTTGGGGTGATGAAATGCAGTTGAACATATATATCCCTAAGGGTAAGGAAAGTCTGTTATCCAGGCTAGATTCAATTGCAGGCCGGCTCGGGAAGGCGAAAAACGAAATTGTTATAGAGGCTCTTGAGCAGTACTTCCGTCTATACGCGGGCACTGTTCAGTTAGGGAGATACAACTCCAGGGTTACAGGTTCTCTCTCCCGGAGGGACATTTACGGCGACAGGCCGAAGGGAAACGGGAGTCAGCCATGATAGCCGTAGACACAAATGTTTTGGTATATGCAGTGATGCAAGATGATTCTCATCACATGTCTTCCAGAAGGCTTGTGGAGACTGTGGCAAAGGGGTTGGTTTCAGCTTGCGTGTTTCCCCAGAACCTTCTCGAGTTTTATTCGGTTGTTACAAACCCGCGGAGGGTTTCCAGCCCTCTTAATATCAGAGCCGCCCTTGCGGAAGTCTCAAATTTGCGAAACGTGTTTCGTCTGGTCAATCCTCAGGAGAGCTCCCTGGATAGACTGATTGAACTTGCGGCCGAATCCGGGACAACCCAATCAGATGTCTTCGATGCGTTTATTGTGTCTCAAATGTGTGACGCCGAAATCGAGATTATCTGCACATATAACGGACAGGACTTTTCTCGTTTTCCTGTTCAAGTTTTTACACCAGATGAATTACTCCGCAATTTGGGAATCTAGCAGGATGGGCTTTCTCTTATTCATGACCAGTCGAAGAGCGCCAACATCTAACAATGAAAGCACGCACAGTTCTCGGAGCAGTGCAGTTCACTAGCAGCCTGTGTGCATAATTGATCTAAGAAACGAATTATAGGGATTAGAATTGAGTTTTTGAGCGTCATTCAAAAAACGTGCAGATTCTCTTCGCCTTTTGTTTCACACTGCTGGACTAAGGCTTACACCTGCCCGGTACAGTTTCCATAAATTATGCGCTGCACATGTGAATTTCCACATGGACCGCACTTTTTCTTTACCCCGGAGTAAAAACTGTCTTAAGCCAAGTCCTTGTTTAATGAATCCGAACACTGGTTCTACCGAAGTCTGCCGTAATTTGTACCTGGCCCGTCCGCGTTTTGTTCTCAATTTCCGTTGCATCAGATATCTCGGTGTTGCGTTTTTTGGTATGCGTCCTCGTATGGCCTTTTGAGTCCGCCACTCACTGTGCTTTACTTTGTTCGGAGGAATGAAAGCCTCGATACCCTGGCCCTGCACGAATTCAAGGTTCTTTTGACTGTAATACCCGGCATCCGCGGATACTTCTTTTGGACGTTTGCCTGTGTTCCTCATTACCTGCTTTAACTGGCCGGGAAGATAAGTTGAATCGCTGGCTTGATTATCTAAGTCTGCTGCAACGATGATATGACTCTCTGCGTCTACCGAGGCCTGTGCATTGTAACATTGGATAAATGCCTTATCGCTATTTAACATAATCCTTGATTCAGGATCAGTAAAATTCCTTTGGTCCCTTGGCTTTGGCTCGGCATCTTTGGGGTCTGTTCTCGGTTTGTATGTTTTACCTTTTGACTCCGCTTCTTTCCGGCGTTCATCTTGTTGTCTTGCAGCTTTTTCCCTGGCTTCTTGCTCAAGTTCGGCCTTGGCCTTCTTGATAGCTGCAAGTCGTTTCTCCGGCGTTGACAGTTCTTCAGGAAGCTCCCAACCGGCCTTGTCGCCATATTCCATATCTTCAAGACGGTCAATTTCATCAGATTCTCTTAGTATGCGTTCAATTTCCTCCCGTAACCGCTTCTCTTCTCTTTTCATATATGCGTAACTCATAGCACTGTGCTTGGATGCATTAGCTTTTATCTTTGTACCATCAATTGCTACGTGACGCAGTTTCACAAGCCCAGCTCTTTGAGCCATTTTCACCGTTTGTTCAAAAAGCGAACCCAGGCCTTTATGATGACGTTTTCTAAATTGGGAAATGGTCCAGTGGTCGGGTTGCTGGTTTGCCGACAGATATCTGAAACCCACATCTTCATACAAAGCAGTCTCTATTCTTCTCGAAGAATGAATACCCTTCATAAATGCATAAATCCATATTTTGACCATCATCCTGGGATCGTATGGAGGGTTACCGCGAAGTTCATCGTAACTATCATAAATGGCCGAAAGATCCAGGTTCTCTACCACCTCGTTAACAAAGTGGGCCGGATGATCTTTGGGCAGCCACTCATTCAAATCCACAGGGAACAAAAGCGCCTGATTTGGTTGGTAATCTCTAAAGGTTTTCATACTCATATATTCGACATCGTCCAATTAAAACCATGCTTCCCAGCAAAAAACCTCCCCCATAACCAAATCCCTGTTCATTTCACAACAAACCGAGGGTGCAGTCCCAGTATTTTGCCTCGTTTGAGCATTACTCACACAGGCTGCTAGTATAGGGCTTCCACGTCACAATGATCGCAGATGACTCGTAGCCGTTTTACAGTATCATCATACTGCTTGTCCAAGGACCCGATATAGACTTCCTCTAGAAACTATACATTGTGTGTTTCTCGTCAATAGTACAAGCGATTTATACCAAAACAGCAGATCTTTTCCTGGTTTCGTCAGGGCAGGTTCACAGGTACGATGATTTCTGTGTGGAGTATTTGCGAATTTGCATGACTATTCTTCGATGAATTTGCATTAATATTATAATCATTCTCTCTTAGAAAGCAACTGGCCGAATTGAATCATCTAAGATGCCTTAATTGTAAAAGTAACTTCCAGTGTTTTCTGACTGATGGGGCGATCGGAAGGCGATGACAATTTTGCAGCGCAATAGGGACTTGACCTTAGCAGAAGGTAGATTTCTGGCCTGTGGCGTTATAAGCTCATCTTAGGCTTTGACAGCCTGAACTTGATCTTAATTGGTTAAAATGAAAGGAGCCTAGACATGTATGATTACATTCTTCGTGGCGGTACCGTAGTAGATGGTACCGGATCCCCGGCATTCCAAGCCGACGTGGCCATCAAAGACGGGAGAATCGTTGATATTGCAGCTACTTTAGTAGGCGCAGCCAAACAGATTGTCGATGTAACAGGCTTAGCAGTAGCACCTGGCTTCATCGATATTCATTCCCATTCCGATACTTCTTTCTTACTGGACGGCCGTTGCGAAAGCAAGATTTACCAAGGAGTAACCACAGAGCTGGCCGGCCAGTGTGGGTCTACCATCTATCCTTGCCCCAAAGATCGCATGGACAATATCCGCAACTTCGCGGGCAGCGTTTTCACGGGTTTTGCTTCAGACTCTTTTCAAGCATTTATGAATAAGGTACAAGCCCAGGGTAAGAAGATGAGCACTAACCTGATTTCCCTTATTGGCCATGGGGCATTAAGGTGTGGCGTGATGGGTTTTGAAGACCGCAAAGCGACGCCAGAAGAACTTAAAGAGATGCAGGAACTGCTCCATCGCGACATGCAGGCAGGCGCGTGGGGACTGTCACTTGGGCTGGGGTATGCGCCAGGTGTATCTTCCGATCAGGAAGAATTGAATGCTTTAGGCGAGGTAGTGGCCAAATATGACGGCATCATAACCTCCCATATGCGCGACCAAGGCAGCAACACGCCCTCGTCCTTAGAAGAAATGTATGAAATCAACCGCAAGACTGGAGCGCACATACATATAGCCCATTTCAAAGCCAGCGAAAAGAACAACTGGGGACGCGCCCCCGAGTTTGTGCAAAATGTTGCTGCCGCGCGAGAGGCCGGTATCAATGTGACCGTAGACCTTTATCCCTATACAGCCGCTTCGTCCGGCATCACCACTTCCTTCCCCAAGTGGTCCATTCAAGGTGGTACAGATATGGCCATTGCACGTCTCAAGAGTGAAGAACGGCACCGTATTATGGATTTCTTGGAAGATGCCTTTCAAACTAAATCCGACGGTGAAAGCTTATATGTCGTTACCACCGAAGGGCGCTACCCTACAGCCGACGGCAAGAATATCTGGGAACTGAGTCAGGAGCTCGGTCTTAGCATGGCAGAAACCATGGTCAAGGTCACCATAGAGACTGAAGCTAGATGCACGTGCATTTCTTTTTGTATGAGCGAGGGTGACGTTGATTATATGCTGGCCCAGAAAAACTATACTATCGGTAGCGATGGCCGCGGGCTACCGTTAGCAGCCGAGGAGAACAAAGGCAAACCCCACCCGCGCAATTTTGGCACCTTCCCTCGTTTTTTGCGTTGGGCCCGTGAAAAGGGAATCTCCCTAGAAGAATCCGTGTATCGAATAACTGGGCTTTCTGCTGATGTTCTGGGGCTTACCGACCGCGGCACTCTTAGAATCGGCCTGGTAGCTGATATCACTGTATTTGATCCGGTCAATGTTGCAGATAAAGCTACTTATGTTGATCCGTTCCAGAAACCTGAGGGCATTAAGCATGTTTTCATAAACGGCCATCCTGCTTTACTGTATGGCCAGCAAACAGATAAACGGTTGGGCCAATTTATTCTAAAGAAGTAGCGTTCCTGATTAGTGGCAATTGTGAAACTCTGAACCTCGGTGAACCTCGGGGACGGTCCTAACGTTTCAGTTAGACTTGTGAAACGTTAGGACCGTCCCCGGGTTTCACCCGGGTTTCAGCTTCTATATTCCTAAGTACCATCTTGCAGTAAAGAAATAGGTGATCACTCCAAGTATGTCTGCTATTGAAGTGACTAAAGGCGAGCTGGCAGACGCAGGATCCCAACCAAGCTTGTTCAACAAAAACGGAATCATGGCACCTAGCAAACAGGTCATCACAACAGTTATCAACATGGTCAAACCAACAACAACACCTACATCCAAACCTACAGAAACTGCTCCTACCGTTAATACAGTAAGGCCCATTATTGCTCCGAGGATGGCCGAAACTCCAAGTTCCCTCAGTAAGACCTCTGCCCAATCCCTTGCGGTGACATCTCCAACTCCAATGGCCCGGACCATGAGAATAGCAGACTGGGATCCTGCATTCCCTGCACTGTCGATTATCAACGGAAGGAAAAACACTAAAGATACAGCCCTGGCTATGGTATCTTCAAAAGACGCCATGAGCCTGCCTGAAAGAAGGTACACGATTACCAGGCCCAAAAGCCATCCAACACGATTCTTGTATAAAAGTAAAGGGCCTGCATCCTTCAGGCTGACCCTTATTGGTGCAACACCTGCACCTTTATGAAAATCCTCAGTAATCTCTTCTCTTACCAGTTCAAAAACGTCGTCGCCGGTGACGATCCCTACCAGTGCCCCCTGTGAGTCGGTGACCGGGAGCACCCACAGCCCATAACGTTCCATAATCTCAGAAGCCCTTAGTCGATCGTCAAAAGCCCTGACACTCACCGTCGAAGTCCGCATAATGTCTTTGACCTGAGTATCCGGGCTGTCAAGAACCAGCTGCCGGAGGGATACTGCACCGATTAGCGTTCCCTTGTCATCTTTAACATAGACCATATTCACAGTTTCACTGTCCCTGCCCCACCTCCTGACGTGTTCCAAAGCCTGCCGCACAGTCCAATTAGGCAGCACAGCCACATAATCAGGAGTCATAAGCCGCCCAATGCTCTTTTCCGGATAGCCCAAAAGCCACATTGCTTCTTTGGAATCCTCAGGACGCAAAAGGTCAAGAAGTCTGGTGGTAACCTGGGCAGGCAGTTCTTCAAGCAACTCGGTACGGTCGTCAGGGGCCAGATTTGCAATAATATGCCTGGTCTCTTCGTCTGTGAGCTCTTTGAGCAGTTCGTCTTGCTCAGAAGTCTCAAGGTAGGAAAACACCTCTGTGGCCACGTTCCTTGGCAGGACCCGGAACAAAAGGACTCTGTCAGGTTTGCCCAGCTCTGAAAGGAAATCTGCTATTTCAGCCACAGGCCGCCTGGCAATATGCTTTCGCAACGAGGCCCAGTCACGATTGTCGATAAGGGCCATTATAGTGTCTTTCGCCGTATATTTCATTTCGTCCCCTGTGGTACCCTTTATGTTGTTTTCTTCGTTCCTAACTTCATCCATGGCCTCCACCTCCCTGAAGATGGGCTATCTGTATTCACAGCCCTAAGAACCGGTTTGCCAAAGAAAAATAGATAATAACCCCTAAAATATCTGCAATAGATGTAATAAGTGGTGAGCTTGAAGTAGCCGGGTCGAACCCCAACCTGTTTAGCAAAAACGGGGTTAACATCCCCACTGTTCCGCCTACGACAACTATCAGAACAGAGCTAAGAGCAACCACTGCTCCTACCCCGGCACCTCCCTGAAGAATTGCAGGCCTCCAAACCGCAAATCCAATAGTCAAACCCAGGCCCGCGGACACGACGATTTCTTTAAGCGTAAGTCTTCGCCAATCCCCCCGGTCAACTTCTCCTAAAGCCAGGTCCCGAACTGCGAGGGTAGACGACTGAGAACCTGCGTTTCCGCTGCAACCGATAATGAGGGGCATGAAAAACACAAGAGATACGACCTTGGAGATTATTCCTTCATACGTTGCCATTACCCGGGCAGCCACCAAATCCACTGCAATGAGAGTGAGAAGCCACCCTAGCCTGCTTTTGAGCAACACCCACAAACTTGCTTCTTTGTAACCAGTTTTAAGAGGAGTAACCGCGGCTGACTTATGAAAGTCTTCTGTGGCCTCTTCTTGAGCCACCTCAAATATGTCGTCAGACGTAACGATTCCCACCATTACCCCATCAGAAGCAACCACGGGCAATACAGACAAGTCATATTTATCCATTACCCGGGCTGCTTCTTCACGGTCATCGAGAGCAGACAGGGATATGGCAGGAGAGGCCATGATGCTCTCCGCTGTCTGATCCGGCTTGGCCAGAATCAGCTGTCTCAAAGAAACAGCTCCAAGGAGTTTCCACCCTGGATCCACTACATACAGTGTATCTACAGTCTCGCTGTCACGCCCTCTTTGCCTCACCTGCTCCATAGATCGGGAAACGGGCCAATCAGGGCGAATTGCCACGTAGTCAGGAGTCATAAGGCGTCCGATGCTCCTTTCAGGGTATCCCAGAAGGCTGCGTGCCTCTCTTAGATCATCTGGGCTCAAGAGATTCAATAGCCGCTGAGTAACCTGTCCCGGAAGTTCCTCAAGGAGCTCAGTCCTATCGTCAGGACGCATATAGGCAAGCAAAAGCCTGGTCTCTTCGTCGGTCAGTTCCTTCAACAAAGAGTCAGTGTCCTCACCTTCAAGTTCAGAAAAGACGTCAGCCGCCGTCTTCCTGGGAAGGCACCTGAACAGAAGCACCCGGCTCGGTTTATCGAGTTGAATCAAAACATCGGCAATATCAGGAACACGCCAGCCTGAAAGCAAATCCCTGAGAGCCGCCCAGTTATGGGCCAAAATCATGGTAGCCACTTCGGTAACATTTACCTGGGCCAAGGGAATCGCCCCCTTCTATTATCATGTGCAGAAACTCATTGAACACCCATTGCAGGAAAACCCTGATCATCCGGCTGCTAAGGAATACATTTCAAAATCAGGCAAAACAAGTTCCCCAGGGGCCCAATACTCGATGTAATGAAGGGGATTCTGCCCATACCGTGTACCTTCCGGTGCCAAAAAACAGGTACCTGGCGAGCGCCTTTTCTCACAACCTGTGACACTTGCCGTTACAACCGGCAATCAGTGACTTACTGCTGCTAACCAGGCCATAACCGGCTATGTCAGATACACTTAGGGCCAATACTTCAGGTTAAGAACCAGGCAAGGCAGTCCGGCGAGAAAGCAGACTCCTCTTCATTGATCAAGTTCTTACTGCTAGGCCCAGGGTCATTGCTTGCACCTGCGTCCACTTTCCTCACCTGCCTCTTTCAAGAGGATTGTCTATAGTGGATATATTTTAATTCCTATCCCAGTTTACTCCTCCTGCGAAAGAAATGGAAGCAAACTGACAAGGCGGGGGCGCGTTTTTTCGGTGAAATCATTTCTCAACTGCAATTTCAACCAAACTCTTTATCGTAGCCCCACTCAAAACTATCCAGGCTAAGATCCATTTAATCGCAAGACTCCTGTTGATAGTCTCGCGGGGATCTACATATTCGTTGTCTTAAAGTACTTACGCACTGCCGATCTTTCCACTCATAATCTCGTGGGAATCTTTATCCTTTGGTTGTAAACACAGGTAGATCGTGCAAATAGATCAAGTCTCCTGAATAGGAAGTGCCTTCCTTTAAGACAGCAGCTTTACAGGCAATAGTAGCACCTGCCTTTTTCATCAGTCCCTCGACTGACATCATGCTTCCCCCTGTAGACACCACGTCATCAACAACTGCCACCCTCTTACCTCTTATTCGGGCTGCATCTATGCCGTCAAGGACCAGAGTCTGCGCCCCCGGGGTAGTTATTGCTTGGACCTCAACCTTTATAGGGTCGTGCATGTAAGCCTTTACGCTCTTTCTGCAGACAACATACCTTTGATGCCCTAATAAAGTGGACAGTGCTTGAAGCAAAGGAACTGCTTTAGCCTCAGGCCCTACGATTACGTCGAAATCATACCTGGCTATTTCCCCAGCCAATGCACCTGCACAGACATTTACCAATTGTGTATCTCCCAGCATCACAAAGGAAGCGATCCAAAGATCCGGAGCTACCTGAATCACAGGAAGACTCCTCTTTAGTCCGCATATATCAAGTTCATACGTAGTTTGACCTGTGTACTTCATCTAGACGGATTAGCCCCTTTCTTTTGAGGAGATGAATTCAGTTCCTTTTCTAATAATACCTCTTCAGGGTGCGGTTCGTCATTACAGTCACTTTCCCAGGCTATTGACACGAGTATCTTTGAGAAATAAGCTGGAGTAGTTCGAATAAGAACTACGCAATCCTTATTGACACTACTATGTAGGCTTTGCCTAACAGATAGCCTGAATGGTTTGAGCGGTGAAAAATACAATGCTAAGGTGATGAGCATGGAAACACCGGGCAAGAATGCAACTCTTGATGCAATGACAGAACTTGGGTTCACAGAATACGAGGCTAAAACCTACCTGGCCCTTCTGAAAAATAACCCGGCAACAGGATACCAAGTCAGCAAGGACGCGGGAATCCCACGGTCTATGGTATATGAGGCTTTGGGTCGCCTTACCAACAAAGGTGCGATTATGTCCATTCCAATGGGTGATACAACAAGATACGCGCCTGTACCTGTGACCACACTATTGGATAGTCTGCGGCACAAATACGAAGATGCCCTTGATGCCGCCCACGAGCTGTTGTCCCGGGAAGAGTGTCAAACACCCCTTGAGCAAGTGTGGAACCTGGTAGGCCAAGATTCCATCATCGCCCGTGCCAGGGAGATGATCAGATCTTCGAGCAAAGAGATCCTGGCTTCTTTGGATGACAACGCCCTTGCCCAGCTGTCCTCTGAACTTGAAGACGCCTGGAATAGGGACGTTTCAGTTCGTTTGATACTCTCCGGCGAGGCCGAAGTTGACTTTGGGCAAGTTGTCCGGCATCCACGGGAAGAAAGTGAACTCCAGCAGACTACCGAGAGCCTGGTTCTCGTTTCCGACAATAGCCAGGCACTGGTAGGCGGAACCGGCACTTCTGATACTTGCATCTGGACCGGTAACAAGCATGTAGTCTTCATCTCCCGTCAATTCATCTGGCAAGAAATCTTCAGCCAAAAGGCAATGGAGTACTTGGGCAAAGAGATTCTGTCAATACTTACTGATGAAGAACGAAATGCCATACTTGGCCGGTAAAGCCTGGCGAGCCAGGCACAACGGCCTCTCAGAAACCAGGCCCGGGATGGGGGGCCTTCCCCGTTCCGGAATCCTAATAAGGAACCCTTGATGGAACGCTCGGACCGTCCCCTCATCTCACCTTGACGCCATCTGCGACCTTGCCCTTTGCATTGAGTGAAGCGCAAGGCTGGCAGCAATAATTGCATAAGCAATAAATACTCGGAAATACTCTCCTACCTGGGCACTTCCAAGCAGATTCTGGCCTGCGTATGGAGACACAATAAAAAGTAAGTGGAACAAGAATGTGCCCAGAAGCGCCTGGCCAACAGTAGCCCTTGACACAGTCGCACCTCCCACAAGCACTGCTGCAATGGCAAAAGTCGCTATCTGCCCGTGGCTGTCGTACACGTTCAAAGTACCGATATTCTGCAAGAATATAATCTGTCCAATAGCCCCTAACACTGTAGAAATCATCATAGCAACTATCCTGGTTCGGTCCACCTGAATCCCTGCAACCTGGCTTACCTTCATGTCCTGGCCTATGGCTCTGATATCCTGTCCCAGCTTGGTTCTGTAAAGCCCGATCACGAGCCACGCAAGAATCGCACTGAGAGCCAGGGTAGCCAGTGGAACCTGCACTTTCCCCACCTTGACCATTGCCAGCTCATCAAGCACCCATTTGATTGACTTAAGTTCGACAGTATTCCGTAACCCTATTCCGCTTGGAAGCACCATGTCCTTGTTTGAAAAAGGTATCACTGTACCTATTCCAAACAAAAACACCAGCTGATATATGCCGTTCATGAAGAACCCCAGGATCATTCCGGCAATCATTTCCCTGCCTTTGGCCTTATTCATGATTTTCCCTATCAAATAGCCGAGTCCAAGAGCCAGGGGAATGGCCACAAGGCACGCCACCGAAAATCCCAACATGCCCGGAATCTGCTTTGCTGCAACAAAAATCAGGCCGGCCTGGCCTGCCATGGCTCCGATCACAAGGCCGAAGTTGAGCCCTAACCCTGCCATAACCGGAATAACCAATGACAACACCAGAAATGAGTTCCGGCTCATACGAAATACTACCTCTTGGAGAAGGAAAACCGGAGGTTTACCGCTCCATCTCACACCCAAAAGGCAAAGGCCAACAAACATTATGGGCACTATATTAAGCCCGAGAAACTGCTGAATGTTCTTCCTATAATCCCTATTCACCGTTGCCACCTCCGTGCCCCCGGGTCAATGCATAGAGTACCATCCCATTAGAGACTATAAGCCGCACAATCTCGCTAATATCCCCGCCGATTACACTTTGGGCCACCGGGACCGTTGTAGCCAACAGTGACTGAAAGAGAAACGTGCCAATGAGAGCATTTGATACAGATGCTGATGAAGGGGTAGCCCCGCCGATCAATACTGAAGCAACGGCAGGGAAAGCCATAAGCAAAGGAGCCGTATACAGCTGGATAAAACCGTAGCTTTGGGCATACACAATTATCCCAACTGCCCCTAACGCCGTGGAAATCGCAGTCCCTACTATTCTCATACGTTCACAATTAACCCCTGCGGCCCGTGCAAAACGCTCATTCTGCCCTGCCAAATCCATAGCGATTCCAACTTTAGTCATCTCGAAAATCTTGTAGGCGGCAGTAAGCCCAAGTACAATCAAAATTAACCCTGTAGGGATTTCCACCCGGCCAATCTTGAACTTCAATAATCGATCAAACAGGTGGCCAAAGGTATCTTTCAGACTGATTGTAAGCCGGAGCCCCTTCCCACCCAAGACCCATATGAGCTCAGGATTCCTAAACGGAAGTATCAACCATGAAATGCACATAATAGATACGGCTGCAAATCCGGCGTACGTCCCAACCATCATTTCCTGGCCTTTGACCTTATTGAGGAATAATCCGAAGCCAATCCCAAGCAATGTGCCAAGCCCGGCGCCGATAACCATGGCCAGGAGAAGGCCGTCAAACCCTCTGAACCCTAACTCCAGGGCTGAAACCATACCGATTAGGCCGGCTAGCAATCCGATTGGAAGGCCAAAGTTGGGGCCTATCCCACATTGAACCGCAGGAACCATGGCCAGTGCCATAACTGCATTCATGGCAAACCTGCTAATGGAATTGCTCATCAGATTATGCAGGGGCAAACCTTTTATTCCGCCAAGGATGAAAAGGGCAATCACAAAACCGCCTACTGTAAGCCTTGGAAGCCCTACAGTATTAAGCAATTTGGTAAGGCCCTTTAGTCTATCAG
>JAXGOJ010000030.1:0-15428 GCA_040767525.1 Bacillota bacterium | reverse complement strand
GAATCGTCGATTGCATAATACACATCTTAGTTCAAAGTCCTTTGACATTTCCATCTACCCTTCTTCTCCGATTACTAGGGCCATTACTAATCTAAGCATCTCAATTGCCCTTTCCCGGGGCAGCCTTGAGCAAGACGGCAGCAAAAATCAAAGGCAAATCTCATTTGGAACCTCTTTGGAGCATTGACTCTGAAATTGCATAATACCCCCTGCATGCCGCAATTAGATCTTCGATTTCCACGTACTCATCAATTACGTGGGCAAGTTCTTCCTTAGAGGCGCCGAAACCAACGGTAGGTATTCCTGCAACCCCGGCATAGTAGCTCCCGTTAGTGCAAAAAGCGTAGTGAGAAAGCTCAGGGGACAATCCTGCTTTCATGAGTGCTGTCACAGCGTCTTTCACAAATTCGTGATCATCGTCAAGCAACCATCCCGGGGCAAACCGCCTGGCTCGAATTGTCTCACCTGTGTAGCATTTATCCTCGCCTGCAGCTACGGCTACTTTAGCCTTAAAATCAGGGTCTTTTGCAGCTATCCCGTCGATAATACCCTGAAGGCTTTCTAAAACAGCCTCTTCAGGCTCTCCCACCAAAAGCCTTCTGTCAAGGGTAACCCTGCACCTATCAGGCACAACACTGGCGCCGGGATACGGGAATGAAATAATATCCGTAGGCTCAAGAATCCCTTCGCCCAAAATCTCGTGTTTCGGCGGAATGTAAGATTCATCCATCGCGGCCAAAAGTTTAACCATCTTCTTCAGAGCATTGAGCCCTTCCCGGGGATTGGATGAATGGGCCGGCTTACCGTAAGTCTCGAGCACCAGCTCTGCCCTGCCTCTTTGGCCTCTTTTGAGATTCAATGAAGATGGCTCACCTATTACAACCCAGTCAGGCTTGTATTCTTGTCCGATCTCCCTGGAGGCAATACCCTCGAAACATTCCTCATGAACCGAACCCGCTACAAGAATGTCCCCACTCAAATTGCCTGCTTTATCCTCCTTTAAGCAGGCAGCTGCAACTATCATGGCCGCAAGGCTACCCTTCATATCAGACGCTCCGCGCCCATAGATCTTGCCCTCTTTAATAACCCCGCCATAAGGATCAACAGTCCATTGAGACAAGTCTCCCGGTTCCACATGATCCATATGCCCTTCCAGCAAAATCCTCTTGCCTGGTGTGCCAAAAGAAATCCTGCCCACTACGTTCCCGTATCTGTCAACCGTCACTTCATCGTAACCCAAGGAGATCATGGCCTTGCTGACCAGTGAAGCAAGCTTATCCTCCTGCCCGGAAAGGCTTGGACACTTGACCATGTCTTGAGACAATCTCACCAGAAACCCTATCCGTTCTTCATTCAACAACTCAGATGCCTCCTTTGGGCTGCCAGTATTATTAATGATGCAAGAAGCGTGCCGTCAGAAGCGTTCAGGGGTTCTGTGCCTGATTGGAATACCTTCACCTCTTTATTCCCGGATTGTAAAAGCACAGCGTATCAGGCTATATTCCACCCATTAGCAAAGTGCCGGCAATTTACCGGCAAAAAAGATGTCGTTGTCTGCAAACCGGTTTCTAAACCCACAATCTTTATCATTGTGATACACAACCACTGCGCAAATATTTGGGAGGTGCCTGGAAAGGTGCGTTTAGCATGGGCTATCATAATGATACGTGTTTCTCGAAATGATAAGTCCCTCTCAACTACTCTCCCTAAACAGATTTCAGGCCGTACCGGGATATCTTGCGGTACAAAGTTGCAATTCCTATTCCCAGGACTTCAGCAGCTTTTTTCTTTCCTTCATAGGTGTCTCCGTAGATTTCAAGGGCATTGCGTATCATGGCTGCTTCCATTTGTTCCAGGGTTAAAAGAACACCTAGCCCATGTTCAGATGCCCCACCTTTACCCGAAGATAAACACTCTTTCATCAACCGCTGAGGAAGGCTATCCATGGTCAACACCGGGGCGCTCTCGAAATTGATAGCATATTCAATAGCGTTTTCAAGTTCCCTGACATTGCCCCGCCAGGGACATCTTTGCAAAACCTCAAACACCGGCGGATCAACGCCGCTTATCCGCTTTCTCAATATCTTTGAATACTTCTTAACGAAATGCCATACCAGAGGTTCGATATCATCTAACCTCTCTCGGAGGGGCGGAATCTTAATCGGGATAACATTTAGGCGGAAATACAGGTCATCGCGAAATTCACCGTGCTTGATTTTACGCTCAAGATCCTGATTTGTGGCGGCTATGATCCTTACATCACAGGCCCTACTTTTTGTGGAGCCAATTCTGTCTACCTGCCGTTCCTGAAGCACCCTCAAAAGTTTTGCTTGAAGGTGCAACGACATGTCTCCGATTTCATCGAAGAATAACGTGCCCTCGTCTGCTATCTCGAACTTGCCGGGTTTGCCTCCTCTTTTGGCACCTGTAAAAGAGCCTTCTTCATATCCGAAAAGCTCGCTTTCTAAAAGTCCGTTTGGTATCGCGGCACAGTTTACCGGAACAAAAGGCTTATCCTGTCTGCCACTGGCTGAGTGAATTGCCCTGGCCAGCAATTCCTTTCCTGTACCGCTTTCGCCTTGAATGAGAACAGTGGAAGGACTCCGGGCAACCTTGAGGGCTGTACGCTTGACTTCTGAAATCGCCCGGCTTTTGCCAACCAAAACACTCATTTCGAAGGCAGGCCCGGCACTGCCATGGGTAATATCATAAGCCCAGCGATGCAATTCAAGGAGAGGTATGATGGAAGCTATTGCCCCAAGACTGTGCCCGTCACCTTTCAGAACGCTTGTAGACACTTTGTATCCTTGTTCTCCGTCTCCAAGATCTAAAAACACTTCTTTGGAACTGTACTTTTCACCCGATGACAAAAGATCTTTGAAAAGTTCGGAGACTGTCTTCACACCATGGTTACCGGGGGGCCTTCCAGATGGCAGATCAGCCTTCCTTAATCCAATCATCTTTTCGGCTCTGCTGTTAAGGTAAATAATCTTTCCTGAATTATTCACAGCTATTACAGCTTCGTCTGTTTTGTCCATAAGAAGCATGATAATTTCAGCGGCAAGCTGTTTTTCACGAAACAGTTGAGTTTCAACTACCTTGGCTGCCAGAAGATCTGCCATGTGGCCGGTAAATTCCTGATGGGATTTCAGACGTGAAATCATACGGCTGCGCTGTTCTTCGTCGAAACACACAAGTCCAATTACACCCACTGTCTTCCCCTCGGCTATAATTGGTGATGAAAGTTCCGCCTTTTCTTCGCATATCCCAAATCTATCACAGTCCTTGCACAGAGGTTCCTTGCCAGGTTCGGTAACAACAATACCTTTCCCGGTATTGAGCACATGGCGATAGACTGCTCCTTCAGTTTCCAAAGACCACCCAACTCTGGAACGATACTTCCCAGTCCCTGCAACCCGCACCAGTTCATCGTCTACAATTTCAACATCAACACCGATGACAGATGCAATAGCATTACAGACTTCCTGGGCAATATTGGCGACTTCCGACAGGGATGACAGTAACTCTCACCTCTTTGATATCCCTTTGCTTTAGATTCAAATCCCCTTTGTTTCTGAATCAGTAGATATGGTTGAGCAATCATTGTCGTCAGGGCATATTTCTTCACCGCCTTTTGTAAATCCTGCTATCCCTGCCTTAATAGCATCCCTGGCATATCACAACACCAATACGGCACCACGCCATACAGCATAAATTGAGTGTGTGCTTGTGATGGATTTTCCGGTTTCCGTATTAAAATAAACCCGTGCCCGCATCACCGTGATGCATTGCAAGAAATACAAGACTTTGCTTAAAATGATAGAGACGAACAATAAGGGAGCCACGCCCTAACCATGGATAAAACTCGACCAAAACCGGCTAATTTGGAAGCATCTCAAACCGTGCCGATCCAGGAGAAGGTAGGTAAATAATGCCAAAAAAGAGTCTGGAATCATGTCCCACAGTGTCAACCCTGGAAAATCCGGGTTTGGGGACAAGGATCAAGCATCTACTGGGCTTAGGCAACAAAGGCGCCCGTAGCAGTTCTCATACGCCCGAAAACCTCGTCCCGGGAATTGCCCTGGGCGGCGGCGGAGCTTTGGGATTGAGCCACATTGGGGTTCTGAACGTTTTGACTTCCGCGGGCATACATTTTCCCATCATCTCCGGCACAAGCATGGGTGCAATAATCGGTGCGTCTTACGCCTGTGGAACACTGGATCTTTCTGAGCAAATGGCCCTGTCTCTTACACGCCAGGCAGTGCTCGAATGGGCAGACCTTTACTGGGACGGCGGGCTCTTGAAAGGTGATGTGGTAGAAGATGTCTTACGTAAGCTTACTAAAGGCCTTGCTTTCAGAGATTTAAGAAACCGTGGCATTACCCTGATCATAGTTGCGTGTAATCTCGACAGCGGTAAACCTGTCTACATAAATGAAGGAGATATTGCACGCGCGGTAAGGGCAAGTATGTCAATTCCAGGACTCTTTGTTCCTGTGCACACAAATGGCACGACTCTTGTAGACGGCGGGCTTGTAGACAACGTCCCCACAGACATAATTCACAAGCTAGGCGCGAATTTCACTATGGGAGTGGACGTATCTAATACAGGAGACATCTGGGCCCTTGCAAAATCCGGCATTATGCTTTCTGCCAGAACAGCAGATCTGATGCGACAGCGCATAAAAGAGATTGTCTCCGATACAAAAAGCACACATTTCCGTCATATTGAAAGATACCATGAAGTAATCGACAACATATTTACTGAAAAACTGGGGGCCTCAGCCAAAGAAGCTTTCAGCCGGCTTTATGTTAATTACAAGTCAACAGGTGACGGCCGGATAAAAGAGAACACACCCACAGGTACAGCTCAAAAGGAAGTCGGCTACAACTGGTCTGGCATCAAAGCCATTCTCCAATCTGCAGACATAATGAACGAAGCCATGGATCTCCATAGAGCTGGAAAACTTAACCCTTTCAAACCCGACGTTTTGCTAAAACCCAATACCAGGCCATTCCATGCACACCAATTCTACAAGGCAGAAGAACTGATTGAGGCTGGCAGGCAAGCCGCCAAAACCGCATTACCGAATACTCGTATACTGCTTGGTATGAAAGGGCCCTGAACCGGCAGTGATACGACCTGATACGCACCATCTAATCCCAGTTATCTCATTACTCAGCATTCATGCCAGTTAGTGAACATGCAATCAATAGCAGTTCCTGCTATAATCCATCTAAAAGTCAGGGGGCGAGGAATTGGTAGCTCCTAAGCAAAGCATACTTCAGTATTTGACCAACCAGGGCGCTGAATACGCAGACATCAGACTCGTTGACGAAAAAGTCCAGACTCTGGCGGTTCAAAACGGAAAAGTGACTTCACTTACTGCTACACAAACCAAAGGATTCGGGATTAGGACCCTGCTTGACGGAGCGTGGGGTTTTTACGGAGCCCGTGGTTGTCTCGAGGCAAAAGGCGGCATTGAAGCTGCTGATCAAGCCCTTGCAATAGCAAAGGCCGGGGCCAGGGTACCCAAAGAAAGCCCTGTGAGACTGACACCGGTAAAAGCCTTTGACGACACCTGGACTTCACCTTGCAAAATCGACCCTTTCGAAGTGAAACTCGAGGATAAAATCAATCTTCTTCAAGAGGCCCATAGATTAATTGCCAGGAATCCGCTGGTTAAGTCAACCCAGGGTTCCATGGAGTTTTACAAAGAAAGAACCGAGTTTCTTAGCACTGAAGGTGTATCTTTCAGCCAGACCCTGATTGAGTCAGGCGCAGGCATAGCAGCTGTGGCAGTCAACGGGGCAAATGCACAGACTCGTTCTTACCCTCAGTCTTACGGCGGTAACGTTCTTCAGGCAGGGTATGAGGCCATTGGCGATATGGAGCTTCTTGACCATGCTGAAGAAACAGCCTCACAGGCAGCAGATCTCACAAAGGCACCGTCGTGTCCTTCTGAAGTGGCAGATCTAATTCTCGATCCGTCCCATCTAGAAATTCAAATCCACGAATCTTGCGGGCACGCGTTCGAACTCGACAGGGTTCAGGGTGCGGAAAAAGGGTATTTCGGTGGCAGTTTCATGCCTCTTAACGGCCTGGGGGCCTATAAATACGGTTCACCCCAGGTTAACCTCACAGCTGATGCTACAGTGCCCAGAGCTCTGGGTTCATTTAAGTACGATGATGAAGGAATTCCCGGGCAGAAGTTTCACCTTGTCAAGAACGGAATTGCCGTAAGCTATCTTGCCTCAAGGGAGACTGCTCCAGATATCGGGCTGGGCCAATCCAACGGGACTATGCGGGCAGAGGGTTGGAGCCAAGCTCCTATTATCAGAATGACTAACATCAACCTTGAACCGGGGGACTGGACCCTGGATTAAATCATTAAGAATACCAAATATGGCATCTACATGAAAACACCGAAATCTTGGAGCATTGACGACCGCCGTTGGAACTTCCAAATGGGCGCTGAAGTCGGGTGGTTGATCAAAAATGGCTCCGTGGAAGGAATAGTTAAGAATCCCACATACACAGGTATTACCCCCAGGTTCTGGGGGGTCCTCGATGCAGTTGCAGGCAAAGACGAATGGGAAGTCTACGGCACTACGGGCTGCGGAAAAGAGGAGAGCCAACTCAAAACGCCCATGTGGGCCACGGTTCTTCTCCGGCAAGATTCCGCAACATCAAGGTAGGTGTTTAAAAGTGTTAGGAAGAGATAAGATTACAAAAGTACTGGACGAAGCTATAGAATACGGAATCGGTTCAGGAGCAACCCAGGTTGAGACTTCGGTTACCTGTAATAGAAGCTATCTGACCAGATACGCAATGAACCATATAAATCACAACACAGGTTCAGAGAATTCAAGATTTCAGGCCCGGGTAGTTGTGGGCAAGAAAACAGGGAGTGCAGCAATAGACAGCCTGGAGCCAGGTAGGGTTAAAGCTGCAGTAGATCAAGCCATTGCCCTGGCCCGGCTGGCCGATCCTGACCCGAACTTCAAAGGCCTGCCTGTATCCGATCCTGTATCCTGGGAAGGTAGTTGGGCAAAGGCTACCAAGGATCTATCCCCAGACGACAGGGCTGATATAGTTGCAGAAATAGTCGGAGAAGCCAAAAAGAACGGCCTCGAAGCCGCCGGCATTATCTCAAATGAAGAAAATGAACTGGCGATCAGAAATTCCCTGGGGACGGACTCATACCAAAAAGGAACATCATATACGTTTACAGTTACTGCTATGTCTCCTACAAGCAGCGGGTATGCCAGATCTGATGGATGGAACATCGAGAATCTAAACTGGCGTCAGGCCACAGAATCTACAATTAAAAAAGCCTTGTCAGCTCAGAACCCCGTTTCTGTAGAGCCCGGAGTCTATGAAGTAATACTTGAGCATAATGCAGCCGCGGTTATTTTCGGTTTTTTTGCCAGGCTTGCTTTGTCCGGACGGGCCTACCTGGAAGGAAGAAGCCTGGTATCAGGACGGCTTGGAAGCAAATTCGTATCGGAAAAGCTGAATATCTGGGATGATGGGTTAGATTTACAGGGGCTCCCCCAGCCTTTCGACATTGAAGGCATGCCCAAGGGCCGCCTGGATCTGGTATCCCGTGGGCATGTGGTGAACGTATGCTACGATAGCTACACTGCCGGCCTAAAAGAAGGGTTGAAATCAACAGGCCACGCGGCACCTTTTGATACCTACGAGTCAGGCCCGTTTCCGGTTAATCTTTTTGTTGAGCCGGGAACTTCAACTGTAAAAGACATGATATCAAGCACCAAGCGGGGGCTTCTGATCACCCGGCTTCATTACACCAATGCGATTGATCCTTATCACATAGTTGTAACCGGGATGACCAGAGATGCCATGTTCCTTATTGAAGATGGTAAGGTGGTTGCTCCTGTGAAACCTATGCGGTTCACTCAAAATGTAGTTGAGGCGCTGTCAGAAATCCAGGCCCTGGGAGGTGAGATTCAGTATATCGGCGGTTTTCGAGGGGGGCAGGCTGTGCCGGTAGTAAAAATTGAAAGGTTCAATTTTACAGGCGGAGTATAGTTGTTGCCCTTGCACACACAATACTCTATATTTAGACTAACGAGACTTTTGCCAAAGAACTCTCATTTGACAATCAGCAAGGAGGAATATTTAGTGCAGAAAAAAGCATGGACAATCCTGGCTATTATGCTAATTGCCACCCTAGCATTGGCAGGATGCACAAAGCCAGAGGCTGAAAAGCCCGCAGACGAGCAGGTGCTTACAATAGGTACCCCGTACACTATCGAGACCTTTAATCCATTCACCTACAGTTCAGACGGAGACCGCTATATTCTAAGCCAGATCCAGGAGTCCCTTGTCGACTCAACAGGCGGACACCACTGGCCCCTTTTGGCAGAATCCTGGACCAACCCCGATAACACTACCTGGGTTTTCAAAATAAGAGACAATGCTTACTGGCATGAAGGCAATGAAGTGTATCCCGAGGGAGCCAATGAGAAAGTAACTGCACAAGACGTGGTAGATGTGTTCAATTTTGTACTGGACCCTGCAAATAAGGCACGGTTACAGGCCAAGTTTGAGCAAATTGTTGAATCAGTGGAAGCAGTTGACAAATCTACGGTAAAGTTTGTCACCAAAGAACCCTACGCTTTCTTCCTGGAAGACATCAACCGTGTGCCCATCTTCTCGCTTAAGGCATACGAGACACTTGGCCCTGAGAAATTCGCCCAATTCCCAATTGGGACAGGCCCTTTTAAGTTCGTTGAGTACAAGACAGATGATCAAGTGGTACTTGAGCGAAATGACGCTTATCATATTAAACCCAATCTGGACAAAGTGGTATTTAAGATCATCCCGGACAAGTCAGTCGCTGCCATAGCCCTTCAGACAGGCGAAATCGACATAAGCCTTCAGGTTCCGCCCACTGAAGTAGACAAAGTAGTATCCAGCGGAAATGCCCATATCGTCCCCAACTCCTATGGATGGTACCGGTATGCAGGATTTAACTTTAAGAATCCTCTATTCCAAGATCTGAAGGTCAGGCAAGCAATCAAGATGGCAATAGATATGGACGAAGCTGTAACAGCCATATTTGGAAGCGAAACCCTTGCTGAAAGGGCCCATGGCCCTGTGCCCCGCGGTATTGTGGGTTGGAGCGATGATTGGAAGAACCTTTCAGAGTATAATCCTGAAAGGGCAAAAGAACTCCTGGCTGAAGCCGGGTGGAAGCCCGGTGCTGACGGGATTCTCGAAAAAGACGGAAAACCGTTGAAGTTCGTCCTTAAGACCCCTAACGACGTAAACAGGTCAAAACTGGGCGTAATCATGGCCACACAGCTTAAGCAAATTGGCATTGACTGCACACCCCAGGCTCAAGAATGGGCTACTCACCTGGAAGACATCAGAGACGGTGCCACAGAGATGTTTATTATGGGCGGCGGAAGCACTCCTGACGGACTGCTCTATATGTTCCACACAGAATTTGCAAAAGGCCAGTCCCATAACACTTTCTATGATAACCCTGAACTCGATGCTCTTCTGGATGAAGCAAGAATTACCGTAAGTACTGAGGAACGCGAAGTGCTTTGGGAGCAAGCAGCCAGAATGACCATTGAAGACGCGGTTCACGTAAACGGTTACAATGAGTACGTTCAAATTGGCGTAGCCAATAAAGTCAAGGGCTTTGATGAAAACCCTTCAGCCTGGCTGTCTCTTGTGTCTCATCTGAGAAACGTATCTATAGATTCTGCGTCAAAGTAAGATCTGCAGACTCACTTAAGAGCATTGGCTGAGGTGAGTGGTCCGGGGAGTGACGGCTTGCGCCGGCCTCTCCGGGCTACTCCTGAGGAGGAGTTTACCTGTGTGGACGTATATAGCAAAAAGATTGCTTCAAACAATTCCGACCCTTTTGGTCATATCATTAATGGTGTTTTCCATACTGTACATGACTCCTGGAGACCCTGTATATCTTATGCTTGGTGCTTCAGAAACCCAAAATGTAGACCAGGCAGTGTACGATGCAATCAGAAAGGAACTGGGCCTAGACGATCCGTTTCTGGTTAGATATTTCAG
The DNA here is from genome assembly GCA_040767525.1 of Bacillota bacterium. Taxonomy (GTDB): domain Bacteria; phylum Bacillota; class Sulfobacillia; order Fermentithermobacillales; family Fermentithermobacillaceae; genus JAXGPX01. Next base: position 5,360 of record JAXGOJ010000030.1, on the reverse strand, counting down.
ATTTCTTGGTAAAGCCGTACGTGGGGATCTTGGTAAATCATATATAACCCGTGAAGATGTTTTTCAGACTGTCATGAAACGTATGCCTGCCACGTTGCAGCTAACAGTTGCAGCCCTTGTAGTCGCGGTACTTGTGGCAATCCCATTAGGCGTTTTGGCTGCACTCAAGCAAAACTCAATTTGGGATAATATTGCAGTCTTTTTCTCTACAGTTGGAGTATCTCTCCCAAGATTCTGGTTCGGGCTTGTATTGATAATTGTCTTTGCATTAAGACTCAAATGGCTGCCCAGCTATGGCATTGGCTATATCGACCAGGGTTTAGGAACAGTTCTACGTCACCTTGCCCTGCCCGCCATCTCCCTGGGTTTGAGCCTTGCAGCCCTTCTCATGCGGATGACGCGATCAAGCATGGTGGAAGTCCTCAATCAAGATTATGTCAAATTTGCCAGGGCCAAAGGACTGAAAGAGCGGACTGTTATCCTGGTACACGCGCTGAAGAATGCACTGATTCCTGTCATTACTGTACTGGGGACTCAATTTGGGGCTCTTCTTGGAGGTTCTGTAGTTACCGAAACTATCTTTGCATGGCCCGGAGTGGGAAGGCTTGCAGTGAACTCTATTGCCAGAAGAGACTTTCCGATGATTCAAGGAAACACCCTTATCATTTGCGCCGGCTTTTTATTCGTTAATCTTATAGTAGATATTCTGTACACGGTTCTTGATCCGAGAATCACGTACGCTTCGAAAAAATGATAATGAATGGGGGGACCGTGAAAGATGCCGGACTATGAATCAGAAATTAAAACCGCAGACAAAGAATACACAAATGAAGCAATAAGTGAAGAAAGCCTTCCTGTTACATCAGCGTGGGCAGATGTACGCAGAAGGTTTTTGAAAAATCGCATAGCCGTGGCAGGGCTAATAGTGCTGACCATCATTGTCATTTCAACGCTGGGGGCTCCCCTGCTCACACAATACGACCCGGTGCTGGACATGACTCTCAAGGACCAGCTCTTACCTGCAGGTTCTCCTGGCCATATTCTTGGAACCGATGACTATGGCAGGGATATATTCTCAAGACTCCTTTACGGAGGCAGAATCTCTATTTTAACCGGCCTTATAGTATCTCTGGCTTCAGCTTTGGTAGGTATTGCAGTCGGCTGTATCAGCGGGTATTTCGGAGGATGGATAGACAGCTTGCTGATGCGCCTTGTAGACATAGTACTGGCTTTCCCATTTCTCATCCTTGCCATCACATTAATGGCGGTACTAGGCCCAAGCCTGCGAAATACCATGCTGGCCCTTGCTCTTGTAAGCTGGCCCGGTTATGCACGTGTAGTGCGCGGCCTTGTGCTGTCAATCAAAGAAAAGGAATATGTGGAGGCAGCCCGTGCTGCAGGCCTTACGAATGGGAGAATCATTTTTGCTCACGTTTTGCCAAACGCAATTGCACCTATAATTGTCCAGGCAACTTTGGGAGTGGGTAGTGCCATTTTGTCTGCTGCAAGCCTGAACTTTTTGGGGCTGGGTGTAGATGTATCAGTCCCTGAGTGGGGGATGATGCTGAACCAAGGCAGGGAGTACTTGCAAACAGCCTCCCATCTGACCCTCTTCCCCGGCCTGGCCATATCACTCACGGTTCTTGCAGTTAACTGGATTGGTGACGGGCTCAGAGATGCCCTTGACCCACGGTTAAGGCAATGAGAACAGGAGGCGAATTTCAAATGAACCAGGCTTTCATTGACGTACAACCTAATACAAAGATTGAAACAGTTCTTGAAGTAGAAGACCTCCATGTTCACTTCAATACTCCCGAGGGGGTTGTAAGGGCAGTTGACGGTATATCCTTTGACATAGAAAAAGGCGAGACCCTCTGCCTTGTAGGCGAATCAGGCTGCGGGAAGACAGTAACTTCCACAGCTATCATAGGCCTTCTACCAAAATACCGGGCTAAGGCATTTGCAGAAAAGATGAGTTTTGAAGGCAGAGACCTTCTTGGCCTGTCCTCTGAACAGTTAAGGCAAATCAGGGGAAAAGAGATTTCGATGATATTCCAGGAACCTATGACATCTTTGAATCCAGTCTATACAGTGGGTATGCAGCTTGCTGAAGTATTCAAGACTCATACCAATCTATCATCCCAGGAAATATGGAACGAATGTGTAAACATTATTGACAAGGTGGGAATTCCTTCCCCGGAAGAAAAGCTCCGTGCATACCCGCACCAGCTCTCAGGGGGCCTGAGGCAAAGGTCCATGATCGCGATGGCTCTTGCATCTAAACCAAAACTGCTGATTGCTGATGAGCCGACTACTGCCCTGGACGTTACTATTCAGGCCCAAATTCTGGAGCTCCTGCAAGGCATGCGTGACGAACTGAGCATGTCAATTTTGCTGATAACCCACGATTTCGGAGTAGTGTCGGAAGTGGCAGACAGTGTAGCAGTAATGTATGCAGGCAAGATTGTTGAAAAATCGCCGCTAAAGGCCCTTCTGGAAGATCCATTGCATCCATACACACGGGCCCTGTTATCATCAATACCGGGGTATCAAGACCAAAAGAGGGCACGGCTCGAGACTATTAAGGGCATGGTCCCCAATCCGCTCAGATTTCCGAAAGGGTGCAGATTTCACCCAAGGTGCGAGTTTGCCCGGGAACAATGCCGGACTGAGGAGCCGGGCCATGTTGACGTCGATGGACGGAAGGTTGCCTGCTGGAGAGTGGGGGATTTAGGGTGAACACAATGAATACGGAAAACAGCAGTGGGAAGAATGATTCTTCAAACCGTAATCTACTGGTTGACATTCAGAATTTGAAAACATACTTTCCTATTAAGGCCGGTTTCTTCTCACGAACCGTTGGGCACGTAAGGGCAGTTGACGATGTCTCTCTCAGAATTTTATCAGGTGAGACTCTAGGCCTTGTGGGAGAGTCAGGTTGTGGGAAAACAACCCTGGGACGCACTGTGCTAAAACTTATTGAGCCTACTTCAGGACGGGTTCTCTACGGTGATGACCAGGTTAACATAGCTGGACTGAGCCAGGCTGAAATGCGCAGATACAGGCGCAGAATGCAGATTGTGTTCCAGGATCCCTACAGTTCCCTGAACCCGCGGATGACTGTAGAACAGCTGCTTACAGAAATTCTGAAAGCCCACAAGAATGTCCGCACAAAGGAAGCCCATGAGATTGCAGCAGACTTACTGCGCAAGGTAGGCCTAAGCCCCCTTTATGCAGTAAGGTACCCCCACGAGTTTTCAGGCGGCCAAAGGCAAAGAATCGCTATTGCAAGGGCAATTGCGTTCAACCCTGAGTTTATCGTATGTGACGAACCTGTATCCGCCCTGGACGTTTCAATCCAGTCCCAAATTCTGAATCTGCTTATGGACCTTAAAGAGGAACTGGGCATAACATATCTGTTCATTTCTCATGCCCTTAATGTGGTTGAACACATAAGCGATCGGGTGGCGGTCATGTATCTTGGCAAAGTGGTAGAGATTGCTCCTACCCGGGAATTGTTCAAGCATCCTACCCATCCATATACTCAAGCGCTTCTCTCAGCAGTGCCCAAGGTGACAACTGACAAAAGGCGGCAGCGGATTATCCTGGAGGGAGATGTACCGTCTGCATCCAATGTGCCATCAGGGTGCCGGTTCAGAACCCGGTGCTGGCAAGCAGGGCCTGAATGCAGTGAGATCGAGCCTGAGTTAAAGGGCATTGCCCAGGACCACCTGGTGGCGTGTGTTAAGGCCGGCTGAAACACGATGTTCTCCAGAAACAGGTGGAGCCTAGACTGATGGGGCTTACCCTTTTGGTAATCGAACTTAATCAGCCCTAAATCAGGGCATGTGAAGGAATTTAACCTGATTGGTCGAAAGATTCCTTAGATTACTCAATCCTGAAAGCAGTTAAGCGCTTTGCAAATTCCGGAATACGCAACAGTCTGCTGCAGTATCTCAGGAACATGAGAAAGGAGTATTCAAGTGACAAATCGGGATTTTGAACATCGCATTGATTCTTTGTTTGCAGCATGGGATAAACCTGATTCCCCAGGGGCAGCTGTTCTGGTTATGAAGGATGGCGAAACCATTTTCAAAAAAGGATATGGTTTCGCTAACCTGGAACATAATGTACCCATAGAACCAACCACGGTTTTCCACGTTGCCTCAGTATCCAAACAGTTTACTGCTATGGCCATTGCCATACTTGCTCATGAAGGCAAACTTTCCCTGGACGATAGAGTTCAGAAACATGTGCCTGAGTTGCCTGAATTTGAGCATCCAATAACCGTCCGTCACCTGGTTCATCACGTAAGTGGATTGCGAGATCAATGGGAACTGCTTACCCTGGCAGGATGGAGAATGGATGACGTGATAACCACCGAACACCTAATTAAAATAATAACTCATCAGAAAAACCTTAACTTCGAACCTGGTTCAAAATATCTTTACTCTAACAGCGGATACACCTTAATGGCTTTGATAGTCGAACGAGTATCAGGCAAACCATTCCCAGAGTATTTACGGGAAGCGATTCTCGAGCCTTTGGCCATGAGAAATTCCCATGTGCACGACGACCATCAACTCATAGTAAAGAACAGGGCGTACTCTTATTCGCCTAAAGAACGCGGCGGTTTCAAGAAAAGCATACTGAGCTATGCTAATTTTGGCGCAACCAGTCTGTTTACAACTGTTGAAGATCTGGCAAAATGGATGATGAACTATACCACGGCCAAAGTAGGCGGGCCTGAAGTCATTTCACAGATGCACGAAAGATATACCCTTACCAATGGTAAGACAATTGATTATGCTTTTGGACTTATGTACAAGGAATACAAAGGCCTGCAGCTTATCTATCACACAGGGTCAGATGCCGGCTTCAGAGCCTATTTCGGACGTTTCCCGGAACAGGGTTTAGGCATAATCATACTCTCAAACGTAAGCTCTTTTCCCCGTGAACCTATGGCAATGAAAATCGCTGATATCTTCCTTGAAGACGAAAACACAAAGCAAGAAGGTGCGAAACCTGCTGAATTCACTAGAATAGCGTATACCGCATGCCCGGGAACCTATCTTGTAAAATCCCTTGGCAAACTGCTCGAAGTTCATTTTGCAGATGGCAGGCTTTCAATACAGTTAGAAGGATGGCCGGAACCACTTGAGCTTGTAAAGACTGACGCAACAGAAACAAGAAAATGTCTGGAGGAAGACGAGTTTTTCGAAAGCGATAGTTTCACGACAAAACACAAAGAAGCTCAAGTGACTTTCATAAGTGAAGAAGGTAAGGTTAACCAATTGATGCCGAGCCCATATCAGTTGATGCTCAACACCTACGGCGAAGATATGGGCGCTGAAAAAATC
>JAXGOJ010000029.1:0-15740 GCA_040767525.1 Bacillota bacterium | reverse complement strand
GGGGAGGGTATCTCTTTCAGAAGGTTTTGTTGTCATTGTCTTGAGCAGCCATACCCTCAGATAAAGTCTCCCCCTGAATCCCCGGGGCTAGTTTCCGGGCAGCTCAGACATGGGTCTACCCCTGGGATCATCCCTGGCCGGCTTGCCTAAAGACATCAGATCGCCTAAAGGCATGAGATCATATCCTGCAGACTTGAGATTCTCCAAGGCCATTGGCAGAGCTTCATGGGTTTGTTTTGCTGAATCAGATGCGTGAAAAAGTAAGATAGCACCTGGAAAACTCAGCTTAGATACTCTTTCTACGATGTACATAGCACCAGGGTTGGTCCAGTCAAGGCTGTCTACAGCCCAGATGACAGTTTCATAACCGAGTTCTCTGGCTGCCAGGACTACGAGGTCATTGTAATCGCCATTTGGCGGCCTGAAGTATTTAGGTTCTGTGGCGGCAATATTCACAAGTATGTTGTGGGCAGACTGAATATTTTTCTTGATTGACTCTTTGTTTTCCTGGCTGAGGTTTACATGCTCCTGTCCGTGGCTGGCGATTTCGTGGCCATCACCGACTATCCGTTTTACTGTGTCTTTATAGTGATTAGACCAGGGTCCTGACAAGAAGAACGTGGCTTTTTGGTTTGCCTGAGACAAAACGTCCAGGATCTTGGTGGGAGTCTTGTCACCCCAGGATATATCAAATGTCAGCGCCAGGGCTTTTTTATCGGTCTTCACGTAGAACACAGGCATTTCCGTTCCTGCGGCAAGCCTTGGATCATACATCTCAATTACAGGTTTTACCCCGGGCCTTCGCAAACCGGCAATTACGCCGCCGCTACACAAAAAAATTACGAGGGCAATCAAACAAAGCCGTTTTCTTGGGGCCATATTTATTCCTCCCGGGCAGTCGAAACCAGGGGTATAGCCCCAGGTTTCTATTATCCTATAAATTAATCATAGTTTCCCGGAAGCGAATATATTACCTTACTTCCCCTGAATTTCGATCAGGGAGCCCCGACCGCATTTTCCGGGCGCCTTCTGTAAACAAGTGATGGACAGATGCTACCCTCCTTAATCTGTGTTTACTGTGCGGCTGCCACATGGGACTGTTTTGCCCACCTTCTGCGAATTCCAATGCCTGGTTTGTGAGGCCCGTTGACATCCTGGAAGCGGGGCGGCGCTTTGGTTGAATGTGCCGGTTGCCTCCGGGAACTCGAAATGACCGGGAGGCACAGGCTGGACCGGGTGAAGATCATGCAGATCACCTGTTACAAAATGGATTGGCCGTTTTCGGCGGCGAAAGGTGGTGGGGGGGGGTTGGTGGGCGTTGATTCTATGAATCGCTCCGCAAGTATCCTTTCGCATCCTGCAATGAGACAGCCATTTTCACTTGCCGTCCGCCGACTTTGGATCTTGATAGGTCCAATGCAGGAAATTGAAGAGTGATGTTATCAGCCTGGGATCCAGTCCCGGACTCCCTGATTGGTGGAAATTTGCCCTGTATCACCCTAAAGATGAGTACACGTTCACCTGGGCAGGCGGCATTCAGGGCATTACCCTCCTCCTCAGCCTTAGTATCTATGATTGCCGCCTGTACTACATGTTTTCCGGTCTTTGCAGTCTTCAGAAAATGTCCGATCTTAGGTACTGATGACATGAGTTTCAGCAATGCCGTAAGAATGGAGGATCAATCCCTCCTTCTTTACTGCCCAAAAGTTTAGGTATGGCTGATAGCACAGAAACAAGAGGCGTCTTCGCCAATTGCTCCGCTCCTGTCAACAGGCTGCCAGGGAAGTGTCGGCGTGCCCCGCACTGTCGAAATCCCGGACAATAACGATACAAGGCCGAAAGGGATTGAAGCTGTGATGGGTCCTGGCCGCGAAAGGGCGCCTCAGGCTGGCCTGGTGCTACAGGCACACCATGGCCTTCATCAGAGAATTCATGCTCAACGCTGTCACCGGTATTATAGAAGGTTTCTACAATTCCCATGAGATTCAAAAGGGCCAAAAGGCCTGCTTTTTCACGTAGGGACTCGGGGGTTTGAATGCTTTCATCTGCCAGGAAGGCCCTGGCCAATTCAGACAGACTGCCTCTATCCACTGCTTGTTCCGCCCCGGCCAAAGAAATTAGCAAACTCCGGAGGCACTTGTCCACCAAAAACTCCCCCAATTTCTGTTCTCAGCAGATTTCGGGCCTCTCTTATAGCATTGTTCACCGCTTCGGCTATTAAATCTTCAAGGGTTGCCAGATCAAAGGTCTTGGCCGTCAGTTTTTCCCTGTCAATTGTAATATTATTTATGTTGAACCAAATATCTCCGGATACTTTGATTAGCCCTTCCCCTGACTCTCCTTGCACTACCCGGTCTTGAAGGCCCGATAACCTCGTATTTACCTCAGATTCGATTCTCTCCATTTGAACCAGCAAACTAGCCAGATTGTGCACTCTGCTCCCTCCACTTACATTACTTCTGCATTTTATGCATACCTTGCTTGACAGGGTGTCACGAATCTATTCTTTGGCGCCAAAGATTCTACGATTGCCCTTATTTTTGCCTGAGTGTGCCTGCAACCTGTAGCCCGGGGCATTCATGACAAGAGGCTGATTCAGGAAACCCAAAATCCGGACAGGAGATCCTGATTCTTGCCCAGATGATATATCTTTGGGATTCTTGCAATCATCCTCTTGATCGAATGAACCTGTTGCAGCCAGGAGCAGTATCAATATAAGAAATAATTCATACGGATTGACCTCGACTCCCAGAATTTCCATTAATGTCCCTCCTTAGGTTTGCGGCGTTTGAGGCTCACGAGCTTGTGACGCCGCAAATACCTGAACCAGCCATATTACTACCAGGATGATAAACAAGGATAATGCTGAGTCGATTCTGGCTGCCAGCAGATCTCTTGCCTGTTCTGCCAGGGTTGTGATTTCCATGCCTTCAATAATTGAATTTGTACCTTCAGTAAGGCCGAGCAAGGTATCTATGACACCACGGCCCTTCTGGCCGGTAAATGGCCTCAGTGCCGAGATGAGATCCAGAGTCTCTTTGGTAAGCTGATTTGACATAGGAAGCCCCCCTTTTCGGACAATTGCCATACCGGTTACAGATCTTCATCATCACATAATATGACCGGCAGAAAGTTTATGTTTACCGAAAGCGCTGTAAAGATCATCGCGAAGTGATCAATGAACCCAAAGGATGGGTTTTGAGTAATCCAGGCCTCAGGATATGCTGTTTATGCGGATAAAAAAGGTAAACTATACGTCAGGCAAGAACATTAAACGAAATGTGTTTAGGTTTTTAGGAAGGGGCAGTAGATCTATGGACATTACATCTGTGTTCAAGAAAAACACTCAGGACAACCCTGTCGATGAAGAACTTCGCATGGAACGAGCCGAGGAACTTCACTCTGAGTCCCTTGTTGTTGACGGACATCAGGGAACCTTGTTTGATGTTATCAAAGGGATAAGAAGTTTCGGGCAAGAGTCTCCATTTGGGCATTCGGACTTACCCAGGCTTCGCAAGGGAGGGGTAGACTGCGCTATACTAAGCGGATTCCCCTATGACCGTTTGCTGCCTGTGCGTGGCGTAAAGCAGGGCCTTGAGTACATAGATGCATTTCATGCATTGGCCTGTATGCCAGGAGTAAAGCAAGTTTTGAAAGCATCGGACGCTGAAGAAGCCGGCAAGGCAGGAGATGTTGGCATAATGCTAAGTCTCGGTGGCGGCGAGTTTCTTGAAGGAAGTATTGAGGCCCTAAGGATGTATTACGAGCTGGGCCTTAGAATGCTTACGCTTACATGGAACGACAGAAACCTCATAGGAGACGGAGCCGGGTTTTCGGCTTCCCGGGGCGGTCTTACTCCCTTTGGATTTCAGGTAGTGTCAGAAGCAGAGAGGCTGGGTGTGATAGTTGACGTATCCCATCTTTCAGAGGCCGGTTTCTGGGATGTTGTTGATGTGGCTGAAATGCCCTTTGTGGCAAGCCATTCCAACTGTCACAGATTGCTTGCCCATCCAAGAAACCTGACTGACGGCCAGCTCAAAGCAATCGGCGACGTAGGAGGGTTAGTCGGAATATCTCTTAACCATGAATACCTTACCGGGTCTGATGAGCATGCAAGTATTTCTGAGGTGGCAGATCATATTATCCATGCCCTGGAGATGGTCGGAGAAGAGGGTGTAGGTTTGGGTACTGATTTTGACAGTTTTGGTGAAAGGGGCCCTGAACCTGTCTCACACGTGGGCAAACTTCCCCTCCTTACATATGAGCTTCTCAAACGCGGGGTTTCAGGGAAAGTCATAACAGGCATTTTGGGGGGGAATTGGCTCAGGATTTTCAGGGCAGTAATTGGCTAGCGAGAGGAGTTTGGTTACACATTGAAAATCCTTGTTGCAATGAACGCTTTTAAGGGAAATCTTTCCGGCGACGAGGCTTGTTCCCTGGTTGCTTCAGGCGTCAGGAGGGGATTTCCCGAAGCTCAAGTACAAGAAATACCTCTTGCAGATGGCGGAGATGGAACCATAGACGTACTGACCAAGGCCTTAGGCGGCCACACCGAAACGTTAAAAGTCACAGGCCCATACGGAAGCCCGGTCGAAGCCCGTGTGGGACTGGTTGGAAGCAATACAGCAATTATTGAAAGTGCAGCCTGTTCAGGGCTTGCTCTCGGGCCAGTTGAGAAAGCCGATGTCTTTTCTGCCAGAAGTCATGGGGTAGGAGAGATCATGCTATGGGCAGCCAAAAGAGGTATTAAAAGAATAATTATCGGTATCGGTGGGACTGCCATGAACGATGGCGGTATAGGGATGGTTCAGGCCGCAGGCGGAAAGGTGTTGGATAATACACATTGCCAGGTTATGCCGGGCGTTTTCGGGCTAAAGCAGGTTTTTACGGTAGAAGCAGGTAATATTCCCGCTATTTTTGAAGACGTTGAGATAATAGGAATTTCCGATGTCACGAACTCTTTGATAGGCCCCGGAGGGGCAACCTATGTGTATGGGCCCCAGAAAGGGTTGAAACCCGGGGAATTGCAAGGGGTCGACAGGGCAATGGACAAATATGGCCTGATCCTGGCCCGAGATCTTGGCCGTGATCCAAGATGTGTTCCTATGTCAGGGGCAGGGGGAGGTTTGGGTGCGGCCCTATGGAGTTTCTTTGGAGCTAACCTGGTAGATGGCGCCGGCTTTATTTTGAAAGAAACCGGATGCCTGGATGAGATGAATACGGCTGATATTGTAATTACAGGAGAGGGCAGGGTTGACGCACAGACAGAAAAAGGCAAAGTGCCTCATGCTGTGGGGAAAGCCGGGCTTGAACGGGGAGTTCCTGTGATAGTGGTAGGAGGTGGCCTTGACGATAGCATTCTTCATAAACACCCTCCTGAGTATTCCTGCCTTTTTGATTCAACAGTCAGGCCCATGGTAACCCAACGTGCCATGGACAGAATTGATGCTACTCTGCCCTTTGTGGCTGAGCAGATTGCCCGGTTATGCCGGACTATGTTGTTGAGCCGCCCTGTTAGGCAGGAAAAGTCAGCCGGTGGGATAGTTTTGCGAACCTGCCAGGGCAAGACTCAGGTTCTGATGATCAAAGACAGATTTGGTTTTTCGGCTTTGCCCAAAGGCCATGTTGAACCGGGTGAAACCTGGGAACAAGGGGCCTTAAGGGAAGTTAAAGAAGAAACCGGAATTGATTGCACGATTGTCAGCAAAGCATGTTCTCAAAGATACCGGTTTTTTGCCGGTAACGGCACGCCTCTGGAGAAAACTGTTGCCTATTACGTAATGCAAGAAGTCTCCGGTAAGTTAAAACCCCAGTTCGACGAAGTCTCAGGTGTATTATGGGTAAACGAAGAAGACCTGGATAGGATTGAAACCTATCCGAATCTCAGAACCATGCTCCAAGAACTTCTCACTGCGTATACCCAGGGCGATATACCATAAACCAACACGACTGTGATATAATGTATATTGCGAAGGGCCCGGTGACCCAAAAAGGCACATATTTGTGTGTTTTTTCACGGCCGGGTCTTTTTGATTCCGGCCCTCTTGGAGTCAACACATATAGCCTGCTGAGTGATGTTTTGAACCTGTAGTCTTTCATTGCCGGTTTTGCTGAACTCTCAGGTGGAATATTTGTGTTGCCGGCGCATAAGGCGCATGAAAATCTGATTCTTCAGGGGGGGTTCACCGGTGAATAGGAGGTCTTCTGTATGCAAGGGATTATTGTTGTTGGTTACGATAAGTGTGTGCATTGCGGCATTTCTAAGATGGGTTTGGTTTCCCAATGAATATGTCTTCTTGACAGTCGAGGAATCTTCAATAAACGCTCTTAGTGCGTGGCCATTGGGTTTCAATGGGTTCCCTGAGGTGTTCATTGATGTACAGGAAAAAGCTCTGGCCCTATCACAAAAAAAGCCTTTCAGGCGTATGCCTTGAAATGTTACTACAGTGCATCCATCTCGAGGGTGGAGTTCAATGAAAGACTGCTTTTGTCAAAAGTGGACGGCTGTCTTTGAATCTCCCGGCTCCGAAGACATCTCTCGTAGTACCCAATATCGGGGGCAGCCGGTGAACTTGTAAACAATCCAACCAGGGTTCTTTCCGGAAGGCTCCGGGTAGTGAAGACTGCCCGAGACGGAACAGTACATTTGAAATACGGATCAAAGTGATTCCTCTCAAGCCAGGGAATCCTGGGCCGAACTTCTGGTATTGGATCCCCGGGGTACAAGGGCCGTGTCAGAGGGTGCCTGGGGCCACGAACTGGAGACATGTTTTCAGATGGGGTATCCTGCAACCCGCCTGGCAAGGGTTTGTCGCAGCCTGTGGCCCAAGTCCGGTGTTAGGTAAGGATGTACAATGACGTAAAGAACGCCCAGCACTCAAGGAGCCATGGGAACGGGCAGGAGCGAACACACTTGCATGGGCAGGGCTTGTAAGTACGGCGCCTTGGTATGGCCATATTTCTGATATTGACGCCTCAGGCTTCCTTGACAAGGGCTGCAGGTGATCACGAAATGGCCGGGATTCCATTAGTGCTTATTTCCGAGCCGCAAGGGCGGGCGAAACAACGGAAGGACTGCCTGTGGTCCCGTTCAGACCTGGTTTCAGGCTTGGGTCTTCAGGAGTATGAGCGGGTAAGCTTGTTCATATGGGTACCTGATAGGCCGTACAAGGACCTTGATTCAGGGAGCTCTGGTAATCAGAAGCATGTTAGACCGTGTTCTAATGAATGCCAGGTGGAAAAGGTTAATGTGGCTGCCTATGGAGTGTCCGGAGTTGGCACAGAAGTCGGCTGGAGTGGACTCGCTAACCAACGCCTATAAAGCTGCCATTATATAAAGCGCCAGCAGGCGTCTTTTCCAGACAGGGCTGCTAGTGCAGTGCAAAATTGCAAAACACGTCAGCAACTGAACGGGACACAAGGCATAAGTTTTCCTTGTTCAGTAACTAGGTGACCCTGGACGGAAAGGGTATTCCGTCCAAGAGCTTTCAGTGCCACGTCTGCCGCCAGGCTCAGACAAATTCAGTGGGGAGAGTGAAACCTAGTGGGTGGCGAAAGAGCTTCAGGAAATCTATGAGCCATTGTACGCCCGGTACGTAAAGAAAGATTCATGTCATTACCTTATTTTTCCCATAGACTCTCCTAAAGAGACTTTCCCAGAATTGGATAAAATCCAATTGGCCCCTTGTATGGAAGAACTGTGTCAGGGAGAGGGCCCTCCTTTCAGCCCTATGCCTTTGTTGTCGCAGGGCCATGTTGCAGTTGACAGAGGGCAGGACTGACCACAGCCTACTATGAAATCCTTGCAATGGACGTTGCCAGGAATCAATATGTTATGAGAATGGCATCACAAGGAAGCCTAGCAAAAACTGTTCAGTGAGGGAGCTATGTGCAACTTCTGATTGGAAAGATGCCCTCATACATTATGGCTGCAAAGCCCCTTATACATTATGCCAAAAAGGCTCTGGTAACAGTCAAGCAGAGGTTCAGAAGAGGCTCCATTACTGATAGTATTGTCCTTTCTATGAAATGTTGGATGACCCTGAAAGTCTTTTCCTCGGACAGTTGGTGAAAAGAAGATGTGTTGGTGAATTTAGGTACCTCTCTTGGGCAACGGTTTGCAGGGTGAAAACCAATCACTATCTTGGATCCTGAACAGCCGGTCTTCTTCTGAATCGATGAAGAGAAAGGCCCGGTACATTGGTTGAAAACTGAGGAGGATATCAAATCTGGCAGGGTTAATCTGGCCCCAGATAACCCCGAACAGCTTTTTCTGTAGTGGATTCGGCTATTCCTCCCAGGGCCAAGGGATGTTGTAGAGTTTTTCAGGAATCTTATCCCGTCATACCTGGATCTATTGAAAGACAAACAGGTTCAGGACTGATATTGTGGCCCTTGATTTCAGAGGCCTGGGCCAGTGAAGTTGCTGTCAAAGAAGAGGCCAAAGAAGAGACATGGAAGTTTCGAGGGGAACATCCTTCTTATGTTTCGGCCCATTGGGCTATGTCCCAAAGTGAGATTTTGAGGTCTCCTGGATGTGCAGTCACCTCCTGAGGGTGGGGGTACCTTATCTGGGTTGAAGGGATTCTGACAGGGGCCCAATGGTTGCCTTTGCCTGAGTGCACAGAACTCATGACCGCAGGAAAAGATGTAAATGTTATTCTTCAAGACTAGTCACTTCTGCAGGTCGGAATTCGGTTAACAAGGTTAGGGATTGCCAATCCGTTCCTCCGGGCGGAAGAACAGAGTCTGCTTTCGAAAAGAGACACAAGGAAGATTCGGGTGGATGTAGATTCAATGGATTCCAGTTCGGGCCTGGACGGTACGGGCCTACCTGGTTATACAGAAGATCAAGGGCCAAAGTAAGATTTTCAAGGATCTGGGTGATGGTGAAGGAAATCCCCGGTGTCAGGGTTGTACAGGAACAAGCATACCTCTTTTGGAAGCCCGAGGAAGTATGTCATTTGTATTGGGAAGTAGATTTCGGAGACGGAGAACAGATGTGATTCAGGAGCCTTCAACTTGCTGGCGTTCCATACATTCGATGCTCGGGATCATACCTGTTCGATTGATTTCGTATGATAACCACATTGAGGTGTTGTTGGAGAAAACCTGGAAGGTGAAGTTTCCCCGGAGAAGCAGTGGATTGAATTTCGGATTGCACAAGCGTGGTGGCTGCGGAAGTAAAGCTGGAACTTTCCGGCCCCAAAGAAATGATTTTCTGGAAGAACAAGTATGGGGTTTTTACCGGCCGGGTCACTGGGAAACGCACTGAAGTGCCCATAAAATCAAAACAGACTGAATCCGGCGAAGTTTCAGGTAATGCCGAGGCCGCTCAGAAGTTACTGTGCTGTGGGGTGTCAGGTTGACCATTGATTGGGTTAGAGGCAAGGTAGTCAGGTGAAGAATACCTATGTGAGTCAATGACTGTTGATGTGTTTGTCAGGTGTAAGATGAGGTTGAGTTTACAGTGGCTGGAACCTGACGGCATTTCACGTCAGTACCTAGGATGGACTTGTTATGATTTGTGTAGGTTAGAGCCAATTATGAATGTGCCAGGGGTGGCAAAGTTTAATGATAAAGATTGCTGAATTGACAAAAGAATACAATATACCAGGAAAAGTCAAGGGTTCCTGCTCAGGGAGATCTGGATGTGGAAATCCCCAGGGGACAGTTTGTTGCGATTATGGGGCCTTCAGGTTGGAAGTAAATCTACTCTGATGAACATCCTAGGATGCCTTGACCGTCGCTCGCCGGGCAAATACTCGCCGACGATGACGATGTCCCGGTCAAAAAACTGATAACGAGCTCTGCGCGGAAATTCGTAATAACCTTATTGGGTTCATCTTTCAGTCATACAATCTTTTGGGACAGATGCTGTATCAATGTGGAACTTCCCTAATACAGGGTTGCCTGCTGACAAGGGCGCGCAAAAGCTGCCAGAACTCTTGAGTCTGAAGTTATCCCAAAGGATGCATCATAAGCCTAACGAACTATCCGGGGGCGAGCAGCAAAGAGTCGCGGTGGCCAGGGCTATTGTCGGGGATCCGAAGGTGATTTTGGCAGATGAGCCTACAGGAAATCTGGATTCTCGCTCAGGCGAAGAGGTTATGGTGATATTCCAGGAACTTCACGAAAAAGGTATTACTGTTTTTATTAACCCACGATCCGGATATTGCCAGACATGCAGAAAGGATAATCTCATTGAAGGATGGCAGAATCCTATCAGATGAGATTGTTCAAGGCCGCCTTGATGCAAGGGAGATTCTGTCCAAGATGCCGGCGCCGGATATTTCCGCGTAGTAGATGAAGAAAGAAGGTGCGCTTTGGCAAGAGGCGCACCTTTTTTCGCTATCGAGTCAGAACCTCTTTTACTATCGGTTTATGAGATCTTTGCCTTTGGAGTCTTCAGAAAATCGTCTAGTACTTTTCCAAGTTCAGCTCGAATTCTGGGGAATATAACTTCTTTTAGAGGCTCTCGAAGGTTTCAGGTGCCTGGTTCCGGATAAGATCGTTTACCAGGGCCTTCCCCTGCTCGGAAGCCGCCCCACGGGATATCTGAACTAGCCTGTTGTTTGATCGGTGGGTTCTCGCCGCTCCAAGGATCCATTGATGTACGATGAAGCATTCGGACAGCTGAGGAAGATATTCAGGGCGGTGCTAAATGGCGTACCGGCTGATATACATATTCCGATTATGATGCCGAGGAACACATAACCGATTCTTTAGCTGACAAGATTGGTTCCCTCCTATGGTTCCAGATTAAGTAATTCACTTTGATAGCATGTATTTACTGGTATGTTATTATTCCTGGGTGGTATGATCCGAAAGGGTGGTGTACATGCATCCGGTTTTGTTTACTATAGGTGGCATTGAGTTTTATTCATACGGGTTAATGATTGGTATTGGATATGTCCTGGGTGTCCTGGTTGCAGTCAAACGAGCTGAGGCAAAAGGAATTGATCCTGATTCTCTTTTGGGTTTCTTTGTTTTGATCCTTGTTTCAGGAGTCACCGGTGGGAGGTTGTTCACATTGCCCTGAATACATGGAATTATCCTGACTTGATCAGTCTTGTTTTCGTCTACAAGATG
Source organism: Bacillota bacterium (assembly GCA_040767525.1). Taxonomy (GTDB): domain Bacteria; phylum Bacillota; class Sulfobacillia; order Fermentithermobacillales; family Fermentithermobacillaceae; genus JAXGPX01. The sequence continues at coordinate 4,649 of JAXGOJ010000029.1, read as the reverse complement.
GCGGCCTTTCACGCCACACGGGGTCTTGTTCGGCGGCCTTCTGGCTGCTTTTGCCTATTCTCATTTCCAGAAGGTTAATCCGGCAAGATTACTCGACGTGATTTCACCTTCAGTGACTTTGGAGCCAGGCTATTGGAAGGATCCGGATGCTTACTGGCCGGCTGCCCTTGCTACGGAATTCAACTAACAGGAATTGGGGAGTGCTAACCAGATATGCCCCGGGCCTGAGGCACCCTTATCAAATCTATGAAAGCATAGCTGACTTCTTTCTTTTCATGAGCCTCATATGAGGTATCAGGTAGAATCAAAAAACGGACGGCGGATTGGTTCTACTGTATATTTCTGGCTACTCGATGATAAAGTTTTTTCCTTGAGTTTTTTAGAAGCCAGTGAACTTTGCTACAGGTTTAAGTTCCGGGCAGTGGCTGTCAGCGGCCTGATAGGAGTTGTTGATTGTGTATGCTTATGCCAAACGTAAATCAGGCACAAAAAAACCCTTCCCCTCTGAACATTCATATAAAGGTTGGAGTTTTTCGCTGCGGTTTTTATAATGGTGTTAACCCCCATTTTGGTGAAACAAAAATAGTGTATGAACAGTTGATCGAAGTATACCGGGGGTAATATCGTTGAATTACTCATGCATTTCAGTTTTCTTGAGGACGGATTTACCTCAATATTGGATGCAATTGACTTAGGGGCCCTGTTTGTGGATAGTTCTGGTTCAGTGGTGTTTGCCTAACGGCACATATCCTCTTAAGGCACCAGGGAGAAAGATATCCTGGGCAGTCCGTTTGGGGCCTCATGGAGTCGAACTCTGGCTCCTAATGTACGAAAATCCCCGGGATTTTGCGTCAGTGGTTGGATATGGCAAGATGCCGTCTCAGACTTCTCAATTGAAGATCTGGCCTTTAGTGAAGCCCAAGGTATGTGACAGCCAAAACCTAAACCTGAATATCAGGGCTGTTCCATAAAGGCAAAGACGGCAACCTACTGATAAACATTTATTGACTATTGATGATTTGTCCGATTTGCGCCGGGCCGAGGGCATACTTGAATTGGTATCTGATGCTGCCAGAGAAATGAACTCACATCTTAGAGTAGGAAGGATGCTTCCAAGATTACTCAGTGTAATCCGGCACAGAGTACCTGTAGCCGGGATGGCTCTCATATGGACCTCAGATGAGGACTATGATGGGGTTATTCTCGAAGCCACTCCCGAGGACTTTTTGGGGGGTGCAGGTGCCAGAGGGCTTTTATCCTGCAGCACCGGGAATGCGCAAGAGTTTCTGGTTGATATTGTGGCAGATGTAGAAAAGAGCCTGGGTAAACACACTGGGATTGGTGATCATATTGACTCAATTTTCTCGGAATCATTTTTGGGAAAACTCCGGGAAGGCAAAATGAAGTCTATGATAGCCTTGCCTTTAAAGGTATTCGGGCGTACATTGGGAATATGGGTTATTGCTGCCAGGAAATGCGGAAGTTACACCCATGCCGACATGTCGTTTTTGGACCCGATTTCCGAGCATCTTGCAGTGGCGGTGAACAACGCAATGTTACTTGACCGGACAAGGACTATGTATTCTGCTACAGTGCGCGCACTTGCTGCCACAGTTGATATTAGGGATACTTACACGAGGAATCACTCGGAAAATGTTGCTGCTATTGCGGGAATCATTGGTGCTGAACTTGGCCTTGCTGAAGAAGAAATCGAAGTGATAAAACTTGCCGGGCTTGTACACGACATAGGTAAGGTGGGGATTCCAGATGCAATCCTCAATAAACCCGGCCCCCTTGCACCGTCTGAAAGGGCTGTTATGACCAATCATTCGGTTCTGGGTGCCAATATTCTGGAAAGTGCAGGAATGCTTTCTGACCTGGCTCCTATGGTTTTGCACCACCATGAATGGCATAACGGTTCAGGTTACCCGGCCAGGTTGAGAGGAAGCCAGATACCCACAGGAGCGGCAATTTTGGCTGTAGCTGATGCGTTTGATACCATGATATCAGATAGAGTCTACAAAAACGCCATGTCTTTAGACGAAGCAAGACAAGAGTTGTTCAGGTGTGCAGGAGGCCAATTCGATCCTGTGGTGGTGAACGCGTTAGGCCGGGCCATAGACAGGGCTTTGAAAAGGCCTTTAGGCAAGGGAGAAAACTGGCTCACGTCGATTTATTCTGCCGGAGAAGATGTTTGCAGCCAGGTTGTGCCTCAAGATTCCCATCGTACCCTTGCTGAATTGCAGTGGAGCAGCCGTGAAGCCATCAGTTCTAAGGAACTGAGTGTAATATTTCACATCACCCAGGAAATGAGGAAACTTCTGGATCTTAACGATCTACTCAATCATATTCTGCACACTGTCTCGTCGGAAATGCACTATTCAGATTGTGCAATCTTGCTTCCTGATGAAAAAGAGGAAAACCTGGTGATCTCCGCGGGCATGGGGATCTCCCGAAAAGTCCTTGGATTGAAAATTCCAAAGGGGACCGGTGTTTCATGGTGGGTTATGAGACACGGGGTACCTCAGAACATACCCGATGTAGGTGCTGATGAAAGATATTACGAAGGAACCCCTGAGGTTGCATCAGAAATATATGTACCTTTAGAGGTACGGGGAAAAAGACTTGGGGTCTTGCTGGTTCAAAAAGCAGAAAAACAGGGCTTTTCTCCCAATGACGTAAGGTTGTTAATGGCTGTTGCAGGCCATATTGCATCAGCATTGGAAGTAGCCCAGCTTCATGAAGAAGTCAAAAGGGCTGCCGAGACTGATGCTCTTACCGGATTGCATAACAGGCGAAGTACTGTACAGGCCCTGGAACGGTTCATTGAAAATGCGAAGAGCACTAGCGGGCCAGGTGAGATTGGCATAATGTTGCTGGACGTTGATGGCCTTAAACAGATAAATGACAATTTCGGACACCTGGCAGGGGACAAGGTTCTTGTCCACATCAGTGATTGCCTTGTACGAGGATTCAGAGAGTGTGACGTGGTTGGACGATTTGGAGGTGACGAGTTTATTGTTTTGCTGCCCGGAGTCTCTGTTGAACTGGCCGAGAAGCGCATAAAAGACATTATATCAATTTGGCGTGAGGGTAAAATCTCAGGTCCGTCAGGCAATACAATCCCTGTTCCAGGCGCATCTTTTGGCGTGTCTTGCTACCCGTGCCATGGAACCGAAGCACGTGTATTGGTGGCTGAGGCAGATAACAGACTTCTGGCAGCCAAAGCCAGGACTTATGCAGGGCCATATTAATCCGCAAAGAATACCGTTTAAAGTAAGAGCTATAGCCTCGGCCCTTAAAGAGGGCGGAGGCCAGCCCTTTATTGTCGGAGGCTCCATCAGAGACATCTTACTGGGAAAAATCCCTTCAGACTGGGACATAGCAGTGGATTTGCCTCCAGGTGATGTACTGGCCATTTTCCCTGGGGCTTGTACCGTAGGTATTGAGTTTGGGCGGGTTTCCTTAGGTGACGTTGACGTGGTTTCCTTGCGGGCAGAAAAAGACTATGAAGATAGGCGGCATCCTGCTAAAGTAACCTTTGGGGTTCCAATAGATAAAGATCTTGAACGGCGGGATTTCACAATAAATGCCATGGCCTGGGACCCGTTTTCCGGTGAGGTTTTTGACCCCTATGGGGGCTTGGAAGATCTCAAGTGCCGGGCCCTCTCTACTGTGGGCGGCCCTTTGAACCGATTTCAGGAAGACCCCTTACGAATTCTCCGGGCAGTGAGGTTCAAGAATACGCTGGGATTCAATCTTGACTCCCGGGTAACCCAGGCGATTTCGGAGTCAAAGGCCCTTTTGGCCCAACTACCTGGTGAAAGAATATTCATTGAGCTAAAAAACTTGCTGCTGTCGCCTTCCGTATACAGAGGCGTTATGGATCTGTATGATTATGGAATCAGCTCGATTGTGTTGCCTGAGATAGACAAGGCACCCGGGGCCATAGGCCGGTCTCTTGCTGCATGCAGGCCTGACTTGACAGTCAGGTTGGCAGTCTTGCTGGGAATGGCATGGGCCGGGACGCCCCAAGTATCTGATGATGTGGAAAGATTCAAGTGCCGGTTTAACTTGCCGGCAGGCTTGGCCCGGGATATTACGTGGCTTGTGGCTAACTCGTCGCCAGACGAGATCCTGAACAAAGAGACTCTGCGCGGAGCCTGGCGGGGCTCGCGGAAAGAAGAACCCGGATACTATGATGATCCAGGATACATAATCAGAAGAATAGTCTATCATTGGGGTACCCATCAATTAGAGCGGTTGTTCGAGGTAAAGCACGCCATATGGCGGGGGTCAGGTAAAGGCGGTATTCCCAAAGGATGTTTGTTCCTGGCTTCAGGAATGTGGAGTCTTCAGCAGTCCAAAGCCTGTGGAGCGAAAGACTTTGAAGTTGCCCTGGACGGAGCTGATATAATGAAGGTCTTGAAGGTAGAACAGGGCTGTATAGTAGGGCAAGCCCTGGATTACCTGGAAGAGATGGTATTGCGGAATCCCGAGGTAAACAATAGGGAATCTCTCTTCAAGATTTTACTGGAATGGTGGAGCAAACAAAGGTGAAACCAAAGGGAGCACAAAGACTTACGCAAACTGCAATAATGGTAGCCCTTGCCACTTCCCTTCACGTAGTAGAGGCTTTGATACCTGTC
>JAXGOJ010000028.1:0-15724 GCA_040767525.1 Bacillota bacterium | reverse complement strand
TACGTTTACCAGCCTGGGCAACCTAGGGCTCAGCGTCATGAATGCAACCAAGCCCGGATTCAGCACACGAACCGGAATCTCTTCAGTAACCGGAAGAACCAAAATCATTACGTCAGGTATTTCATTTCCGTACGGAATTGCTATCCTTGCCGGAACCCTAGCAGCATACCTTATATGACCAGTATGAGGTGGTTTTCTTTGAGAAAATTGATTAGACAAAACAAAGGCCAGACAGTAGTCGAGTTCGCCTTGGTACTTCCTGTACTCATATTTCTTCTATTGGCAATAATGGAGGGCGGAAGAATCTTTGCTGCGTACCTTGAACTTCAAAATGCTGCCCGGGACGGGGCTAGGTATGCTGCTATACACTGTCCGGAAGACAGCAAGTGGGATACCTGGGTAAGCGGCGAATTGACTACATGGATACACGGCCGCCTTTCAATGCTGGGCTCCAGCAACCTCACTATTGAGTGCGCCAAGAAAAGCTCCAGCGTTGAGGTTGTTCTCAAATATCCATTGCCGGTTACTACGCCAATAATAAGTTCCCTTACAGGGAATCCGTTAAATCTTTCAGTTCAAATGGCTATGCGAAGAGAGCATTAAGGGGGTTCATGCCGGTGAGAAAGTTGGCAAAATACGTCTGGAGGTTTAAGAACACCCAGCAAGGGGCTGCACTGGTTCTCGTTGCCCTTTCTGTTGTAGCTCTGATTGGATTTGCCGCTCTTGCAGTAGACGGCGGATATTTGTACTTCAGACATACCCGACTTCAAGACATTTCTGACTCAGCGGCCATTGCCGCAGGAATTGAGGTCGTTGAAACCGGTAGCAAAACAAAGGTAGATGCTTTTGATGCAGCAATTGACTATGTGAAGCTCCACGGGCTGGAAACCGCTAACGAGAACAACAGTTCATACACAGCAACTATCAAATGGGGAACTGAAACAGGGGACATCACAGTCAGCTTCCCAGAAGAAACTCTGAACAAGATCATGGTGCAGATTAATCTCGAAGCAAATACATTCTACGCCCGGGTTCTTGGAACTACCAGTACGCCTGTGAGTGTCACATCAGTAGTTCAAATAGGCCGGGCCAAGCAGCAGCAAGGAAATCTGGTTCCTGTTGGCATCTATGATAGCGAGTATGAACGCGGTGTGAGATATGAATTGACCTATTCACCTGGTGACCATATCGTACCAGGTAACTATGGGTTATTGGATTTTGGGGACTATGAGTATGTAGATGAGCATGGAAAAAAGCAGAAGCTGCAGTTTGAAGACTTCATGAAGTTCGGATATCCAGGGACCCTTGCCGTAGGAGATATTATAAAGACCCAGCCCGGGATAAAGGAAGGCAAGGCAGAAGATATCAATGATAGAAATGAGCGATGCACAGACAAAAAAGGGTACGCACACAGCCCTGCGTGCACTTACGAAAGCTATCAAGAACCATGCTCCAAAATCATAGTGCTCCCAATTGTTGAAACTGTACAAACAGACCCCTCTGGTAAACATCGACGTCAGGATCGTTGGTTTTGCCAAGTTCTTCTTTGACGGTTATGAGGCAAAGGGGGATAAGAATGCGAACCCTCCTGTTCCCGATAATGTCCTGTACGGCTATTTCCTTGAACAACTAGTACCCTCACAGGTAGCAGAAGGCGACGACCAGTTCACCACCCAAGCAGTCAATTTGATTAGATAGTTCTATTGCAGGAGGCATCCAAATGCGTAGCTCAAAATCAAAGTTTCTTATAATCGGAACAGTGGCGTTAGGGCTTATCACAGCCGGACTGGTTTACATGTACTTAACTCAAGTGCAAACTGCAGCTGTAGACCAGGTTATGACCAATGTAGTCATTGCCACACGTAAGATCCCTCAGGGGACCAAAATAGCTCCCGACATGGTCAAGGCTGTTCAAATGCCTGTAAAATACGCTCCCCCATCTGCAGTCACAGACCCAAAGACAGCCCTTGGCAATTTTGCCACAGTCGACCTTTTCCAGGACGAAACGATCTTGACTACGCACATTGCCAGTGAGAAAACTGCCAATGAACTACCCTACAAAATCCCCGAGGGAACCAGGGCAATCACAATTGCCATCAACCAATTAAGCGGCGTAGCCGGGCACATAAAACCTGGCCATTACGTAGACGTGCTTATGTCATATACTGACGGCGAATCTATAGATAATGTAAAAGTCCTGACTCTTCTGCAAAACATTTTGGTGCTAGCTGTTGGCCCTGACCTGCAGAAGAAAGAAGGGGTTCAGGAATCTGAAAACATCACCCTTGCCGTTACCCCATCTGCCGCTCAAACGGTTATGCTTTCAGAAAACATCGGAAGAATGAAATTAGTGCTCAGGCCGTCAGGCGAAGATGCCAGGCCGGCACTGCCATCGGTCAACCTGCGGAATGTTAAGAGTCAGTATCCCTAAAAGCTCTCGAGAGGATGATTCTGTTTGGATAAAGCTAGTTTGCTCATTATTGACCATGTGAATGCTAACAACCTCAAAGAGAGGCTTGGGAAAACTCAGGAGTTTCTCATAATAGGGGCAACGGAGAATCCCGATCTTGCTTTTACAATTGCAGAGCGGCACCAACCAGATGTAATACTCCTGAATATCGACCTGCCGGGAAACGAAGGTACCTCATGGGCAGAAATCCTTTCTATGGAGTTTCCCATGTCAAGCCTGCTCTTGGTAACCACATCGGACAGCAAGAGAGTGCTTCATCTTGCACTTCAGGTCGGTGCCAAAGGTGTCGTGAATCTTCCAATGGAAGACGACAGGTTAATCCGTACAGTTCAAAAAGCTGTACAGCAAGACAAAAGGCGCAGAGAACTGTTTTCGGTTCAAAGGAAAATAAAGCCGCAGTTTAAGACAATAGTGGTGTTCAGCACCAAAGGTGGTGTAGGCAAAACCACATTGAGCCTGAGCCTTGGTGTGGCAAGCAGACAGATAACAGGAAAGAGAGTCGCCGCAATCGACCTTGACCTGTTTTCAGGAAACCTTGCCCTTATGGCAGGTGCACCATGGAAATATTCAATAAAAGATATAGTGGATGACATTAACAGCCTCGACAGGGAAACACTTGACTCCTATCTTACAGAGCATCCTTCAGGATTGAAGATTCTGCCTTCACCGATGCAACCGGAATTTGCCGGCTTCATCCATGCTGAACACGTAGAAAAAATCCTCAGCGTCATGTCTGAGGCGTTCAACTATGTGATTGTGGATACACCGACTTACTTACACGATACTGCAATCCCTGCCCTGGAAGAAGCCAGGGAGATCATCGTGGTAACTACATTGGACCTGGCTGCAATTCAAAACATGAAACAATGCATTGATCTTCTTACCACCCTGGCAATGAAACCCAAGGTCAGGGTTGTTGTAAACCGGCTCGGGTACACCGGTGGGCTCAAAATAAAGGATCTGGAAGATGAGTTGGGTATGAAAGTGCTTACAGTTATCCCCAACAACGAAAAAGCAGCCATGGATGCGGTGAACCTGGGAATCCCCCTGGTAACATCGGCAAAAGGTTCCCTGACCGCCCGGCGTATTGAGGAACTGGCCACCAAGATGCTTACATCAGATGACCAGCCCACACCGGTACCTGGGTTCAGGTTGGTTAGGAGGTAGAAAAAACATGTCTCTTTTGCAGAAGCGGCTTGAGCAGCTAAGACAACAGCAGCAGTCCCAGAGCAATTCAGAAAGCACACTGGCTGCACCAGCCATGCCTTCTCGTAAAGCAGCGTGGAACCGGGCCAAAGACAGAATCATGGACGAGGCAGTTGCGACCATAGATGTGGAAGCCATGGAGCAAGTATCAGCAAGCGATCGGGACAAATACCTGACCAAGCAAATCTCTGTGCTTGCAGAACCAATAATGGGCAACATGGAAGTAAACTTCACCCGGGCTGACTACCATCGCATGGTAAGTGAAATAGTCAGCGAAATTAATGGATACGGCCCTATTACACCCCTTCTGGCTGACGAGACAATCAATGAAATTATGGTAAATGGGCCCGGCCAGGTTTATGTGGAACGCCTTGGCAAAGTAGAGCTTACCGATATCACTTTTAGGGACGATAGCCACTTAATGCACGTTATCGAAAGAATAGTTGCACCCCTGGGCAAGAGAATCGATGAAAGCTCACCTATGGTAGACGCACGCCTACCCGATGGCTCAAGGGTAAATGCAACCATCCCACCGGTTTCTCTAACAGGCCCGGTGCTTACAATAAGGAAGTTTTCCAAGACCCCGTTTACAATGTCAGACCTTATTCGATTCGGCACACTGAGCACCAACATGGCGATTTTCATAAAGACTTGTATTGAAGGAAGAATGAACATTCTCGTAGGCGGAGGGACAGCGTCAGGAAAAACCACAACCCTGAACGTGATTTCATCGTTTATTCCCAACCATGAAAGGATCATCACTATTGAAGATGCTGCTGAGCTTCATCTTCAGCAGGAACACGTTGTCAGGATGGAATCCCGCCCTCCTAATAGTGAGGGTAAGGGAAGAATAGCCATCAGAGACCTTGTCATTAACTCCCTCAGAATGCGGCCTGACAGAATAGTGGTGGGCGAGGTTCGCGGCGGCGAGGCCCTTGACATGCTTCAAGCAATGAATACAGGCCATGACGGGTGCCTTACCACAGGCCACGCAAACTCTCCAAGGGACCTTCTTTCACGTGTTGAAACCATGGTACTCATGGCGGGCATGGAGCTCCCGGTAAGAGCCATTAGAGATCAAATCCACTCAGCCATTAACCTTATCATCCATCAAAACAGGTTCAGAGATGGCAGCCGCAAAATAACAAGAATTACCGAAGTTGTCGGAATGGAAGGAGACATTATCACATTGCAAGACGTCTTCTTCTTTGACCAGCAAGGAGTGGCTGATGACGGCAGGGTCCTTGGAACATTCAAAGCAACAGGGGTCTTGCCCAAGTTCTTGCCTGTACTTGAGGCAAGGGGAATCCATGTTCCAATTAGTATATTCTCGTAATCCAGGTTTGAGGTTATTTTTTTGTGAAACGGGGCGGAGAAATTGATTTCAGCGGCAGCAATTTGCGCGTTTTTGTTCACAACCCTTTCAGTTTGGCAGATTACTGACTGGCTTACAGCAAACAAACGACGGATAAGGGAACGGCTTTCGGCTACTTTTCCCGATCCTGTTGCTGGGGCTGCAGAGACTCTGGCTGCTGAACCAAGGGCCGCTTCAGAAAGAAGGAAATTCCGCCTTCCCACTCTAAGGATCCCGGGTTCCACGCTCAGCATGAAATACCTTGACCGGCTTGAAGGATACCTACTAAGGGCTGGAGTGCCCCTGAAGGCAGAGGAAATGGTTTTGCTTTCCCTGATGTCAGGGCTTACAGGCTTCCTTTTGGGAATCCTCTTGATCCGCAACCCGGTACTGAGTATCCTGACAGGAATTGCCGGCCTTGCAGTTCCCGGAATTTGGGTTTCACAGGTGAAACGAAAACGGATTGCAACCCTGGAATCCCAGCTCCTTGACTCGCTGGTTATGATGACCAACTCACTCCGGGCTGGCCATAGCTTCCTTCAAGGCATCGAGCTTGTGAGCAGAGAAATGGATCCTCCCCTTGCAACTGAATTCGGAAAGTTATTAAGAGAAAACCGCATGGGCGTAGGGATTGACGAAAGCCTTATGAACCTTGTGGATCGGGTGGACAGCCCTGACCTTGAACTGGTGGTCACAGGCGTGATGATCCAGCGGCAGGTAGGGGGAAACCTTGCCCAGGTTCTTGAAAACACTGCCAGTACCATTGAAAAACGAATCAAGACCCGTGCCAGAATCAGGGTCGCCACAGCCCAGGGAAGAATATCTGCCTGGATTGTGTCACTTCTCCCCTTTGGCCTGGGCTTTATGGTCTTCGGTATGTACCCTGACTTCGGACGAATAATGCTGGAAGAGCCAATAGGCATTGCCATGCTGGCAGGCGGGGCAATCCTTATGGCAATAGGAATTCTTGTTATCCGTAAGGTGGTGAATATCGACGTCTAAAGATACTTTGCTCATATACCTGGCTTCTGCAACAGCGTTTCTGTGGTCTGTTGGCTTTGTTGCGTCTGTTTACCAAATATTGAACAAAAAGCGGTTGGAAATAATCAAGCGGCTGCAATCAATACGCATAGCCCGGCCTGACGAAGAAGATATTTTGGAAAGGCCTTTCCTGGAAAGAACCATGCAACCTCTTACCAGAGGGATGGTATATGCCATAAGCCAGATAGCTCCTAACCGGCTATTTGATAAAACCGAGGAAATGCTCATTAAGGCAGGCAATCCACGAAACATAAAGGCCGGCGATTTCCTTGCCTTCCAGGGTATTATCGGCCTTGTGGCCCTGGGCCTATCAGGTTTCTTCCTTGGTGCATCAGGTTATCCAGTGGCAAGGGCCGCCTTAATGTCTTTTGCAGTTGCAGCTCTTGCAGTTTACCTTCCGTGGTTTAAATTGGTGTCTATGGCTACCCAGCGTAAGATACATATTTTGAGAAAGCTCCCTGAGGTAATGGACCTTCTTGTTGTTAGTGTAGAGGCAGGCCTATCCTTTGACATGGCATTGTTAAGGGTGGTAGACAAATTCAGGGGCCCTGTGAGCCAGGAATTTCAAAAGGTGCTCAGGGAAATGCAATTAGGGAAGCCCAGAAAAGATGCCCTTAGAGATATGTCTGACAGAGTCAATTTGATAGAAATGACCTCCCTGGTAAACGCCATTTTGCAGACAGATCAACTTGGCGTGGGAATCGCAAACGTCCTTCGGTTGCACGCAGATATGATCAGGGACAAAAGGCAGCAGGCTATTGAAGAACAGGCAATGAAGGCACCGATCAAGATGCTTATACCCCTGGTCTTCTTCATTTTCCCATCAATTTTCATTGTGATCCTGGGCCCTGCATTCTTAAACATCATGAAGGCCCTGGGCGGGCAATAACACACAGGCGAAAGTAAATCGATAGATTCTCAAGAAGGCTTAATCAAAGAACTTAGATTAGTAAAAACCCATTGGAGGCTTGAATACTGTTGCCACAATCACAGCATCTTGATTCGCAACCCTCAGGTTCCGTGCCATTGGCCGCCAGTGTTGTTGCAAACGTTGACACAGGCAAGGTTCTGGTATTTCATTTGCGGCGGGCAGATACTTTCTGGCTGCGGTTGAAAGGACTCATTCCCACCGGAAACTTGCATGCAAGCCACGGACTTCTCCTGACACCGTGCAAGAGCATACATACTTTCTTTATGAAATATCCAATAGACGTAGCGTACCTGAATTCAGGTTTAGTGGTTGTGGGAACCTTCTTTGGTGTAAAGCCCTGGCGAATTCTCCCGGCAGTGCGGGGAACGAAACATGTACTTGAAATGCCTAAAGGAACATTGGCGAACACCGGAACGCTGATTGGGCACAAGCTGGAGCTATCGGGACATGAGCAAACCCTCAATGAAAAATTTCTTTGACAAGAAGCAAATATTCATTTAATATATATATTAATTCTTGAAGGAAATTTCAAAAACACGACGAAAGAATTTGGTACATGGAAGCTATGACTGCGGGGCTGAAAATGGACGCCTGGCCACGCAGTAGCCAGAGGCGTAACCGGCCATGACAATATTGGCTGGTTTTTTGCTTTCCAGGGTAGAAACTTGGCCTCCTGAACAATTTCGCGGCTTGCTTTTTGGGTATCCGTGAAGCATAGTTTCAAAAGTTGGCATTCAGAATAGATTTTGGATACCAGGGCATATACATAGAGGGTCTTTGAGTGGGCTGATTTACTGCGATAGTTCGTAATCCTGGGTCTTAAACAGTAGAAGAATATCACAGGATCACATTGGGTGAATACAGGAGGTTACAGTATGAGGATTGCCATAGTTGACGATCACCCTATCGTATGTCAAGGCATAGGTTCGATTCTGGCCAATGAAAAGGACTTGGAGCTTGTTGCATGTGTTTCCAGTGGTAAAGAGGCCGAACACAGCCTCGGCAATTTTGCGCCCGATTTGGTCCTGGTTGATCTGCGGCTTCCAGGCGACTCGGGTTTGGACATCATACAAAAACTCAAGGCTATGCTTCCGAACTCAAAGTTCGTTGTATTCAGCACTTTTTCCACCACCGAGGATGTATTGAGGGCCGTTGAGTTGGGGGTTGACGGCTACATATTAAAAGAAATGCTGCCAGAAGAGTTGATTGCAGCACTAAGGCTCGTGGGCAAGGGACGGCCATACGTCGACCCATCAGTAATGGAAATCGTCATTCAGTGGCAAAAAAGAGCCGCAGGCCCCCTTACTTCCCTTACACCCAGAGAGCATGAAGTGCTTGAATCCCTCTCAAAAGGACTTAGTAACCGAGAAATCGGCAAGCACTTATTCATCAGCGAGTATACCGTTAAGAAGCATGTTAGTTCAATTCTATCTAAACTGGGCCTCGATGATAGAACCCAGGCGGCATTGTACGCCGTAGCCAATCAAATAGGAGATGGGAGTAGATACCGTGCGCCGGCCTAACCTAATAGCTGGTCCGGCTGACGGTTTCCCCCGGTGTCAACAGCAGCATTTGTGTCCTGTCCTTTGAAGGGAGGTTGGGCGGCAATCCCCTGGATCCAGGGCCAGGGATTTCCCGCCTGTAATCATGAGATCCTGTACAAGAAACTCAGATAGCCAGACAGGTGCTTTAGGAGCAGGTGCCTTAAGACAGCTTCTTCATAACCTGATTTCGGACTTTAACCCTGTTTCCGAATCTCCCAGTGCACGGAGCATTCTCGCTGTGTTTAGATTTATTTCCTGGTTTTCAACATCCCTTATCTACCTTGCATCCGGAAGTATTCCATCAATTCCGTTTAAGATCATTTTGGTTTTCGGGCTTCTCATCGAAGGCCTGGTGGCTGAATATCTTTATATAATCTGGGCTGACGACTCAACAGGCCTTGCAGCTCTTATAGGAGCAGAAACAATAGGGATCTGTGTTTTGTTGATCCCAACAGGCGGACTGGAAAGCCCCTTTATGTGGTACGCTTTGAATCTTGTCTTTGCAGCAGCCTCTTTCTTGCCCCTGGCATGGTGCTACGCCACATCAGCCTGTTTCTTACTAAGTGCTACCTTTGGGAACTACCTTATAGATCCAAGTTTCGCGTTGAGCAATCTTTTACGCCACAAGGGGTTCATAGTCCTCTTGTTTGTATCCCTCACTATCGTCGCCCAGCAAACAGCCCGTCTGGTCAGGAAATTGTCCAATGTATGCAGTGAGCTTGAGGAGGCCACAGAGATATTAGAAGGCATGGCTCATCATACAAGGGCTCTTTACCAGGCACTTGAAGCTTGCTCCAGTGAAGATAACACACAACACCTGACCGATTTGCTTGCATCATACGCTGCCATACTCACAGGTGGAAAGGCAGGCTTCTGCCTCTTATGGGAAGACTCAGATAAACTAACAGTGTCGATACATGATGACCAGATGGTGCTTCCTCCCCTATTCAGAGACTTATCCACCTTAAAATCAGGCCTCCTGTATGAAGATCACAGTCCTCTTTGCGTACTTAAGGCCCTGTCTGATTCTCGAAACACCGGTTCAGAAAATCTCACCATGATACCCATAGAAACTTCGTGCATTCGATGGGGTGTTATAGGATGTTCATGCCCTCAAGGTTCCAACAGTAACGAAAGCAGTTTACAATCCTTACAATTCCTTGCTGAACTGGGCACTATTGTAATAGAAAGGCGCCAGCTTGAAGATTTGTCATCCCGTCTTAAGGTTGCCGAAGAGCAAAACCGTATTGCCAACGAGATCCACGATGGTGTTTGTCAATACTTGTTTGGGCTCAGTTGTGGCTTGCACTCTCTGTCAACCCGAAACAGCTATCTTCAGGAAAAAAGAGTTCAGCAAGAATTTGACCTTCTCAAGAGAACGGCGAATCAAGCGTCAAGAGAATTAAGAGACTCGATTTATCGCATAAGTCCTGCCAAACGGGGTGAGCAGTTCTTCATTTCGGGAGTCGATTCATTTTTAAATGATCAGGCTGCCTTAAACGAAATTAGAATTACCTTCACTCCAGTTGGCTCGGAAGATGCAGTTAGCCCTGCCCTGCGGAAAGCCCTCTACAGGATAATACGTGAGGCCACGTCTAATGCTATCAGGCACGGTAAAGCCGACGATATAGGTATTTCCCTGGAAATGGCTCCTCATAAAGTTACCCTTGACATTTGGGATAACGGCCAGGGTTTCGACCCGGAGCTCCAGGGTAAACCAGGACGCGGAGGTATAGGCTTAATGAGCATGAAAAGTCTGATGGATACCTTTGACGGCAGCCTTACCATTGACAGTTCACCGGGAAACGGTACCAGAGTCTCCTGTGTTATACCTGCTGACAAATAGTCGCTCTTAACCCCTTGGCCTATCAAAACCCTTAAGGCCAAAACGCAACTACCCCTCGCGGCTCATTTTGCAAGGGTTCTTCGAATCTCCTTCAGGTGCTCCCTGATTGGTAAATGCTGCGGGCACGCTTCTTCGCACTGTCCACACTCCGCGCAATCAGCCGGGTCACCATGGTTCTCGATAAACCTCTGGTAATTACCGGACAGATTCGCCACAGTATTATATATATGGGCATCGTTATACGCCTCAAAAAGGCCTGGAATTGAAATCCCCTGGGGACAGGGCATACAATACTCGCATTTGGTGCAATTAACCTTAATACGCTCACGGTAAAAAGCCTTGACTTCATCAAATAGCGCAAGTTCTTCGTCAGTAAGGGAGTTGGGGAATGCAGTTCGGGCAGTCTCCATATTCTCCTTTACCTGGCTGAGTTCGCCCATACCGCTAAGCACTACAGTAACTTCCGGGTGATTCCAGACCCAGCGAAGAGCCCAATCGGCAGGAGTACGAGTGATTCCAGACTTTGACATGATATCTCTCACATCACCGGGTACATTTTGAACAAGGCGTCCCCCTCTTAGAGGTTCCATTATGACCACAGCCAGGTTTTTCCCTGCTGCGTATTTGAGGCCTTCAGTGCCTGCCTGATAGTTCTCGTCCATGAAATTGTACTGAATTTGGCAAAAGTCCCAGTTATACGAATCAACAATAGTCTTGAAGGTGCTGACATCATCATGGAACGAAAAACCTGCATGGCGGATCCGCCCATCTTGTTTGGCCCGGTCAAGAAATCTGAATACATCGGCTTTTACAAGAGCTTTCCCATCTGCTTTTGTTTAGGCTGTGGAGCAAATACATGTCAATGCGATCAGTCTGAAGTTTCGAAAACTGAGTATCCAGATACCTATCGAAGTCGCCATGCTCCTCGATTAGCCATGTGGGGCACTTTGTGGCCAGATTCACACGGTCTCTGTAGCCATCCTTCAGTATGCGCCCCAAGACTATTTCACTTTGTTCACGGTGGTAGTTGAAGGCTGTATCAACATAATCCACACCGTTATCTACAGCATAGCGTATCATTTCAGATGCTTTGTCTTCATCTATCTTGTCCGGTTGATTATCTATTACCGGGAGCCGCATACATCCAAAACCCAAAACCGAAACATCAAAATCGTGAACTCCAAATTTCCTGCGCTGCATATTCTACCTCCACTCATGCTGCAAAATTCTCTCCAAAAGTATTTCGAGAGGGGCATTATTTTTCCCTGCTTGAAGTAACTACCCCCTAACTCAATGGTGTATTCCCCGCTTAGGAAGGTATACTAAAGTAGCACATAAAACTACACCCAAGTATTATGGAACCCTACTCCTAGGACCATTTTCCCTGTTCCACCGCTATTATATTGTGACCTCAAGGTCATGTCAGGTGCCGCCTCTGGAGTGGTTAATCTGAAGAGTCTCTGTATTGGTGCAGTGAATATGGTTTCTATCGTAAGTACTGTTACCGGCTTCAGCGGAGACTGGGACTTAAGTCCCTACACAACGTTTTTTGTGATCGCGTTACATTCGACAATGTTCTTTTGGAACCGGCAGAAACCACAGTCCCTGAACAAAGGCAATAAGTAATATTTGGAAGCCTGGACATAGGACAAGGATTACACAACGACCGTAATTACGCAAATAGCCAACCGATGTAAGGGTAAAATCAATCATCCAAAAGTTGAAGGGGGAATGCGGGATTTCATACCAGGTTGCTGACTTCTGGGAAATGCCACAGGGGTTGTCATTCTTAGGGAAACAATGATGCGTGTCTATACCTGGGCACCTTAAGGCACGCCGAGTTAGTGGTGCAACCGGCCCTTTTTGAAAGGGAGAGTAATATGAAAAGAAGTCTAAAGGTAAATCTGGCTTTAATATTGGCTTTGGCCATGATGTTGGGACATGGGGTCTCGGCGTTAGGTGGCTCAACCGAAGTCTCAGGCGTTACCTCAAAGGAGAACATTACTCCTGTAGTTTACGGAGGAAACGACCCGACAATACCGGGGTGTTTTTCTGAAAAATGTGACGAGGGCAAGGTTGGAACTTATCTCTTAGAAATCAAGGATCCCTCTGATAAAAATGTCGTAATTGGAACCGTTACAGCCGAGATCTACAAGGAAACCCAGGGCGTATATAAGGATGTTACGTTTGTCACCTGGACATCGACAATCCCAATTTCCTATGTTTGGGTAAAAGGCGGGCCTCACGGAGGAAGTTTGTATGAATACGTTTTCCCTGCATATGGAGATTCAGGATTATATACACCAATAAATGCTAATAACAACAAGCCGTCTGAAGTTAGCCATATAACCTTCTATTACACTAATGAACCGTCTCAACCGGAACCGGCTTGCGGCTCTGTCACCGTAACCAAAGTGAACAATGATAATGGAAAACCACTGGCAGGATGGCAATTCACCCTTTTTACCAAAGTGGCCAATGGCCAAGACCCATGGGGCCAGGTCGGAGAACCCAAGGAAACCGATGCTAAAGGCGAGGTATCCTGGGATAACCTCGAACCTGGCGATTACAAGGTAGAGGAAACTCCCCAGCAGGGCTGGGTAGCAGTTTATCCCGAATGCGGCTACTACCAGTTCACTCTGGAAGAACCAGAGAATTTTGAATTCACATTCTACAATGCGATGGTTGGCAGTATCTCAGGGATGAAGTTCCATGACAGAAACTCAAACGGTGAGCTCGACGATGGAGAAGATGGGCTGCCTGGCTGGAGGATTGAGCTGTACGCTGACTTTGGTGCAGTAGTACCCACGCTTATGCAAGTATCTGACATGGAACTCGTTGGATACGTAATCACAGAGGAAGACGGCAAATTTGAGTTCACCGGCCTGCCCCTTGGCCGCTATTATCTGAGAGAAGACATGACATCTGCGCAAGCTGAAGAGTACGAGCAGACTACACCAGAAGAAAACTGGTTTACAGTAGATTTGACCGAAACTCCTGATGTCTCGGGTGTCCTTTTCGGGAACGCAAAAAAGGTGACACCTCCTGAGGAACCACCGGATGAGGAGCCACCGGATGAAGAACTGCCCGATGAGGAACTCCCCGATGAGGAACTCCCCGACGGGGAACTGCCGGATGACGAACTCCCGGATGAGGAAACCCAGGATGAAGAACTACCCGAGGTGGAATTGCCCGGCGAGGAACTACCCTTGGTAGAACCGGACATTGAGATTATCGACGACCAGGAAATCCCGCTCGCAGCGTTGCCCATTACAGGTGGTGTGGCACCTGGGATCCTTTACGGAATAGGAATGCTGCTTACCGGCACAGGTGTCGTCATCAAGAAAAAACGCAGATTCTAGGCTTGGTCGAAATCCAGGCCCCTGTTGCAAGCAAAGAACAGGGGCCTGTTTCACGCTAGATTCAGTAACTGATCCGGTGCCAAGTCGGAATTAAACCATGTGAGGTTCGAAAAGAAAATTGAAGTCAAAATGGCTGGGCAATCTTCTAATAATAACGGGCATAGGGTTTATCTGCTACACCGCCGGCAGCCAGGCCTACTATGCATATGTCCGGCATGTAATGTTCAAAGATATGGAAACCCTCGTAATGGATACATCGCTGTTACCCTCCAGCCCTGCTCCCGAACCCTCAGCCAATCCCACAACTTCAGAACCAGGCGGATCGTCAAGCAGTTCATCACCTGATCACAGGCCTGGTGAATCGGATCCTGAACCTAAAGGCCCTCCCGCCTCGACAAGTCAGGGCTCAACCGGTAACAGTCCGGGAAGCAGCCAGGAACAGGCCGGAAAATCTGGGTTAGTATCAATAGGAACCATGGAAATTCCGAAGATACATGTTAAGATGATAATGTTGGAAGGTACTGAGCCTGCCCAGTTAGCCTTGGGAATAGGCCACGTCACAGAAACGGCTTTTCCGGGCCAATCTGGCAACTGCTGTGTTGCCGGCCATAGAAGCGGCAGTGCAGCCAAGCCTTTTGAAAACCTGGACCGGCTGGATAATGGGGATGTGTTGAAGTTTACTGCAGGCGGCCATGTTTACGAGTACAAGGTTTTTGACAAGTTTGTGGTTGAACCTCAAGATGTCTGGGTGCTTAAGCAAAGCAAAGAAGAAAGCATCGTAACAGTTATAACTTGCGAGTACGTATCTATCGGAGTAAAGAAGAGGCTTATTGTCCAGGCAAAACTCGTTGAGCAATAGGTGTTTGAGTTAAACCGTTAAGCGCATGGACAACCTCTATACGACAAGGGCAAACCGGTTGAAAGGCCGGGGCGCAAAACTACAGGGCCTTGACCCGAAGGGGCATGGCAGCCAGTTACCGAAGGAGGTTTTTTGTTTGAATAGGAAATTAACACTCCTGAGATATACGTCTGTAATCCTTGCCGTGATACTGGCCCTGTTTGGAGGCGTGTCAACAGCCCACAATGGGCCCTCCTCACAAGAATCTGGCGACACAGGTGAGAGTCTTCAAATAATAGAAACTGAAAGGGCATCTGCAGACATCTCCGACCTTAACCACGGGATAGTCAGAGTAAAGTACACTCAAACTCAATCCCCAATGAAGCTTAAGGTTATCATTGAGAAAGACAAAGAAAGATACATATACGATCTAAATTCCCAGGGGGATTTCGAACCCTATCCCCTTCAGATGGGCAGTGGCAGGTACTCCCTCAGGGTGCTGACAAACATTGTCGATAACAGATATGCTACGATATTTGGAACTTCCCTTGACGTTGAACTGGCAGACCAGAAAGCACCGTTTCTGGCAGCAAACCAGATGGTCAGATTCGATGAAGCCCCCAAGACAGTCGAGTTAGCCAAAGAGCTTGCCAAAGACGCTGAAACAGACAAAGAGAAACTAGAGGCAATATCCAGATACATAATAAATAACATCTCTTACGATTGGGATAAAGCCAGGACCGTAAAACCCGGCTACCTTCCGGATTGCGATAGGATTCTGGAAGCAGGAAAAGGCATATGTTTCGACTACTCATCCTTACTGGCGTCAATGCTGCGTTCTCTTGATGTACCAACCAAGTTAGTGACAGGTTATGTAGCACCAGACTATTTATACCATGCCTGGAATGAAGTCTACATAGAAGGAACAGGGTGGGTCCGGATAAACCGTTTTTACTCCACCTATAAAGAAGGCGAAGGCTGGATGCGCATGGACCCCACTTTTGCCGCAAGTACGAAAGGGTCATCCAGGGTCTCAAGTTTCATAGAAAATGAGGACAATTACAAAAAGAAACTGGAGTACTGAGGTATATGGAAATACCCCGTACACACAGGGCAGACACAGCAAGGACTG
>JAXGOJ010000027.1:0-16275 GCA_040767525.1 Bacillota bacterium | reverse complement strand
GAGTAAACCTCTCGTACCTGCTGTTTGATAGGTTTGTTCGTCTATACTGTTTCATAAGCGTAGTTTCGCGGTATTCTGACGTACTTGAATACACAGAAATTAGATTGGGGCAAAAAATGCAAACAAAACAGGAGAAAAATAGGATTATGCATGAGCGGAGCCACAGCGACGAGAATCACCGGAGTCAAGATTGCTCAGGGAAGGTGGCCGGCAGGGATTCAATGAAGGATGATATCCTTTATTTGTACGACACTATGAACCGGCTTTATCCCGGCGCCTATTCTGTTTTGCTTGAGTCCTCCCGTGGCAATCCCATTGATGTTCTTGTAGCAACCATATTGTCTCAGGCCACCAACGATACCCTCAGTGCCCGGGCTTTTACGGAGCTGAAATCACGTTTCCCTGATTGGGAGAGTGTTCTCAGCCAGGATCCGGCATGTGTAGAAGAGGCTCTTGCTTGCGGTGGACTCCACCGTGAAAAGACCAGGAAAATACGTGGCGCGTTGGGGAAGATAAAAGAAGAGTTCAACGAGATCACTCTGGACCCTTTATTTGATTGGACAAAAGAGCGTTCTTTTGAGTATTTGACTTCCCTTCCGGGAGTGGGGCCCAAGACAGCCGCCTGTGTGCTTGTTTTCGGATTGGGAAAGCCGGCTTTTCCTGTAGACACACACATTCTAAGAGTGGCAAGACGCCTGGGTTTTGCCGGAGAAAAAGAGTCTGCGGCCTCTGTGCAAGAAACTTTTGAACAACTTGTTCCGGAAGAACTGAAAATGCCCCTGCATATTATGCTCATAGAGCATGGCCGCAAGGTATGTAGTTCACGAAAGCCTAAGTGCCCTTTATGCCCTATCAGTGATATGTGTTGCTTTTTTCAACCACCCAAAGCCTCAAAAACCCAATAAAGGACTTTCTCCAAGAGTGAAGAATTGATTCATATAAGCCGGGGACCAGATTGAGACAAGAGCAAAGGCCTACCTGATATGTGGGACAACAGGCACCTTGGGCTCGGTCCTAGCTTAGTGAGTCTGAATTAGGTTTTTCAGGCGAATACTCGTTCTTGAGGGCAAGTGCCTGTGCATTGTCATATTCGGGTTCATTTCTGAGTTCCTTGCCGCAAGCAGGGCATTTCCAGGTCTTATAATGGGTCGCGGCAGAATAGGAGATCTCTTTGCAATATGGGCAAAACTTCCAGGGCAATGAACTCACCTTCTATGGCAGGATCGTCAGTCACTTTATAGTCTACAAGATAAATGTATCATTTGAAAGGCGGAGGCAAATAATGGACAGATTTAACCATCTTCATGTACATACTGAGTATAGTCTTCTTGATGGAGCCTGCAGGATTCAGGAACTGTGTGTTTTGGCCAAGAAAATGGGCATGGACTCTCTGGCCATAACTGATCATGGAGCCATGTATGGTGTTGTAAGCTTTTATGATGCATGCACTAACATGGGATTACGGCCTATTATCGGTTGTGAAGTCTATGTTGCCCGGGAGTCAAGGCTTAATAAGACCCATGGCACTAAGGACGAACCGTATCATCTGATCCTTTTGGCTGAAACCCCTGAAGGGTACCGTAATCTCATTAAAATCGCATCCATTGGATTCCTTGAAGGTTTTTACTACAAGCCCAGAGTGGACCGGGAGGTTTTGTCGCGGTACTCTAAAGGGCTCATAGCCCTGACTGCCTGCCTTGACGGTGAGATACCAAGGCTTTTGCGCCATGGTAAGACAGCTGAAGCCCGTAAAAGCCTGGCCACATACGTGGATATTTTCGGAAAAGACAATGTATTTCTGGAAGTGCAGCGAAATGGCCTTGAAATTCAGGAAGAGGTCAATCGTGGCCTTGTTAAACTTTCCAGGGGCCAAAGAGTTCCTTTGGTCGCCACTAATGACTGCCATTACCTTACGAAGTCCGATGCCAGGTATCATGAGATCTTGCTGGCAATCCAAACAGGGACCAATATCATGGATCCAGGGCGGCTCCGGTTTCCGGGGAGCGAGTTTTACTTGAAGTCTCCTACAGAGATGACCAAGGCCTTTCAGGATATGCCTGAAGCCATTGCCAACACAGCTTTAATTGCAGACAGGTGCAGGGTTGAACTGGACTTTTCCTCGATCCACTTGCCTGATTACCCGGTACCCGGCGGTGCAACTTCTTTTTCAATTCTTGCCGAAAAGGCCCAGTCGGGCCTGGGTGCCCGTTTAAAAGGGCGAATTGATTCAATAAAGCAGACAAGACTTGATTATGAACTCAGCATGATAGATAAGATGGGTTATTCATCTTACTTTCTCATAGTTGCTGACTTTGTCGCCCATGCAAAGCAAAAGGGCATAGCAGTGGGCCCGGGACGGGGTTCCGCCGCAGGTAGTCTTGTAGCCTATGCTCTGGGTATCACGGGAATAGATCCTGTTGATCACGACCTGGTATTTGAACGGTTCTTGAATCCTGAAAGGGTCAGCATGCCCGATATTGACATAGATTTTCAGGATGACCGCAGGGACGAGGTGATTTCTTATGTCAGCCAGAAATATGGCAGTGACCGGGTGGCACAGATCATTACCTTTGGCACAATGGCAGCAAGGGCAGCAATCAGGGATGCCGGCCGTGCCCTGAATCTTACATATGGTGAAGTGGATAAAATTGCCAAGATGATACCGTCGAAGCCGGGTATCACTATTTCCCGTGCAGTTGAGACAGTGCCGGATATCAGGACGTCTATGGAACGAAGGGAAATTAGGGAACTCATTGAAGCTGCGGAAAAGCTTGAAGGCATGCCCAGACATTCATCGGTGCATGCCGCGGGGGTTGTTATCGGTAAAGGGCCTTTATGGGATTATGTGCCTCTTGCCAGAACCCAGGATGGGGCTATTACTACACAGTATCCTATGGAGGCTCTGGAGGAGCTGGGCCTTTTGAAGATGGATTTTCTCGGGCTTAGGACCCTTACTGTGATTCAGAAAGCGGTAAACCTTGTAAACAGCAATGCCCATACCAACATCAACCAGGACGGTAATCTAAACATTACAAAAGGCGCCGGTTTAGATGGGAAATTAGATATTGAGCACATACCCCTCGACGATAGCAAGGTATATGAAATGCTCTCAAGAGGTGAGTCTCTGGGGGTTTTTCAATTGGAATCTTCATGGGTGAGAGATTTCCTGAAAGAAATGCAGCCAAGGCAGTTTGAGGATATTGTAGCTGCAGTGGCCCTGTGCCGGCCCGGCCCTATGGAGCAAATCCCTGAATACATAAGAGCCAAATTCGGAAGGCCTCATTATCTTCATCCGGTGCTTGAACCTGTCCTCAAAGAAACCTATGGCGTAATGGTTTATCAAGAGCAGATAATGAAAATTGCGAACCGGGTTGCTGGCCTTACTCTCGGTGAGGCAGACATCTTACGTCGTGCAGTGGGAAAGAAAGACAGGGAGCTCCTTTTGGAAATGGAAGATAGATTTATTGACGGTGCTATTAGGCAAGGGATACCCCGAAAAAGCGCAAGGGGGATTTGGGATCTTATCCTGAAATTTGCCAACTACGGTTTCAACAAGAACCACGCTGCACCTTATGCTCTAATCGCCTACCGGACTGCTTACCTTAAAGCCCGGTACCTGTCTCAGTTTATGGCGGCGCTCCTTTCATCGGTCAGGGGCATACAGGGCAAAGTTGGGATATACCTGGATGAAGCCAGGCGTCACAGGTATTGAAATAAGAAATTACGATGGTAACTACAGCATGGTTGAGTTTTCCATAGAAGATGGGAGCATCAGATATGGTTGTGGTGGAATCAAGAATGTGGGAGAATCTTTGGTAAATGAAATTGTGAGCGAAGAAACTTCGCGGCAGATTCGAGTCTGTCGAGACTCTTGCTTCCCGGGTAGGAAGACTTCGCGGCCCAAAAACAAGCCTTATTCAGTCCGGAGCACTAGATGAGATAGGGACTCGTTACTCAAACCTTGACAAAGTAGATGTGGCTTTGAGCCAGAGGAGCAGACAACCTGAACTACAAGTACCCCTTTTTGGAGGATTGGAGCCTATTCAGGAATACCTGCAAGAACAACCCGGTGACAATGGGATGTCCGCCGGTTCTCCTTGCCAGCTATCCCTATTTCCAGGGGAAGGCATGGAAAAGCCTTCCGGTGGTAACTTCTACAGGCAGACACTTAACTCAGGAAAAGAGATCCCATTGGAAGTACGGTTATCCTGGGGCAGAACTTTTGGGTATGTACTTCTCAGGACATCCTCTTGACAAGTACAGGGAAGTCTTGAAGAGCACACAGTGTCGCTTACACGGGTAAGTGAAGTGCCTGACGAAGTGAAATCACAATTGGCGGAAGGGTTTCGTCGTTGAAAAAGGTAATAACAAGAGCGGGGGAAGAAATGGCTTTTATTTCGATTGAGGATGAATACGACAGTATTGAAGTAATTGTTTTCCCGCGGCTTTGGCAAAATGCCAGGCAATTCCTATCCAAGGATGAGGTGGTGATAGTACGGGGGAAAATAGAGGAGCAAGATGAAATCCGCAGGATCCTTGCAAGAGAGTGTTTTGAGATCGAGAGTTTTGCACGTAATCCGAAATTGGCACATTTTGAGCAACATGGTTGCTGAAAGGGAAAACCCTCAAGTCCCGCTCTTAATGGGGCGCATGGGGGCATACCTGTGTGGAAAGTTGTCTATGTTGCATCCGGTTGGAAGAGGCTGAGTATATGAAGAACAGGCTGGCAAGGGAAGGGGCTCCTGTGTGCTTAAAACCTACGGCTCTGAGGATAGGCAGTCGGCCAGATACGTAGAACTTCTTGTTCCCCGGCTCGAGGCCAGGGAAGCTCATTCTATTATCATGCAACTTGTGGGAACTGCCAGGGCATAATGTGAAAATTGGAGTCCTGACCAGCGGCGGAGATGCACCAGGAATGAACGCGGCTCTTCGGGCTGTTGTGAGGCGCGGGATTTCAGCCGGTCAGCAGGTAGTTGGTATTCGCAGAGGTTATGATGGACTTCTAGTGGCGAGATTCACTCTATGAGCATGAGTTCCGTGGCTGACGTCATACACAGGGGTAGGACTATCCTTCATACTGCTGGATCAGAAAGATTCAAGCAGCCTGAAGGCAAGGATTTGGCGGCAGCCCGTATTAAAGGAGCCAGTATAGGCGAGCACTTGGTAGTTATTGGTGAAGATTTCTTTCAAAGGAATGACTGAGCTTTGCAGAAGAGAAGAGTTAGAGGTATGAGTGTCCCGGCTACAATAGATAATGACATTGCATATACCGATTACTCAGTGCGACAAATGCTGCAGTAAACACAGGACTGGAGGCAGTTAACAGACTCAGGGACACTGCAACCTCCCACGAAAGGATTTTTGTGGTGGAAACCATGGGACGCCACAGCGGGCATCTTGCTCTGGCTGTGGGCCTTGCAGGAGGGGCAGAGAGCATACTCATTCCTGAAAAGCCTGTTGAGATTGAAGAAGTATGTACGAGACTCAAGCGCGGGCTCAACCGGGGGAAGGTTCACAGCATTATCGTGGTGGCTGAAGGGGCGGCCAAAGGGTTTGATGTTGCAAGGAAGGTCCAGGCTTATATAGGAAGCGAGATCAGAGTCACTGTTCTTGGTAGCCCAACACAAGGGTGGAACCCCAACTGCATTTGACAGGTTATTGGCATCGAGGCTGGGTGCCAGGGCGGTGGATGCTCTTTGCCAGAGGGCATTCTAACGTTATGGAGAGCGGACTGTCGAACTGGGCGTATGCCTCTAATGGACAGGGTTCCACTGGCTGAGAAGAGCAGATCGATATGGAGGTTTACAGCCTGGCAGAGGATCTTGCCAGGTAACGCAGAAGGAAGATGGTGCCAGGTGGTTTTTCGGGTGACGCGGGAAAATTTGCCCTTTTGCAGCATACCCCTGATACCAATATTACTGTGGGCTAAGTCTGGTGTACAGGCAGATCCAGTGTTTACGACTTAGAAAGTTGGTGAAGAGATGGCAGCCAGGCGGCGCAGGACAGAAAATAGTTTGTACAATTGGGCGGCCCGTGTGATGACGAAGAGACTGTCTTTAAAGATGATATGCGCAGGAATGGATGTTGCACGGTTCCAACTTTCTACGGAACCCAGGAAGAACATGGCGTTCGAATGGAAACTGTAAGGCGCGCAGCCAGGCGGGCAGGGAAGAATTGGGCTTATGTTGGATACAGAAGTACGATACGATTAGGGCAATTCGATGGAGGAAAGGCTTTACTGGAAGAGGCCCATTGTTCTTACTACAAAGGATGTTAAGGGGACCTCCGGAAGCCACTGTCTCTTTCTCGGATTCCCTGATGTTGTACGGTATGAGCATCTTGTTTTACTCGATGATGGTAACATTCAGCTGGAAGTTTTGGAGGTTGACAGTGATAAGGTTGTTACCAAAGTGCTTAATACCGGAGTTATTTCCAACCGGAAGAAAGTATCGGTCCCCGGATCGAGGCTGGAGGGACTCCCCGGGGTAAGCGACAGGGACCGGGAGGACATCAGATTCGGCGCTCTGAACGGCATTGATTTTATTGCTGCTTCTTTCATCCGGTCCTCCGGTGATGTTTTGGCTGTAAGGCGTGTCCTTGAAGAGGCGGCCTCCAGGGCCCGGATAATCGCCAAGATTGAATCAGTCTACGGGGTCGAAGCCCTTGATGAAATCCTCAAGACTTCTGACGGCCTCATGGTTGCCAGAGGTGATCTGGGAGTAGAGTATCCGCCGGAAGATATTCCGATCCTGCAAAAAAGAATGATTACTGAAGCCAATAAGCTTGGGAAACCGGTAATTACTGCCACCCAGATGCTTGAATCTATGATAGGCCATCCAAGGCCTACAAGAGCCGAGGCCTCTGATGTTGCCAACGCGATATTTGATGGCACAGATGCTGTGATGCTCTCGGGAGAGACTGCATCGGGCGCATACCCTGTCGAAGCTGTGAAATTCATGGCCAGAATTGCCCTTCGGGCGGAAGAAGTCCTGGACCAGAACCTATTTCTCTCACGGATACGGGCGGCCACGACTAACGTTACCGAAGCTGTAAGCCGTTCTGTTGTGACTTCGGCACTGGATCTTGGGGCTTCAGCCATAGTGACTCCAACAGAGTCAGGATACACAGCCAGAATGGTGGCAAGGTTTCGGCCAAGAGTTCCTGTGTTTGCCGTTACTCCCCACGACGAGACCCGAGGTTGGCTCACATGTGTATGGGGGGTCGAGACGGCCTTGGGGCCGAGGCTTATGGAATGGCCGGGGACCGGGCATGTTGACGATGAGTATGGAGATGTGTCTGATATGGCCATTTATGTTTTGCGTGAGAAGGGGTTAATAGCAGACGGATCTTTGTGTGTGGTCACCAAAGGGGTGCCCCAGGGTGTTTCAGGTACTACAAACGTTATGGAAGTAAGGACTATAGGAGACGTAGTATTGAAAGGCGCAGGAATTGGCCAGATGGCTGTATCAGGTAAAGTAGTAGTTGCTCTTACAGGTGAAGAGGCAACTGGTAAAGCATACCCTGGGTGCGTATTGGTAGCTCATGCAACTGACAAGTCTTTTATCCCGGCTATGAAGAAAGCCGGCGCTCTTATTATGGAGCAGGGCGGACTTACTTCAGACGGTGCAATTGCCGCATTACATATGAATATTCCTGCCGTGGTTGGTGCAGAAGATGCCACATGTCTTCTGAAAGATGGGGAGATAGTCACCGCAGATGGAGAGCGAGGTGTGGTCTACTGTGGGTGGTCGTGTGAACAGCCATTCATACACGAATAAATGTTGAAAATCTGAAGTATCTTTGTCAGTATATCTATTCGACTTTTGCTTCACTTCCGGTCAAGACGTATTGTTGGGTTTAATTGAGCAGATTATGGTGAACATCCTATTGATACACCAAGCCGTGGGTATAGTATGGTTTGAAAGATGAAGGGGAGTAGCCTCGCCAGATAGATATGCCCTGGTGAGCCTTTGAATCGGCGGGGGTTTCAGGAGCGATATCAGGCGGGTGGTATCTGCTGTCAGCACGGCGAGGCTCGGGCAGGCCTTCAAAGTGAGAATTCTTTATCCTGCCTGAGGTGGGATGAGTGGTTTTTTAATTACTCCCGTCCCGGTCCAAAACGAGGAGGGGTCTACGTGGACGGTTTGTTCTATGGCCTTTTGGCCATGACCTGGCAGCAAGCCGTAATGATTGGCGTCGGTTTTACTCCTGCCTATCCTTTGCCATTGCCAGAGAATATGAACCGGTTTTGTAGTTTTTGCCTATAGGTTTTGGGGCAATTCTCACCAATATACCTGGTTCATCGGCAGTAGGGTCTCGACGGCTTCCTTACCATTCTTTATGACGCTGGGATAATCACCGAGTTATTTCCACCCCTGATCTTCAGGTGTTGGCGTACGATTGATTTTGCGCCTTTGCTCCAACAGCCTGCTATGCTATTCTGCAGCGGCCCAGTTGGGGATTTTCCTGACTATGGCCATGGCAAGTCTTGCCGGATTTGTTTGAAAGAAGTACGCAATAGGGATATTAGGGCCGCAGACGGTCTCATTTCTATTTACGCTGCCGTTACCAAGTTTGCCCGGAATCTATCAGCTTGATTTCTGTAGCAGCCTTTTATTCGTATATGCTCCTGTTCCTATAATCCAGCCTCCGGTTATCAGGCCTTGACCACTTCAGAAGAACGTAAGATTAGAATGCCTGTGTCAGAAACCAAGCAGGTGTCGAAAATAACAGAATTCTCTTTCCCATCATTCTCACATTAATTGCAGGTTTGGTTGCCCCTATCAGCCTTGCCCTTGTAGTCTTGATGTTTGGACTTGCCTGGGAATCAGGGGTGGTGGAGAGGTTATCTAGGGCAGCCCAGAAACGGCTTCTGCACAACCTCGTGTCTTGGTGTTGTGGATCACCATTGATCCACAATGGTTGCGTCTGAGTTTTAAAGCCCAGTACTTTTGATAATCTGTATGGCCTTCGTATTTATCTTTGATACTGCAGGAGGGAGTCCGCTAAGGTCATGAACTTGTTTTTGAAAACAAGGTAAAACTCCTATGATCGGCGCGGGAATTCTGCATTTCCACGTTCGTTCGGGTGATTCAAAAGATGGCCCAGAAAGAAGATCCGGAAAATCTCATTTTGATGGAGGCGTAGGCGCACGTGGCAGGGCAAATTGCTTCAGTAATCGCAGGAGCCCAATACTTGCCCTGGTCGGCGGAACGCCGGACGGTCTCATCGTTTCAGGGGGGCAACGAAACATTGGGACGGTCCTATCGTTTCAGTAGAAACCCATGATCTGAGATGACATGGAGAAATAGTCGAGATGTCTTGTTTGAGAAATTGAACTGGCGCGGTTTGCTATTTTGCCGCAAGAAAAGAGTAAACAGACAGATCGGTAACCAGATCGGCACGACTGGCTGGGGGAGATTACCGGATTGAGCCGGAGCACCAGAACAAGGCAAAATATGGCGAATGTTTTGATATAGCCTTAGGGGGAGTCTTGGTGTGGATGTACTAAAAGAGACATTCAGGATTACAGGGGTGTCCATGGGGACTATTTTTATCATGATGGCAGGTTTGTGGCGTAAGCGATTAAGGTTCTGATGAACGGAGATCAGAAGAAAGCGGTAGTGGCTACCGTATTGGTGACTTATTCCATTGTCTCCGTTTTGTTTACCGGCGTTTTCCAACTGAGCAGCATCAAGTTGAGGCCAGTATTATTTGGTGGCCCAGGGTGGGTTACCAATATATTTCTGCATAATGCAAACAGCTCTGTATAACCCTTACTTCTGCATCTCTGGTAACCCGGGGTTAGGGTTACCCCACTGCGTACTTGTGATTTTGACAGTTATGTCTACGAACAGGAAGCAATGGTTTTAACTGACGTTGACTATGGATTCAGCGAGATGTATGATCGTGGTGCCACTGTGTCGAGGGATCAAAAAAGGGGAGATGTCTGTATCCCCAAAGGAAGGAGAATGTCACACCTGATTACCAGTAACAACGAGACAGCAAGCATT
This sequence comes from Bacillota bacterium, assembly GCA_040767525.1. Lineage (GTDB taxonomy): Bacteria > Bacillota > Sulfobacillia > Fermentithermobacillales > Fermentithermobacillaceae > JAXGPX01. Next base: position 6,262 of record JAXGOJ010000027.1, on the reverse strand, counting down.
TGAGTTAGATTGCATCAAATCCGCACCGGAACCGGAACATACAATCACCTTTGCACCAAGACTGTTGACATTTGTCCGGCACCATATTTACATTCATTCAGTCATTCTATTCACATGATTGCTGATGCAACTTGATGCTTGCTAACAGGAACTACTATCACAATTGGAGGCGATTGTTCATTGGACGTATTGGCATCAATAGATAATCTTGCCAAAGCCCAGTCGGCTACAGTAGGTGTTTATTACAAGAGAATGGACACTGGAGAAACCATTGAGTACAATGGGGACCGTATTTTCCCCGCGGCAAGTGTAATAAAAGTCCCTATTATGATGGAGGTTTTTAACCAGGAATCCAGAGGCGCCTTTCAGTTAGACGATGTTCTTGCCATAGACAAGGATACCGGAGGGCCGAGAGGCAGCGGCATTTTGAAACATCTGAGACTACCGGTAAACCTGTCCATACGGAATCTGTGCACTCTCATGATTATCCTCAGCGACAATACGGCTTCAAACAAGATGATCGACCTGGCCGGATTTAAAGAGGTCACTGATTTGTGCAAGAGCCTTGGGGCACCGGACATAGTGCTGAGAAGGTATTTTATCGGATCAGGAATGGATGATATCAGCAAGGACAATACAATAAGTCCAAGATCCCTTGGGATCATCCTTGAGAAACTGTACAACAAAGAAGTTGTTAATGCGCAAGCCAGCGAGGATATGCTGGCAATTATGAAGAAACAGCAAGTGAATCATAAGATTCCACGGTACCTTCCCCCTGATACGGTTATAGCTCATAAGACCGGAACCCAGGAGATTACGTCTCACGACTCAGGAATTGTTTTCGGTAAAGAGGGCCCTGACTATATAGTCTCAATTTGCTGCACCAATGTTCCTGCACGGCCCACAGGAGACGAAATTGTGGGCAGAGTTTCTGAACTTTTATACCGGTATGCGAATGAAGAATCTATTTAAGGAGGGCTAGTCATGGTAGAAGGCCGGATATTCTTGTTTCTTACAGGGATCTTAATATGTGGCGCTATTTTGCTCCACATTCAAAAGGCCAAGAAAGGTAAAGCGTATCAACTCAGGCCGATGCCTGCCCTGGATGCAATTGATGAAGCCATTGGCAGAGCTGTTGAGATGGGCAGGGCGGTCCACTATACCCCGGGGGTAGGAAATTTGACTACCAGGGGTGCTCCTACCATGTTTGCAACATTGGACATTCTTGCATATATAGCCGAGAAGTCCGCTCGCATGGATGTTGATTTTGTTGCTACCACAGGTAGCGGCGATGTGCAGATTGTTAGTGAGGAAATTGTAGGAAATGCGTACTCAAAGGCCGGACGGCCTGATGCCTACAGCATAGACAAGGTCCGGTATCTTTCAACAGACCAGTGGGCTTATGCAAGCGAGATTGCCGACATAATCCGGAAGGAAGATGTTCAGGCAAACCTTATGATCGGCTACTTTGCCGCAGAAGCTCTTGTTATTGCCGAGTCAGGCCACCAGGCAGGGGCTATTCAGGTGGCAGGCACCACAAACACATACCAATTGCCTTTCTTTGTCGCGTCATGTGACTATGTGCTAATTGGTGAGGAGGTTCTGGCAGCATCTGCCTACTTCTCTGACGATCCCGTTATTGTAGGCAGTCTGGTGGGTGAGGACTTTGGAAAAGCGCTATGCCTTGCCATGATCCTTGTCGGTGCGATTCTGAGTACATTCAATGCTACTTTTCTGAAAGAGCTGATCAAGAAATAGATGGGGGTGACACTAGTGAAGAACTGGGTTCCTTTACTAATTACTTTCTTTATTGGCGCCATAATGATGATTGAGTTTTTCTTTGTTGCCCCATGGGCAGGCAATATTTCAGGTTCAATCAGAAGTTGGACGCCTATGATAACGGCTTTTACTGTTGTGGTAGGGACTGTTAACCTTATTCTAGTGCACGGGAAAAACGTAAGCCGGAAAACCTCGGGTTGGTACAAGAGCATACTGCTATTGGTATCATTTCTCGTAACTATAGGGTTAGGGTTAACAGTGGGTCAGAAGTCTGACTCTTACATGTTCATTTTCGACAACATTCTAAACGCAACAGGCAGCACAATGTTTGCCCTAACTGCGTTTTATATCGGTTCTTCAGCTTTTAGGGCGTTCCGTGCCATGAACATGCATGCCACTATCCTTCTGATTTCAGGAGCTTTGGTCATGCTAGGCAGGGTTCCCATTGGAGAATATGTATCAAAATCAATGCCAGACATTGCACAGTGGATAATGGATATTCCCAACGTAGCAGGCCAGAGAGGGATAATGATAGCCATGGGAATTGGCTTTGTCTCCCAGTGCCTGCGTGTCCTGCTAGGTTACAGTCGCAGGCACCTTGGTGCCATAGAATAGGAGGTGCATGGAATGTCGTGGGAAAAGATACTGAAAGTCGATCCAAGAATCATATATTTCATTATGTTGTTAGGCATTTCAATACCTTTGATCAGTCCTCTTGGGCTTCCACTGGCGGTTGTTGACACTACAACCCAGGCTTTTGATGAGGTAGAAAAGCTTAACCCAGGCGACAGGGTTCTGATGTCTTTCGATTACAGCCCGGGCGGGGCTGCGGAACTCGATCCAATTTCCCATGCCCTGTTGACTCATTTTTTGCGAAAAGATGTCAAAGTGTATGCAGTTGCATCTGTTCCTGAAGGGACAATGTTTGCCCAAAGGAATCTAGCCATTTATGAAGATGCAGGTAAAGTCTATGGGAAGGATTTTGTGAATCTGGGTTACTTTGCCGGTGGTGAAAATGCAGTCGCTGCTTTAAGTGAGAATATAAGAAGCGTTTTCAAGTCTGATATAGACGGTACTCCTGTGGACCAGATTGAGATGATGCAAGACGTAAAAGACATGAATGACATAAACATGGTTGTATCAGTCAATGTGGGCCCTGGAGAGTGCCGCTACTGCCGATGTTTGGGTGAGACGATTGCTGTTGTTTATAAAGATGTCCTGTTATTCTGGGGATTACCGCAGTGATACGGCCCAGCAATATGCCCCTATCTGCAATCGAAACGAGCTAAGGGGAGCTCCTGGGTGGGCTCCGGTACACGGTAAGTATGAACTTCTCCTTGAGCAACCAGAGTAAAGACGTGTAATGATGGATGCGCAATCGCTGGCACGCTTTATTACGATCCTTGTGTTTATATTGCTCGGAAATGTGCCCTATTTGCCACCAGGCTAGAAGAAGCAATTCAATTAGCCAGATGAAGGGGGTTATAAAATGACATGGGATATCCGGAACCCTTACTGCCGCCATATTTACGATTGCGACTCTAAGTTCCGTGTTTATAAAAAATAATCCGGCTTTCCATTAGTTCAGCAGATTTTTTGGGAGTTGCCGCAGGACATGCCTTTGTAGTTAATGTCGGCATTATTCGTAGCTCAGGTTGGCAAGCAATTATGCAAGGCGACTTGTGGGCAGTCATTCCACTTGTCCTTGGGATTCTAGTGTTAACGCGATTGATTCCGCGCTTGTCAGGGATGAGCCGGGTATCTATGGCTATTATCGGAGCTACAGGGGCTGCATTAGGTTTAAGGGGAGCCTTGCAGGCCCAGATTCTTGATCAAATTGGAGCCACTTTGGAACCATTGAACAGTCTCGATAATATTCTCCTATTTGGGGGCGTATTCAGCACACTGGCTTACTTCCTATTTTCAAGTGAGATGACTAAGCCGTTTAGGCAGAATCAAGTGCTGAAATATGTTCCTGAAATCGGGAAGGTTGTAATGATGGTCGCTTTCGGCGCGTCTTTTGGTAATGCCACCATGGGCAGGTTGTCCCTATTGATTGGACGAATGTCATTTCTGCTCAAGGATTGGATAGGACTGTAGTTTAGACGGGCATACGCAAATAGTAATTGAGGCAAGAGCAGAGCAGCTTTAGCTCTTGCCTCAATCGATTTCGCTTTCTCGTATCAAACAATACAGCACAAGGCTGCACTTAGAGCTTAATCAGATTGATCCACTCTCTGAACATAAAATCTACCCTGCCGATTAGCAGTGATATACGTCCCATCGCGGCGTTTCCGAAACTCGCTCCGAAAGTTATCATGATTAGCCACTTGCCCAGTTCAGATGAGCCCTTCAAAGCAGGAGTTGCCTTGAATGTAAAAAAGAAGTAACTAAGAACCACCAATGTGCCGAAGACAACCAGTATGTTGTCTATCGAATTAAATGGAAGGACTGTGGCTCCTATTTGCTTGACAAATTGCTCAATTACGGTGCTTCGTATGGTTATGCCTGCTCCAATTCCAACGATGAAAGAGATAGGGATCCGCCTTAGCCAGGCAAACTGATTTCCTGCGTACGGTGCAAAAAGCATAAGACCCAGGACTGCTGGGATGAAAACCTGGAATTGGCCGCCTTCGACCAATGGTTGCCAGCCTTTGGTTATCACATTGTTAAAGCCAAGAACGATAGAATACCCTGCAGCGGCACCAACATAGAGGTGTTCAACTGCCTTATATATTTGGTTTTCACCAAAAAGGTATGAAAAGGCTGCAATGGTCATTAATGCCCCTGTCCAAATCCCAATATCTGTACTCATTGCGGGCCCCCCTTTCTTCCGACAAGCCCTCTGGAGCGTTTGGTAAAGTATGAAATGTTGCCGAAGAGAATAAACAGAATCAACAGCAAGTGGCCAAGGCTTTGGGCGTCCATTGCGGCTACTGCTGCTCCGGGGTTTTTCATAAGAGTTTCATATTCGGCCGCTGACCGGAGCCCTATGAGCATTCCGGCAAGCTGGCCACTTTGAACGAAAGGTTCTGCCTGAGGAGCCACGACAGTAATCAAAGCCCCAATAATGGGAACATTAAGTTCACCAACCTGGCGAACCCATGTTTCAGCACTTCCATCTGTGAAGAAAACCCATGCTTTAGTATCAGATGCTCCTGTTATGCCTTGAAGAATAGGCAATGACTCAGTATTATTGCCCCGCCAGTCTTTGGGAAAGGTTCTTTTTAGATCTCTTGAGTAGGCTGCCAGAGCAGTCTCCCCGCCGGCGACGAATCCTAGATTGCAGAAATCCTCACCGTATACTTTTCCGCTTTCTTCATGTGGTAGCAGGAGTTTTTCGGCTATCATTACCCCCTGGGCATTGTAGCAAACACAAATGATCTTGACATTCCGGTCGAATAAGTCTTTGAACATAGCCACCGCAATTGGTTCTACGTCAGGCGCCCCATCTACGTTGTACCCGAAATCAAATATGACTGTATCGCCTGATTGAAGACGACTCAGTTCCTCGTATGCTTTTTTTGTCCAAGGGCCTATTGAAATAGGAATCCCTATAGGGCGCACCATCGGAACTAATAAGACAAGGACAAGGACGATATAAAGTACCCGGTTATCGATGTTGCCAAGTTTCATAAGTGTATTCATGATGTCACCCCCTTAGTCTTGACTGATACCCAGATGGGTACGGTCTATGCCTATAAGAACCCGAAGGCTTACGCCGATCATTCCAACGGCAGTGCTGATCATAATGGCTCTCATCCCGGCCAGGTTTGGTACTTTCATGAGCCAGGTTGCAAGTGCAGGCAGGTAAGGGGAAATTACATCCCCTATGGGAGCGCGCCCCAACATTACAATAGATCCTGTTATGAGCAATGCCGCTGCCTGGCCTGACTGAGCGCGAAACGCCCGGTAAGCGGCTGAAAAAAGGTGGAAACAAGCCATAGCGTAAAATGCAGAGCCGCACGGAGTTATTATGTTATCGAAAACAAAGATAAATGCTTTTGAGCCTGTGCCAAAGAACACTCCAGCGATTACTGTCACAACCAGGGAGATCAACAGCAAGGCACTGTGAATCCAGTCCGGCTTCCTGTCAGTCACTTTGCGCATATGACTTAATGCCAGGTTGATGGCAGCCAGGGCCAGGGCAAAGGCAGCTATAAGGATAGCCCAGTTCTGCATTTCTTTCGAGCCATCGGCAAGGCCCGGTATATTAAAGAAGTACTCCAGCACCATCAGTACTCCAACTATAGCCGATACTATGATAGGTAATTCTCGCTTCAATAACTACACCCCCTTAGGCTTTTCAGCCCAAAATAGTCTTCAGCCAGTTGGAACCGACTGTGCTCAGCAGTGATCCAATTAGAATCCAGAAGAATGCAATGAGTTTTGCGTAATCCTGGCCATTGATCGAGCCGAGACGGGTGGGATCTTGAGAAATATAAGCTCCTGCGGCCATCAGTTCTTCACCAATCATGGTATA
>JAXGOJ010000026.1:0-16935 GCA_040767525.1 Bacillota bacterium | reverse complement strand
GACAAGGGCCGCGTCCTTATCGCAGGAAAGGACGTAACCGGCGAAGAGCCGAACAAACGGAATGTGAATATGGTATTCCAAAACTACGCCCTGTTCCCACACATGAATGTAGAACAGAACATAGGCTATAGCCTCAGATTAAAGCGTATCAATAAGGAAGTCATAAACAAGACTGTGGTAAAGGCTCTGGAACTGGTGCAACTTGAAGGATTTGAAAAGCGCATGCCAGGTGGACTGTCAGGCGGACAGCAGCAACGTGTAGCCATAGCCAGGGCAATCGTCAACCGGCCTGCGCTCTTGCTGTTAGACGAGCCCCTGGGTGCTTTGGACCTTCAGTTACGACGCCAAATGCAGACCGAGCTTAAGAGACTCCAGAAAAGATTGGGTGTTACCTTCATATACATTACACACGATCAGGAAGAGGCCCTGAACATGTCAGACAGCATTGCTGTCATGCGCAATGGCAAATTCGAGCAAATCGGTACGCCATCGGAAGTATACGACCGCCCCAGGACAAGCTATGTGGCCACATTTGTAGGTTCTGCCAACACAATAAGAGGAACGGCATCAACGGCAGACAGCGAACTGGTTGCTTTTCAGAATGAAAACGGAACCGGCATTGTATCCACACGTGGGGCAAACATCACAAAAGGCCAGTCCGTAACCATAGCTGTCCGACGGGAGATGGTTAATTTGATTCCAAACCGTCCGGCTCATTCCCAAGGCTTTCCAGCCGTAGTACATGAGAAAAACTTCGCAGGAGGGGTGCTCCAGGTCACCGTAACTCTGGCTGACGGCAGTGAACTTGTATCCAGCCGCCAGGGTATAGATTTACCCTTTGCCCCAGGCGATAGGGTAATTGCAACCTGGCTGCCGGATCACGCGGCCCTGGTGGATCTGGAGGATATTTGATGAAACACCGGCCCTGTTCCATTCCCATGATTTCCGGGAAACACAGGCACGAACCGGGACAACGAGATCGGGAGGATACGTAATGGAACACCTGCCTTCTCCACTTCCTATCATTTCCGGGAAACCCGGTCAAGAGAAACAACCCAAAACAGGGGGAAGCATGAAACAGGCAAGAAAAATGGGGAAGGTTATAAGAACAGACGGAGCCGTGCTGACCGTAATTCCCCTATACATTTTCACATTGCTATTCGTAGCAGGGCCTTTGATCTACATGGTCATCCTCAGTTTTCTTAAACGGGCCGAGGTATGGGGCATTGTGCACGAATTCACTCTGGTCAACTACAAAAACATCCTGGAACCCGTCTACCTGAAAACCTTCTGGGAATCTCTCAAATTGGCCGGCCTTACTACTTTTCTGGTTACACTGACCGGATATCCCTTTGGTTACTTCATGGCTAAATTGACAGCCAAATGGAAGCATAAAGTCATGCTATTACTGATGATTCCATTCTGGACCAGTTCCCTGATACGCCTGTATGGTTGGATAATCATTTTTCGTGCCAATGGCACTTTTGACTGGCTGCTCATGGGGCTGAAAATAACTGATGCCCCGCTCAAACTGCTGTATACCTATGCTGCCGTGGCAACCGGCATGGTTTACGCCCTGGTCCCCTTCATGATTTTTGCAGTCTATTCCAGTGCCGAAAAACTTGATTGGCAACTAGTCGAAGCAGCCCGGGATCTCGGCGCCACCCCGTTTCAGGCCTTTTGGACCATATCCTTCAGGCTCACTTTACCCGGATTGCTGTCTGGTGTCGTCCTGACATTCATTCCTTCTATGGGCCTTTTCTTCGTCGCAGACATCCTTGGCGGCAATAAGGTTGTCCTGGTAGGCAATCTTATCCATGAACAACTAATGAAGGCGCGTAACTGGCCCTTTGCAGCTGCCCTATCGGTTGTACTGATGATCCTTACAAGTCTCATGATTGCCCTGTACCGGAAAATATCCGGAGTGAAGGAGTTGGAGGGCCTGTTATGAATAAGCATGCAAGTATTCCCGGAACCCCTGTTTTTAGGAGACAAATGGCCATGTGGGAGGGCCCTGCATGAAGAACCGGACGAAAATCCCCAATATTTATCTTGGCCTGGTTCTGTTCATAATGTATATACCAATCTTGCTGGTGGTCATCTACTCGTTCAACCAGAGCAAGATAAGTTCAATATGGAGCGGCTTTTCCCTGAAATGGTATAAGGAATTGTTTAGGGACAAGGACTTGCTTGAGGCATTGATAAACAGCCTTGTTCTGGCCACTGTAAGCAGTCTTTCCGCTTCTGTAATCGCCACCCTGGCCGCAGTGGGCATGCCAAAAGCCAGACTTCCGGGCAAGGGTGTTATTGAATATGTCTCCACACTGCCTATTATGATCCCAGAAATCATCCTGGGCATGGTCTTCCTGGTGTTTTTCACTTTGCTCAGGCTGCCTTTCGGAATGGTTACCCTTGCCATCGCCCATACGTCCTTTTGCATTCCCTACATCTACATGCTCGTAAAGGCACGATTAGTAGGTATCGACAAGAGCTATGCCGAAGCCGCCAAAGACCTTGGAGCAAATGAATGGAACGTCTTTTTCGATATTACTCTGCCCCTCATCTTGCCGGCCATAGTATCAGGCATGCTTCTTTCTTTTGCAATGAGCCTGGATGATGTGGTCATCAGCGTTTTTGTGACCGGCGTGCATACCAATACACTGCCGCTGAAAATATACACCCAGTTGAAAACCGGGGTGACACCCAAGATCAACGCCCTGTGCACCCTTATGTTTGGGGCAACCTTGCTTGTGCTTCTAATGGCGTCATGGGTCAGTAAACGAACCCCGGAATCCGGAACTCCGGCAGCCAGGACGTTGGGAAGCCAGACTCTGAAGCCCGAACTCACAAGAACTGAACTTCATGAAGCGGGACTTAATAAGCAAGAACTCTAAAACCAGTACCCACGGAGCAGGACTTTCAGCTTAGGAGTCAAAGAGAACAGGGCTCAAAAGTGCAGGGGCCCTGGAATACAAGGTTCTGGAACACAAGGTTCTAATAATAACTTACAGGAGGGAAACAAATGACAACAAACATGATGTTGGCTAGGTACTTATCCACAAGGAACATCCTAATAGTGACTTTGTCCCTGGCCTTGTTCGCCGGCCTCCTTGCCGGTTGCAGCCCGGAAAGCCCCAAGGGTAAAGAGGCCAAATTGAACCTGTTTACCTGGGAAGGAATGTTTCCCCGGGATGTGCTGGATGAATTCACTGCCGAAACAGGCATTGGAATCAACTACAGCAACTTCGACTACAACGAGACCATGCTGGCCAAACTCGAAGCAGCCAAAGGCGGCGACTACGACCTGGTTATCGCAGACGACTACATTCTTCAGACAGTCATCGGCCAGGACCTGGCACAGAAACTCGATCTGGCCAAAATCCCCAATTTCGATAATATCAACCCTGTATACCAGGGACAATTCTATGATTCCGGAAACGAGTACACAGTGCCTTACGGAGCCGGCGTCCAAACCATTGTGTATAACCCTGACGAAGTGGACATAGAGATTACCGGATATGCCGATCTTTGGGATGAATCTCTAAGAAACAACCTGGGCACTATCGCAAACTACCGGGTCATAAATGGCATGGCCCTTAAAGTCCTGGGCGAGAGTTACAACACCGAGAACGTTGACACCATCAAAGCTGCAGGCCAAAAGCTACTTGAGCTTGCACCAAATATCCGGCTTATTAAAGATGACAATATTCAAGACGACCTTCTGTCAGGGGAGATCGGGGTTGCTGTCATGTACACGTCCCAGGTGACTACAGCAATGCTAGCCAATCCGGATCTGAGGATTGTCTTCCCCAAAGAGGGAATCGGATTTGGCATCATGGCTAACGTCATTCCCGCAAATGCACCTAACCCGGATGCCGCTCACAAGTTCATCGATTTCATTTTGCGGCCTGATATATCAGCCCGGTGCTTTGAGTACCTGGGATATTACTGCACCAATAAAGCGGCAGATGAGCTCATCAACCCGGACTTCAAGGATATGCTTACCCTGCCACCTGATTTCAGCGGAAACATGGAGATGATTCAGAGCGTAGGCGCCGAAGCTGAAGAGGCGCACGCTAAGGTTTGGACAGAATTCAAGGTTGCATCCGGCCAGTCGTAAATAAGGGCGCAGACTGACAACACGCTAACCTGCGGGACGCCCCATGGCCGGGTCGAATAGGGCCCCAGTCGCAGCAGAGAAAAGACAGGGAGAGTCCGTAATCCGGCGCGGCCCCTGGATAAAACAGAAAAGACGGCCCCAGGTACAGATAACCGCCTTGGGGCCCCTTGCTGTTTTGCTTCTATATATTACAATATGTCACAGTCCTCTGCCCGTAATATAGACAAACCATACTCCCGTTTCTCCCCTACCCACAAATCATCGAGTCAATATCCCTTGGGTAGTATGTCAACATCTCCATTCCGGTTTCAGTGACCAGAACAGTATCTGAATGCCTGAATCCGCCAAGCCCCATGACATACAAACCAGGTTCAACAGTGAAAACCATGCCTGGCTTCATGACCGTATCATCGCCAACATCGAAAAAGGGAGCTTCGTGCCCTAACAGTCCAATGGCGTGGCCGGTATGATGCCGCCAGTAATCCCAAAGGTCATTTTTCTCGAAGAATGCCTCTACTGCTGCATCGACTTCCGAACACTTATGTCCCGGCCGGATGTGGTCAAAAGCAATCTCCTGGGTTTCCATCATCAGATTATAAAAACGCGTCTTCTCATGGTCAGGCTCTCCAACAAACATAGTGCGTTCAAGTTCGCTACCATACCCAAACACACCGGCTCCTGCTCCTGTGACCAGAACATCTCCAGGCTTTAGCACTGCATTTGTTGACATGGCATGGGGTAGCGCCGAGTTCGGCCCAATCTGCCCCCTGAATCCTGCACTGGCTCCTGACCGCCCCAGTGTGGTGGGATCATACATGGACCCGAGGGTCTTAATCATTACCAGAGTGGCATCCAGTGATGCCCTTATGGATATTTCATTTTCAGTTGCACCGGGCCGGGAATAATCCTGCAAGAACCGGTGAGCCAGATTGCCCCACTTGCAGCTTTCTTTTATGAGGGCGATCTCTTCGTCTGCCTTTACCATTCTGTGAGCCTCAATCAAGAACGCGTCCACAACTATTTCTGCTGATGGCACAACCTGGGAAAGCCTTGAGCCCCGGTATCCACATGCCGAACCATACCCGGCGCCGTCAGCGCCAAGTTTCCCTGAGGCAAGCCCTATTTCCTCGAGGAGCTTGCCTAGCTGGTTCATAGGATGAACTTTTCCGGGGTAGTCACGATAGCACTTGACTTCATCAATTTCGGGGCACTCCTCAGCGTGTTCCAGCTCCAACCCAGGTGCAAAGAGGGTCTTTTTACCATCCTTGGTGAGAATCAGGCACATTGGCCTTTCAGTCGAAATGAATGCAAAGCCGGATAGGTAGAAAATGCTAACCGAACTCCAAAAGATGAATCCGTCTAGGTCCCGTTCCTTCATGCTGTCGAGCACAGCGTCTGTCCGCCTCTTGAATTCCTGGGGTGAAATACGCAGTTTCTTCATGATCCTTCATTTCTCCCTTCTGATTATCTTCTGCTGAAGATTTTCCTTTGAGTTGGACTACTGCCCGTTAGATTCTCGCCTGCTGCAGCGATTTAGGTGCCTGGAGTCCTCTTCTCTTGTACATGTTGGCCTACCTGAGGGTCTCTCCTCCTGCAACTGTTGCCTGCCTGAGTTTCGTCTGGCTGGCGGGAGTCTCCCCTCCCATACCGTTTTGCCGCTTGCGGCTTTCCATTCTGTATCCATCGGATGCCGGAACTTACCTGGCTGCCGATGACGATTGCATGCTTGTATGACTCGGTCCAACTATTCATGATAATTCGTCTTTCGGATTAGCAAAACCTTCCTGCGATCGGTGTGGTTCTGCGCAGTAACGTTTGTGATTTCGACCCAAGCGAGGGCGAAAGGCCGAACCCCGCGCTGCTGAAGTGACAGAGGTGTCATCGCAGATCGTTCTGGACGACTGGCCCCCATGGGCGTGAGTCTGTAGATGCACAGCGTGGGTTCGGCTGTCGTCCTGGGCGACAGGCTCAGCCCCGGAAGTATCTGTGAATCATCAAGAGTTCCTCTGAAGGGGTGGAAGTCAGGAGAACCGTGCCACTGCTCTGGGAAACGTTCCTATTGACCCGAAGTTCACTGTGAAAGGAACCCACCTTGCGGCAAACTCACCCAAGCGCTTACAAAACCGGATTGCTTCTATGCTGCTCAGATTGCCAATGTTACTAGGGGTGCTGAGAGGCCGCGAAAACCGTAGCATCATGCCAGCCGTAAGCAACCTCCGCGTACCACTTGCCTCCGATTTCGATATCCCTGGCATCGACCGGTTTTCCGCCAAGTCTCTCGTAAAAGCCCCGGGCCTTGACGTTGTCAGCCAGTACCCAGACTTTAACCGAATCCATTCCATCTTGAAGGAGTGATTGTACTCCCCGTATAAAGAGCCTGCGGCCAGTGCCCTTTCCCTGATATTCGTCAAGAATGTATATGCCATAGATTTCGCCCTTGAAAACATTGGCATCTTCGTCCCTATTAAGGCCACCCATGACAAAACCCACTACACCGGATAGGCATGTAAATGGGGCAATACCCGGGACTCCAGGCGGGGCATTAGATAACCCTTCAGACGGTGCTTTAGAAATCTCATCATTAAACATCCCATCTTTGGACATCCCATTAGATGTAGCCACGTGTCCCCATGCCGAGGAATCCTTAGTCTTCCCAAAAGAGTCTTCCTGATAATCGATCACAGCCACAAAAATGTATTTGCCCTCGGGCTCAAGAATCGTTTGCTTCCATCTTTCACTGCGGCCTGAATAAGACATTCTGTCAAGGACTTCATCAGAAATAATTCCTCTATATGCAGTTTTCCAGGTATCCACGTGGACTCTGGCTAAACCTTCTACGTCCTGTAAAGCAGCCTGCCTTATTATCACAATCATCATCCCTGATCTTCCTGAATGCTGATAATCCCTGCCCGGTGAATTCCGGCAACTCGTTGAGTTCCCCTGGTTCATCTTTCATATTTCAATAATAACTCATATGCAATAATTCCTGGGAGGAGATTTTCCCCGGGACGTTTTGCACCAGGAAACTCCAAAAAGAGGAATGCGCTGCCAGGCGTAGAAGGAACTCATGAAAACGGCAGGAGGTGTCTTTATGGCTACCATGATCCCTGACATTTCCCTAAACATGATTGAAAACGACGGGGAGCGATTGTTTTACTCGGCATGCAGAGACCTTCCTCCTGAATATACAGTGTTCTACTCATATAAATACAAAATAGGAAGCGCCGAGTCTGGGAGCAGCCGATCAGGCGACATTACGTCCAGGAAATACGCCTCGAGTCTTTCTGAGGGCAATAACAGTTTTCAGGCCATAGGAGAAGCGGATTTCGTAATAGTCCATCCGGAACTGGGATATGTGGTATTGGAAGTCAAACAAGGTAACATAATGTACGCCAAGGGCCAATGGCACGAGTTCAAGCCGTCGGGGCCCGGCGCATTCCACCACACCCAGCCAATGGCCAAGGATCCGGTGGAGCAGGCACAACGGGCTATGTGGGCTATTGTCGGGCGCTACAAGGAAAAATCAGGGTCCGGCCGCTTTCCGCTTAACATAAGATTCGCCCTGTGCTTCCCGGAATCCAAGGCGCTGGCAGGCGAATTGCCTGGCTTCCTTAATCCAAACAGCATATTCTTGTACGACGCCCTCGATGATCTTGACGCTAGAATCCGAACTCTCTTTCCAAAGGGTACACGGCCTGATCCGGCAGCCACACGAATCCTGACAGACAGAGTTCTGGGCCCGTCATTTAAAGCGTTTGCGCTGCTAGAGGAACAGATTCAGATGTTTCACAGTACCGCCGCGAAGGTGCTTACAGATGAGCAGTCAAGAATTCTCGAAGAAACTGAGTTAGACAACAAGAAGGTGTTTTTCGGAGCAGCCGGAACTGGAAAAACCCAGCTCGCCATGGAAAAGGCCAGGCAGCTTGCGGATTCCGGCAAGCGGGTACTTCTCACCTGCTTCAACAAAAACCTTTCCGGCGACCTAAGGCGGAAGATGCCATCTGAGATCGTCTGCTCAAACTTCCACGACTTCATAAAGGAAGTACTGGGCAAGAAGGGTTTTGACGTCTCTGAGCCCGAAGACCCGGCTGAGCGGCCTGAGTTCTACGATAACATTCTCCCTGATATGGGCTTTGACTACTACATGGAAGCACCTGAGGACGATAAGTTTGACTCGATAATCGTCGACGAAGGCCAGGATTTCCATGAAAACTGGCTCCTTTGCCTTGAGAGTATGCTGAGAAACAGAGAAGACGGCGAGTTTTACATTTTTGCCGATCCTAATCAGGACCTTTTCGGAGTGAGCACAGAGCACTTGATGAAGCTCCCTGTATCCAAACACAGGTTGACCAGAAATCTTAGAAATGCTGAAACCATAAGCGATTGGCTGACTCCATTTGTGCCCAAAGGCACCTGAAACCTGTACTTCGAGGCGGAATTCCTGTAGCATACCACCCCTGGGAGACTCCTCAAGAGGAAAAAAGGATGATTGAACGAGAAACCGGGAGGCTAATTAGCCAGGGTATCGGTACCGGCAGGATCTTGATTCTCTCGCCTAACCGCCTTGAGAACAGCCTTGCCGGCTGCAAAAAGATTGGTTCCTGGCACATTTCTGATTTCAGGGAAAATCGTGCAATCCGCGCCGGGAATATCCCCTTTGCAACAATCCGGTCATTCAAAGGATTAGAATCAGACATTGTGTTTTTGATAGGATTGAGGGACGGAAAACGGAACTGTACTGATGCGGACATTTACGTTGGAGCCTCCCGGGCCAGGTTCATGCTGCAGGTGTTTCATGACAAGAACTTGCCGCCAAAGAAACTGGAACAGCTTTTCTGAGGCTATTTGTTTTGCATAATCAGCCAAGAACCTCAACACCAAAAACTCAGCCGGATGGCATGTCTCAGCTACCATTAAGCCTTTCGACGGTGGCAAGTCTCCTCAGCATGGCCTTCCTAAACACATTTGCTTCCGATGAATTGAGGAGTACCCTAATATAGGGTATATATCCATAATCCGTTCATCATGTCCGAACACCTGAAGAATGTAGAGTGCCTCGCCGGATATGAGGGCAATGCTTTTTCGCACACGGAAAACGTTGGCGAGGAAATACTAAACATAACCTTGGTACACCCTATGAGACAATCTGCCATTGAAAAGTCTCTTAGCGAGGCAGGCGAGTCCTGGGCTACGGTGCAGAAACTCATTGACCAAGAAAAGCTTCTTGAGGTTGAGTATTGAAAACATAAGTACTACCTGCGAAATCTCCACAATCACTGAGCCATGTAGGAAAATAATTGCGGCTGACTAGCCTACCACATAGGACACTCAGCCTTCCACAAAGTCTCCCCAGGTCTCTGCTTCTACCCATTGACGTGGGCTATGGGTAAAACGTCTCGAGACCCGGAAAGTCCAGACGATTATTCAGAATTATTCAGGAGTTCGCCGGCATGTTCACCTGGCCAATCTCCCTAACCCAAGGAATCCGCCGGTATCTCCACCAGGTCAGCCCAAACCGCACAATCAAATCCAAGGTCATACTCAGCCAAATCCCCACAATACCCATCTTTAAAGTAAATCCCATCAGATAGGCCGCTGGAAGCCGTATACCCCAAAGGCCCAAACCGGCAATGTACATCGGCGCCCGAGTATCCCCATTGCCCCGCATGGCACCTTTTTCATAATAGCCGCAACCTGTTGAGGGACCTGAGCAGTTGCCATAATTCTAAGGTATATGGCTCCAAGCTCGATAACCTTTGGGTCGCTGGCGAGCAGGCTGAGTATTTGCCGGGGAAAGAAGAAAAGCATCCCAGCAGTAAACACCGTAATCACCGCAGACATCGTAGTTAATTCCCGGGAATATCTCCGAGCCATATGGGTATCACGTGCCCCAATGGCTTGTCCAACCAAAGCAGTAGACGCTATCTCGAAACCTGCCGTAGGCATATACGAAAGAGACTCAGCATTCAACCCAATCTGGTGAGCCGCGAAAGCCTCTGTACCGAAACTCGTTACGTAAAAGGTAAGAATCATCGATGCTGCTTGCCATGCAAAAGACTCTCCCGACGCAGGTAGGCCTACTCTCAGGATTTGCCCCAGAGCCCCGGCCTCAAACCGCCACGGTTCTCTCAAACTAAGCCCTAATATGGAGTTTCTTGATGTTACCGCCCATAAGGACATGACCGCGCCAATCCACTGGGCAATAATCGTGGCTATGGCTGAACCCGTAACGCCCATAGCAGGAAAACCCAAGTTCCCATAGATAAGAATCCAGCTTATCACAACGTTAATTATGTTCACCAAAACCGCCACCACCATAGGGCTTCGGGTATCACCTGCCCCTCTTAGCGACGCACCTGCCGCCATCATAAGCCCTACAGCCGGCAATCCGATAACGAATATCCGCAAATAGCGTATACTCGTCGAAAAAACACCGGGTTCCGGGTTGAACACAGACAGCAAGGGAACAGCTCCTGCAGCAAGTACCAATGCTACAAGAGCAACACTGACTACCCCAAAGAGAATCGACTGAACAGCATGGGTCCTGGCGCGTTCTCCATCCCCTGCCCCCATAGACTGTGCAACGAGCACAGTGGCGCCTGTAGAGACTGCCTGGTACAACGGCCAGGCCAATAGCATTGATGCACGATTGCACAGTCCAACAGAGCTTATTGCCACTGCCGATAAATGGCCCACTATGGCCGTGTTGACCAGCCCCACGCCCATTTGCAGCAGGCTCTCAACAGTGGCAGGCCATACAAGATTTAGGATAGTCCTGCGGACTTCCCGCCTAGAGGGTTCATATGGCTCAAATGCGGCCCCTGGCTGAACTGGATTAGACATTAGAATCTTCCTTTATAAGTTGAGATAGTACCAAAACTGCAATCGCCCCGGAAACCAGAGCAGACTCGCCAGAGTCCGGGCAGAATCCGCAAGTAATCTAGGTTTTACGTCCATGATTTCAAGCCTCGTCAAATATCAACAAAATCAGCAAGCATCAGCTTATCTTTCGACTCGAGATGTCTAGTAGATGCACTGAACTACCTACGATTCTAGCATAAGAGGACACTGATTTCCGTTAAGCATATGCATTGAGGCCCCCTCTTCTGTATGTTGAAGAAGTAGTTGAAAGAAACAGCCACAGATATAAGGATACTCTGTGGCTGTTTCTTTTCCGGTATTGGAAGATTTACCGGGCAATTCCTAATCTTCATCAATTATCCGGCACAATATCACCGCACCATGCTCCTTACTTCAGCGTGCCCAGGTTTGCTCCAGTATCCTTAATCCATTCCTACCCAAAACCTTGGATATATCTTCCCTGGCATATCCGTGCTTAACCAACCAGCGGACAATGTTTGGAAAACATTCTCCCGGGTTCTCAAGGCCTTTGACATATTCAACCTCTTCAAAGGTTTCGCCCTTGTGACTGTCGTCTATGGACATAATCGCCCTTACAGCATGGTGCAAACCTACATGATCTCCGAAGTGAGTGTCAGGGCCAAATGCTACGTGATCAATTCCGACCAGGTTTACCACATACTCAAAATGCTCCATGAAAGACTCGATAGAATGCAAGGGATGTTTGTGGGTCAAAGTAGTGTGAGGAGCAGCTTCAATTCCTATAACACCGCCTTTTTCCGCACATGCCTTCAGCACATCATCGGGCATGAGCCGGGGCGTATTCCAAAGGGCCCTTGCTCCGCAATGGCTCATTAGTATTGGCGTCTCGCTACATTCGATAACATCCATGGCTGTCCTGTCACCGCAATGGGAAACGTCAATAGTCATACCCAGCTGGTTCATACGCCTGACTACTTTCCTGCCAAATTTGGTGTTTCCCGTCCCGGGCTTCTTTGATGCCGAACCGCACCCGTTTGACTCAGAATAGGTGATCCCCATCATTCTAACGCCAAACCCATACAATACATCTACCCGATCCACTTCGTTTTCTACAGGTGTTGCAGACTCAATGCATGCAACCAAAGCTATCCGGCCTTCAGGCTTTGCCCTCAGAAGATCTTTAAGAGTTTCGGCCTTGTAGATCATATCTTGATGGGCGAAATCTGAAAAACGTATACCCAGGTCGTGGATTATGTCTGTCCATTTCCACCCTGAGTGGGAAGTTATGACCGCCGACCCATTCATGAAGTTATCAATCAGAATATCCACACCTGCGTTGCTCATGCCTTCATATCCTGTCCAGTTCCTTCCGCAATGGTTGTACTCAAGCACCTGGGAAGGGTCTTCGGGCATAACCTTGATGTGGTCGTGAACAGACATTACTACCTCATTGTCTAAAATCTCTTGAACTTGCTTCTCCTGTTTCGGAGTAACGGGTACTACAAAAGGCTCAACCCGGTTTATCTCTTTGGCAAGTTTGAACACCTTGTAATCAATTCCCGGCTCGAGATACTGAAAAGATCTGTACCCATCGTATTTTTTTCGTGACATTTTTTCACACTCCTCTGGGGGTGCTTTGCAAACTGCTGGACTCTCCATGTATTGATGCATACCCACGGAAGACTCTGCGGATCCTAAGCTGAGTTCTTATCGAGTATTCTTGTCTCCACAAGCGGTAGTTCCCGTTCCTCGGCGGTAATGGGAAACTTCACTGACACTTTCATCCCCTGTGTCCAGTTTGGGGGAATCTCGGCTGGATTCGCTTATGACTACTTGAAAGCACCTCGCTTCTTGTAGTTGAAACGTTAGGACCGTCCCGGCGTTTCACCGGGCCCAGGTCTCCTCTAAGACTCTAAGCGCGTTTTTCCCCAATACCCTGGATATGTCTTTTCTAACATACCCATGTTTTACCATCCAACGGATGATGTTCGGGAAACTCTCACCCGGATTCTCGAGGCCCTTCACATACTCGACTTCCTCATAGGTCTCTCCTCTGTGGCTGTCTCCAATTGACATAAGGCTCCGAAGGTGCCTGTGGAGCCCCACATGATCACCGAAATTCGTATCCGGGCCAAAAGCCACATGATCGATACCTACAAGGTCAGCAACATATTCAAAGTGCTCCATAAACGACTCGATAGAATGCAGGGGATGTTTATGGGTCAAAGTAGTGTGAGGAGCAGCTTCGATTCCTATAACACCGCCTTTTTCGGCACATGCCTTCAGCACATCGTCAGGCATAAGCCGCGGTGTATTCCAAAGAGCTCGTGCCCCACAGTGACTCATAAGTACAGGTTTCTCGCTAAATTCAATAACATCCATGGCAGTCCTGTCACCGCAATGGGAAACGTCAATTGTCATGCCCAGTTGGTTCATGCGCCTGACTACTTTCCTGCCGAATTTGGTGAGACCCCCATCCTTAACCTCTTTGAGGCCGGAACCAAGCCCATTTGACTCAGAATAGGTGATGCCCATCATTCTAACACCCAGCCCGTAAAGGACATCTACACGGTCTACTTCGTTTTCTATAGGTGTTGCAGACTCGATGCATGCAACCAAAGCTATCCTGCCTTCAGTCTTTGCCCTCAGAAGATCTTCAAAAGTCTCGGCCTTGTAAATCATATCTTGATGGGCGAAATCAGAAAAACGTATACCCAGGTCGTGGATGATGTCTGTCCATTTCCACCCTGAGTGGGAGGTTATAACTGCTGATCCGTCCATGAAGTTCTCAATTACCACATCTATGCCTGAGTTACTCAGCCCTTCGTAGCCTGTCCAGTTCCTCCCTGTGTGCTTGTAGTCAAGAAGCTCAGAAATGTCATCAGTAGTAATGTAGATGTGCTCGTGAACAGATACCACCACGTCATTATCAAGAATCTCCTGAACTTTCTGCTCCTGCTCCCGAGTCACAGGCACCACATAAGACTCAACCCGGTTTATCTCCTTGGCCAGTTTGAACACTTTGTAGTCAATCCCGGGCTCCAGGTATTCAAAGGACTTGTACCCGTTGTACCTCTTCTTCCGTGCCATATGCTCAAACTCCTCACATGTCATTTTGTCTGCTCTAATATCCTCCAAACTCACCTTGCGTTGACGCAAGCACAATCAGCATGACCAGTATGATAGGCTCTTCCATATCACGGGTAAGCCCCACCCGGCCAACCTGGCCCGCATGGCCTCAGCAACCCTCAGCGCGTCTCCGTGCCTGCCTGAGATTCCACGCTACTTTGTTGAGTCCACGTATCAGGTGTGTATGCAACAGATGATACCTGTCACTCCCCTTTTCAACTACGGCAAGTTCTGTGCAAGCTGCAAGATCAGGTACCGGTGGCCACTCAAGAGCCGGGTCCTGCTTGAAAATATGGTCCCTTACATAGTTCACTCTAACCATGAAACGTTCAACGGCCAGAAGAGTCTCGTTGATTGCCCTTACCTCCGGATCGCAAATGCCTTTGCCCTCTGCGTGGAGCAGTCTTTGTTTGGCTGCAAGCCTCTCACAGACCCTTTCCAATGCCTCTGCCTCTGAAATCGCAAGGGAAAAGTCCAACTGAGCAGTGCATCTCTCGTGGACACCCAGCCCATGGCTGTCCTTCCAGGGTTTGTCTGTGTGTTCCCTTTGCCCTGGCACCGGGTTAGCAAGATTGCTGACATGAGCAACCTGAGTAGCATACTCTTCTATGGTCTCCTTGATCTCCCTGGCCGCAGACACCAGGTCATACGGCAGAACTGGCACGCTTGCGGATCTCAGGACAGACAGAGCATAAATCCTGGTATCACGCAGCAGATGATCCCGGTCGGCCACTTCAATAGTGTCGTCTTCGTGGTGCCACTCGTTATTGCCGCCGGAACCACCTACATGATAAAGACCCTTGGCCTTCCTAACGCCTTCAGGGATAGAAGGCAAAAGCATGTAATATGTGCCTACACCCAAATTGGCGAAAGAGCAATCTCCCGCCCTGGGAACCCTGTCACCGGTAGAATCAGCGCCTGCTGCATCCTTTATCGCTTCATAGCAAAAAGGCTCGAATTCCTTAGTCATTGATACACCTTCGTAAACAGTTGCATCCTTGCATCCGGTAGAATCACAGTTAATGTGAACAACACAATTTTCCATGATATCCAGGGCGAAGTTATCGGCATACCAGGTGGAACCTGCATATCTTCCATGGGAATGACCTGACCACCACGCTATCCGCACCGACCTCTTAAGGGTTTCCTGAAACTTAGAAAGCACCCTAGCCAGTTCAAGCAGGGTAGCATTGCCTGTGGCATTATCGCTGATCCCCACATGCCATGAATCCAGATGCCCGTGAACCAAAACAAACTTGTCCGGTTCCTCGGTACCTTCTATCTCAGCAACCAGAACTGATACTGGCCTCCAACCTTCGTCCAGTTCAGTTGAAATATCAACTCTAACAGGGCCCTCTTCCAAAAGCCCCTTGAGCCATAGCCCATCAGAATGGCATATGGACACCACGGGAATTGAAGGCTTTCTGTCTATGGAATCCAGATCAGGCGAGCCCCAAATGCTGGTGCATATGCCTTCATGAATCCGTTCTCCCGGCGAAATAAACACTACAGCAGCTGCTCCTGCAACCATCAGATCTGTCACTCTGCCAGGCAGGGGAAGCCCCTCGGTCATGACCGCCTTTCCCTTGATCAAATCAACATCATCAATCTGAAGTCCTGCAAAAACATCATTCGCGTTCTTAGCGTAGTCTGCCTCCATATATACAAGGTCCAGTTCGAGACTGCCAGGCGCAGTGGATACTGACATGGCAGGAGTCTTGGCTTTGAGCACCTTGAGTTTCCGGCCATCCCCGAAACCGCTCCCCATCACTTTCAAAGATGCTTTTCGGGGTAAACTCACCAGCAAGGTAGGGGTATACAGGTTGTATTTAACCCCCCAGGAATCAAGTTTTTCAGTGAGTATTCTGACGGCATCCCTCTCCCCCTGCCCGCCCGAATCCCTGACGATCCCGTTGAACTTCTCAACGATTTCCCAGGGAACGTCAAGAGAGACCTCATCCAAAACCGCCTGCTCAACTTCAGGATGAACAACATAACTGGACATAGTTCATTTCATCTCCTTAACGTAGTTGGCCAGGGTCAAAACCATTGACTTTTCATAATCCAAAAGCCCCTGAACGCTGAAGTACTCATTGCTTGAATGCTGCCTGGCACCATGACCCATGCCACCGAACACATAGGGCACACCAAGCACTCTGTCAAAAAGGTAAAAGGGCGCAGCACCAATGTTCAACGGGTACACCGCCGGTTCAGCCCCTAACTCCCGGTACGCCTTTATCAAAGCCTGAACCACAGGCTCCTTAACGCTGACTTTGCTCCAGGGGTATTTGCTAATAACCTTCATTTCGATATCCCCAAATCCACGCCTCTCAAGATGCTCCCGGATAGTCTGTACTACCTTATCAGGATCCATGTTGGGCACCATCCGGACGTCCATCTTTACTGTAGTTTCATGGGGAAGCAAAGTCTTTGTTCCAGGCCCTGTGTACCCCCCTACTATCCCGTCAATATTCAACTGGGGCTGGGTTTGGGCATGTAGATACAACTCCTTGCCTTTGAGCCCCCACTTGAATTTCATCACCTCATGAGCCTCAAGTTCTTTGCCCGCGTCACGGGAGCTGCCCAGAACTTGGCATAGTTCTTCATCCTCCTGGGTGGGCTTCCTGACATCATCGAAAAAACCATCCACAGTAATATGCTCTTGATCGTCTTGCATACTTGAAAGAGCCCGGATCAACCTCCATACAGGGTTGGCAATCCACACATTATTGCTTCCATGGATTCCTCGTTTGACAGGCCCTCCCCATTCACCGCCCTGGCAGGTTAGCTCAAAATATAGTAAACCTTTTGTTCCAAGCCTTATAGCCGGAACACCTTGCTTG
>JAXGOJ010000025.1:0-18614 GCA_040767525.1 Bacillota bacterium | reverse complement strand
CCTATCGGCCAGGCGTTCAATATCTCCAACATCGTGGGATGTTAGAAATATTGTAGCCTCTTCCTGATCATTCCATTGTTTGAGAGTCTGGCGCACATTCTGGCGGGCAACTACATCCAATCCGATAGTCGGCTCATCAAGGAAAATGACTTCAGGTTTATGCAACAGCGACGCGGCAATTTCACACCGCATCCTCTGGCCCAGGGAAAGCTTTCTAACGGGAATCTTCACCAGATCACCAATCTCGAAGGCTTCAACCAGGAAGTCGCGACGCTTTGCCTGCTCAGATTGGTCCATTTCGTATATCTTTCCAAGCAGGTTGAAGGTGTCGATCGGAGGCAGGTGGTACCAGAGTTGCGATTTCTGGCCAAATACCGAACCTATCTTGTACGAAAGCCGCTCACGGTCCTTCCATGGAGTAAGCCCCAGCACAGTCGCCTCTCCGCGGGTGGGATGCAGTATGCCTGTGAGCATCTTGATGGTTGTTGACTTGCCTGCTCCGTTAGGGCCTATGAAAGCCACAACCTCTCCGCGCTCTACGTGCAGATCGATGCCTTTAACCGCATGAACATCCAGGGTTGCCGGCCTAATAATGGCCTGAACTGAACCTTTGAGTCCAGGTTCCCTGATCTTGGTAGTAAACGTTTTAGTGAGGTCCTTAGTTGCGATGACCGACGGGATCACCCCGCTCGCTTTTTCCTACTATACGAGGGGATGGTAGATGATGTCAACCGGGTTCTGGGTTATCTATACTAGGCTTGGACTATCAGACCAAATGCAGGCTAAAGTGATAAATTGGCAACGGATTCTGTAATCAGTCATAAGGTGGTAATAGTGCTGATACTGAACAAATTGGTGTTGTAGTGCGGGTTTGTCGCTTAAGAAACCCGTGGGCGCGGTCATTCTGCCCACGGGTTTTTGATTAGTGAAGGAGTCTCTTCATAAAAGCTTCTATGTCACTTCGATGTCAATAGAACGTTACTCAGCAGTCTGTACTCACAATTCCATTCTATCATTTCTATCATTCACCAAGTTTGCTTTTTGCAGTAGCCTCAATACAACTGCAGCAGTCTCGCCGCGGGTGATATTTGCCTTCGGGTTGATCTTGCCGTTTGAACCCACAATCAGGCCGTTGCTCAGATTGAAGTCAACTGCTTCCGCAGCCCATTGGGACTTCCCTTCGTAGTCGCTGAAGGCCTCACTGTTGACTTCTCCCTCCACTCCCTTAAACGGAGTGAGCTTCGAGGCGTTGAATACCATCTGCATTGCTTCCTCACGGGTGATCTTAGCCATCGGATCAAACCTGTTCTCACCCCGCCCAGACACGATTTCGTATTCTGCAGCGGCGGCGACTGCTCCGTTATACCATGCATCTTTCGGTACATCATCGAATGCAGACACGCCTTTTGCAGGGAGACCCAAAGCCCGGACAATGATGGCCGCAAATTCGGCTCTGGTGATCTCTCTGTCTCCGTCAAAGGAATTGTTGCCAGTACCGCGGATGATTTGTCTGCCTGCCATCTCCTTCGCCACATCCTCGTACCACCTACCGCCTGTATCACCAAACAAGACAGTATGGGATACAAGCACATAGGCCGAGTTAGTGCGGGAAGCCACGACGACATAATACTTGCCATCCTCTAAGTATACAGAAGTCGGCACAGGCCGGAAGGTATTATCTTCTTCGAAAACAAGAGCTGTTGAAACGTTTTCCGCGATCTCCTGCGTAACCTCAAAACGCCTTTGTACATACTGCTTAAAACTGGCGACTTCAACAGTCTTTTCATTGAAAGATGCGGAAACACTGAACACAACAGGAGTACCTAGAATTCCCAGCCCTTCCGACGCGGCTGCCGAGTGCAGCGCAGCCGTTTCACCAGGGGAAAGCTGTGAAATGGAGATGGAGACGGGGATGTCGCCGTACTCTGCTTCCGGTCCGAAAAGTTCTCTCACCGCGCCGAAATCTATGGAGGCAGAGGGAATGCTAATGGCTGTAGCGCCACTTTGCAATGTCAGAGTCATTTCCCTTTCCGCCATGGTTTCAAAAGTGTCTAGCGGAATCTCGGCGGTTGAGGTGTCATTTTCTGATATGGTAATGACGATTCCCGAACCTCTTTCTGCTGTTTCAATATAGGTTTCCAGCCTGACTCTGTCGACTACGGCAGTTGTAATTGTGCCGGATGTTGTTTCGGCAGTGATATCGTTCCCGTTCTCTGGCTGACGTGGCCCAGGTGATGGTGAACCTTCGTCTCCGCCTGTCCCGGGTGTTTCGGGAATAAGAGAAGGAATGGATATTCCGTTCTCGCCTGCAACTTCTCCTGTATAGTTTCTCTTGCCCACGACCCTTACAGTAATCGTCTTACCCCGGTCTCCCGCTGCCACGGTATAGGTTGGCGCTGTTACAACCGGACTCCCTCCGGATAACCATACAATGGCATATTCTTCCGGGCCGATTTCAGAGGTGAAGACAGCGGTCAGCATTTCACCCACAGCACCTTTTCCGGTTATCATCAAGGTACCGGTAATTCCCCGCTTAGTTACTGTAACCGCAACGTCATGCTCCAGTTGTAACCTCTGGTAGTCTCCTGCAGTAGTTACAGTAAAGATCACTGTAATGACTTGCTCTCCTGCATTACTTATCCCTTCAGGATCTTTGTAGGAAAAGATTCCCTGAAGAGGAATGTCACCTGCAGTCGCCGCACCTTCTCCAAGAGGGCCGGCTTTGTCGTCTCTGTCTCCGTAGGTGTAGCTTGTGCTTTCAATTTTATCGTCAACAGGTGTCCAGTCCACATCCACTTGACCGGCCTCGTCGTCGGCCTTTTTGACGGTGATAACTTCAGTGCCGATAACCGTTGTGCCGCGAAGGGTAGCGGTAACGGTGCATGTGATATTGTCGCTAATGACCGTGCTCGCTGCGCTTGTCACAGTGACTATTCCATCTTCACCGATAGAAACGCCTTCAGGTTCTGGGGATAGGCTCCAGTCGATGGTTCCCTCCGGGTAGACCTCTCCGTACTGGTCGTATACCGTGGCGGTAAAGGGAGCGGAAGTGTTCGCGTCTCCCCCGGCTTCGGGGACTTGGATGGTGCTGTCTCCGCCTGCGATCTCCAACCTGACTGGAGATGCGGGTGTATGTCCTTCTTCTCCCTCGACGTACGCTGTAGCGGTGTAAACCGCGCCGTCAAAGGTGAACTCTATGGTGGTTGTGTTCCCTACACCCAGATAGCTCAGGGACCTTGTCTCTGACAAAACGAGTTTCTCATCATCGTCGTAGCCGTTTAGGTATACGTGCCGGTCGATCAGCTCAGCCCCTGAATTGTTGGTTACGATCACACTTGCGGAATCGTAGGTCTCCTTGTTCAACTCGACGTGGGTAAAGACTCCGACAGGGGCGCTATAGGTGAAGTAGTAGTTCCCTTCCTCGTGCAACGCTTCTCCATAAGGGGCGTGTACGATGTCCCAATCCACTCGATATTCTCTTCCATCCTCCAGCCCCACAAAGGACATTGTCAGCATGTCGCTTTTAGTGTCAACGATTCCGTCTAGGGAACCTTCTGTACCGCTTAGGATGGAAACGACCGACCAGCAATCGTCCCAAGCGAAGAGCGTCGCGGTCAAGTTTCTTGCCTCCACGGCCAATGGGTGGTAAACCGGCGCCTGTACCGCGGCCACCCCCGGAACCGGAGCAGTGGAAGTAGGTTCTCCAACCGGGCCATAAACATCGACGCCGTCATGGGGTGACGGAGGGGTTCTATAGTTGACTCCCTCGTGTTTGTCCCGCACGGAACTCATGGTGTTGGCGATATCATCGGCGTCCCCAGGGTTCGCGTAAAGGTTCAACAGATCGGTGTGCTGGTCCTCAGTCAGAAGGCCGTAGTTGCTATAGGCACTGCCCATATACAAATCCTTTATGCCGGTAGCTCTCCTATAGATGTCGTACAGACGATTGCTGACAGGAACAGCAGCCACCGTATCCGCGTCAAGATATCCCCGGATTTCCTTGATGGCGTTTCGCAGGAAGACTACATCGTCTGTTTCGCCCTTCAAGATATCGCAGATTTGGGAGATATCGCACGTGTTAAAGTACGCTAGGACATCGTCGCCGCTTCTGGTCAGGCTATCCCACTTGCCGTCAAGGTCGTATTCAGATCGGAGGGAATAGAAGTTCTTGCACGGCGTCCCTTTGCCGATAGCATAGTTGCCCAGCGTGCTGTCTCCCATCTGCTCCATTTCCACGCGCAGAGCGCCGATCCGCCCGATGAGATCCGTTACCACCGCCTCATTGATCTCAGCTTGGCGCTGGATGTTTTTGAGTTTGGTTAAGAGGGAAAGACCGTTTCCGCCGCCCCGGATATACTCTCGAAGCCCTGCCACGTCAAAAGCGGAGAGCGAAATCAGATTTGTGTTGTAGAGGTACGACTCCAGATTGCAGAAGTCATAACCTCCTAGGAAAAACGTGCCATCCCATGACGCCTCGTAAGCGTCTGTGATGCTCTTTAGGCTGGCAAGAGCGTTGGACATTTTCCCTTCCGCCGCCTTGTATTCCGCCAGCCAGGCATCCATCGCCTCATAGTACCGCGTTCTCTCGTCCTTATAGGACGCCTCATTGGTATAGCTGGCAGAAGAGGCGCTTTCCAGATCCTCGGCTATGTCGGATAGTTCCTGATACATGGTATACGCTTGGTCATATGTGTCGGTGGGACGGGTAATCACCAACGCGTCCGTAGCATACGCTTCCGCCGGCAGATGTTTTTCGCTAATCGCCGTGGCGCAGGCGTTTTCCCTGTATTCCGATGCGGCCTCGTGATAATACGGGTTGATATGAACGATCTTCTCATAGTTGATGCTTGGGTCCACCCTTGTGGGATCGTTGTCTAGCTCCCAGACCGCGCTGTTGTACAGGGTTAAGTAGTTGCCCTCCAAGCTTTCCAGCATATCAAGATAGAGCATGACATCCTGGACATCGGTTTCTATACTGCTGTAGAAATCCGGGGCACTGTCCGTCAGGTCCTTGACATTCACCAACAGACTATCGATTTTGGTCCGGTATTCGGAGATATGGCCCCGCAATTCTCCGAAATAGGCGTCGTAGGGCAGTCCCAAGTTGGCATAGTCCTCGAGTTCCGGGCTAAATGAAAGACTTCCGTCAAAATAGGTGTGCCCCACGGGAATTCTGACGAGACCGCCTTCATCTTCCGGCAAGTCGGATTCGACTGTTTCCTGAAGGGCATCAAGGCTCGCTTCCAACGCTTCCACCGTACCGTTGGCATTGTTGTAGGCGTTCAAGAGATAGTCGCAGACGATACCGGCCTTCTCTTTGACTTCCATGTCCAAAGCGGCCTTCTGTTCCATTACCTTATCAAAGATCATCTCTGCCGCCAGAGGATAGGCAAGGCCATCGTCTGTGCTGTTCTCATCCAGCCACCCATCGAAGTTGTTTTTGAACAGCTCAGCTCTGAGTTCCGCCTCTGTTTTCCACCTGAAGGCTAGGGTGATGTACACCTCATCTCCTTCGTCGGGCTCGGTGGGTGAGGGAGAAACAAGGGTTTCTTCCAGCCCTGTCTGATAGCTGTCCTTCGCCCGCTGTTTTTCCAGCTCACGCTGCTGCTCATGGTACTCGATTGACTCGGACAACTCCTCTACTTTGGTATACGCGGCACGCAGGGCCTCCATGCTCTCGTCCATGGCCTCTTTGCTCCGCATCGCAAGCGTGACGTAGGTTTCAATCACCGCGGCACGAAGCTGGATCTGCTCTCCCAGGGAAAGTTGTACCGGCTCTCCTTCCAGAGCGGCGTTTAGCTTTTCCACTATGGAACCGCCATCCAAACCGACAACCTCAAGTAGCACATTGGTTACGTCGGCGTACATTCCGGAGGTGGCGAGCGTGGCCCCTTGGACTACACTGGGAACAAAGAGCATGTCGCTTAACATCTGGGTGCATTGCATCATGGTAAAGGACGCGACAGCCCCAATGTCCCTGGCGTGCATGTCCACAACCTTTTTATAGTACTGCCGCCCGATCTCGTAGTTTAGTTCTACATCCGGCAGCGCCTTGGAAAACTCCTCGGCTTCAAGGCTTCTGGGGGATACATTTCGCGGGATGGAATAGGACGCCAATTGAGCGTAGTCGGGGTAAATAGTGCTCAAGGACGC
The DNA here is from genome assembly GCA_040767525.1 of Bacillota bacterium. Taxonomy (GTDB): domain Bacteria; phylum Bacillota; class Sulfobacillia; order Fermentithermobacillales; family Fermentithermobacillaceae; genus JAXGPX01. Next base: position 12,461 of record JAXGOJ010000025.1, on the reverse strand, counting down.
GGTGTCTTTGAATATCGAATACAGTTCGGGGTAATCTCGCTTCGCGATCCTGCTCTTCCAAAGCCTATTGGCTCTGAACCATTCGTTGGTTTCACGGATCCAGCTTACGATATCGGCAAATCCGTCTTCGCCAAAAGCGGCCTTTCTTGCCGCCGTGGTATGTAGCCTGTCATAGGTTTGCCGGCGTTGTTCCTGTGTCATCCGGCTCCAAGCCAGCCGGTTCAGGGCACTGGAAGCCTCGTCGGTCCTGTAGGTCTTGCCGTCCATCTGATATTCCACGTACTGCCCGAGTCCTCCCCAGAGCATGCTTGGCACGTGGGTCACGGTGACCCCGTTGTCTTCTGCCGCAAAAACCGGTCTAGCGACTACCGAAAGGGTTAATACCATGCATAGGGCGATCAGGATGGATAGTTGCCTTCGCACTTTGCTGAGATTTCCAACCATAATAAGCATCTCCTTGTATTGGTTCTACACACAACCATAGAGGCACTGGCCTTTTACCAACCAGTAACGACTGATTCCGCGCCGGTTTCACGCCATAGTTTTTGCTTCACCTCCATCACCGCCTGTTCGTCGACCATACCGTGCAGAATCTCCACCCGAATGAGTTCGACTCCATTACCGAATGTCAGATACATCCTCGACCGATCAATTTCAATGCCGCTCAACCGTACTCCATGAACCCCGCTACAGCCCCATTTGTAGATTTTGGTGCCGACCAGAATACCGAAGGTGGACACTACGGTTTCGCAAGGGTCTGTTTCTTCATTGCCTCCCGATATGGAGACTACAACCGACGGAACCACGAGGATGCGATTGTCCCAGATAAGATTTGCGTCATGAAGCAAACGGCTTTGCCTTACCAAGAATATGAACAAGGCGATACTTAAGGCTCCAAAAATGAGCGCAGCCCCCGCCATGACCTTCACTGCAAACCACACTGTCAAGCAAATACCGGCTGCAAAAAGCACGGCGTAACCATTGCGCAGTTTCCGGATCGCCCTCATATACCATCACGCCTCCTGTATAAAGCGTTAGCGCAAAATGAGGGGTAAGTCATCGACCTAAAGTATGAAATCGCAGTAAAAAGGCTTTCATACTTTAGTATGAGAGGCCGAATTATCAGTATTTATGAGGTTTTTGCAGTTACGAATCGGATTGGTTTCTAAGCAGGATGCTAATAAGCTCCGCACGGCTGCGGACATCATATTTTGAGAAAATATTTCTTGTGTGGGTTTTGATAGTACTTTCGCTGAGGAACAACGTTTCGGCAATTTCACGGTTGGATTTGCCGAAAAGGATAAGCTGTAATACCTCCTGCTCCCGGTCGGTCAGAGGAACAAGGGTTTTTATCTGATGAAGGATAGCCGTCTGCTGGTTTTCGCTCATGCTATCATAGGCAGCAAGATAAGCATGATTCTTAAGCAGCATAATAAGCTGACGGTTGAGCGGCGGTAGCATAACTAGCGTGACACATACAATCGTGAGGGCAATGACCGCCACCTCTGCGCCAGGGAGTTGAAAGGAAGTTACCGCCATTCCGACAACACCGCCGCAAAGCACTCCGAACACATTTGATGAGAGCCCAATGCCAAACACCTTGACCGGATTTTCAGTATAGTCCAGCATCTCCCCGATGATACTCCACCAGAACAGATCGAAAATACCGCATGCGCCGAGCATCAGGGTATCCACGACAAGATAATCCGAAGCGTTCCGTCCGAGCAGCATAAAGCTTATGAATGCCCCCATAATCATTGCCACACCAACATACAAAATACTTGAACGTTTGACCTTCATTGGCAGGTTCCGCATAATGGCGAGGGCTACAATATATGGCACGGCCCAATACCAACTCACGAGGCCTGTAAGATGCTCAAAACTGGGATTTATGACCTGATACATAAGACCGGAGTCGATCGTTATGATAAAGACAAATAGACACAGCAACATCAACGGTTTTATTATGTCGCCCCTCGGTTTGCTTTCTTCCTTTCGCCAGCCATTGTTCGTATCGGTAGGCACCACCCAAATGAACGCCATACCGGCCACAAGGCAAGACATAGAGAGAGCAAGTCCGAAAAACGGTGACCGATTCATGGCCACCACATTGACTGCAATCATTATAATATTGGAGTAAATCAGAACGTCCGCGCAGGACTTGATGCGTTCATTCTTTGGAGTAAACTCCCTGAGGAAATAGCCCCACGACGCCACGGCACAGCCTGACACATACCCGCTGACGAACAACCCTATTGCCCACAGCGTGGATGGAGCAAGAAAGAACGGTATAGTCATAATCAGACATACGCCCATGCCGCCAAGCATCGTATATTTTGCCGCGATTGGAGACTTCACAAGATAGCCGCAAGAGAACAGTCCCACAAAATGTGAAACAATAGCTGCCAGTATGTAACCGGAGGCCTCGGCGTTACGGAACTCCAACAGACTGTAGAGTACCTGCCCCTCAAACAGAAAAGACAAGATATAAGCAAAGAGGAAGGAGAATCCGATAACAGAGAGAATGCGCCCGTTCACAGTTCTAAGCCGGCCCATTCTATGACCTCCCACTCAGTAGAAACGCACCACCCCTGGCCCATTCGGAGATTCGGCGGTTCAAGAAACCATACTTCTTGAACTCGTACTGTGTAATTAGACCATAATCAACATAAGACAGTAATACCACTCATTGTTTTATACTATATTGCATAACGTTTTGTATCACACGTATAGAACTCGTTTCACTATATTAACATAATACACGGCTTTTCATGTGAAAAAGGAATGAAAAAACAACGACGAATCCTTGAAAACCCTTTGTTTACGCGGATTTCCCGTTTCGTCGTATGATTTTCTTTAACTTATCAAATTGGCAGTCAATTCTGTTATTTTGGGTATAGTGTCAATCCCAAAACCCTGTTTTTGTTGGTCGGGCTGATAGGATTTGAACCTACGGCCTCTTGAACCCCATTCAAGCGCGCTACCAAGCTGCGCCACAGCCCGACTTGATGCAGATATTATTGTAACCTGTTCCGCCTCATTTGTCTAGAATCGAATTGAATCTGTGTCGCCGGACAATGATATTGTCACCCTGATGAGAGGCCGTATCCCTTACATCTCAATAACAAGCATCTAGCCAACCATCCATTCAATTGCTACTTTCAGTCCAAATTTGCACCTGCCAAGATCGCACTAGGAAACGGGCTGCTCATCTAATGGCAGCCCGTTTCCTTACTACCGGTATGACCATATACCTATACGCTTGCACGGGTAAAGATACCCGGCTAGAGTACGCCCAACCAATCACCTAGAAGATACTGCAGCCTGCCGATAAAGAGAGACAACCTGCCCATAACAGTGTTTCCAAAGGCAGAACCAAAGGCTATCATCATGATCATCCTGCCAATCTTGTTCAATCCCGATACAACTTTGTTTTCAGAAGTGAAGAAGAAATATGAGATAGTGGCCAGGGTTCCCAAAACGATAATTAGGTTGTTGAGACTTTTGAGATCGAGCATGGTTCCCCGAACCTGGCCTACAAGGTCAGACTGGGCAAACCGTGTAAATGCCAAGCCTGTACCTACCCCTACCATTAGGGCCGTCGGAATTCTGTTAAGCCATTTCACTTCAGCACCCAAGAACCTCGTATACAGCAACAGGCCCAGCAGAAGCGGAATTACTGCGGAAATCTTGCCTTCTGTGGTCATAGGGTTAATGGCCAGGGTCTTGATATTTGCCCATCCCACAGCAATTGCCTGTCCGGCTCCAAGGCCTACATACAAGTGTTCGGCGAAACTAAAAATCGGGTTTTCTTTGAAAAGGATGCTCCAAAAAGCCAGAGTAAGGAAAGCCCCTATCCAAATTCCAAGATTGTCCATGGTTTACGTCCTCCCTTCTGACGAGGTGCCCTTAGACTTCTTTACAACGAATTCACCAATATTGCCCAGGATTATTAGCACAGCGACAAAAAGGTGAGCCGCTGATTGAGCATCCATGGCCGCAGTAGCCTCACCTGCTATGCTCAAGAGTTTCTCATATTCAGCTGCGCCCCTGAGACTTCCAAGATACCCCTTAAGCTGCCCTGAATCAGCATATGACTGGTAGCGGGATATCTGAGTACCAATAGCCCCTCCGGTCACAGGTTTTCCATAGGGTCCATGGAAATACTGGATGAAGGGCAATATGGAAGATGTGCTTATGCTTATAAATAGATCTACATCCTGTGCTGTCTCAATTCCCTCAAAGATGTCCATTCCCTGTGTGCTCTTGTTGTAGTAATCAGTATTGACAAAACCCGGTATGTTTTTGGCAAATGAAGCAAGGGCGGCCTCTCCTCCCGCAAAAAAGCCAAGGCTCACAAAATCCTTGCCATATTCTTTGCCTTCATCTTTCCACTCCTCCCAAATCATGTCGGCAAACCTTGGTCCTTGAGTATCAAGGGAAAAGGCGATAATACGGATATCTTTCCTCATACAATGAGCGAAAAAAGCCTTGGCCATAGGATGTACCTCAGCGGCGCCCCCTGCACTGTACCCAAAATCAAAAACAGCTACATTGCCGGATTGTAACGCTTCTACAGCATCAAAAGCCACTTGAGTCTCGGCTGTAAGCCCGAACGGAAGCCCTATTGGCTTGGCTAGCGGAACAGCTACAACAATAGCCAGCAACACGTAAATGACCCTGCGATCTATGTTAACCAATCTCTGCACCTTACTCCCCCCTTTAATTGCCTAGATATCTGCGTTCCAACCCCAGGATTACCCGCAGTGCAGTGGACATAACACCGATAGCCGAACATATGATAATCCCCCTCTGGGCAGCTACGTTGGGAACATTAATAATCCAACTCGCTAACTGTGGGAGTGATTTGGATATGCTATCACCTATAGGAGCTTTAGCCAAAAGGACAACGAGGCCTGCCACCAGCAAAAGGCCTGCTTCTATACCCCTAACTCTAAACGCTCTGTAAGCAGCAGATGCAACATAGAAAGCCAGGGAAGCATACACTGCCGCACTCAGCGGGCTAAGCATATTGTCAAACATAAACAAGTAGTGACTATCGCTAGTACCGTAAAACACGCCCCTAAAGCTCATAAACAACATAGATGCTATGAGCACAACACTGTTGCACCAGCCACTGTCCTTTCTGGAAATCTTTCTTCCATGGAGCCTGAATAAGGACACCGCACCAAGTCCAAGTGCAAAGGCAGCTACCACTACCGTCCAGTTCTGAACGTCCTTTGAGAAGTTCTGTAACCCGGGATTTTGAAACAGAAAGTCGCATATCATCAAAAATCCTGCAACCGAAGCTACTATTACAGGAAGATTACGCTTCATCGTATATCACCTCACCTTTCAAGCTACTTGCCAAGAAGGTCTACAAGCATCCTGGAACCAAAGGTCACACCAAGGGAACCTAAAAATATCAAGACTCCTGCAATAGCTTTTGCCACATCTTGCCCGGAAATGGTGCCCAGAGTCTCAGGGTCTTTTTCAAGATAAGCAGATACTGCGTATACCTCTTCTCCAATCAAACAATAATCACACGCCACAACAAAGAAAGGTATTTGGGGCATAACTGAGGTACCTGCAATTTGAATGGCTCCCAGGCTGTGTCCCGATTCTGCGAGAATCAGGGACTCTGCAGCAAAATAGCCTATCATAATATTGGCAGCGACTTTTTCCCGGCTCATAATGCCTATTGTGGCAGTTGTGTAGGCAAATTGGGCAGGAGAAAGAAACCGCACGATAGACGCATCGTAAGCGTCAGGTTTTCCAGCTTCAAGATAAGATGTCCGAACAACTTCTTCGGCCACTGAATAGGTTTCTGCAGCGCCTACTGTTACGATAAGATCAGTACCCATTTCGGCAGCCTTACGCGCCACATACCTGGACACTGAAATCGCTGATAACAGCATTGGGTTTGCAGCAGAAGACGTTATACTCTGATAGCTTAATGCCTGATGTACAGGTTTGCCCAATTCAGTCGCCCTGCCTATGGCTTCATCAATAGCATCAAGAGCCGGTAATTTTCTGATTTTGGGAAGGCGGCCCTGCCTGGCAGAATACACTTTCCATGCAAACACTACAGCAAATACAACCATGGCCACGCCGATAGATGCCCTTCCTTCAAAAATCATGATTTTTCCCTCCTAGTCGTCATCATCTGGAACCGGGGTACGGTACTCAGCCAACCGGTCAAGAGCTATCCCAAAGGCCTCCTTTCCAAATGTGTAGCCGGCTGAGTTGAATCATCTAAATGTTCGTTTAAATGTTCGTTGTGTCAGAATTTTTTCAATTGTTCCCGATAGGGAACAGACCGCGGCTATAAATTACGTAGAAGACATATTCATAAACAAGGGAGATTACTCAATGCCTGCTAGTCCGGTATCCCTGCCTTCGTCAGATTATTACGTAGCTTGATTACTCATCACTTCTAGTAGCCTTTACTACAACCCGCTCAGCCGGCAGTTCTTCCATGACTAGTGAATATAGGGGTAGATATCTTTCTTGCTCTAAAGCATCTTTCTTAACATCAATGAGGCTACAAGTGCAACACTGAAACATTTCACTCGCACGAGTATTTACGATTGCATGAGAGGATACATTTCGCTCCTTCTCTGGTGACAGAAACTAAATACGGTCAAATTCCGGATACCCGCATTAACCACCTCCCTCATTCCTGCCGGCCTGCCCTAAAGCCCTCTTGTGGCTGTACTCCGCGAGAACCTCTTCTGTATCTGCAAGGTTCTTTCTCACCCTTTGTCTGTCCAGGAAAACCACTGTTTCGAGAAGAACATCCAAAAGAGCCATTGTTCCGGCATGAGAGTGGCCATAGGAAAACCCCTGTGAATCTACAACCAGGGTGTAATCGCTTATCTGGGAAACAGGCGCCAGCAGATCGTCAGTAATACTTATAACCTTTCCGCCTCTGTCCTTGACCATTTTCAAAAGATCATAGGTGAAAACGCTGTAACGGTACAATGTAATACCTATTGCACTATCCTGGCTGCTTATGGTTCTTAGCTGATCATAAGAATTACCTGCCCCGAGGTTTATTACATGGGTTCGGCCGATCATCTGGTTAAGGTTTATTCCAAGGCAAGCAGCAGGGCCGTAACTGGCCCTGAGCCCTATTACATAGCGATCACGGGCTTGTATCAGGGCAGTAGCGGCGTTCTTAATAGCAGATGAAGTATTTCGCCTGTAAACACTTTTGACGTTTGCGGTTGTTCTATCAAGGCAGGAGACAAGCAGCGAGTCATAGCTATCATGAAGTCCCTTTGAGTCCAACCTTTGCACCATAGTACTCTGAAGCACTGACATAGCCATTTTCTGAAACTCTTGCTGCATTTTAGAATAACCGGAATAACCCAGATCAGAAGCCAGGCGTATAACAACGCTCTCGCTTACCCCAACTGCCTCTCCCATTCTTGCTGCAGATAGGAAAGCTGCTTCATCCCAATGGTCTAACATGAACCGGGCAACTTTGCTTTTTGCGCAACTAAGATGGCCATAATTGCGGCGTATTCGGTCAAAAATCGGCGTTATTTCATCTACCATTAAAACCCCCGCTTTCTAAGGCTTTCCGGACAGCAGCATATCCTGCCATAGACTAGATTGTTCAACAGGTTTTGCTCCTATATTCGAGACCTATTATGGTAATTCCTGCTCAAACATCAGGCAAATCACCAACGAAGACGGAAATGTGAGTTAGCGGGATAATATGCTCATAACGGCATTGTTGATTCCAGCATAAACTTGGGTTTAGCCTGCTGTTAAGTAGAAACATCCTCAGTTAGCAAATACAGCATATTGACAAGGACAGCCCGGCCTGTGAAAAGTCTCAATACGCGGGATTCAACACGTAAATATGCAGGAGCAGACTCAAAGACTGTGAATGAAACGTTAGGACCGTCCCCAACGTTTCATTTCGTGGTTCAGTCCAGGTTCAGTTCGTTGGGATCAAAATGGCTGAATACCGACCCGAAATCCACACCGGAAACCATACTTCGCTCTCCCTGGTACAAGCCATAAATAGAGAGTCCGTCTTTTAGATGCTTAGACCGGATGCCATGTCTGATAGAGAGAAATGCCTCGGCGTAAGCAGCAAGCTGGTCACATGCCCTGACAACAGCCCCATCCAGTGGGTCATAGGAATCCCGGTTATATTCAGGGGTGATAGACGCGGTAACCCGTTTCCCATCAATCCGAATCCGGTTCACAAATTCATCCTCTACAAAGTACCTGATCTCGTCGTGCCACGAACCTGGCAGTAGCGGGTAGATCCTCTCTTCAAACCAAGAAGATTCAATGCCTTTTATTATCTTATCAAGGTCAGGTACTGACCGCTTGACCGGAGCAACAATGTCCCTGGTCAGAACCTCAGGGAGATCATGAAACAGTCCACACAAATAGTTGTTATACTGCCGTTTTGGACAAGCCTTTAAATCCAAAGATGCAAAAAAAGCTATTACAGCTACTATAAGCATGTGGCCGAGAACCGATGTCTGAGGTATCCTTGGCGATTGCCCCCATCTTTGCTGAAATCGCAGCTGCCCTACAAGATCCATGAAGTTGTGAATATTTTTGTCCAGAGCCAGATTCCTGACACCAACCAGGGAAGAGTGCTCATTCATACTGCCCTCTATGCTTTCTTTCACACTCTCAAGCCCGTACAAACCCGCATTTAACCTGTAGATATGTTGAAACTCCCAGTTGGTGGCCAGATAGTGAGACGCTTTTAGTATTTGTTTTTCGCAATGGCAATACTTCTCGTTTACAAAGTACTCGCGAAAACGCAAATACAGTTGAAAATCGATCTGGCTCAGCTGCCTTTTATACTGCTCCAATACCCATTGATTGATTTCTTGCCCTTTTTCCTCCATGATTTGATGAAACACAGGAGGCTTAATATCCGTAAGTTTTATTCTGTGGAGGAATTCAAATAATCCACCTTCAATGAGATCGGTCCAGCTAAACTTCAGGTTACCGCCAGACTCTTCGAACTTGCCAAGAACATAGGAATAAACCATCTTGTGGGCCTGTTTATCCAGTTCAGTAAATCCCTGGGCAGGCCTAATGTGATCATTCCATCGTTGTATGCTCGCCGCCTCATAAATAAGTTCAAGCAATTGCCCTGTAAGCATGAAAACCTCCGTTAGCTCCGCTATGCGGCTCTTGGGCAAACCACGAAGACATGCCTAAGAGAACCGCTCTATGCGGTATTTCTCCATGTTTCATCCCGGCCATGAAACGTTAGGACCGTCCCCGTGTTTCACCTTTAGCTGTTGAAACCAAAAGACTGTATCCCGGATGCTTTCTCGTATGGGACGGCATGAATACCCGAGTTCTCTGCGCGCCTTCTCAGACGATATGAAAGAATTGCTTCTAAGAGTGCTGATGGAATCCTGGTTAAAAAGTACTTTTGCGCCTGTCATTGCGCTGTATGAGGTCAATGCAAAAGCAATGGCTGATGCCAGGCCAACAGGTACTCGGTAACGGGGAAACGAAACATTGGCGGCCATGGAAATCTCTCTCATTATGTCATCCAGCGAAATCCATTCTCCCGACAAAATATACTTCTCCCCTGCCCTCCCCTTTTCGGCAGCAAGAATATGACCCTCAGCCACATCTCTGACATCCACGAAATCATAACCGCCTCCAACTCTTGCAGGAATTCTGCCTGCCATATAGTCAAGTATCAAACGGCCCGTCTCAGAGGGTTTGAAATCATTTGGGCCTATCATCCCGGTAGGTAACATGATTACTCCATCTAACCCTTTTGCCACAACCTCCATGATTTCAAGAGTGCCCCTGGCCTTAGATCTGCTGTAGGCCATGGTTATTCGATCCGGATCACAGGGCATTGATTCATCAACCACTTCACCGTGGGGAGGTTCAGCCAAAGCATGGATTGAACTAGCGTAGACCAATCTGCGGACGCCGGTTTTCAAACAGGCCTCTGCCACATTCCTGGCTCCTTTTACATTCACCTCATCCAACAGCCGTGAATAGCCCGGGAGAAGGCTGATCACTGAAGCCAGGTGATACACAACATCTGCTCCGTCAAAAGCTTTGCATAAGGAATTAATATCACGAACGTCTCCTTCTGTGATTTCAACTCCTAACCCTTTTAAAGAAAGAAGACTTTCCCGCAAGTACCATACACCTTACTCGGAGATTTCTTGTCACCAGGGCCCTCACCAGGTTGTTCCCCAGGTGGCCCGGTGCTCCGGTTACAACTATCATTTTGCCCTCCCCTGTCTGGCAACTGGGCCTTTACTAATATCCCTGCCCCGTGGTTTTAGGGTGGACTGCTTTACCATCCAATCCCAATACTTAGCATGCTAATTGGATCCCATTCAAAATATGGTTAACACGTCAACTAAAGTGTGTCCATCTAACATACCAACACTATGGAGCAAGCTTCGCCGAGACCATCACATTGAATAAAGTCCCTGGGCAAACAAAGAGCCAAGCCCGCCTGTATGGATATAGCAGGCCCCTTTATCTGAAGGGATGGTTAATCATTTAAGTCCTCATGAGCCTCCTTCAGTCCTCTTGCCAAAAACACCCTAGATGCTTACCTTCCGGGTGGCCTACTTTTTCTCCGCTTCTGATAAGGCATTGGCTATTGCTTCGATGAAGCCCTCGCTGGTCCGGGTTGCTCCGGATACCGCGTCTACCTCAGCTTTTTGTGCCTTAACTACATCAGTGGATATTTTGGTAATAGCCGCATCTCCAATGCCCGGAGTCTCTTTATGTTCAACTGCTTCAACCTTGGTAATTTTACCCTTCTCTATGACTACCTCTGCTTTGATTGGCCCGCCATGCCCTGTACCGGTTCCGTAGAATGTACCGTTTTCCCACTTTGAAGAACGGCATCCAAAGGAAAGCAGTAACACCCCAGCAAGTAAAATTGCCAATACTGCCTTTTTCATTACCTAGCCTCCCATCTTTGCTGTCTGGCTGTAATAACATACAACCATACTACGCATTTCGCCGGAACTGAAGTAAGTGCGACATTTCATACCGGTTACGCCCATATTCTCACTCATTTGTGTTCAGTTAATTCTGCAGCACTTGCTTCGAGAGCGCATTTCCTGTAAGACTGAACCAGGAGGCTGGTATTAAGATGCAAGTTCCAATCTTCTCTGCACAGGCGTACATACACCAACCACGTGACCGTTCAGGTAACTGGAAAGAGCTAACAGGAGGTATGTTTCATGGCTTCTGTCATTAAGACCTTGGCGAGATCTTTGATTAAAGCCAAATACACTGTGGCCCTAACAGGCGCAGGAATATCAACGGAAAGCGGCATTCCCGACTTCAGGAGTTCCAGGGGCCTATGGCGAAATACTGATGCTGCAAAGCTTCTGAGTCTCGATACCCTTTACCGCCGGCCGGAGGTTTTCTACTCCAAAGGCCTTGAACTGCTTGCGACAATGCGAGGGAAAAAGCCCAATTCCGCTCATAAATCCCTGGCGTTTTTGGAACGAAACTCCCTGATCAATACCATCATTACTCAGAACATAGATGGGCTTCACTACGACTCCGGGTCCAAGAAGATTCTTGAAATCCATGGCAACTTGAGGACTTCAAGCTGCCATTCATGCCAGGAGCAATTTACATTTGATGCCCTGCTAAATCAAGTGGAGCAAAGTGTGATACCTCCGGTGTGCAGCTGCGGCGGTATCATAAGGCCTAACGTAGTGTTTTTTGGTGACCCTATGCCACAGTGTTTTGAAGATGCTGTGGAAGAAACCCAAAAAGCCGACCTAATGTTGGTGGTAGGTTCAAGTTTGCAGGTAGCTCCCGTAGCACATCTTCCGTCTTTGGCGAAAGAACTTGCTATTATTAACCTGGAGCCAACGCCTTATGATCATGTAGCCTCGGTAGTTATCCACGAAAAAGCAGGATCGGTGCTTTCCCGCCTGGTAGAATTACTGCAACCCTTACAAGATAATGCGCCCAACTGCTGAAACCGACTCTCCTTCACGCTCCAACACATGGGTTCCACACGACAGGCATGGGTCAAAAGACCTGATTATCCTTCCAAGCACTGTCAAGATGTTCTGCCGGCTGCTTAGCCTTGTACCTACCAGGGCATTCTCTACAGGGCCCATCTGGCCCTTGTCGTCTTTCGGTGAGAAGTTCCAGGTAGTAGGAGTAATGATGTTGTAAGATATTACCTTTTCGTGTTCCATGTCAACGCTGTGAAGAAGAGTTCCTCGCATTGCATCGGTCAGCGCAATAGCCTTGTTCTTTACAGACTCTTCTTTCTGGGTAATCGGAGCCGGGCCTGTTTCAAGGCGACAAAGCCATTCTCTAATCAGATCTGCAATTAGCGAAGCCTCAAGAGTGCGGGCGCATATCCTGTCCATGGTAGACATGCCGCCTGTGTAGAAGCCATTTATGGCCATTCGGGCAAGGGGCCCTACCTCAAACGGCTCTCCTGA
>JAXGOJ010000024.1:0-19566 GCA_040767525.1 Bacillota bacterium | reverse complement strand
GAATCAAAAGCGCCGGCACATTGAAGAAAAAATGCTTGAAGAATGTTTTCTTGAAATAGAAAGCTCTTATTGCCCAAAGTCTTTACCCGGTGACGATCTGGATCCTGATCTGGATTTGGGTGTTACCGGATCCAGCGGGACACAAGAACCTTGCCCGTCCTATCCAAGGTACTCTGTATTTGCCTATAGGCCTTTGTGGCACCAAGGAGTGATTGGTATTGCAGCCTCACGGATTAGGGATGCATATGGCCGGCCCTGTGCCCTGGCAGGCGGTGAAGGCCCGGTTTTGAAAGGTTCAGTAAGGGGAATACCAGGGTTCAATGTCCACAAGGCTCTTTCCAGGTGCCAGGAGTATCTTATTGGTTTTGGGGGTCACGAAGGAGCAGGCGGTTTTTCCGTTAGTGAAGGCAACATACCTTTGTTTTCCGAGAAATTTGAAAAGGTGTGTAAAGAGCTTCTTGAGCATGTACCCGTAGAGCCGGTTTTGAAACTTGATGAGATCTTCAATGCCCACGACTTGCAGGAGGAGTTTTTGAGGAGTTGCATGCTTTTAGAGCCTTTTGGTGCTGAAAACCCTGCGCCTGTGTTTGGAGTTTTCGGATGCAAAATTATGGGGGCAAGGCTTCTTGGCAAAGCCAGGAACCACCTTGAGCTCTTATCTGAGGGAAAGGAACCCCTTCGATTTATATGGTTTGGGTCAGGAGACAAGGCAGTCGAAGTATGTTTCCCCGGTGCATGTGATATTGCATTTACTCCCCGAAAGAATACATACATGGGAAAAGAGAGCATTTCCTTGCTGGTAAAGGACATACGGCCTGCCTGGAGTCTTTTTGGCCATGGATACAGGAAACTTGCCTGCAGTGTTCAGGGAAAAGGGCCTTCTATCGTATATACCTGGAGCAAAGATGCTGCATCCAGCATGTATATCGCCCTTTTGCGTCAAGGCATAAGAACAGGCTTGCATTTTAGCGGTCAGAAAGAAGCCCTTGTTCACGATGCCGGAATTATCCTGAATCAGGAGAATGGGGTTGTGGTATCCACTTCTCCCTGGGATCTGCTGAGTGGTTATTCAGGACCCGGGATTAACGTAATAATAGTTCACCCTCCGGTTTCAACGGTATCCTGGAATAATTTGCTTTGCATGGCCGGCTTGCCAGGTGTGAATCTGATTTTCATGGACAAGTATATTGAAGATGGGGAAATATGGTTTGAGTCTCGTTTTCCTTCAAAGGAATATATGGAGAAGATGTGGACGTCTCTGAACCACAGGTCTTTCAATAACCAGGTAGCCATATGGAAGGCAGGCCCCATGTATTTGCACTTTCAGGATTCTGAAAATAAGACATACGAGCAAAAACTATTGCTTATCAGTTCTTGCATCTCCATCATGATGGAACTGGGCATGATATCCTATGATATTATCGGTAAAACGCCACAATTTGTTTTGCACCGGCCCAAAGGCCAGGTAAGCCTTCTGAAGTCAACTTTGTATTCGCTGGGACGCCAGGCCGGAGAAACTGCACGGTGTGCCTGGCAAATGTATGAGGGAGGGACACGATATGGAGGATAACATTGAAAAGGAGATTTTGCGGCATATACGGGTAATTCCCGATTTTCCCGAAAAGGGGATCAGTTTTAAGGACATAACACCGCTTTTGAAGAATCCTGTAGCGTTTAGGAAATCAATTGACGCTCTTAAAAGTGTGTGCAAGGATATTGACTTCGATATTATTGTTGCGCCTGAGGCCCATGGTTTCATTGTGGGAAGCGCTCTTGCTTATGCCATGGGTAAAGGCTTTGCACCTGTCAGAAAAAAAGGAAAACTGCCGTGGGAGACCCTTAAGGGTGAGTACCAGCTGGAATATGGAACAGACACTCTGGAGATTCACAAAGATGCTGTCCATCACGGGCAAAAAGTCTTGATTTTAGACGATTTGCTGGCTACAGGAGGTACTATCGCAGCTACTATCGATATGGTTGAAAGGCTTGGAGGATTTATCGCCGCTACAGTGTTCCTAATTGAGTTGACTTACATCCCGGGTAAGGCTAATCTATCTAAAAAGGGATATGAGGTTGTCTCGGTAGTAAAACTCAACAATTAGAAATCATATAGAGCGTTTTTCTCATAGAGTAATCTGACGGAAGCAGCAAAGCGGTACCGTTAGCGACTTGGTTTTCAGTGGCAAGAAGGCGACATGCGGGTTTATCAGGCCAAATCCGAACATGTCGCTTTTTCAAAAAGACATATGAGGGAGCGAATGTTTAGCCTGTGGCAGTTACCGGACTCAGAGAAGACATAGGTGTTTATCTTACTGACCAGGACAAGGAGCTGGTTCAGAGGGCATATTCTTTTGCCGCCGCGGCTCATTCAGGGCAGTTCCGTTTGTCAGGGGAAGAGTTTGTGGAGCACCCGGTTGCTGTTGCCCGGATTTTGTCTGAGCTTGAAGGTGACGCCCAGACCCTGGCAGCGGCATTGCTGCATGATGTGGTAGAAGATACCCCGGTTAAAATCGAAGAGTTAAGGGCAGAATTCGGTACCGAGATTGCCCGGCTTGTGGACGGAGTGACCAAACTGAGCCGGATACAGTTCCACTCCAGGGTGGAAGAGCAAGTCTCAAATCTTAGGAAAATGTTTCTGGCTATGGCCGAAGACTGGCGGGTAGTGATTATCAGGTTGGCTGACCGCATTCACAATCTCAGGACCCTGGATGCTTTGCCTGTGGATAAGCAGAAGAAAACCGCTGAAGAAACTCTGGAGATATATGCGCCCCTGGCTCACCGGCTTGGCATTTGGCGTTTCAAATGGGAACTTGAAGACCTGGGCTTTAGGTATCTGAACCCTGAAGAATACCGGTTACTGGCAAGAAGGATTGCTGCAAAGCGCAGTCAGCGTGAAGCAGAGGCTGCAATGGTAATGAACCGCCTTAAAAACCGGCTTGATGAAGCGGGTATACAGTCTGACGTTCAGGGAAGAGCCAAGAACCTGTACAGCATATATCGAAAAATGAACCGACAGGGAAGAGATTTATCAGAGATTTATGACCTTCTGGCTGTGAGAGTCATCGTCGGTACTGTGACCGATTGTTATGAAGTCCTTGGAATTGCCCATACATTGTGGAAGCCCATGCCCGGTAGATTCAAAGACTATATTGCCATGCCCAAACCAAACGGGTACCAGTCACTTCATACCACTGTAGTTGGGCCTTTAGGTGAGCCTTTTGAAATTCAAATCAGAACCAGGGAAATGGACCGGACTGCAGAGTATGGCAGTGCAGCTCATTGGAAATACAAAGAAGGCAGAGGAGATAAGTCCTTTGACCAGAAAATGTCATGGTTGCGCCAACTTGTTGACTGGCAGAGAGAAATGACTGATGCCGGGGAGTTCATGGAAGCTCTGAAAATAGACGTATTCAATGACGAGGTTTTTGTGTTTACTCCTAAAGGTGACGTAATCGACCTGCCTGTTGGGTCCACACCTCTTGATTTTGCGTACAGAATTCACACGGATATTGGCCACCACTGTACCGGGGCAAGGGTCAATGGAAAACTGGCCCAGTTATCATATAAACTTAATACTGGTGATATCGTAGAGATTTTAACTTCCAGGCAGTCTTCCGGCCCCAGCCGGGACTGGCTTGAAATTGTCAAGACATCCCAGGCCCGTTCTAAGATAAGGGCTTTTTTCAAGAAACAGCTGCGGGAAGAAGATATTTCACGGGGCAAAGGGAGCCTGGAAAAAGAAGTCCAGAAACTTGGCGTCAAACTTGCGGATCTTGATAATGCAGGTATTGTTGACGCGGTGCTGCGTAAACTGAATTACCCTGACATTCAAAGCCTGTGTGCAGCCATTTCCTATGGCGGGATAAGCCCTATTCATGTGACGGCCAGGTTAAGGGATGAAATCCTCAGAACAGCCCCTTCCCTTTTACCTCAAAAAGAAGAGGCCCCTTTATCTGTACCCAAGAGGCCCAGAGGGCCGGAAGAAGCGATAACTGTCAAGGGTATGAGTGATTTCCTTGTTCGTTTGGCATGTTGCTGTAACCCGGTACCGGGAGATCCGATAATAGGGTACATCACCAGGGGGCGGGGAGTCACAGTTCACAGGCTGGACTGTCCTACACTGCAGTCATTGACCGATACAGAACGTTTTATTGAAACTTCGTGGGAATCCGAGGTTGAGGCATCATACCCTGTGGAGATACTGGCTGAAGGCCATGATAGGCCCGGGTTATTTGCCGAGATAACGTCAGTAATAGCAGGACTCGGCTCAAACATAACCAATGCTACTGCAAGAGGCCAGTCTGATGGGATTGCAAAGATCACGATTGTATTTGAAATCCATGATCTTAATGAACTCAGGAAAGTTGTTTCTCAAATAAAGCAGATTAGGGGAATTATCACAGTCAGCCGTGTTTTTGGCAGGAGGAGGTAAAGGGTGCGGGCAGTATTTCAAAGAGTGAAGCACGCAAGGGTCCGCGTCGGCCAGGAGGAAGTCTCATCAATAGGCCAGGGGGCTCTTGTTTTATTAGGTGTTGGAAAAGAAGACACTGAAAAAGATGTTTTATATATGGCCGAGAAAATTGCCGGGCTCAGGGTATTTTCCGATTATGCAGGCAAGATGAATTTATCCCTCACCGATGTGTCCGGCGAGGTTTTGGTGGTCTCCCAGTTTACCCTGTATGGAGATGTGAAGAAAGGGAGACGGCCTGGATTTGATGGGGCCGCACCGCCAGGCAAAGGAGAAAAGCTTTACCTGAAAGTGGTTGACAGGCTCAGGGGTATGGGATTATCTGTTATGACAGGTGTTTTCGGCGAGCACATGGAAGTTGACCTGCTCAATGACGGGCCTGTTACTATTCTCATTTCCAGCCACAAGGAGTTTTAATTCACCCCCCCTGTTATGAGACTATTTTGCGCCGGTGAGCGCCGCATAGAAAGGTGGTTCTTCACGTGAAAGTGCACAGGCGTGTAGTGGGCCCCCTGGGGACCAACTGTTATATTCTGCAAAATGAGGAGACTGGAAAAGGGGTAGTAATAGACCCGGGAGATGAAGGTGCCCGGATTCTTGAAGTCATTCAGAAGTTAGGCCTAACTCTTGAGGGCATAATTCTTACTCACGGACATCTTGATCACATTCTTGACGCCGGGCTAATTCAGGTAACCACCGGGGCAGTTGTTCTAATAGGAGAGGGAGACAAGGCTTTTCTTGAAGACCCGGGGTGGATGAAGGCATTCATCGATACATCGGGCATGGTATCTGTAAAAGATTACCGCATTGTAAAAGAAGGCGATGTCATAACCGTTGGAAATTCACGCCTTTACGTAATCGAGACTCCAGGACACAGTCCTGGCAGTATATCTTTGTATTGCCCGGGAAGGCCTGCGTCACAAAGTTCAAGGACTGTCTCTCATTCTTCGCCCGGTATTTTGTTTTCAGGAGATTTGATTTTTCGGCGGAGCGTAGGGCGGACTGATTTCCCAGGCGGCGATATGGACCTGCTTCTTGCAAACGTCCGCAATAAAATTCTGACTTTACCAGACGATACCCTCATATACCCCGGTCACAATGCTCCTACCACAGTAGGGGAAGAGCGCACAGAGAATCCCTTTTTGCTGTGATTTGTGGTATCTTAAATAAACAAACTGATTCCTGCAAGTTTTCATAGGAGTGGTGCAGCATGATAAAGGCGCCGCGAGGTACTAATGACATTTTGC
Organism: Bacillota bacterium; assembly: GCA_040767525.1. GTDB lineage: Bacteria > Bacillota > Sulfobacillia > Fermentithermobacillales > Fermentithermobacillaceae > JAXGPX01. The sequence goes on along the minus strand of JAXGOJ010000024.1, from coordinate 13,851 downwards.
CTCCTGAATCACATAAATGGATTTATCTGGAAGGACTCCTTAGAAGGCTTTCCAGGGTATACAATTTCGAAGAAATCAGAACTCCTATGTTTGAACATACGGAGCTGTTTTCCAGGACCGTAGGAGAGACTACTGATATTGTTCAAAAAGAGATGTATACGTTTCAGGATAAGGGCAAAAGAGACCTTACACTGAGGCCTGAGGGGACAGCCCCTGTAGTACGGGCTTTTCTCGAACGGGGCCTTGATAGCGGGGCTTTGCCGAAGAAACTTTTCTATCTTGGGCCTATGTTCCGGTACGAAAAACCCCAGGCTGGGAGATACAGAGAATTTCGGCAATATGGTGTTGAGATACTGGGTTCCGGTTCCCCGTACTCAGATGTAGAAGCCATATTGCTTGGTATAAGGATTGCCGAGGAACTCGGACTCCTTGGCACGACCCTTTTTATCAATACCATTGGTTGCCCTGTGTGCCGCGAGAAACACAAAGAGGATCTTATCAAGCATCTATCAGACAAGGCTTCTAATCTTTGCCCGGATTGTCAGAGTAGGCTTGGAAAGAACCCGTTGAGGGTCCTGGACTGCAAGAACCCGGCCTGCCGTCAAGTTACCGATGATGTTCCTTCAATCCACGATTACCTGTGTTGCGATTGTAAGGAGCACTGGGAGGCCCTAAAACAGCTCTTAACTTCCATGGGTTTGGAATATTCTGTGGATCATGCCCTGGTTAGAGGGCTTGACTATTACACAAAGACGGTTTTTGAGTTAAAGTGGCCCCCTCTGGGTGCTCAGGATACGATAATCGGCGGAGGCCGTTATGATGGGCTTGTTGAGGACCTTGGCGGAAAACCTGTTCCAGGGGTTGGCTTTGCTTTGGGGTTGGAAAGATTGCTTTTGGCCTCTGACAAGGGAGAAAGGCCTATTGAACCAGGAGTATATCTTGATTGCTTTGTGGTCACCCCTGAAAGTGAAGATGAAAGCCGTTCCAGGGAGATTATGGAGAGGGGATTTCATTTGCTCAACGACTTTCGTTCCCTGGGATTGTCTTGCGACTTTGATCCTTTAAGAAGAAGTATCAGGGCGCAGATGAAGCATGCAAACAGGCTTAATGCCAGGTACGTTGCTATATTTGGCGAAGAGGAATTGAAGAAAAATAAAGTGGCCATAAGGTCTATGGAACATGGGTGGCAAAAGGAAGTTGAACTTGAACGTGTGTTAGGCTTTATGAAGGAGGAAGTCTCAGGTGGCAGCGATTGACGGACAGCAAAGCAACGAAGAATCTCTTTGCTTGATATCAGACTTTGAAGGGCTTGAGCGGACTGATTATTGCGGTGAACTTGGCGAAAAGGACATAGGGTCCAAAGTGGTTCTTATGGGTTGGGTAAACAAGCAAAGAGACCTGGGTGACCTCATATTCATCGACTTGAGAGACCGGACAGGAGTTGTTCAAGTAGTTTCAGATCATGCCAAATCACCCAAGAGCTTTGAAATGGCCAAATGCCTGCGGTCTGAATACGTGGTATGTATTACCGGCGTAGTTGAAAAGCGAGCCCCGGGAAGAGAGAACCCCAATGTTACCACAGGGACGATTGAAATCCGGGCTGATCAGATTAGGGTTTTCAACCAGGCCAGGACACCTCCTTTTGTCATAAGGGATGAGCCGGAACCTGACGAGGGCCTGAGAATGAGATACCGTTACATTGACCTGCGAAGGCTTCCTATGCTCAGGAACTTTGAACTTAGACACAGGGCAACTATGGCTGTGAGGAATTATCTTTCAGGCCAGGGGTTTTGGGAGATTGAGACTCCGTCAATGACCAGAAGCACCCCTGAAGGTGCCAGGGATTACCTTGTTCCTTCAAGATTAGAGCCAGGCCGTTTTTATGCCCTGGCCCAGTCACCCCAGCTTTTCAAGCAACTGCTCATGGTTTCCGGTGTAGACAAGTATTTTCAAATGGCACGGTGCTACAGAGACGAAGATTTACGGCTGACAGGCAACCGGAATTTACCCAGATAGACATCGAACTTTCTTTCGCTGGTGAAGAGCAGATCTTTGCTTTGGTAGAGGGAATGGTGAAGAATCTGTGGAATGAAGTCATGAAACTTGATGTTGCTATTCCTTTTCCCAGAATGACCTGGGATGAAGCTTATGGAACGGTATGGCTCAGACAAGCCTGATCCACAAGATTTGGCATTGAAATTCATGATATTAGCGGTGTTTTGCAGAATTCCGGTTTCATGGTATTCAAGAATACCCTAAAGGCTAAGGGGACAGTAAGAGCGATATGTGTTCCCGGATGTGCCGGTCTTTCCAGGAGTGAACTTGACCTTCTAACAAATAAGGCTAAGGATTTGGGAGCCAAAGGGCTTTTGTATATAGCATATTTGCCGGGTGGAGACATAAAATCATCTGTGAAGAAGTATCTCACTGAAGAAGAGGTTACAGGTATTGCAGCCGGTACCGGTGCAAAAGAAGGGGACCTGGTTCTTGCGATAGCGGATAAATTCGAAGTTGCTGTTTCAGTATTAGGGAGGCTCAGGCAGGAATTTGGTGCGAGGCTGGGATTGATTCCGGAAGACAAGTTCAATTTCGTTTGGATTACCGAATTCCCACTTCTTGAAAAGAACGAAGACACCGGACAGTGGCAATCTGCCCACCACCCGTTTACCAGCCCTGTGACCAAGCATATACACATGCACATGCTGGAATCTGAAGATGATGAGACAAAGGCCAAAATCCGGGCACGCGCTTATGATCTTGTACTAAACGGGGTGGAACTTGCCTCAGGTTCTATCCGTATACATAGAAGGGAGAGCACCGGAGCAAGTCTTCAAGTTGTTGAACATCTCTCTTGAAGAGCCCGGGAAAAATTCGGTTTTCTTTTGGGAAGCTTTCGAATACGGGGCGCCTCCTCACTGTGGGATGGCTTTGGGCTGGACCGGTTTGCCATGATTATGGTGGGTGCAAACACTATCAGAGATGTTATTGCATTCCCGAAGACTGCCAGGGCAACCTGTCTTCTTACCGGGGCACCTTCAGAGGTGAAGCAGGGGCAATTGGAAGAAGCTGGCCTGTCAGAATTCAGAAAGAAGATTTCCGGAGCGAAGGAAAACAAGAGAAAATAAAGAATTGGATAGCAGGCTCTTTTGTTTGTTTACAAAGGGTTTGCCCGAAGATTTGAAAGATTGGGGACCGGAGGGGTTATTGGTGCCTTTTTCAAATGAAGAAGTTATTGTTGAGAAAGCATCTAAAGGTGACATTGAAGCTTTTTGAAGCCCTGGTAACGGCTTACGAGAAAAGCTTATATAATATTGCTTTTCGCATGGTATCTAACAGCGAAGATGCCATGGACATAGTACAGGATGTTTTTCTTAAAGGCCTATCAGGCCCTGCCCGAATTCGCGGTGACAGCCGGTTTTCTACCTGGATATACAGAGTATGCGTCAACGCTTCTTTAGACTATCTGCGAAAGAACAGGAAGGTAAAAGTATACTCTCTGGATGCACCTGTAGTGTTTCCTGATTCAGAGGTGCAAAGGCAGATTGAGGATTCAGGGGACAGTACCGAAGACATAGTTGAAAGCCAATTTTTGGGGCAACGAGTGCTTGGGGTTCTAAACGACCTGGATTCCCATTACCGGACAATTCTTATTCTGTGTGATGTGCAGGGTTACTCGTACAAAGAGATTTCAGAGATATTGGATATTTCTTTGGGTACAGTTAAGTCAAGAATCCACAGAGCCAGAAACCTTGTGAGAAAACTTCTCGAGGCGGAACAAATTCCTCCTTCTAACGTCAAACGAGACGAAAGGAGGGGTGAAAAGTGACTTGCCGTGATGCTTCAGAGTTTTTATCTTCGTATCTGGATGGAGAACTTGAACCCGACGTTCATAATCTTGTTGAAAACCACCTGCAATCGTGCAGTTCTTGCGCGGCTGGACTGGAAGAACTTCGGCAGGTTAAACTTGCCCTTGAGTCCCTTCCTGAACTTGAACCGCCACCTTCGCTACACACAAGAGTCATGGCAGCTGTGTGTAAACAGGCCAGAAGTGAAAAACAAAGGCCGGCAGCTGTATTCGGGAAACACATCAGGAATATATGGAGTCCTATTAAATCGTCCAGCAGGCCCGGTTGGCTCAGACGGGCCGGCCTGGTTCTGGCTGCTTGCCTAGTTGTGATGATAATTTCTTCAGCAGGCACTGTGTTTCTTGTGCGATATGGTTCTTGGGGTGCAAAGTCAAGCGCACCTGATGGAGCCCCAAGACAGTTTGAAGATGCCGGTGAGCCTGGGCTTTTCAGCGGCACTGCTCAGGCGCCTCTATCGCCTGAAGAAGGCGGCGAAACCTATGGCCTTACAACCGGAGGCCGGGCAATGCTTGAGTCTGACGGGAGTCCGCTCTCTGACAGCGCGGCCGAATCTTCAGATCAAAAAATGGCTGCTTCAAACTCTCTGAGCGATTTACACGAGACAGGGATTGAGCGGAAACTCATAAGGCATGCTGACCTAACCCTCCAGGTCCACCGTGGTGGCGTGGATGTTGCATCCCAGGAAGTTATACATGTTGTTCGAAAACATGGAGGATATATAGAATCTTCTTCTATGTCTGTTGCCCAGGACAAAAACCAGAATACTACCTTTTGGGTGTCAGCAAGGATACCTGCTGAGAGCCTGGATCAAGCCATTGAGGAGATATCAGCCCTGGGTGAGGTCACCAGGTCAGACACTTCAGTGCAGGACGTAACTGACAGGTACTACGATCTTGATGCCAGAATTCGAAGCAAAGAAGTGCAGGAGCAAAGGCTGTTGCATATTCTCGGAAACGCAAACACAGTAGGTGAGCTCCTTCAGGTTGAAGGTGAGCTTTCTCGGGTTAGGGCGGACATAGAAAGTATGAAAGGCCAGCAGAATGTCTTGGAGAAATCATCCTCTATGTCTTTTTTATCAATGGCCATAGTTGAAGAAGGGCGTAAGATCCAACCTTCTCCATGGGGTGAAATCTGGAGGGTTTTCGTTAACGCATGGAAGAAACTTTTCTTGTTTGCAGCCCAGATATCTCCGTTTGTGATAGTGATTGCTGTGATTTATTTGGTTGTAAGGCAGGTAATTCGCAAAAGGCCTTGAAAGACTCTTTGAGGAAGTGTTGTCAAGTATGGCGGCAGGTAACCTGCCGCCTTTTTGACTCGGGCCCTCTTGGGTTGGCTGTATCATGCTAAATTGCCAAGCTCTTGCACGAACAATATACTGGTGTAAAGACTATCAAGGGGTGACAGTGATATGGATGGCAAACGACTTCTTCTGGTAGACGCCAATTCTCTGGCCAACCGCGCTTTTTACGCACTTCCCCGCTTTCCACAAGCAAAGGTGTACCAACAGGCGCTGTTTATGGATTTCTTACCATGCTATTGCGCTTATTAGATGAAAGAAAACCTGAATACATTATCTGTGCCTTCGATCATCCTTCGCCTACCTTCAGGCATGTTGAATACAAGGAATATAAGGGCACTCGGAAACCAAGCCCTGATGAGCTAAGGTGCAAATGCCTGTGTTAAAGAGCTCTTTCCGCACTCAAACTGGCCTTTGGAACTACCCGGCTTTGAGGCTGATGACATAATAGGTACTCTGGCATACAAGTACAGTCAGGAAGGGTTTTTGGTTAGCATTCTTTCAGGGGATCGTGATTGCTTGCAGTTGGCCGGCGACAACAGGGAAGTGATTCTTTTTGTCCGGGGAATCACCCAAACCAGGGAATATGACAAAGATGCCGTGAAAAATGACATGGGAGTTTGGCCTGAGCAGATCCTGATCTCAAGGGGCTTGCAGGCGACCAATCTGATAATATTCCCGGTGTAAAGGGCATAGGCGAAAAGACCGCAGTAAAGCTCCTGCAAGAATATGGAAATATCGAAAACATTTTTCTAAACATCGATGAAGTAACTCCGAAAAGAACCCAAAGGCTTTTACGCGAACAAAAGGATTTAGCCTATCTTTCCAAACAGCTTGCGGTGATTTCGTGTCAGGCACCGTGTCATGTTGATTATGAAACCGCAAGATGGAAGGGATTCGATGTTGGCCGGGCAAGGGAGTATTTCACAGCAATGGAATTCCACAGTCTGCTTAACAGGCTCACCAGGTTTGAACAAGTAGGCAGCCTGGAACTCGAACATACTACCGGGCACGGAGCACCGGGCCAGGAGCCTTTTCAGCCTGAGCTCTCAGTTGAAACCAATCAGCGACTACCCTGTGAGTTTGAGGTAATAGACTCAGAGGATAAACTTAAGGCGTTTTCGATGCAAGTGCTAAAGGCCGGGCAGCTATCAGTTTATGCAGGCAGGAATAATATTGACAGTCAGGTCACAAAACACTTTTTATGGCCTGAAGTCATGGGGGTTTCTGCCGGGGATCGTCCGTATCTCGTTGATTTTCGCCATGCCGGCCGAGTCAGTTCCCAGGATTACCAGGAAATTATGTGGAATCAATTTGGCCCTCTTCTTGAAAACCCGAAAGTCAAAAAGTTTGGTTTTGATCAGAAATGGCTTTATACAATGTGTTTTCACAAAGGAATTCATTTAAGCGGTTTTGAGTTTGATGCTATGGTAGCTGCTTATTTGCTCGATCCCACAAGGACTACCTATTGGCTTGATGATTTGGTTAAGAATTATCTGGCTGAAGACATGCCTGCTTCTATTGACAGGCTGCCCAAAGCCGAGAGGTCCACAGAAGAGGCTCGAAAGGCACACCTGGTACATTTGGCCAAGGGAGCCCTACTCAGTGGGCCGCGGCTTGCACGAGAAATGAAGGCCGATTTGGAAAAGCAAGGCTTATGGGATCTGGCAAGAGAAGTTGAATTCCCCATGATCGAGGTATTGGCCTCCATGGAAGCTTTGGGAATTGGTGTAGATATTGAAAAGGGAAGGGCTTTGAGAAATCAATTTGCTCAGATGCTGAGTGAACTTGAAAAAGATGCATATGAGATTGCCGGAGAAGAGTTTAACCTTGGTTCTCCGAAACAGCTCAGCCGCATTTTATTTGAAAAACTAAATCTTACTCCTGTTAAGAAAACGAAGACCGGTTATTCCACCGATGCTGAGGTACTTGAGACTCTCAGATCGGTTCATCCCTTGCCCGGAATAATCCTTGAGCACAGACATTATGCTAAGCTCAAGTCCACGTACCTCGATGTACTTGAAAGTGTGATTAATCCTGTAACAGGTAGGATTCATTCTACATTTAACCAAACTGTTACTGCAACAGGGAGGCTTTCAAGTGCCGAGCCGAATCTGCAAAACATTCCTGTGAGAGGTGACCTAGGGAAGTTAATTAGAAGCATATTTGTTCCTGAACCTGGCCGTTTGTTTTTGGCATCAGATTACTCTCAGATTGAACTCCGGGTTATGGCCCACATATCTGAAGATCCATCAATGATTGCCGCTTTCAGACACAGAGAAGATATTCACAAAAAGACAGCTTCTGAAATGTTCGGAGTCTCCCAGGATCAAGTGACTTCTGAGCTCAGAGACAAAGCCAAGGCAGTGAATTTCGGGGTAATCTACGGGATCTCAGATTTTGGATTGGCTCGAAATACAGGGGTTTCAAGAGAAGAGGCCAGGAAGTTCATTGAAACCTATTTCAACAGGTACCCAATGGTCAAAGAGTATATGGACAATATGATTACCGGAGCCCGGCGAACCGGTTACGTAACCACTATTCTGGGCAGGCGGAGGCCCATACCTGACATTCATTCCAGGCTTAGAACCGTACGTGGATTTGCTGAAAGAACCGCCATTAACACCCCTATACAGGGAAGTGCTGCTGACATAATCAAGCTTGCCATGGTCAGGATCTACAAACGCCTTTCCCAGGAAAGGCTGAGTTCCAGAATGATTCTTCAGGTTCACGACGAACTGATTTTTGAGATTATCCCTTCAGAAAAGGAACGTGTAAAACAGATGGTCAGACAGGAGATGGAGGGAGTCATGGAACTCAGCGTGCCCCTGGAAGTTGAGATCGATGTAGGAGCCAGCTGGTACCATGTGTAATCACAATAAGGGCACAGGAGTATATGTAGTTGGGCTTACAGGAGGAATAGCCACAGGTAAGAGCACAGTCTCCAATTTCCTGAGACACCTTGGTGCCTATGTGATTGATGCAGATGAGGTGGCACACCAGGTTACTTTGCCAGGTTCGGCCGGCTTTGAGCAAATCGCGGAGACCTTTGGCCAGGATGTGGTTAACTGTGAGGGATCTCTCGATCGAAAGAAACTGGGGCAGATCGTTTTTGGTAACAACAAAGCCCTGTCCCTTCTGAACACCATAGTACATCCTCTTGTTATAGGCCGTATCAACAATATGCTGAAGGCTCTGGCCCGGGATCCGGAGACTATGTTAAAGACTTCGTTTGTGGTGCTGGATGTGCCTTTGCTTTTTGAAACAGGTTTGGACAAGATTTGCAATGAGGTATGGGTTGTTGCTGTAGACTCTGATACTCAGGTTACAAGGCTTATGGAACGAGATGGCTTTACCCGGGAAGAAGCTCTTAGAAGAATCAGGGCTCAGATGCCCCTTGAAGACAAGGCCAGGCGTGCCTGCAAGGTTATTGATAACAGCGGAAGCCCTGAAGACACCCGGAAGGCCGTTGGGTGTCTGTTTTTGAATTTAGAAAGGAGATTGAAGGGTTAATCTAGAAATTTTGAATCCCGAAGCAATGAGTGAAGGCCCCGGCTTTCAGTCGTTGCCATATATAACCAGGAGGAAGGTTGTATGATCTCAGGAGAGAACCACGTTGGGATGAAAGATGTCACAGCGAAGACTTTTGACAGGGAAATATCATCAGCAAGGGCGTCGGTAGTTGATTTTTGGGCTCCATGGTGCATGCCGTGCAAGAAATTATCGGAGGTAATCAATCAATCTTTGAAAGATCTTCAAGGTACGTACCAGGGAAAGATCAATTTTTTCAAAGTTAACGTAGATGAAGAAACAAGTCTGGCCCAGAAGTTTGGAATTATGACATTGCCGACGGTAATCGGATTTTCAGGAACCAATCCGGTTGAGCGGTTCACCGGAAGAACCAAAGATGAGTTCATAAAGTGGGTTCAGAGACTTGCAGACAGAGCAGGCCTTTTGGACGAGTAACTTTTTCGGGATTGTATGAAAATTGGGGGGGCTTCAGGTGGGGAAAAAGATCATAGACTTGCGATCAGATACAGTAACCAAACCAACTTCCCAGATGCGGGAAGCCATGGCCAGAGCTGAAGTAGGCGATGATGTTTACGGCGAAGACCCGACTATAAACCGTTTGGAGGCCCTTGGGGCAGAAATAACCGGTAAAGAAGCAGCGGTGTTTGTCCCCACAGGAACAATGGGCAATCAAGTATCAATAATGGCCTGGACTAACCGGGGAGACGAGATCATCTTAGAGTCTTCTGCCCATATTTATATGTATGAAGTTGGCGGCCCTGCAGTTTTGTCCCAGGTTCAGATAAGGCCTGTTTCCGGGCATCACGGTGCCATGGATCCTAGGGAAGTAAGGGATGCTGTAAGAAGTGCCAACATTCATTTCCCGCGAACCACTTTGATATGTATGGAAAACACCCATAACAGGTCAGGCGGGTGCGTGCTTCCTCTTGACAACATGAAGGAGATCTTCAACCTTGCAAAGGAACAGGGGATTTCGGTTCACCTTGACGGGGCAAGAGTTTTCAATGCGGCAACGTCTTTAGGTGTTGATGTCAAAGAGGTTACCCGGTACACTGATTCAGTCCAGTTCTGCCTGTCCAAAGGCCTGTGTGCCCCTGTGGGCTCACTGGTGGCCGGCCCAAAATCATTTGTAGATCGGGCACGCAAGTGCAGAAAACTCCTGGGAGGCGGAATGCGCCAGGCAGGTGTTCTGGCTGCTGCGGGCATAATAGCCCTTGAGAAAATGGTATCCCGCCTTTCTGAGGATCATGCCAATGCAAAAAAGCTTGCCCTGGGCCTTGCACAAATTCCAGGGCTTGACATAGACATGAGCACTGTCCAGAGCAATATGGTAGCTGTAGGGACAAAGGGCACCGGTATGGACGAAGTTGCCTTTTCAGCATTTATGAAGGAGCGAGGAGTGCTGTTTAACGCATCATTGCCCTATAAAGTCAGAATGGTTACTCACCACGATGTGTCTTCTGAGGACATTGATGAGGCAATTAATCGCACAAAGGATGCATTGAAAGGATGAACCAAAAAGGTCTGTGGGATAACCAGGATCAGGGCCCGGGCAGTGTGCCTGGAACCACGGGTTCCACCGGGCCGGGCCGTGCCGGAAAGGGATTGGAGGGCAGTATTGGACTTACCCCTCCTCCAGGTGCCCCTTTGGCTTTAAGAATGACTCCCATGGACTTTGACGAGTTTATCGGACAAGAGGAACTCATGGGCCCCGGGAAAGCGCTTCGCAAAATGATAGAAGAAGATAGGATTGTATCAATGCTTTTCTGGGGCCCTCCCGGTACCGGAAAGACTGCCCTTGCCCGTTTGATCGCTTCAAAAACCAGATCTTACTTCAAAGAACTGTCAGCAGTCACTTCAGGTGTGCAAGACGTCAGGCAGGTTGCAGGTTTTGCAAAGGAAGCCAGAAAGGCCAGGCAAAGAACAATTCTCTTTCTTGATGAAATCCACCGGTTTACCAAGGCCCAGCAAGATGCCTTTTTGCCCCATGTGGAAAACGGAACAATCATACTAATCGGCGCCACCACAGAAAATCCGTACTTTTCAGTAAATCCGGCTCTTCTTTCAAGAATGAGGGTCTTCAGGTTTGAGCACTTATCGCCGTCTGACATAAGGACTATTATTGAAAGAGCTGTAAGCGACCAGGGAAGGGGGCTTATGGCAGGTGAGGAAATAGCCGGAAATGAAGAGCAGGCAGCCGGTGCGGGTTCGGGAAGAAGGCCAGGGTTAGAACTGGAGGACAAAGTGCTTGAGCACATTGTCGGATACTCTAAAGGGGACGGCAGGACTGCCCTGAATGTGCTTGAAGCCATATACAATGCAAGCGATGCCGTAGATGGGAAAAGGGTTTTGTCACTGGAAAAGGCCCTTGAAGTAACCCAGAGCCCGGTGCTTTTCTACGACAAGACAGGTGATTGGCATTATGACATAATATCTGCCTACATCAAGAGTATGAGAGGAAGCGATCCTGACGCTGCCCTTTACTGGCTGGCCAGGATGCTTCATTCAGGTGAAGACCCCAGATATGTGGCCAGGCGTCTTGTTATTTGTGCGTCGGAAGATGTAGGCTTGGCTGACCCTATGGCTCTTGTGCTCGCAGAATCTGCGTTCAGGGCAGCTGAGCACCTTGGTATGCCTGAAGCCAGAATTCCCCTTGCACAGGCAACTGTCTATGTAGCCCTTGCTCCAAAATCCAATTCGGCATATCTTGCCATAGACAAGGCGCTTCAAGATGTGAAAGAAAAGCCTGCATACCCCGTACCTTCACATCTGCGGGGCACAGGTTATTCCGGTGCTCAGAAACTCGGCCATGGAGATGGCTATCTTTATCCCCATGATTACCCGGGGCATTATGTAAAACAGCAGTATCTTCCTAAAGAACTCCAAGAAGCTAGATACTTTGAGGCGGCTGAAAAGGATCTTCCGGGGAACAGGCATTCTCAGAGTGCTTCCGGTAATGGCCGCCGCTTAAGCGGTAAGTATCCAAACCATGAGTAATCTTAGATCCTGAAGCCTGGCCTTTCGCTGAAACACGCTCATTTTCCGGTATCACCTGGCAGTTTTGCTTTCTCCGCCGCCCGTGCCCTGGTATGGATAATAGATATCTTGTATGGGAAAAATTCTTATGACGCCACTGTTTAAATCCAGATTGATTAGCCAGGGTGGGGGAGTATACATGCTGTGCCCAAAGTGTAAGAGCCGGTCAACAGGGAAGATCGGGCATAACCAATACTATTGCTGGGATTGCAGTATTGAGTTTGTACCTACAAGCGGTGGGGTGAGGATGTACAGGTTGGAACCGGATGGGAGTGTCATGCCTGAGCCTGGTAACAGCGTAGCACAGGCGTTTTTGACAGGCGTAAGGGAATCCCAACTGAACATGGACTTTCAGAGTGATGGCCAGGTGGGCCAGGAAGAAACCGACAGCAGCAAACCGGAGGTTTGAAATCGTGAAACTCAGGTCTTGGTGCTTTAAGGCCATAAAGTGCGGGTTTATCTTAGGAGTAATAACCGGTAAAAAGGAGTTGTGCTTTCGAATGAAGAATCGCACGTTTTGGGACGGACTTGCAGTGGGGGCTATCGCCGGAATGGTTTTGGGATTAGCTGTTCTTTCAAGGGAAAGAATGACTCCAATGGAGCAGACCAAAATGGCGATGGGCCGGAGTGCAAGACGGGCGTGGAGAAGGGCTCAGGGCAGTGTCGGGCGCATGGTAGGAAGGTTCTCTGGCTGAAAGGCTAAAATTGAAAGGGGCAATCCTGATTGTCCTTTTTGCCTTAGTTGCATGTGTGTTTCTCATCCTGGTCCGTGGTATTCTTGCCCCATTCATCCTGGCCGCTTTCGTAAGCTACGTTCTCGAGCCCCCGGTATCATTCTTTCAGAGTCGCGGAATGTCCAGATCCGGGGCAATAGGCCTGGTATACTTGATAATTTTCACCGTCATCATTCTTGTCGGGCTTTACTTTGTTCCCAGGTTTTTTCAGGACTTGCGTGAACTTTCTCAGGCGATACCCGGATATGCTAAATGGATACAGGAATTTTCCACAGAGACCCTCAGGCTTAGTGAAGAATACAACATACCCAAAGGGTTTGCAAAAGGCGTTACCAACGCCCTTACCGGGCTTGAACCACGTCTGGTTAATGCAGGGGAGAAATCAGTTCAGTATCTCTTTTCTTCAGCCACTCTGGCTTCTTATTTGCTGCTCGCGCCGGTTATTGCGTTTTATGTGCTCAAAGATATCAATAAATGGCGCCACAAAGCAGTGATCTCCATGGCCGGGTACCCTCTTCCGTATGTTGACCTTGTAAGAGATGCTGATAGGGTTTTTGCCGGTTTTATCCGCGGGCAATCTTTGGTGGCTCTTTTCGTGACTGTCACGGTATGGATTCTTTCGATTGCATTGGGGTTGAAATACGGTGCTGTGCTTGGAGTCATAAGCGGTCTGGGGGAGTTCATTCCGTATTTCGGGCCTATCATGGGCAATCTACCCCTTCTTGCCACTGCATTTCTGAAATCTCCTGTCACCGGCCTTTGGGCACTGGTTTTTGTTGGGGTCATTCAGTGGTTCGATTCAAGCATTATGGTTCCAAGGGTTACAGGTGCCCGGGTAGGGTTGCACCCTTTATGGGTCATATTCGCTATTTTTGCCGGCGGGGAACTTTTTGGTTTTTGGGGCATTTTTCTGGCTGTTCCTCTGGCAGGAATAATCCGTGTATTATTCGGGTTTCTTAAGACCATAGCTGTGGGCCAGGAGCGAGCCGGGGAGTGATTCCATTTTCGGACTTTTTTATTAACGCGAGCCCTGGAACAGGAACAGACTGGTTGTATGTAGAAAAAGTGCATTGCAGGAAGGAGGTTTTTGACATGGCGAGGAAAATCGGTGTAATTGGTGCAGGCACTATGGGCCAGGGAATTGCTGAATCATGCCTTGTTGCCGGAAATGAAGTTGTTCTTATCGATGCAACAAAAGATCTTGCTTTTAAGGGATACCAGGGTATCGATAAGAGTCTGGCAAGAGGAGCCCTAAAGGGCCGGATAACTTCTGAAGCCAAAGATGATATGCTTTCAAGGCTTCTTTACTCTGACAATTATGATGGCCTCAGAGACGCTGAAGTTGTAATAGAAGCAGTATTTGAAAATCTGGAAGTAAAAAAGGAAG
>JAXGOJ010000023.1:0-19725 GCA_040767525.1 Bacillota bacterium | reverse complement strand
TTGCCGCTGCTGCATTCCACTATGATTGAGTCTGGCCCCAGCAAACCCTTTTGCTCCGCATCATTGATGATACCCAGAGCAGACCTGGCCTTTACGCTTCCACCTGGATTAAGGGATTCAACCTTCACAAGCACTTGAGCGCTGCCGGCATCGGGTAACCGGTTCAACCTCACCAGGGGAGTGTTGCCTACTGCCTCCAGTAAATTATTGAGAATCTTCATCTAGTTCTTTACCTCCGAATCACTCTTGTACTACCATCACTGTCCATACATAAAAAGGGAATCCAGTATTATGCCTGTCTTCCGGCCAAAACCTTCAGCCTCTCAACCGAGTAAACTCAGACTCTGCACACACTCATCTGAATCATGTCAAATTGGCGGCATCAGATTATTCAACAGATTCTTCCTAACACACGGTTAATCCTTCTGCCCACATACGGTTAAGATTGAAAAGGCGGCTTGGCCGTTGCCAAACCCTGTCTTTATTTGTCGTAAATTGCCTGAGCCAGTTTAAGAATCTTGCGCAACTCGTTCCCCAGGGCAGGAATCAGGCCAAACCCGAAAACCATCAACCAATCCCTGATGGAAATGTTGACTGTAGAAAACACGAGGTTCAAACCGGGGATTTCTACTACAGCCAGGATGAGCAAAAATGAAATCAGTGTTCCGGCTATCATTGCCCGGTTGCTGAAAACTCCGATTTTGCTTACAGGTTTGGTTTCTGACCTTGCTGTATGGGCTCTAAACACTTCAGCCATTGCCAGAGTCGCAAATGCCACAGTACGGGCATGGAGAGGATCACCTTTGGTTTTCAGTCCGTAAGTAAAGATTCCTATTGTCGATCCGCCAATCAAAGCCGCCTGGAGAAGCACAGTAATCCACCTTTCCCGGGTTAGGAGAAGCTCATTAGGGGGCCTGGGGGGGGTTCTCATAGCATCAACATCCCCGGGTTCAAATCCCAGGGCCAGAGCAGGGAAACTGTCTGTCACGAGATTAAGCCACAAGATGTGGGCCGGACGGAGAATAACCGGAAGACGCAATAGCATAGCAACACTTATGGCCACAATTTCGCCCATATTGCATGAAAGAAGGTACACCACGAACTTTGCGATGTTTGAGTAAATCGTCCGTCCCTCTTCAACTGCTCCTACTATGGTTGCAAAGTTGTCATCTGCCAAAACCATATCCGAGGCCTCTTTAGCCACTTCAGTCCCTATCAATCCCATTGAAATTCCGATATCTGCCCGCTTTAAAGCCGGAGCATCATTGACTCCGTCCCCTGTCATGGCAACGACTTCTCCCCGCTTTTTGAAAGCATCTACAATCTTAACCTTGTGCTCCGGAGATACTCTGCCGTATACTCTTACCTCATCAAGCATTTTCACCAAATCTCCGGGGCCAATTTTCGCCAGGTCCGGACCTGACATGCATCTGGTATCATGGGTTGCTATTCCCACCATCCTGGCAACAGACAACGCGGTAACCGGATTGTCTCCTGTTATCAAAATGGGTGTTATTCCTGCTTCTTTCGCTTTGGCCACAGATTCTTTTGCTTCAGGCCTGGGAGGATCCATCATTCCCAGCAAACCTGTTAGGGTAAGTTCAGACTCAAGTTCAGGCTCTAGCCCGGACTCCCGATCAGGAAGGCCGTTTATAATCTTGCAGGCAACAGCAATGACTCTAATGCCCTGAACAGCCATGAAAGAGTTTGCCTCTCTGAAGCGGTTCATCACCTGCCCGGCAACAGGCTTTCGGAATTTGGCTAATCCGGTTATGAGATCCATAACATTACCTGTACCGGTATCAAGTGAAGTTGCCTTTCGGCCATGATAAGACTTTGGAATATCTTCAAAAACAAACCGGCATTTCGGCATCAAGACTTCAGGAGCTCCTTTCACCAGGACCAGGAACTTGCCTTGCGGGATACGGTGCACAGTAGTCATTCGCTTTCTATCTGAATCAAAAGGAATCTCAGAAACCCTTGGGAACAAGTGCTCCAACCCGGCCTTATGCAACCTGGCATTTTCTGCGGCTTCAACAAGGGCAATTTCCGTAGGATCCCCGGCAAAACCCATGCCATTTTCATCTTCCCCTGTGGCCACTGCATCATTAGCCAGTGCCGCCCCTGCCAGGGAAATCACCACGGGAAGGGCACATGCCCCTGAACATGCACCTGCTGTATCAGGGTCCTGCCAGACAGTCTTACAGGAACTCAGATTATCCAATACCAGGGTTTTTACAGGAAAGCCTTCTTCGTAACTCAATGAAAAAGCGCCATGATCAGGTTCGCCCTCCTGGCCCTCATGAGAAAAGCCCTCAGGAACAAGACCGCTATGGAGGACATTGGAAAACTTAAAGCCGTCTATTGAAAACATCTGGTTGGCCGCAAAGGCCGAAACCACTGTCATCTTGTTCTGCGTAATAGTCCCTGTCTTATCGGTGCATATAACAGTAGTGGAGCCAAGGGTCTCGACAGCAGGAAGCCTGCGGATTATGCCATTTCGGGAGGCCATTTTCTTGACTCCCATAGCAAGTACTATGGTCACTACTGCCGGAAGCCCTTCAGGGATAGCGGCAACTGCAAGGCTTACAGCGATCATAAACATTCCTAAAACAGGCTCGTTTTTGGCCACTCCCAAAACGAAGATTCCTGCACATATTATGACCACAGATATGCCGAGAGTCTGGCCCAGCCTGGCAAGCTTCTTCTGAAGAGGAGTCTTTTCCCGGGCTATCCCGTGAATTGCGCCGGCAATTCTACCCATCTCAGTATTCATGCCAGTAGCAACTGCAATTCCACGCCCCCTTCCCGCGGTTACAACTGTGCCTGAGTATGCAATATTCGTCCTTTCAGCAAGCACAGTTCCAACAGGTAAGTCTACGTCTGCATTTTTGCCCACAGGAAGGGATTCGCCTGTAAGGGATGATTCATTACACTCAAGACTGTGGGTTTCAATGAGCCTGATGTCAGCAGGAACTTTGTCCCCTGCATCCAGCAACACAATGTCCCCGGGAACAATTTCCCTGGAAGGTATTACCGATACCTGGCCTTTTCGCACAACTTTTGCTGCAGGAGCCGAGAGTTTTTCAAGGGATTTTAGGGCCTCTTCTGCCTTACCTTCCTGTATAAGGCCTATAACACTATTGAGCAGTACTATTGCACCTATTACAATAGCATCGATTGCCTCACCCAGAAACGCAGATATCACTGCCGCTGCTATTAATATGAGAATCAGGAAATCAGAAAACTGAGCTATCAATCGTTTGAACGGGCCAGGTTTTGGGTCCTCTTTGAGGACATTGAATCCGAAAGCCTCTTGCCGTAACGTAACTTCATCAGTTGGAAGGCCTTGATGATAATCGGTTCTCAGTTTCAATGCAATGTCCTTCCAGGGTACCGAGTGGCAGGCAGGAAGCACCAACCGGCCTGCACCTGAGTGTTTTGTACCAACACCTGGCTTCATCACCGGAAAGACTTTCTTCATTAAACAAGGTCCCCTTAACCTAATTAATCCTTCTCCCGAACCTGTTCAAGACCATATCTAAGCAAACGCCAGTGTCCTGACCTTGGCCGTCACATCCTGGCACGGCGCCTTCGGCCGGGATAGTCAAGACAGCCCTGGCCCTCACGAATGGGGCTTCGCTCATGCAAGGGGTTTGACTATGTATATTACAGGGAGTTCAACCCCTCCCATATTTACCGATGTAACAGTCTCCTCAGTAAATCCCATCTTACCGTAGAAACTCCTTGCTTTCGGGTTATCCCTTTCAACAGTGGCAACAACAACTCTTGGACGCAGGGATACGTCTCCCCTTTTCTCGAAACGGCCAATGCTTTCAGCTATAGCCTCCTCCAGCAACCGGCGCCCGATACCCGATCTTTGTAATTCCGGTGATACATACAATCTGTGAAGATACAAAACTTCATTTTGTGTACCCATATCAACATAACCGGCTATAAGGCCGGATACTTCAGCCAGGAGAAATACGTTTTCCCTAATAGATCTGACCAAAGATTCCCTGGAGTAAGACTGGTTCAAAACTCTGGTTTGGTCTTTCTTTGGAAGCACACCTGCATATGTGTGAGCCCAGATCAATCTTGCAAGATTTTGGACAGTATTGATATCATCACATGTGGCCAGGCGAATTGATACATCCTGCCTCAACAAGATCCCCTCCCCACAAGCAATTTCAATATCCGATTGCCATCCCTTCCAGGCGCCTGTCTGAACCGCCCAACAAGAGCCCGGAATCCGGATCCAGCATTATTATCTGAGCTCCGCCCCCTCCTGCCCAGGGCTCCAAACTCCGGACAGAATGGCCAAGTTTCCCAAGGGCAAGACGAGTCTTTGGCGAAAATCTGGATTCCATACGAACTTCCATGGGCTTATCCAGATTAAGAACGTCAGTTCCCGGAAACGATAACCATCTGGGAAAGTCACAGGCTGCCTGAGGCCCAAATCCATGGTCCAGCATCAAATTAAGCATTTGCATATTCCACTGGGGCTGGCCGTCCCCGCCGGGAGTACCTCCGACAATATACAGTTGCCTTTCAAGTATTGAGCCATGTAATGTGTTGCTACCGTTTCTGAATACCATATAGCAGTTCAAGGTATGCATGGGCTTTTTTCCCGGTGCCACACAGTTGGGATGCCCCTCTTCAAGCACAAAAGACCTTCCTGCCCTGTTATTCAGAATAACTCCCGTTCCAGGCACTACAAGGCCGGAGCCAAATGAGAAGGCGTTACTGTGTATGAATGAACACGCATTTCCCTGACCGTCCACCACGGCAAAAAACGTTGTATCACCCTGGATATCCGTATCAAGCCCCCGGGTTCCCAACTCCTCGTTAGATAATGCCTTGAGAGGGTTGATAAGTGTACTAAGTACCTGGGTGTGTTCAGCCGAAATAAACCCGGAAACATCAAATCCTGAATATGCAGGATCCCCTGCATAAAGGTTTCTGTCTCTGAATGCCAATTTCTTGGCTTCGATCATAAGATGAATACCTTCAGGATCCCCTGGTTCCAAAGCCGGCATATCAAAATTTTCAAGGATCTTCATTTGCTCAAGGGTTAAAAAACCCTGGGATACAGGCCCTGTTTGATAGATTGTGCAGCCACGGTAATCAACATGTATTGGGGTGTAGAATTTAGGAGGCCGCTCGTAAAATCGCCTAAACTCGTTTCCTGTGAAAGTGCTCTTGCCCTTTGCCCAAGACCCGGATGAAGAGCTTGAGCCAGTATGGCTATCCTGGCATCCTCTAACGGTGCCGGCAGCAATTGCATCGTTTAACCTGTAAAACTGCCTGGCAAATGGCCCAGTGTAAAAATACTCTGTTCCCCCTTCTGAGAACCCACGCAAAGTTCCGGCAAGGTCATGCTGATAAAACATGTCGCCTATTTTGGGCCCTTTGCCCCCTTCAAGAAACACTTTTCCTGACTCTGGATATTTCTCAAGTTTGTATCTTTCGTTGAAAACAGCCCGTGAGAAACTTGGGGTTACAGGAAATCCGTTTTCAGCTAGTCTTACGGCAGGTTCAAATGCCTGCTTCAAATCAAAACTCCCGAATTCTTTTAAGCCAATCTCGTAACCCATGGCATGCGCCAGAGAACTGCAACAGACAATATGCCATCCTGGGGCATCATTCGAGGTGTATTCCTCGTGCCTGAATTGTTCATACCCAAGAAAAATCCGTGGGTCGCAAGGTCGCCGGTAAAACCGCTAGAGTTCAAAGCACTGATTCTTTGGTTTTTTGCATCATAGTAGATAAAAAATGCGTCTCCGCCAAGGCCGCACATATGGGGAAGAACCACCGATGTGACTCCTGCCATAACTATACAGGCGTCCATGGCGTTTCCACCTTCCTGTAATGCATCCAAGCCGGCAAGGGCAGCAAGAGGGTGAGCTGCTGCCACCATTCCGGACTTGCCGAATCTCGCCTGATAGTACCTGTCCCATAGGGTCACGGGAATCCTCCTCTGCATTTCATTCGTTTGCAACCTAAGACCACTTAACATCAGCTGTCTGAAGACTTAAGGTTGCTTGACATTAGCTTCGTTTTTCGATTGCTGTCTGCAAGTTGCTATTTATAAGCTTATAGATTCCTTCCATATTTCACAACATAAACTTGGGTCCATTGAAATCCGGCCGCAAAGAACAAGTCACCATGATGTGAATACGAGGTGGATAAAATGAAAGAAGAACAGTCCCGTGGGTATATCCCTTTAGCATTTTTCCTTCTGATCTCAGCCATAACCGCCCTCGCCTATATTGCCGGCCCAATCAGGCAGGTGCGGCCCAAACCGCCTCCGCCCCTTGCAGGAGGTGTTGAACAAGATAACAGGTTCTTGGGAGAAGCAGACCTTGAGCGCCTGTACCCGGAAATAGTGTTGAGACAAAGAAAAGGCATGGAAAAAGTAGTTGCCCTTACTTTTGATGATGGCCCCGATAACACCTATACACCTGCAGTTCTTGATGTTTTAAAATCCAGGCAAGTCCGGGCAACTTTCTTCCTTATTGGAAACCGGATAGAGGAATACCCTGAAACTACAAAAAGAATTATCAATGAAGGGCACCTCATAGGAAACCATACATACGCTCACCCTAATACAGGCAAACCAATGGGCGCACAGCTTCGAACCGAAATTGAGAAGATGGAAGCAACCTTGAAGCCTTACAATACAGCTCCGTCTTATCTTTTCCGGCCGCCCTACGGAGCCCTTACGGCACCTGCAGCCCTTGAAGTAGCTGAATTTGGGTACCGGCTGGCCCTTTGGTCAATAGACTCCCTGGATTGGAGAGGGCTTTCTAAAGAAGAGGTAGTTAACAACATAATGCACCAATTGGAGCCAGGCCGAGTCATTCTCCAGCATTCAGCCGGAGGGCCCGGAGAGGACCTGTCTGGCTCGGTCCTGGCTTTGTCTGAAGTGATCGATACTCTGAAAGAGCAAGGGTACTCTTTCATGACTATGGACGAAATGTTTCCTGCTTCGTGCAAAACAAAGTAATGTAAAAACCTTCATGGCTTCTCAACCGGACTTAGCCAAGAACCTGAGAACTGAAGGGCAGCCGGCAACTCTAAAAGCTGCCAGCAACTCTCAAGGAACTTATGGTGATTACCGCAATACCCGGCCGGCCCTCCCTGAACCAATCCTGCCCTGGCTTACAGCAATTTTTCCGTTAACAAGCACGTAGTCTATGCCTATGGGATAGCTTATGGGGTTTTCATAGTCTCCGGTGTCAATAATTGTATCCGGGTCAAAAACCACAATATCCGCCTTGAATCCAGGCTTTATATAACCTCTGTCTTTAATCCCCAAAACACCGGCAGGTTTACCGGTCATCTTGTAAATGGCAGTCTCAAGGCTTAATTCTTGCTTTCCCCTCACATACCTGCCTAGAATCCTGGGGCAAGTACCATATAATCTGGGATGAGGTTTATCCCCCATAATGCCGTCAGTGCACACATTGTGAAACGGATGTTTCATTATTCTAATGATGTCTTCTTCCCTGCCATAAAAGCGCACTGAACCCACAGTATTCTCTTCCTCAACTAACAAGTCAAATGCGGCATCCAAAGGATGTTTGCCTGTCATATCGCCAAGTTCAGTCAGGCTCTTGCCTATGGCACCCTGGTTTCGGCCTGTCTTAACAAAAGTGATAAATATGTTGTCCAAACCTGATGCTCTAACATGGTTGTCCCACCCGGGGATTCCATCAAGGATATCTTTCTTCATCTTGTCCCGTAATTTTGGGTCCTTGAGCCTTTCCAGGAGCTGTTCGGAACCGCCTTCATGGGCCCACGGAGGAAGGATAACCGCCAGCATAGTACTGCCCGCTGTATAAGGATACTGATCAAAAGAAACATCCAGGCCCATCTCGCCTGATCTATCCAACTTGTCTATGACTGCGTCCACTTTGTGCCAGTTCCGGCTCCCGGCAACCTTCAGGTGGGAAAAATGAACATGGCACCCTGACTCTCTTGCTATCGTCAGCACCTCTTCTACAGACTCCAGTATCTTGTCTGATTCGTTTCGCTGGTGAAGGACCATGGGTACTCCATTGGCCTTAAGTACGTGCCCGAAATTGACAAACTCACCGGTATCTGCGTAGCAGCACGGAGGGTAAATAATGCCTGTTGACATACCGCGGGCACCCTCGGCAAGACATTTGTCCAGTAGATTTTCCATTTGTCTCATTTCATCGTCTGCAGGTGCTCTGTTATCCAGCCCCATTACGCAAAGCCTTATGTTGCCGTGGGGTGCAAGAAAGACTATGTTGGGCCCAAGATCCATGGAGTCTATTCGATCAAGATATTCTTTGACCGTTCGCCAGTCCCAATCAATAGGGTAATCACCCTCTAAACCTGCCATGGATTTCTTCCATGCAGGAATATACTCTTGTTTTACCGGCGCCAAAGACATGCCATCCTGGCCTATAACCTCGGTAGTTATACCCTGCATAATCTTCGGAGCAATAGCAGGTTCGGCCAAAACGAGCAAGTCAGAATGACTGTGAGTATCTATAAAACCAGGTGACAGTACTTTGCCGGTACCATCAATAACGGATTTACATGATACATCACCTAGGGGGCCCACTGCCTCAATGGAATCTCCAACAATTCCCACGTCCGCTTTTCTGCCTGGTTCGCCGGTTCCATCAACAACAAGACAACCTTTGATGACTAAATCAAAATCAGGCACATGCAATTCCTCCCTTTTACCAGACAATTTGAGTTCATAGCCAAATACCTTATACCTTGCCCCATTGAAGTTATCTTTAAGAGCTACTTCGTCAGGCTCACAGGATCTTCCTGCTACAGGCATGGGCGGGTAAAGCAAACTGAAACGGCGGGACGGTCCTAACGTTTCGGAGACACAGATGAAACGTTAGGACCGTCCCGCCGTTTCAGGAAGAACCGGTGATGCCCAAAGCGAAATACGAAGTGGTACGGCACAAAAAGTCTGATGAGGCCAAGGAGTTATGCCCAAGGAGGAACTAACTTTGAATTTGGACATAGTGATTAAAGGCGGAGACATAATCGACGGAACAGGCAGTCCTCGTGAGAGAAAGGATATCGGCATTAAAGGAAGAACAATTGCGGCTGTTGGAGATCTCTCAAATGCCCAGGCTGCCACCGCAGTGGATGCCACAGGGCAAGTAGTAGCGCCTGGATTCATAGACATGCACTCCCATGCAGATCAAACCATCCTCATGTACCCACGTGCCCAGAGTCTCCTGGGCCAGGGAATCACAACTGCAGTAACCGGACAGTGCGGTTTCTCCCCTGCTCCTTTGAACAAGCACTGGACTTCGTGCTTTTGGGAGTGGAATTTCTGGGACAAGGTTGAGCCGCGGAAGTACTATCAGGAAGCAGTCGGCGATCTTGCCCGATTTAGAAAGTATGCCAGGGAAGTCGACGGCCTGGAGGTAGACTGGTCTGATTTCGGTGAATGGCTGAACCGGGTGGAAAAGGCCGGGCCCGGGATAAACATAGTGCCCCTTGTGGGACACGGAACAGTAAGAACAGCAGTAATGGGCTGGGATTACCGCAGGCATGCCACGGATTCAGAGGTCTGTAGTATGAAACGTTACGTTGAAGAAGCCATGGATCAGGGCGCAGCAGGCATCTCTAACGGTATTGACTACGCGCCCAACTACTTCGCATCACCTGAAGAGTCATACCAGGTCATTGGCGCAGCGGCCAAACGAGGGGGCATATTCTCCAGCCACTGGCGAAGAACAGGTTTGAGAGAAGGCTTTGGAGATCCCGGACTCGCAGATGGCCTCAGGGAAGCTATCGACATTGCCAGGAAGACCGGGGCCCGGACTGAAATTGCCCACCTGGCTCCCGGTTGGCTCACCAACCCTCCCCCAACCGGCAAGATAGCAGTCAGTATAGCGGAAGAGACTCTTGCAATACTGGATGAAGCCCTTAAGGACGGCGTGGACCTTGCATTCGACGTAATTCCAAACCACCTGACTGGGGGAGTCATCTATACCAAATACCTGGCTGCTTCTTTGGGGCCATGGCTTAAGGAAGCAGGCTCTCTCGAGCAACTTTCAGAGAACCTTAGAGCAATTGACCTGCGTGAGGAAATAAGAAACTTCATCATTTCAGGACAATGGTTCCGGCTGAATCCGTTAATACAACCCAATTGGGCGAAAAGCCTCAGGATCGGAAGCTGCAGCATAGAAGATTACATAGGGAAACCTCTGGCAGAAATCGCCGCGGGGTCGAATAAACATCCTCTCGACGCTCTAATGGACATAATAACCCAGGATCCATATACCACCACTCGCATGGCCAGAGGCGACAAGGATGAAACCAAAGAGGTATTCTTCAAGCATCCCCTTGCCATGGTGGCTGTTGATACATTTGTAGTAGACACCACTGCAAAAACCAAAGTCCCTCCCTATATACTTCCAAACCCAAACAGTTTTGGAGCCATGGCCAGGTTTATCAGAATATATGCAAATGGGCTCCTTGGGCTTGAAGAAGGAGTCCGCCGGATTACAGGACTGCCTGCATCAAGACTGGGGCTCACAGACAGGGGAAAGATTGCAGAAGGTATGAAAGCAGACCTTGTCGTATTTAATCCTAACGAAGTTACAGAAAAAAGCACCGACGAAGAGCCCAGGCAATATCCGGACGGATTCAGCTATGTATTTGTAAACGGAGAAACTGCTATGAAAGAAGGAAAGCTTACTCTTTCGAGCACGGGGAAAATCCTAAGGCTGAATTCCCGGTAAACACCAAAAGTCGTCTTTCTTGCCACAGGGGCAATTCGTGAACTCAATCCCTTTCAGAACTAGACAAGCAAAGCCGCGGCAGGCCCCTGCTCTCATAAACTTATAGAGCAGGATCAGGAATCAAATGTCTGTCAAGACAAATAAGAATTCCCAAAACCAGCCTCGCCGCGGCACCACGAATGGACATGGTATTCAGAGGGCCCAAAAACACTTCGAATCTATTAATTATTCAGTAAATGCAGAAAAGCAAGCAGGAATTCTACTGATAGCGTCGAATAGATACAGGAAATCCTGCCACTTATGTAAAGAGACGCAGGATTGGCTGCGATCTGCTGCATCATAAAAATCAAGGACTATTTCGGTATCTCAGAAAGCGGGAAGATCATGGCAGATGAAAATGCACCGATTTTTGAGCGTATACGTAAACACTACGGCATTCTCAGCGATGCTAAGAGCAAAGTCGCCCGGTTCATATTGGAACGTTGGGATGAAGCATCCTTTTTTTCTGCAGCGAAAATAGGAGAAGCCGTTGGTGTAAGTGAAACTGTTGTCATACGTTTGGCTTCTGAATTGGGTTATTCAGGCTATCCGGAAATGCAGCAAGAGCTTCAGAAACTGGCCATGGCTATTCTCCAAAGCACAATTGTCAAAAGGCTTGATTCAAAGTCGGTTCCAAAAGACTATGATTCCTTGTTAGTATCATCCAGGGATAGAATCGCAAAAAACGTGGATAGGGCGTTTGGGCTGAACCCGCTTCAGGCAATAACGGATGTTGCCACTGAGCTTCTTAAGGCTGCAAACCGCTATGTAATCGGGTTCAGAGCCAGCCACGGCCCTGCGGTTTGCCTTTCAGTGAATATGAACCAAATGATAGGCAATACTCACCTCATAAGTCTCGGGCTAGGTGACCCCTATGACCGCCTGCGAAATGTCACCGCCCGGGACATTGCAGTAGGCATCACTTTTCACAAGTACTCTATTCATACCAAGGATCTCTTACAGATGGTAAAAGACAAAGGCGGAAAGATAATATCAATTACCGATGATTTGCTTGCACCTGTATCCCAGCTAAGTGATCATGTCCTTTTAGTAGACACCCAGGGGTTTTCCTTCGGCCATTCCCATGCAGGCACAATGGCTTTGATTGACATTCTTCTCGAGGCTATCGCCTTTTTGGATAGGCCCAGGGTACGGACGAATCTTGCCCGGACAGCACAAATACTTGCAGTGTACAGCAACAAGGACGTGGATGCGGGGGCCACCAGGTGCAGGCCGAGACAAATAAGGGAGGTGGTAATTCGTAAAACCCGTTGCACCAATCTACCAAATAACCAGGAGGAGGAATTTCGTTGAATCAATCTACAGATAGAGGGTTTTACCTCTTTGACATGTCATGGCCCGAGGTTAAAGATGCACTAAAGACTGTAAGAGCCGCGATAATTCCTACAGGCTCAGCAGAACAGCATGGGCCTAATGGCACTTTTGAAGTTGATACTGCAAGAGCAAGGGAGTTTTCTATTAGACTTGGCAAAAGGCTCTATCCCAAAGTAATTGTAACCCCTCCTATCCAGTTCGGCGTATCAGGTCATCATATTCGCTTTCCGGGGACATTGACCTTAAGGTCGGATACTTTCGTTCAGGTATGTATGGATATTGCCTGGTCATTGTATCAACACGGAATAAGAAAACTTGTATTTGTAAACGCCACGGAGGGAACCGCCCGTCTCTGAGCACAGTTGTAAGCAGGATAAAGTATGAACTCGGAGCTGACGCCGCGTGGGTGTCTCCCACGGCCGTGGTCCAGGACGTAATCAAGCGAAACGTAACGTCTCCGATTACCGGACATGCTTGTGAAAGCGAAATGTCACAGTGCCTCTATTTATGGCCCCAATCGGTTAAGACAAATGCCCTGGAAAAAGGAGATATCTACCCCCACATCTTTGAGTCATGGGGTAAGTTCCCTATCGAACACGGAAGATACTGGGACGAAATCTCAAGGAACGGGGCACTGGGTGATGCAACAAAATCCAGCTATGAATTAGGCAAAGAGGCCATTGAAACCGCTCTGGACCGGTTGGCCGAGTACCTCACTGGCTTTATAGGCGACGACTAAAGGGAGGTGATATTCATTCGAATAGCGGGCATGGGCTGTACAGCGGCAATTTCGGTGTCTGCCCGCTATTCGCGATTGTGTTCATTGTGAAACCCTTGGAATTCTTGCATTATCTGAAAAGACAGGAGGTGCCGTTTAATTGTTTGTTGAAGGAAGAGTGTCGGGATTCGTTGCTTTGATAGCCATCTATGCTGCCATCTTAACCGGACTTCGCAGAGCCAAAGCAAAACCCGTCTACACACGGCCAATAGCAGGCCTGGAAGCGATTAACGAAGCTGTGGGGCGAGCCACTGAAATGGGAAAACCAGTGTTTTACAGCCCTGGTTATGCTGACGTCGCCGGTAATACTGCAGCACCGAGTCTTGCCGGAATAGACCTTCTAGGCCACGTAACTCAAATTGCCGCACGCTATGATACAAAGATATTGGTATCGGTAGGCCATCCTAACACCTACACATTGGCCGTAGAAGTCATGAGAAACGCTTATCTGGCAGAAGGTAAGACTGACCTTTTTAGCCCCGATAACATCAGGTTCACTTCAGAGGTTCAATTTGCTTTTGCAGCAGCTACTTTGGGAATGGTACAGCGGGAAAAGCCGGCCACTGCTTTCTATACAGGATACTTTGCCGCCGAAGCCATCATCATTGCTGAAGCCGCAGCAGCAGTAAATGCCCTGGCCATAGCCGGTACCACCAACTACTTTCAAATACCATTTTTCGTTGCTTCGTGCGACTATACAATGATAGGAGAAGAATTCCTGGCAGCAGGTGCATTTGTTTCCAAAGACCTCAACAGAATTGGAAGTATAGCAGGCCAGGACTACATTAAAGTGGCAAGTATTATTTTAGCCATTGCCGGGGCAATTCTGTCTACCATGGGATTTGATAACCTTAGCTCGCTGCTTGGTAAGTAGCGTCCTTAGAAATTCCTTTTAAAAGGAGGTATTCTGAAATGAAACGCTCTCTACCGGTGGCAGTATCAGCCATAGCAGGCATAATATTGCTAGGCGACTATTTTCTTAACATCCCGGTGCTCAAAGCGGCTGCCGGAGAAGTGCAAGATTGGGGCATCATACTTGCAGCTTTTGCCCTTGCCCTTGCGGCCATAAACCTTGTCAGGCTCCACCTACAGCGCCTGGGACGCAGAGACAAAGAAAGTATCCACAGTATGATTCTGCTGGCAGCCCTTTTTGCAACAGCTTTTTCCGGGATAGGAATGGGAACAGACTCGAAAGTGTTCGACTTTATTTTCCAATCAATGTTTACACCTCTTGCGGCTGTGTTTTACTCAATGACTGCATTTCACCTGGCTTCAGCATCTTACAGGGCTTTCCGGATGAAAAACGCACAAGCCGCTGCCCTTCTTATTTCCGGAGTTTTGCTGATGCTCGGGCGAGCCCCTGTTGGAGAAGTCATGTGGTCTGGTTTTCCTAGAATTGCTGACTGGATCATGGGAGTAGTCAATCTGGCAGGTTCCAGGGGTATTTTGATAAGTACCGCCATAGGAATGGTGGGAGTAGCCCTTCGAGTTCTTTCAGGCATTGACCGATCTCACCTTGGATCCGGCATGGAATAGGAGGCGAGAAGATCCATGGAATTCTTTGAAAAACTTGGTCAAGTCGATAGCAGGATTATCTACGCGCTCCTGATTTTGGCATTGCTTATACCCTTGGTTAAGCCAATAGGCCTTCCTGTAAGCGTCAGTGAACACACTACCCATACCTACGGGATCATTGACTCGTTACACCCTGGCGATACTGTCCACATCGATATAGGATACTCACTTTCAGGCGCAGCTGACGTCCAACCCCAGACCCTGGTAGTTCTAAAACACTTATTTGCAAAAGATGTAAAGGTGATCTTTACAGGAGTGCAAGTTGAAGCCTCAATGATTATCGAGACCCTTATGAAACCATGGGAAGAGGCCGGCAAACAATACGGAGTTGATTTCTGCAATCTCGGATACCTTCCTGGCGGTGAAAACGCAGTAGCTGCGTATACCAGAGATATCCGAAAAGCATATCCTCTGGATTTCCGGGGCAATTCCACTGACTCTCTGGAGATTCTCAGCAATATCAACAATACCGGGGAACTCGACATGTTCATTTTCTTCACTACTCAAAATGCCGATCAATATGTCCGGCAAGTTACTCAGTACGGAGTGCCGATAGTCGGAGGACTCATCAACACCATAGCGCCCCAGGCCGAACCATATTTCCAGGCCGGGCAGCTAAAAGGTATGTTGGTCGGGCTCAGGGGCGGTGCTGAATATGAGACTTTGATGCAATCTCCGGGCCTGGGTGTAGCCAGTATGGACGCTCAAAGCATGGGGCATTTGCTTATTATCCTCTTCATTTTGATTGCAAACCTCTCTTATTTTGCCACCCGTGATAAAACACCGGTTGGGAAGGAGGTATCTCAATGAGCCGCGATCCTGTGATTTGGGTGTCATCTATTGTCACCCTCATGGCATTTTCCTACCTCTTCAAGGAAAATGAGTTTTACAAAGCCGTGGAACACTTATATGTAGGGGTAGCTGCCGGTTACTCTCTGGTAATGGGATACAACAACATCGTCGCAAAAGTATGGAACCCTCTCACAACAAAAGCTAACTTCATTGTATTGATCCCTGCTCTCCTCGGGCTTATGCTGTATGCTCCGTACATCAGCAAACAGCATTCCTGGCTCAGGCGCATTCCCGTAGCCGTGATCGTAGGTATAGGTGCGGCATTGAGTGCAAGAACAGCAATTACTCAGCAATTCGTTCAGCAATTGAAGGCCACAATGGCACCTGTCACCAACGTCAACACACTAATTGCCATGGTAGGAACTGTAGCCACTTTATGCTACTTCCTGTTCACGATAAAGCCTAATCCGGTGGCCAATGCTGGCTCCGAAATGGGCAAATGGGTTATTATGGTTACATTGGGCGCTGCATTCGGCGCAGGAATCATGGGTAGGATTTCCCTTCTTATCGGACGTTTGTTCCTTATTTTCCAGGATTGGATTCCGCTTATCAAGATTCAGTAGTTGGTTTCGGGCAATTTGGTTACCTGGTGATAGGAATTACGATTGCCATTATAGAAGAATCGAACTGACCCAAACAGCAAACCGCGGAATCATTGAAGGGAGTCGATCCAAATGTCTTTGTGCAATGAATCAAAAGTGCTGTATTTACCCGATCTTACATGGCCTGAGGTCAAAGATGCCCTACCTGATATCAAAACCGCCATCATCCCTGTAGGTTCCACTGAACAACACGGGCCCCACGGCAAATTTCAGACAGATTATGCAGCTGCGCGCGAGTTTTCTATTAGACTGGGCAAGGCGCTTTACCCAAATGCCCTTGTTACTACTCCGGTACCCATTGGAATATCAGAACATCACATACATTTCCCTGGAACTTTGTCTTTCAGGGCCTCTACTCTCATTGACGTATTGATGGACATTGCCGTATCCCTCAAAAAACACGGTATAAAAAGGTTTTTCTTTGTCAACGGCCATGGTGGCAATGTTCCCGCGATTACAATTGCGACCAACAGAATAAAACATGAACTAGGATGCAAGGCAGCCTGGGCCACCCTTCCATGGGATCTTATCAGCGACCTATCGGAAGGTTTCGTCCAATCACCTGTAACCGGCCACTCCTGTGAAAAGGAAATAAGTATCATGCTCTATCTCTGGCCCGACGGCGTAAAACAAGACGCCCTTACCCCAGGCAAAATCCGAAAGGAAGCAATGGAAGGGTTGGGGCGAAGACTCGGGATTCACGAAGCGAATTTCTTCGATGAAGTTACTGAAAACGGAGCTCTCGGTGATGCAACCAAAGCAAGCGTTGATTGGGGTAAAAGAGCCGTTCAAGCCGGGCTCGAACGGATATTACCTTATATGAAAGAGTTTATGGGAAGTTGAATTGAAAGAGGCGGTTCACTATGCGTCTGTAGGACAGGTGGCCTATCAACGGTGGGGCCACCTGTCCGTCCTGGTAAAATCAGATCCGGCTCTACTCACATTGCCAACTCCAAATTCCAGTCATGGGAGGTCCTCCTGGCATATGTATGATTAGGTGATAATCAAATGCACGAACTCAGTCTCATTGTTGCCATCACCGAAATGATTACCTGTGACGCGGCCTTGCGTGGGATTACCAGGGTTACACAGGTGGAAATCGAAGTCGGGGAACTCTCAGGGGCCTTCCCATACGCGCTGAAAGAAGCCTTTCCCCTGGCCACCAGGAATACAATCATGGAAAATGCCTCTTTGATTGTCGTGGATGTACCTGGGATAGCTCGGTGCCTATCTTGCGCCCACCTGTTTTTCATTGGGATCCACGGCTGGCAATGCCCCAATTGCGCCAGGACGGCCTATTTCATAGAATCCGGCACAGAACTGGCAATAAGATCATATGAAGGCGAAGACAAAAGCCCACAAGGCCTGGGAATACAGGCTTTGTCTCATGTGCGTGAAGGCACGGTAAACCATGACGAAGGTAAGGCCACTATACCATAGGGCAACCAAAAAGGAGTGTTCAACTTTAGTGACTGTTAAGGTGATGCTAAGAAAAGATATACTCTACCAGAATCAGAAAAAGGCAGAAGAACTGAAAAAGAGGTTCCGTGATAACCGGTGCAAAGCAATTAACATAATCGGTTCGCCTGGTTCCGGAAAGACTAGCGTGCTGGAGCAAATCATACCACGCCTTTCCGGAATCAAGATCGCTGTCATTGAAGGAGACATAGCCACAACCAGAGACGCCCATAGAATAGCAGCCCTTGGAGTACCTGTGGTTCAAATCACAACCCATGGGGCCTGCCATCTGGATGCCAATCTAATCGCTGAATCCCTTGGGGAATTGAACCTGGCTGCAACTGACGTTTTACTCATAGAAAACATAGGTAATCTTGTGTGCCCTGCTTCTTTTGATCTGGGCGAGAATCTCAGAATTCTGGTCTTGAGTACTACAGAAGGAAGCGACAAACCCGCCAAATACCCAATGGCATTCCGTACATCCCATGCGGTTATCATCAACAAAACAGACCTGATCCCTTACACTGATTTCAAACTAGAACCGGTGGTTAATGAAATACAAGCCATCAACCCAGGGGCCCGGATCCTCCAGGTTTCATGTAGAACCCTAGAAGGTATAGAAGAAACAGCCAGGTGGCTCAGAGGGTGGATTCTCGCACCTTAATGCATGATCGAACACAACCCACTGAGCCCTGGCTTCATGACAAAGCCTCGGAATTACCTGCTAATCTTCATGTCTTCATCAATAGGAAACACAGGACGCCTTATGTTCTTGAATTCAAACCTTGAAAGGTTCGGACTGCTCAGCCCGGGACCGTCAACTTCAATTATTTCTGATGCAATTGGTTCATACGCTGCCCGGTAGTGAACGGCAGACTTCACAACAACAATTTTCTTGAAAGTCGGGTCAATCCCAACACTCCGTGCCACCTCTGGATCAACAGGTTGAGAGCGCCTTTCGTTGACAATAATATCTATGCCTCCGCACTGGATCACCGCGGACCGGCCTATGGAAGATTTTACTCCTGTAGACATTGGGCCTCTGTGGACAAAACTACCATCTGAAAGAAGTCTGACGGTACCCTGAACACGAACCGGGGCTCCGTGCAAATCGTCAAATTTGCCACCTACAAGGGCATCGAAGTTACCACCAACACCGGCCTTAAAAGCGGCGTCCACGGCCTCTTTGTCAGGCATGGTTATTACAACTGCGTCTTGTGCATTATGCTCAATCAAGGCCTGAAGAATCTCGGTGCCATCACCGGAAGCTCCCCCGCCTGTGTTATCTGCCACATCAGCAAGAATCACAGGCCCTTTATCTTTACTCATAGCGTACTTTACTGCATCTTGAGGCTTTTTCATATCAGCAACAAAAGAGTGCCGTAAAGCCCATGCCTTCTGTGTCAGGCGTTCTGCAATATTCTGGGCCCTGGCTCGATCTCCGTCAGTTGTAGCAAGAAAAGCAAGTCCTGCGTCATAAACATCTGAATATACAAAACCACCATAGACGCTCACATTAAGTACTCCCGGCTCTTTTTCAAACTCAAATGATTGCTCCATCAATTCCTTAATTGGGCCCCACCCGGTTCTTGCAGGAACCACAGCCGGGGCAAGTGGCGGCCTGATGACCACATTCACCGGATTTATCTCTTTGCGGAGAACCTTTGCAGCAAAGCGCCCTGCTTCCAATCCCCGTTCGTAACCATCCACATGGGGATAGGTATTGTATCCGAACAACCCATTTGCTTTCTCAACCATAACATCTGTTACCGTTGCATGAAAATCCAATGTGGCCACAACAGGTACCCCGGAGCC
This sequence comes from Bacillota bacterium, assembly GCA_040767525.1. Classification (GTDB taxonomy): domain Bacteria; phylum Bacillota; class Sulfobacillia; order Fermentithermobacillales; family Fermentithermobacillaceae; genus JAXGPX01. The sequence goes on along the minus strand of JAXGOJ010000023.1, from coordinate 517 downwards.
TACAATCTGCCTTACACTTGTAAGAATATCGCCCTCAGCATCAGGAAAACCATCTGCAACCATAGCCCCGTGGAGGGCCAAAAGCACTCCGTCTATCTCCCCGGCACTCTTGATTCCCTGTAAAAGTTCCTCCTTCAATTGAAGATACGCTTCCTTTGAGACTATACCCGATGGTACCGCCGACGCTGAGATAACGGGAACTAAGACAGAATCCGTCTCTTCAGCGAAATCAATGAACCCGCCAATCGGCGTCCTGGTGCCAGTGAACTCAGTTAGTATCGCCTCACCTTTGAAATAACCCCGGTCTTTAAAGTGAGCCAATTCTGTCTTGATCGGGCTGAAGGAATTGGTCTCATGACTTATGCTGCCTACTGCAAATCTCCAGGCCACTTTTCATTCCACTCCCTTGTCGAAATTACATTATGCTTCATCGGTTGGCCAATTTGAAGCCTGAAAGTATTATCTCACTTTACAAACACACTTTTAACCTTTAATAGCACAATCTACCCCGGGGTGC
>JAXGOJ010000022.1:0-20990 GCA_040767525.1 Bacillota bacterium | reverse complement strand
GTATCGACAGATAGATAACAAAGTGGCAGAACAGTAGCATGGTCGCAGCAAAGCGGAATCGTGAAAACGGACTGAGTTGTGGATAGGGCTTCGGCCCTATTTTTTTCTACCTCACACTCGAGGGCGAAAAGGTGGTGCCTCGATTTTCCTTGGTGTCAAATGAAGTTTTTCGCATATATACTTATAAGCTGATACCTTTGGTTGAGTTTTTACTTGAACTCAACGCACGCTCAGGCTTTGAACTGGCGGGTTCGGTTTCGATGCTCCCGGTCCCGAGTCTCCCGTGCCATGGCTCTTGTCAGCCCTGCCCGGTACTCTGCCGACAAATTCTCCAGTGTCTTCACATAAGGGCCATCCACATCGACTCGCCTAAGAGGGAAGTCTTTCGGAAGCTTTTTCAGGATTCCGGCAAGGCTGAGCTCTTCTGCAGTGATGACTATGAGTCTGATGTTGTTTTCTTCGCACAGAGAGCGCTTAATCAGATCTCGGGCTCTTCTTTCTTTGAACTGCGTGGTGTCTGGAAAGGTGTTGGTGGGGGAGAAATGTTGAGGCCCGTGGTGTTCGATTCCGGCATTCAAAGACGGTATGAACCTGTCAAGCTCCATTAGTTCGCCGGTTATCGGATTCTGGAGAAATGCGGGCCTGGCGTTGTCAATATAGTCATCAGTGAGTATCAGATGGCTTAACCATGCTTTTGTGAGGTATTCACCCTTATGGGGGCTTGCGCTGTAACCGGCGTACAAGTCTTTTATCATTTGCTCTTGAATGGGGTGCGGTATGGCCGGATAAGGGACGATTCTTGAGTCTTCTTTTGCTTTGACGATCCACCCGTGTTTATTCAGGACCTCACACAGCCTTGATACTGCAGACCGGCTAACTCCACTTAGCTCAGCAAGGTTTGTAATAGAGGTTGGATGGTGAATCTCGATTATCACATACAACAGTTTTGCAAGCGGTGGGATGAGCCTGTCTTCCAACAGCATTCTGGGAAGAAGAATAGTCCCTTTCATATGTACCCCCTTTGGTTGTACCAGACAAGCAACGAATGAGCTGAAACTGTCTGAATAAGGTATAACTTGGTTAAGTATAGTCAAATTTGGCACAGGTTGTCGTATTGCAAGATAAGTATCCATAAATTGGGAACAATTGTCAACCCATGTTTTCTGTGTTGCCAGTTGGGTCAGGTAACGCGGCAGTGTGTTCTTCTTGACACCGGGCTTTCGGCAAAGTATATCGTAGCGATACTGCTCTTCCTCAGGGTATCTTTGTGAGTACAGGTGACAATGGCTGAGTATTCGTAGGGGAACATCCTTGGTCCACACGTCGTTTCACAAAACAAGTCTTAGTACAAATGGATTTCCAGCGGCACGTCCTTGAATGAGTTGTTGCTTTTGGCGGCACGTAATAACGAGGGTGTATTCGTGGCGGCAGTGTTCGTGTTTGGTGTTCTCTGGGCGTCAGGTGACGGTGACGCTGTGCTTGTGGCGGCACAGTCTTGGTTAAGATGTCATTTTGCGAGACAGGGTCCGGGAGGAATGTATTTCAGGCGACATACCCTTAACCGAGTTGGCATTCTTGGCGACAGGCGGTGACGACAGTGTATTCGCCGAGACATGGTTTAGGCCCACGCGCCGCCTGAGGGACAGCTAGCGGATATCGTGCATTTTATGGAGACAAGGCTTCGTTAAGGCGTCGTTCTGAAAGACAGGAGTCAGTATAGGTGTGTTTCTAGCGGCATTGTTCTGACCAGGTTATCGCTCTCAGCGACAGACCCTGACTTGAAAGTATCCCCCCAAACCAGGGAATTCAGCCCGGGCAACCTCCAGATTCCAGGTCATACCTCTAGGACCATAAACAAACTGGCACACAGGCAGGATACTAACGTTCTCTACGTCGAAATAGTCATAATCCCGAAAGAGAAGGATTGAGATTGTTGTCAGAAATTGTCCCGGGGACAAGTATTCCGCCTAGAAGAACCAGAAAAACCGGTATAGGCTCAATGCCTGAACGAGGCTCAATGCCAGGTTCAAAGCCAGGCTCAGGTCCGGGCTCAATGCCTGGACGAGGTTCAATGCCTGGCCCAGGTCCACGCTCATGGCCCGGTCCCGGCACAAGCCCAAGCCCAGGCCCAAGAATCATCCTTCTGACCGCAGCAGTGTTACTGCTGCTTATCAGTGCTTCCGTCATATTATACCCGTCCTTCCAGTGGGCCGAACGCCCGCCGGCGAGCCGTCCCTATCTGGTCTATCGCGGTGAGATTCACAAGTTCCCAGTAGTCGTTGAAAACAATGAAGCTTACGTGCCCCTCAAGTTCATACAAAGTAAACTTGACCCCAATGTGTTTTGGGACGAAACCGGACTCATGGTTGTGACCACAAAAGACAAGGTGGTAAAATTAAGTCAAGACTCCCTAACTGCATACGTAAATCAGCATCCGGTAAGTCTCAAGTTTCCTGTCATTCTGGAAGGAAACGAACCTTACGTACCTGCAAGCACCCTTGAGACTTTGTACCCGGTATCAACGGCATACAATGAAGAGGCCGGAACATTCCTGGTACGGAGACTGGACACTTACAACCAAATCGGTGAACTTAATACCGGTAGCATTTTAAGAGCAGGGCCCTCATTTTTGTCCAGAAGAATCGAAATACTTGCAACGGGCCATAGAGTAGTTGTTTACAAAGAAACAAGACGGTGGTTGAAAGTAGAGACCGGCGAAGGATTCTGCGGCTTTATTCCCAGAAAGCATGTGACTGACATGGGAGAAGACCCTCCGGTCGTGGAAGAACCCCCTGAGTATGTTCCCAGCCGTTTGCACGGCAATAAAGTGGTCCTGGCTTGGGAACAAGTCGACAGGATAACACCTGACCCCTCAAGAATCGGGGAGATGCCAGGGTTGAATGTAGTCTCCCCAACCTGGTTTCATCTGGCTGAAACACCCGGGGAATTAGAGAACCGTGCCGACATGCGCTATGTCAATTGGGCCCATTCGAAGGGGTATCAGGTTTGGGCGCTATTTTCAAACTCCTTCGATACGGAAAGGACCTCTGTGGTGCTAAGAGATTCAGATTTAAGAGACAGGGTCATTTCCCAGCTACTCATATACGCCAACATCTACAAATTGGACGGCATCAACATTGATTTTGAGAATGTGAATCTTGCTGACGGCCCGTATCTTACCCAATTTGTCCGTGAAATGACTCCCTTGCTGCATGGGCAAGGCCTCACTGTTTCCGTAGATGTGACAGTGAAATCTACCAGCCCCAATTGGTCTTTGTTCTTGGAAAGAGACAAACTGTCTCAGGTTGTAGATTACGTTATGCTCATGGCATATGATCAGTATCCTCATGGTTCGAAAGTTGCAGGGCCGGTTTCGACCATTCCGTGGACTGAATACACTATCAAGAAAACCCTTGAGGAAGTTCCCAAAGACAAGCTTGTTCTGGGAGTACCTTTCTACACGCGGCTTTGGAAAGAGACTCTTGATAATGGCGGAGTCAAAGTAACCCCAAGGGCTCTTGGCATGGAAGCCATAGCCGCCTGGCTCAGAGACGAGGACGTGACACCCAAATATCAACCGGATACAGGGCTTTTGTATGCAGAAAAAAAGATAGGCAACGAGACGTATAAAATCTGGCTCGAGGATGCCGGGTCTATGAAAAAGCGGGTGGAATTGGCAAACCAATATGACTTGGCAGGCATAGCCGCCTGGCGCCGTGGTTTTGAGACTCACGACATCTGGAGGGTGATTAATGATACCCTCAACTGACCACAACAAAAGTCAATCTCGCCTGGTTTCATATCGGTAGTAATTTTCCCCACTACCTTCCGTAAAGGGGTTCACTTACGTCGAGATAGTATCTGGGCCAGGGTATCGAAAGGATGGACAAACAATCGTGCTTGATTCCTTTGGCACAGTATTTGCTCTTCTTCTTCTTCTTCAGTAAATTCCCTTCAATCCTCAACTCTCTTTGATTCGTTTTCGATACATCATTAGAAGGCGGGGGGATTATATGTCCAGACACTATATGTTGAACACACAAGATGGTGCTCCCAACAAAGAAAGGCAAATCGTAGCGTTTTCCTTGGGGTCTGAGACCTATGGCGTCGATATAGGCCAGGTAAGAGAGATTATTCCCATGCAGAAGATCGTACCTGTGCCCAGAGCCCCTGAATTTGTTGAAGGGATTATAAATCTGAGGGGTAAGGTTATTCCTGTTCTTGATCTCAGAAAACACTTTGGTTTCGAGAAGAAAGAGCGGGACGGAAACCAAAAGATTGTGCTCAGTGAGGCCGGTGGGGAAAACATAGGTGTTATTGTAGATTCGGTTTCATCGGTGCTCAGAATCCCAGAAGACTTTGTTGAGCCGCCTGCTTCAGTAATAACAGGAGACAAGGTTGAGTACATAAGGGGCATTGCGAAAGTAAATGATTCCCTAATCGTTCTTTTGGATCTCACCCGGATAATATCAGATGCCGAGAGCAAAACCCTTAAAGAAGTTGATCTGGCGTCTGCCGTGGTAAAGCGAGAGTACCTGTTATGAAGAATCAGAACTCTACCGAATTCAATGAAGACAACTTCAAGTTTTCCTTGCAGAAGTGAACGAACTTCTTGCCAACACCGAAGAAAACCTGGTTGAACTTGAAAAATCATCATCTGACAGCGCCTCTATCCAGGAAGTCTTCAGGGTCACATGCATACCATAAAGGGAGGAGCAGCCACCCTGGGCTTTGAGGATGGTGTGGAAGTAACCCATATTATGGAGAGTATCCTTGACGGGGTCCGGTCAGGAGCACAGGAACTGACACCGGTAATGGTAGATGTATTATTCTCAGTCCTGGACTGGCTCGAAGACTGGAAGACTGCTTTGGAGGAACAGAAGGAAGGCTTACACGAGATAATAAGAGAAAATCCGTGAATTTGCCCCAAACGTTGAAACTGCGAAACTTGATGAGAGTCCTGCCAAAGAAACGGGCACCTTCCGGCCAGTCATTTGTCCATGGCTTAGAAGAATACCTGTCTCAGGAAAAACCGGTCTACAAGTTTAACAGTCAGGTTCAAGCCTGATGCAGACTCTGCTTTCAGTAAGTGTTTCCAGTGCTTACCCTTGTTAGTGAAGTAGCCGATGTGATTGGCTCAGAGCCGTCTGTCCGGGATGTAGAAGCTGACAAAGTGCATGATGAAATCAGTATCTTCGTCCTGGCTGAAGATGAAGGCACAGCCGCGAAAGACGTTGCAGGTTCAGTTCAGGATGTAATTCAAGTTTCCCTTGCCTTATGCACCGGGAACGCTCTCAAGAAATCCGGTATTCAGAAAGACACCAAACATAGTAACGCACCGGGCCAATCAGATGTATCTGTGAAAAGGACCAGTTTAGGGCGAACGGTAAGAGTAGATGTAGAACTTCTTGACTTTTTGCTGAATATGGTTGGAGAACTTGTTATTGAGAGGACAAGGCTCACTCAAATAGCTTCTAAACTGTTAATAGACAATGAGACGTCGGTTATTGGCAATGAAGTAGCGGCTTTGGCTTCTCATCTTCAAAGGACTTCACAAGAGTTACAAGAAGGCATTATGAGGGCCCGGCTATTGCCTTTGAAAAGCATTTTCACAAAGTTTCCCCGAATGATAAGGGATCTTGCCCATCGTTGCGGAAAGCAAATCGACCTGGAAATCCAGGGCGAAGACACTGAACTTGACAGAACTGTATTAGAAGCTATAGATGACCCTCTCATACATATCTTGCGAAATGCAGTTGACCATGGCATCGAAACGCCCGGTGAAAGAACAGCCCGGGGCAAGCCGGAAAGAGGTAAAGTGATTCTTTCTGCCTGGCATGAGGAGAACCAGGTCCTGATTCAGGTCAAAGATGATGGTTTTGGAATAGATGCCGAAAATGTAAGGAGATCTGCAATAGGAAAAGGGCTCATTACTGCCGAGGCGGCAGCGAAACTATCTGAAAAAGAAGCCATGGAACTGATTTTTATGCCCGGCTTTTCAACATCCCAGGTGGCTACCCAGGTATCAGGCAGAGGCGTTGGTATGGACGTTGTACGGTCTAATTTGGAACGTATCAGCGGGCATATCGAAGTCAGAAGCCAGGCAGGCCTTGGGACCTCAGTTACCCTGAGACTGCCCCTGACTTTGGCCATTATGCGGGCTTTACTTGTCAGGTGTTCAGGGCTTATCTACGCAATACCAACGTCATCAGTTGAAGAGGCACTGGTAGTAAGAGAAGAAGAGATAAAGACAGTACAAGGAAAAGCGGCATTGACAGTCAGAGGAAGAATCTTTCCCCTTGTTTCCCTGGAAGGCGCCCTGGGAGATGATCCCTGGTTCCAAAACGGCCGGTTCCGGTATGCAATTCTCACCCGGAGCAACGATGAACCTTTGGCCTTGGGGGTAGACGACCTTGTAGGTGAAGAGGAAATTGTAGTGAAGAACATGGGCAAGATTCTGTCACGCTTGAAAGGGATCGCAGGTGCCACGATTCTTGCCCAGGGCGACCCCGCGATTATCCTGGACATAAACCGCTTGTTGTAATGAGTAACTCTGATTCATCTAAGGAGGATCAAAGGTGGATGGAGAGTTCTTCGAAGAGTGTGCGAAACTGGCCGTGGAAAACTCAAGAAGGATACTGAGTGTCCTTACAGGGAGAGATTTGAAAGTAGACTGTCAGAGCATAGATTGCACAGGTGTGGCAGATTTGCCGGTGCTATCAGGCCAATTTGAAGACATAGTGCTGAGCTCTTGGGTTTCATTTCGAGGCGGTATGGAAGGGCAGCTCATTATTCTGTTCAGGCCTGATTCTGCACGTCAGCTAGTATCATTTCTCAGTCCGGTAATTACTGAAGGAGTGGATTCTGAGGGGCATTATGATATTCAGGTATCTATTGTTTCAGAGGTTGCCAATATTGTAGGTTGTTCGTTTCTTGATGCTGTTGCAGACAGAGCTGAGATGGTTTTGAGGCCGTCCCCCCCATTGCTCATCAGAGAAATGGCAGGGGCAATTTTGGAATCAGCTATGGCAGTATCATATTTTGAATCAGGCAGGGTGCCGGCAGTAAACGTTCGATTCTCCCTTGACGGCGGCGAAGCTGTTTTCGAAATCGTTTTGCTACCGGGAAAGGGTTTGAATACGGTTAATAGTTCTTAGGACGGTAGATGAAAATGCGCCTTAGGCATATCCCGGTAAGGCTTTCTGAAATCAAATTTTCTTACGATGAAACAGAAGTCCTGGTTGCCTACTCACTGGGTTCTTGCGTAGGCGTGGCTTTGTGGGATCCTGAATACAAAGTGGGAGGTATGGCCCATGTGTTCTTACCTTATTCCAGGCGAAGAACGGGCAAAGGCCCTGTAGGGGAGCAGGGAGAAACGGTAGTTCCTGGATTTGCTGGATGCAACCGGAGACATATAGGCAAGTACGGAGGAGCCGTTCGTACCTTGTATCCAGATTATTGAAGATGGGGTGCAGGCGAGAAAATCTCGCCAGCATCCATTGCAGGCGGAGCCAGTGTGATTATGGGGCTGTCACCGCCTTTCGGAGATATTGGCCTCCTTAACTCCCTGGCAGTCCGGGAGTCTCTTACCACCAAAGAGAAAATCAAGATTGCCGGAAAAGACATAGGCGAAACCACGGAAGAACTGTACGCCTTTACATAGGTTCAGGAGCGGGTAACAGTATCTTCCATACATCATCCTGAAACAGATCTTTGATTGAAGGAGGGAAAAACCCTGGCAAAATACTGGTAGTAGATGATGCCATGTTTATGCGAAACAAGACATCCCGGTTGCTTAGTGAAAACGGGTACCAGGTTGTGGAAGCGTCAAATGGAGAAGAGGCTGTTAAGCGCCACATAGAAGAGAAACCTGACGTAGTACTTATGGATATCACCATGCCTGTGCTTGATGGTATCGAGGCCCTCAAGCAGATAAAAAACGATCCGGGTAATAAAGGTGGTAATGGTTACTGCCCTGGGGCAAAAGAGCATGGTATTGGAAGCTCTTAAGGCAGGTGCCCGGGATTTCATAGTCAAACCCTTTCAGCCGGACAGGCTTCTTGAGGCAGTGAAGAAACAATGTCAGGGTTAGAAAAAAGCCAAGAGCTGGCAAAGTGAGGGTCTTAATTGCTGATGATTCTTTGTACATGAGAAGAATGTTGAGGCAAATGCTAGAAGGAGCCTGGATGTAAACTGCAATTGACGAAGCCAAAAGATGGTGTGGAGGCAGTGGCCAAGTGTATTTTCCTGAGCCCTGATGTGCTGGTGCTTGATGTTGAAATGCCCAGAAACGGATAGTTTTGTCGTTTTGAAAGACATGTATGAGCAAAGGCCGTTGCCTGTAGTAATGTTCTCGTGCTTACCCAGCGAGACTCCCGGGTTACCCTCAGCTCTCTCAATGGGTGCAGTGGATTTTGTGCCCAAGCCTGCTTCAAGGATTTAGTTACAGGTGTAGGCTCTGAAACAGTAATCAAAAGGTGATTCACGCTTCCAAAGCCACGCTTCGTATTCAAGAGCCCATGCGCCGTCACGAAGAACGGGCAAAGAGACGAAAGGCATTTACCGGTAGCACCCCTATACGGCTCCTTGTTATCGGTTCGTCTACAGGCAGGCCCCAGGCCCTTGAGCAAATTGTGCCCGGGCTTTTCACGCGATACCGGCAGCGGTTGTGGTATGTCAGCATATGCCAAAGGCTTTACATCATCGCTTTGGCCCAACGGCTCGATACTCTTTTCTCCATAAGAGTAAGAGAAGCCGCCCGAGATGTTTTTAGAACCAGGCTGGTGCTTGTGGCCAAGGAGGGTATCACCTCAGGCTTGACTGCCTCATCTTGCGGTGATTTTGAATCGTATCACGTTTACCTGGATGAAGGGGACGACGCCTGTTCACGGGGAGTACGGCCATCAGTTGGCGTTACCTTGTTTGACGCCGGGCCCTTATTTGGAGCAAGACTTATGGTGGTGATACTCACAGGAATGGGCCATGATGGAGCAAAAGGAGCGGGCAGCCAGGAAAGCCGGTGCCACAGTTATATGCCAGGATCGGGCTACATCGGTGATATGGGGTATGCCGAAAGCATGCTACGAAGCAGGAGCAACAGATACTCTTGTTCCACTGAACAAGGTGGCCGGTAAGATCGGCGAGTTTTGCAGGAAGTATCAGACAACGTAGAGAACGGTAATGCCATGGCGGGAAATCCGGTAACAAAAGATGCAGATCCCCACGCTTACCGGTGCAGAGTATATATTCTTCTGCAAAAAAGTAAAGGCTTACCCGGGATCAGCCTTCACAACTACAAGAGCAAGCAAATGCATCGCCGGCTTGTAAATTATGAACAGGCGCCGTCCCTGATTTTTTCACCTTTGCAAAGCGTGGAAAAACCAGGTGAATTGAACAATCTTGTGGACTATCTCACAATCAATGTGTCAGAGTTTTTTCAGAAACAGCGAGCAATGGAGAGTCTTGAACGAAAGAGTGATTCCCCGACTGGTTGGCACCTGTACAAGGCAAATTGCACATTTGGAGTGCGGTTCAGCGGCCGGCCAGGAAGCCTATTCTCTTGCCATGACGCTTGCAGAGATCCGGGTACGTAATGTGTCTATTCTTGGAACAGACATAGATGAGCCAAGCCTTAAGAAAGCCAGGGAAGGGAAATACTCCCGTGACGAAATCAAGAATGTACCCGGTGAGTTTCTCAGCAAGTATTTCAGCAAAGAAGGCAGTCTTTACCTGGTAAAAGACAAGGTGAAGAAAATGGTGTGTTTTGAGAACCACAATCTTTTGGGCTCAGATTATCCTGGTAATATGGACCTAATTCTTTGCCGTAATGTTCTCATATATTTCACAGATAAGGGAAAGGAGCATGTAGTTTCGAAATTGGCATCTTCTTTGAAACCCGGCGGAGTATTGTTTATGGGAGCAACAGAAGCCATATTTAACCACGAAATTGCAGCCTGAGCCAGATTTCCCCGTTTTTCTATGAAAGGCCTGACAGCATTTAGAGTATTTAAACGAATCTCAAACAATCGGGCACAGTCAACAATTGAGAGGAGCGACAGCATGTTAAGAGCAGGTCTAATCAATCCTTTTATCGAGTCGGCTTACAGTTTTCTGAAACAGAACAGGTACCGAGGTACACGGGGCCAGTTACGTTCTAAAAGAGTCCGGGCAACTTCAGGTGAGGTTAACGTTGCCATAGGTGTGACAGGAGATGCTGAAGGAATTGCAATCTATTCTATGTCAGAACGTACTGCAAAGGCTGGCGGCAGTCCTTATAGGAGAACCTGTGCCTGTATTTGACAATCTGGCTGAATCAGCAATTGCTGAGATGGGCAATATCATAACCGGCCAGGCCGCGATAGGCCTTGAGGAACAGGGCTATGTCTGTAAACTTTCGCCTCCGACTTTAATTTCCGGTAAAGGTGTGGTTATATCCACGTTGGATATCAGAGAGACTGATAGTTCCCCTTGAACTTCCTCTGGGGTATCTTGAGATTTGTGTTGCTTTAAGGTACCTTGCGGAGATAGGCCTGCAGAGGATTGCATAAGAAGCTTGTTTTCACTATGTCGAAACAAAAAGAGGATTGCATCCGTCCAAATAGAAGAGATAATAGACAGAGATTATGACTTCTAGCAGGTCTGAAGATGGGAGAATGGGTATGCCGGGATACGAAGAAACTAATGATGTGGTACAAACCCAGTTGAGGCGGGGAAGGAAGCGGCGCAGATCCCCTGCCGGTGGAATAATCGGTATTTTAGTGTTTATGCTTGTTGCAGGTTTGCTGGGGGCCTATTCTTTGAAAGTGTTTCCTTTCAAAGAGAGTCCCGGCAACCCAACCCCACCGGTTACTAATGAAATCCCCGGCGGAGCAAAAGTGCCGGAAGACGTGCCTGGCAACGAAGGGCTTGTGGCCATGGAAAAAGCTCTTCAGGCCCGGGCCCTTTATGTGACAATGGACGTGTTTGGCACTCCGTCCAGGTTTACTGAAGTCATAACTTTTGCCCGGGAGAATGCCGGGCTCAATTCTTTTGTAGTCGATGTTAAGGACAATAACGGCAGGATCCCATGTGAACCAGAATCAGACATGGTTATTCCGGCAAAACCCGCCGCCTATAAGCATTTTTCAGGCCTCGTCAATGTTCTTGACCAGGACGGCTACTACCTGATTGCACGGATCGTAGCTTTTCAGGACCCATATATGGCCAGGGGTACTCCGGAACAGGCCATTAGAAACGCCGACGGAAGCTTATGGAAGGACAGGGATGGAAGGCTTTGGCTTAATCCATACGACAAAAGAAACTGGGAATTTATACGGAATATATCTTTATGGGCTTGTGAAATGGGATTTCACGAAATACAGCTGGATTATGTAAGATTCCCTGACAGCGCCAGTGGATTAGAAAAAAGCGGAGTGCTCATGCCAGGCCATGAAGAATACGAGTCCAGAGGTGACGCGATTTTTGCCTTTCTTGAATACATGAGCCAGGCCCTCGACGGTAAAGCGTACCTGAGTGCAGATGTATTCGGATTTGTGACTATTGCCCAGGACGATATGGGAATTGGCCAGAAGCTGGAGCAGCTCGCGGACTCAGTTGATTTTATTTGCCCTATGGTTTATCCGTCCCATTATTACAATGCCGGAATTTACGGATTCCAGGTTCCTGAGGCTCACCCATACGAAGTGGTGTATAAGGCTATGGATGAGGCTATTGAGAGGACTGAAGGTTTAAAGAGTAAGATCCGTCCGTGGCTCCAGGATTTTTCAATGCGGATTAAGTATGGCCCTTCAGAGGTTCAGGGCCAGATTGATGCCGTCTATGATCATGAAATAGAGACTTTTCTGGTATGGAACCCCGCAAACATATACACGGAAAATGTTAAGTATGTGAAAAGTGAGCCATCTGAACAGTAAGGCCCGGGGGTTCCGGGTATAGGAATACCGGCACGCCTGTTACAAGGTAATGTAACGGCCATATGACTGAGCAAACCCAGGCGAATTTTCCAGTCTGGGTTTGCTCAATAAGTCCGGGTAAACCATAAACATCCAAACATCCAATTAGTGCGTTATCAAGTGGAAGAGGGTGTATAATTCGGCGCTTCCTTGGTAATGTGCACATCGTGAGGATGACTTTCCCGCAACCCGGACCCGCTTATACGGACAAACTTTGAATTCTCGTGAAGGTGCTTCAAATCAGGAGTCCCGCAGTATCCCATACCTGCGCGCAGTCCTCCTACGAGTTGGAAAATCGTGTCTGACACAGGCCCTTTATACGGGACTCTTCCCTCGATACCTTCAGGCACCAATTTAGTGGAAGGCTCCTGGAAGTACCGGTCAGCTGCACCTTGTTTCATTGCCGCCATTGAGCCCATTCCTCTGTACACTTTAAAACTTCTCCCCTGCCAGATCTCCATTTCCCCGGGGCTTTCCTCTGTTCCGGCTAGGAGTCCTCCCAGCATAACGGCATCTGCCCCGGCGGCTAGGGCTTTAACAATATCCCCTTAATATTTGATACCACCATCCGCGATTACTGCGGCTCCATGCTTCTTTGCTGCAAGGGCGGCATTAAATATTGCAGTGATCTGGGGTATCCCTGCGCCGGCCACTACTCTCGTAGTACATATGGATCCCGGGCCTACGCCTACTTTAATGCAATCTGCTCCTCGTTTGATCAGGTCCCGGGTACCCTCTCCTGTGGCAACGTTGCCTGCAATAACAGTCTTTTCAGGATATGTGTTCTTAATGTTTTCTACTGTATCCAGAACTCCCCTGGAATGGCCGTGGGCACTGTCGATAACTATGACATCCACTCCGGCATCTACAAGAGCTCTTACTCTGTCCATAGTGCCCGGGCCTACACCGACGCAGGCCCCTGCAAGAAGGCGGCCCCTGTTATCTTTGGATGCCTGGGGGTACTGCCGGGTCTTTTCTATGTCCTTGAGGGTGATAAGGCCTTTCAAATGAAACTTGTCGTCAACCAAAGGGAGTTTTTCAATTTTGTGCCTGGCCATAATCTTTTTTGCTTCTTCAAGAGACGTTCCCACAGGCGCAGTTATGAGGCCTTCCTTTGTCATTACGTCATCTATGGACTTTGTGTAGTCTTCTTCAAAACGGATGTCTCTGTTAGTAATGATTCCTACAAGGTGGTTGCCTTCTATGATTGGAACCCCGGAAATGTGGTATTTTGCCATTAAGTTGAGGGCATCTTCAACAGTCTTATCCGGGGATAAATAAAACGGGTCCGTAATTACTCCGTGTTCGGATCGTTTTACCCTGTCGACTTCCTGAGACTGCCTTTCTATGGACATGTTCCGGTGTATTATGCCAAGGCCGCCTTCCCTGGCCATGGCAATAGCCATACGGCTTTCAGTTACAGTATCCATAGCGGCACTTATAATCGGTATACTGAGTTTCAGCTTCTTGCCGACAATAGTGGAAATGTTAACGTTTCCCGGTAGAACTTCGAATACCCCGGAACCAGGAGAACGTCATCAAAGGACAGGGCGTCACCTAGGAACTTATCCTGTTTATTCATACAAGATCCCCCCCTATATCCATAAGAGTATTTTATCGAGTTTAACACTGGGCCCAATTGAATGACAACTATCAAATTGCTGGATTTCAGATTTCTATACCAGAATTTCAGCTGCTGCGAGTATAGCTTGCGATCTTGGAACAGGGTCTTGCAAGGTTTGCCCCCAATTTCCGGGTATTGCAAGGCCGTTTTCACGTGCAATCCGGGACAGAGCCTTCACTGAAAGGGGCGATTTATCTTGACCCGGGTCCAAAGGGCCAACCAGGGGCCTTTTTCTCCGGGTTTTGCTGCCGGTAGAAAAACTTGAACTATCCTCAAGGGGTTTTTGCCCGGTAGAATGATCAGGACCGTCCTGCTGTTTCAGCCAGACCTCCATTTCACAGGTTCTGCACAGATTGTCGCCTCTGAAAGTATTGTCCCGGTATGCCACCGGTTTGCCGAGGTTCATCATAAACAGAATTGCTTTATAGGTTTCGCTTGAGGGGTCTACGTCTATGAATTGGGACAATTCCAGGATTTGGCTTACTGTGATCACTTTGTAGTCGTAATCCTTTAGGAGTTTAAGCTTTTCAGGGAGAGCGCATACTACAGGCGCCTCCAAGGACATGTTATATCCGTCTTTTTCAAAGATGATATGCCCGTTAAGGGAATCAGAGTCACTTTCAAGAGCTCTCTTAAGGGGTTGTACCATTGCTTCTACGTCTTTCTTGAAGTCTCCGGAAGAAGCCCGCCATCCCCCTCCGTCAAAGCTCGCCCCCAGGTATTGGTATCCCATTTCTTCATAAACGTCATAACTGGTGGTGCCATCAAGGATTTTGTCAATGTAATGGGGAGGCCGGGCCAGCCTGATATCATATTCAAACTCAGTTTTTATGAGGTTATGGAGCCTGGTTAAGTCGTTGAGCACCTGATCTCTACCGGTGAAATGTGCCCTGGAGCCGTAGACTATTCTTTCAGGGCCAAATGCTACATGGCGGTACCCGTGATTGGATATTTCATGGCCGTTTTCAAGGATCTTTCTAACCAAATCCTTTTGGTTGGCCGCCCCTGCCAGAGAATCCCGGCCGAATTGGGGGTAGTGATCGTACCTAAATCCACTCCACTTGAACGTACCAATCTTGCCGCACTTGTCGGGGTAATTTTCATGGGTGCTTCCAATAACGTCAAAGGTACCTCTGGCGTCAAAATCGGCCATGGCTTGTAATATGGCTTCAGTAACCCCCTGGTTTGAAAAAGGGTGGGACGGCGTACATGTCGGCCCGTCATCGAAAGTCATGGCTACAACCCTGGCGCTTTTGGGAGGGAACACTCTGGTTATTCTCCTGACTCTCGAAAGAGGCGGAGTTGTTCTCTTGCGGTACATTGATTTCAGACGGGAATACTGATTGTGAAGTATGCCATAAAGGTCCAGTTAAATCCCCTCCCAATAAGGATTTGTGAATACTCTATAATGAACTTCGCTTTCTGTCTGCAATTCACCTACTTTAAGAGCAAGTTTTGAAACACAGGACAATCAGGGCATATACTGTTATCGGAGTATTGGTGCTTTAAATACTGGAAGGAATCTTCAGAATCATGTAGAAATCAAGTTGGGAATAGGCTGTATGAAACACACTTTCCTTCTGCAGATGAATATAGCTGGTATTTCTTCTAAGTTGCCGGACAGGCTTTGACAGACTCAGGTAAGGAGGGGTGTCTGTGTTTAGGAGGATTCTCGCCGCGGATGTAGGCAGCACCACCACAAAGACAGTGCTTTTTGAAAGGCAAGAGGCAATCTGGAAATTGACAGCCAAGACCACGTCGCCTACAACAGTAGAAGCTCCAAACTTGGATGTAATGATAGGGCTCCGGAATGCCCTTTCAAGGCTTGAAGAACGAACAGGGATAAGACTGATGGATGGTAAAAGGCTATTGACTCCGGCAAATGACGCTGCCGGTGTTGACCTGTTTGTTGCTACTTCCAGTGCAGGGGGCGGGCTGCAAATGGTTGTTGCTGGCTTAATGAAAGAAATTACCGCTGAATCCGCACACAGGGCTGCCCTTGGGGCCGGGGCAGTAGTGACAGATGTAATTGCACTGGATGATTCCAGGAACGTGATTGAAAGGCTTGAGACACTGAAACGCATCAGGCCTGATATGATCCTGATTACAGGAGGCACTGACGGAGGCAATATTTCAGAAGTTGCCGCTGTTTCTGAAATGGTCGCCATGGCAAACCCTGAGCCAAGGCTTGGGCACGACTTTAAGACCCCTGTAATTTTTGCAGGGAATGTTGAAGCCCGGTCCCATGTAGATAGGGTTTTTGACAATTACACCGGCATAACCTATGCAGATAACATAAGGCCTGTACTTGAAAAGGAAGTGCTTGGCCCTGCCAGAAATGAGATCCATAATCTTTACCTGGAGCATGTAATGATGCACGCCCCGGGTTACCCATCTGTAGTCTCATGGGCCCAGGGTCATATCAAGCCTACTCCTGTGGCCGTGGGAAACGCTTTAATGTATATTGGCAGGGAAATAGATGGCAATGTTTTGGCAGTGGATGTAGGGGGAGCAACTACAGACGTATTTTCAGTCATAGAAGGAGAACTTTACCGGACTGTATCAGCCAATTTAGGTATGTCTTACAGTATGGGCAATGTTCTAAGCGAAGCCGGCGCAGCATCTGTGCTAAGATGGTTTCCTGGCGAGCCCGATGAAAACTACGTTAGAAACTGGAATTTCAACAAGATAATAAGGCCCACAGGTTTACCTCAAACCTTTGAAGAACTAATGTTGGAACAAGCAATTTGCAAAGAAGCCTTAAGGCTTTCCCTGGACCATCATAAATCTCTTATACGCAGTCTCAAAGGTGTTCAAAAAAGGCGCACTGTCGGGGATGTTTTTTACCAGGAGCCAACGGGCCGGACCCTCATCGATATGATGAAAATTCAAGTGCTGGTTGGGACCGGGGGAGCCCTTTCTTATGCACCCAGGCGGAATCAATCTTTCATGATTCTTCTGGATGGCCTGCTTCCGGAAGGAGTAACTGACCTGTTTGTTGACAGCCAATTCTTGCTTCCTCATATGGGTGTGCTTATGGACGTAGATAAGGATATTGCCGCAGAGATAATGATGACTGAATCTTTGATTCCTCTTGGAACTTGCATTGCGCCGGTAGGGCCTGAAGTTCTGACGGGCACCTCTATAGCCCGGCTGGAAACCGGAAACTGTGCCTATGATGTAATATCCGGCGATATCAAGGTCATTCCTGTGAACGGAACCAACAATCAAGAGTTCGAGATTATCCCAAGGCGGGAGTTCGATGTGGGTTCAGGGCCCGGGAAGCCTTTTTCGGGGAAAGCTATTAACGGTGTAACAGGCCTCATCCTCGACGGGCGGGGGCGGCCTTTGGTGTTTCCCCGGGGCCAGCGCGTAAGAAGAGATTTCCTGGTCAATTGGTATAAGACTTTGGATGCTTATCCCGGAGAGATTCTAGATCAATGCATGAGAGGGTGAGAACCGTGGCTTTGCTTTCAACCCTTAGAGTACTGGACAGGGCAAGGATTCAGAAGGAAAGGAAGCTTCCTGCTCCAGGCGATGTTCTGGTACAGGCAGGGGACACTGTCAATGCTGATACTGTAATTGCCAAAGCCGACTTCGTTCGCGGCAATCCATATATTGTTGACTTAAGGGCAGAGTTCAAGCAAAAAGTTGATCCCGAGTTTATCGATAGCGTGCTGATCAAGAAACAGGGCGATACTGTCAGGGTTAGGGATGTAATTGCCAGATACCAGAAGAGCTTTTGGTCTGATATTATTGAGGTTAGATCTCCGTGTACCGGGACTATTGAATATATTTCAAGGACTCAAGGCCGGATTGTAATAAGAGAGGACCCTAGATCTTCAAGTCCCCTAAGTGTGGTTCCGGCTGCTTCGAAATTGGGAGTGTGGCCCCGTCTTCTTAGAATGTACACCCGGGTTAATGAAGGCGACTTTGTTTACGAAGGCCAGATTATTGCAGATGCCCATGAAGCGGGCCTGGTGGATTTTGTGTACGCTCCCATGAGCGGAATAATACGAAAAATTTGCACCCTTACAGGCACCATTACTATAGCAAGGCCCATTAAGCATACGCGCTTGCTGGCTCATATTTCCGGAAGGGTTACCAGGCTTATTCCGGATTACGGCGCGGTGATTGAATCAACAGGAGCGTATATTCAGGGCGTCTTTGGAATCGGCAATGAGTGTTCCGGGGAGCTCATGGTATTGGCTGACGGCCCGGAAGAACCCCTTCGCCATGACGGTATAGATGAGAGTGTCCAGGGCAAGATTTTGGTAGCCGGCTCTTTTGCATCCCTTGATTCAATCAAAAAGGCAATGTCCAAAGGTGCCGTTGGCCTTATTACCGGAGGCATGAACCAGTTGGATCTCGTATCTGTACTTGGGAAGGAGTTGACGGTAGGGATCACCGGCCATGAAACCTCTGATTTTCCAATTGTTATTCTTGAAGGGTTCGGCGAGATTCCAATGAATCAAGGTACCTGGGACATACTGGCCAGTAGTGCAGGGAAGATTGCCTCTATTGACGGCACAACTCAGATCAGGGCAGGGGTATTGAGGCCTGAAGTAATCATTTGCTCAGACGATTCAGAAGATCAGCCCGGTGGCCCGGATACAGCCGTAAGGCAGGTTATGCCTCTGGTGCCCGGGCATATAGATGAGCTTCCTCAGGTTGTGTATTCTCATGTACGTCAAGGGGACAGGGTGAGGTGCACCCGTCCTCCATATTTTGGATTATGGGGTATTGTGGAAGACGTACCGCCTATGCCCGAGAAAATCCAGTGCGAAATCATCACAGAAGTGGCACTAATCAGGCTTGACGATGGACGGCCTATCAAAGTGCCCCAGGCAAACCTTGAAGTTTTCCATACCGGACAACCAGGAAGACGCGTATTTTGACCAACTAAGCCACAGGCCAGATTAATACAAAACATTATCCCGGGAAGATGGGCCTACCAAGCGTTTGGTTCAGTGAATATTACATTGGGTCTTCAGGGATTATGATTGCAGCAGCCAGGTAGAACATGATCCCCGGGATCACTGCTGTAACGAAAGTAAGAAATGCAACTCCCAGCCGGACAACAGTCTCATCTATGTTGAAGTATTCTCCAAGCCCTCCGCATACTCCTGACACCATTCTTTTTGATTTGGAGCGATA
The DNA here is from genome assembly GCA_040767525.1 of Bacillota bacterium. GTDB lineage: Bacteria > Bacillota > Sulfobacillia > Fermentithermobacillales > Fermentithermobacillaceae > JAXGPX01. The sequence goes on along the minus strand of JAXGOJ010000022.1, from coordinate 2,258 downwards.
AAGTTTTTTTGACATGGCTCTTCCTCCCTGGATGTGCTGGCAATTGGTAGTACGTATGCGCGGGTACATGGTAACATCAATTGCCTTATCCAAGATTCGAAAACCGGTGGTTGATTCCTCAGAGCCGGTAAGCTTGCAGGTGAATTGTTTGACAATTTCAGTATTGTTAAAGTTCTTATTGCGCAATTCGAATTGCAGTGATAGATTGAAATCAGAAAAGCAATCAAGGGGGTGAATCAGTGGAAGGGGAGGGAATCAAAACACTTATAAGCCATGAAGAGTTGGACAAGAGAATCAAGGAGATGGCTTCGGAAATCTCAAGGGATTATGGAAAGCAAGATCTTTTGATGGTTGGAGTCTTAAAGGGAAGCTTCGTGTTCATGGCCGATCTCATAAGACACGTAGACTGTAATGTAGCTGTTGACTTTATGGGAACAGTCAGTTATGGGGCATCTACCAAATCATCGGGAGAAGTAAGGATTACAAAGGATCTTGAAGAAAGCGTGGCAGGCAGGCACGTCCTTTTAGTTGAGGATATCGTCGATACAGGATTGACCCTGAGATATCTCCTGGACACACTAAGGAACAGACAACCTGCCAGCCTTAAGGTGTGTGCCTTGTTGGATAAACCCGCCCGTCGCAGGGTACGGGTAAACCTTGACTACTACGGCTTCATAATTCCCAATGCTTTCGTAGTCGGGTACGGTTTGGACTATGCGGAGAAATACCGGGGTTTGCCCTATGTTGGTGTTTGGGAAAATCCGGAGAAAGAGAAAAAATAAAGGTGCTGCACAGGTCATGATTCTCCAAATAAAGGAGGAAGGATTTTGCTAGAACGGCTGTTCAAGCTAAAAGAAAATGGTACCAATGTACGGACCGAGGTAGTGGCCGGAGTCACTACTTTTATGACCATGGCTTATATTATTTTCGTTAACCCTGACATTTTAAGTGCTACAGGTATGCCTTTTGGGGCAGTTATGACAGCGACTGCTCTATCTGCCGGGATTACGACTATTCTTGCAGGGCTTATGGCAAACTACCCTTACGCTTTGGCAAGTGGAATGGGCCTTAACGCCTTTTTCGCTTTCGCAGTTGCAGAGCAGGCAGGGTGGCAGGCTGCTCTGGGTGTTGTTTTCTTGTCTGGTATAGTGTTTTTCGTCTTGGCCTTGACCGGCGCGATCAATGTTCTGGATGCCGCTATTCCTCAAACCCTTAAACGTGCAGTGGGCGTAGGAATAGGACTTTTCATTGCGTTTATCGGTGTGAAAAATGCAGGTATTATTGAGGCTGACCCTGCTACCATAGTTGGAAGGGGCAATTTCGCCGCTGCAGGGCCTGCCCTGGCTCTAATAGGCCTGATGATAACTGCAGTACTTATGGCCCGGCAAGTTCGGGGTGCTATTCTTATTGGTATCCTTGTGACAACTGTAATCGGAATTCCTATGGGTGTTACCCAGATTGCAGGGAGTATTATCGGGAAACCTGAGTCCTTGGCACCTATAGCATTTAAGATGGATCTAAAGGGCGCACTGAGTCTTGGATTCATGACTGTGTTTAGCTTTTGGTTTGTAGACGTCTTTGATACAGTGGGGACTCTTATGGGAACAGCCTCAAGGGCTAATATGCTTGATGAGAACGGGCAGCTTCCCAGAATCAAGGAAATGATGACTGTTGACGCCATAGGCACTTGTCTTGGGGCAGCCCTTGGGACCAGCACTGTAACTACGTATGTAGAATCAAGCGCCGGTATTGCAGAAGGCGGCAGAACAGGGCTGACTGCCATAGTGGTAGGCGTTTTGTTCCTTATATCCTTAGTTTTCTCACCTCTGGCAGGGATGATTCCCACAGAAGCTACGGCTCCTGCCCTCATTATTGTTGGAGTTTTAATGATGCTTCCTGTAAAAGAAATAGACTGGTCCGACTTTTCAGATGCTTTCCCGGCTTTCATCACTATTGCAATGATGCCTTTTGCTTTCTCAATATCCGATGGTATTTCGGCTGGTTTCATCAGCTATGTGGTTGTTAAAGCTCTTTCCGGAAAAACCAAGGAGATTCACTGGTTGGTATATATACTTGCCTTGATTTCGGTAGTTCACCTTGTACCGGGCCTCTTCCCCTGGCTCTAGTACGGTTTTGCCATTGGGGGCAACCCGGATGCAAAGGGACTGGAATGTAAGATGATAACAGGAGGGCGTATTCTTATGGCACAAGACAGAGAGTGCAAGGTAGGCGTGGTCCTGGGATCTGCAAGCGATCTG
>JAXGOJ010000021.1:0-26391 GCA_040767525.1 Bacillota bacterium | reverse complement strand
ACCCTGTCTCGCAGGCCCTTCCCATAGCCGGCCGAAACTCTGGCAGATAAGTAGCCAGCCATAATGGCGCAAACTGTGCCTCCTAGAGCTACCAATAGCATGCGCCCGCCGGTTCGCCATATAAGGGCCGTATCGCCTCTCGCTATCCCTTTATCTACAATGACAGCCATCAGGCTTGGAAGGGCCAGTTCAGCGAGGGATTGAAGTAAAACCAGAATCATAACTGCAATCACCATAGGCAAAAACGGCCTCAAATATTCGAAGAACCGCTTCAACTCATCATCTCCTGTTCATCAGCGGCCAACACCATGGCCTCTCTGAAATCACCTTTACAGATAACCGGCGCAGAATCTTTTCGCCGGAATCGTCAGATGTGGCATGGCCTGAAACCATACGTTTGCAGAGCCGGTCCGACGCATTATCAACAATATCATCCATTAGATCAGTTGGTTCATCATTTGGGCAGTGCTGGAATACCTGCAAAGCCGCGTTTAGCATCTTGAGGCCGTCAAAAACTCTAAATTAACTAACGCCTAAACACCATATTTTTCTATTACACCCATCTCTCGAAGCATACGTTCCAGAACATCGTAATCAGGGCCTGCATAATCCAGGTAAGGCCTTCTCATATATCCACCGGGCAACCCCAGTATGTTCAAAGCCGCCTTGATAACAATTGGGTTGGGCAAGCGGTATAATTCCTCAAGCAGCGGAAACCATTTGAAATATTCAGCCCGGCATTCTTCGACAATAGTCATATCGGTCCATGGCCGCGAGTACTTTGCAGCTTCTTCCGGGATGATGTTTCCGCCGATATTAGCTGTACCCGAACCCCCTGCGGCAAGGGTAGGAATCACAATAGAATACTTGGGATAATCGCAGCAAAGTATGTTGACCTTGCCCCCACACAAGCGCTTAACCTGCACAATTTGCTTAACATAGGGCATGGCTTCCTTATCTACAACGAAATTGGGGTGAAGTTCAGCCAGTCTGGCTATGGTCTCAGGTTCTACGTTCACGCCAAGCCGTGACGGGTTGTTGTAAATGCCGCATGGAAGCGAAGTGGCGTTCATACATGTATCTAAGTGGACAAATGCCGCATCCTGAGGAATAAGGACATAAGGGGGGACAGTGAAGATAACCCCATCGGCTCCTTCGGACTCGCAATACTTTGCAAACTCTACGCTGGCCCCGGTAGTAGCAGATGCACAACTGAAAAACGCTGGAATTCTGCCTTTGGTCATTTTGATGGCCTCTTTGACAACCGCCTTCTTTTCTTCCAGCGTTAAAAGCGTCACTTCACCGGCCGAACCCAGCACAAACAGTTCCGAAGTTCCATACTGAATTTGCCTGTCGATTAGCACCTTAAACGCACCAAAATCGATTTTGCTGTCTGTTCCAAAAGGAGTTGGTATAGCTACCCAAGAGCCGGTTGGCCTTATCATTGCCAGTCACCTCATTGCTGGATTTCCTTTGTACTTGAACGCGGCCATTACATTACTTCGTCATTTTACCATATCAAAACCAATTAAATCTGCTACTAGCTGTTGGACTATATAACGAAAAATCAACCGAGGCTGACAGACAAGTCAAATGCCAGCCACATAATGGTAAGGTGAACGGCAAAGGGATAGCAATAAACCAAGGAGAAGAAAAGATGCTGAGAGGATTTGCCTGAGCATTCGGAGTATACATATTTACGAACAAGTATGGGCGGCGAACCTGAGATGGAGATGAAAATCATTGATTGAACGGCAACTCAAATACCCTCCGGTCAGCAGCAAAGCACCATACTTCCTCCATGGCGCAGACTACAATCCCGACCAATGGCTCCACATGCCCGAGATCCTCGAAGAAGACTACCGTTTAATGAAACTTGCTAAGTGCAACGTAATGAGCGTTGGGATTTTTGCATGGTCATCCATCGAGAAGGAAGAAGGGGCTTTCAACTTCGGCTGGCTTGATAACACCATGGATAACCTGTACAAACATGGCATATACGTAATATTGGCCACGCCAAGCGCAGCGCGTCCTGCATGGCTATCCAAGAAATACCCTGAAGTTTTGCGAACCCGAGAAAACCGGGTGCGAAACCTCCACGGAGGAAGGCACAATCATTGCCTCACCTCTCCAATCTATAGGGAGAAAGTTCGCATCATTAACGCCAAACTTGCAGAAAGATACAAAGACCACCCTGCCCTCCTGGCCTGGCATGTTTCAAACGAATATGGTGGGCAGTGCCATTGCGAACTATGCCAAGCAAAATTCCGTGAGTGGCTTAAGAAGAAGTATGACGGAAGCCTGGATAAACTCAACAAAGCATGGTGGGCCAACTTCTGGAGTCATACATACACAAGTTGGGATCAAATCGAATCACCTGCGCCCCACGGTGAATACTCAATCATGGGATTGCATCTTGATTGGAAACGGTTTACCACCGGCCAGACGATTGATTTCTTCAAAAACGAAATCCAGCCGCTGAGAGAAATTACCCCTAACATACCGGTGACCACAAACTTTGATGAATATGTAAACATCGAAAACGGCATCGACTACTGGAAATTCGCTCCTTATGTAGACTTTGTCTCATGGGATAACTACCCGTACTGGCACGGAGAACGGCCTAATCCCGTCGAAGGGAGCAGGCGGGCATTTATCCACGATATCAACCGCTCCCTCAAACACGGCAAGCCGTTTGCGCTCATGGAAAGTTCCCCAAGCGCCACAAACTGGCAACCTGTAGGCAAACTCAGGCGGCCGGGAATACATGTGCTGGCATCCCTTCAAGCTGTCGCCCACGGTTCTGAAGCAGTCCAGTACTTTCAGTGGAGAAAGAGCAGGGGATCGTACGAAAAACTCCATGGGGCCGTTATCGGCCACTGCGGCCATGAAAACACAAGGGTCTTTGACGACGTGAAGCAGGCCGGTGAAATCCTGTCAAAGATAACGCCTGTTTTGGGAACTTCCGTTGAACCTGAGGTGGCAGTGATTTACGACTGGGAGAATTTCTGGGCCTTGAATGGCTGCATAGGCCCGCGAAGAGACAAAAAGGACTATTTTGAAACCTGCCAGAGCCACTATAGAGCATTCTGGGAAAATGGTATCCCTGTGGATGTAATAAATATGGACTGTGATTTTTCAAAATACAAAGTCCTGGCTGCCCCAATGCTATACATGGTCCGGCCAGGTGTCGGTGAACGAATTGAGCAATATGTGAACAACGGCGGGACCTTCATTACCACATACCTTAGCGGAATCGCAGATGAAAACGACCTCTGCTTTCTGGGTGGATTCCCCGGGCCGTTACGGAAAGTCACGGGTATTTGGTCTGAAGAAATCGACTGCCTCTACGACCAGGATGTGAACTATGTGGTTTTCCCCGATGATTATGAGAAAGAATTTGAGCAGAATCCGACCGGCAACAAAGATGAAAGCAAATGTCCCCGGCGCGAATACGAGGCACAGATCTTTTGCGACCTTATCCATTGTGAAACAGCCAAGCCCCTGGCAGTATATAAGGAAGATTTTTATGCCGGACGGCCTGCACTGACTGTAAACGATTTTGGTAAAGGAAAAGCATACTACATCGCGTTCAGAAACAACCATGAGTTCCTCAGCGATTTTTACAAAGCACTCATCTGCCGTCTCAGTGCCAAAGGAATCTCATTGAGGAGAGTCCTCGATACCGAACTTCCCTATGGCGTGACAGCCCAGGTGAGGACTGACGGAAAAAACGACTATGTATTCATATCCAACTATGATTCAAATAAGAAAACCGTTGACCTTGGCCGTACGGCGTACCGGGACATGGTAAGTGAAAATGCATTAACGGGCAAAGTGAACATAAAGCCTTACGGTATATTGATACTTGAAAGGGATGCAAAAACACAGTGACATCAATGCCAGAAGGCAAGACCCGTAAACTGACCTTTACCGTAAGCAACAGAACTCATCTGCAAACATTAGAAATATAATACACTGCACAGGGAGGCACCGAATACTCCCAGAAACCCCTCAGGCCTCCCCTGTCTGTGCGGCTGAGCAATGCACGGATAGGCCCGCCATGGGTAACAATGGCGATAAAGCACTCCCGCCTAAAAAAGCTTAGTTCCTTCTCAAAAGTTTCCGGCTCAATCCTTGACACAGTGCCAACAAAACCCTCTCGGCCAGAAAGGCTTATTCGCCCCTGGCTGGCCACGCCTTTCGCTCCTTCTGCGTGTTTTCCACCCTTTACCCAGTCTGCTCCCCCCCAGCCTCGCACCTGTGTGCTGCATATCTTATCGAAAACTTGAAAAACCCGGCTTGCCATCTCCTCAAGACTTTCACCTGAAGGCGGACGCACATGGACTGGATCACCAATCCATTCGGCCAAAATATCAGGGTATTTCTCCTGAATTTCCGTGAAAGTCAAACCTTCCCACAAACCAAAATCAACCTCCTCAAGGCCTGGTGCAACTTCTGCCACTAGAGAATGAGGTTCAGATATAGCGTCTGCTGTCTGCAAACACCTTCTCTTAGGACTTGAATAGACCCCATTGATATTCACAGGCGCTAGTATGCGTGAAAGATTTTGGGCCTGCTCGTGTCCCGCTACACTCAAAGGACTGTTACCCCTCCCTTCATACTTGCGGTCAAAGGTGGCAGGTGTCTCGCCATGCCTCACAAGCAGTATGTGTCTGATTGGGGCTTCGACCCTGGAACCAGTCCCGAAACCGCACCCGGACACGGACTGGGCCAAGCTTTTCATGTCCCATCACTCCTTGCAGATGCCGTCTGTGCCCAGTGACACGTTCAATGTCTTGTATCCGCCATTTCCCCTGGAAACCCCACCGAAACATGCTCAAGAGCGGCAAGAAGGGTCATGTTCTCATCCCTTGTTCTCACTGCAACACGAGCGTAGTACCCATCAAGGAAAGGATAGTTGCTGCAATCTCTTATCAAAATGCCCTTGGGCCCCAGTTCTTCTTGCAGCCGGGCAGCGGTGAACCCGGTACCGTGCAAATCAACGAACACGTAGTTAGCAGACGGCAAGTATGGCTTGATGCCCCGAATTTTGTATAATGATCTAAACAAGAAAGGCCGTTCTGCACTTATCCATTGTCTGGTTTTGCGAATATATGCAGCATCTCCAATGGACGCTATAGCAGCTGCCTGTGCCAAGCAGTTAACACTCCACGGGTCCCTCACATCCCATACACGCTTTATCAAAGATTTGGATCCAATGGCATAACCCAAGCGCAATCCTGGCAGCGCGAAGAACTTCGTAAGCGATCCGAGGACAAGAAGGTTCTCTCGCACAACAGCTTCATGGCGCAAAGTCACCTCGTCAGGTTTCTCTAAGAAATCAACAAAAGCCTCGTCGGCAACTACCACAACACCACACTCTCTGGCCTTATCAACCACTGTCAAAAACTCATCCCGGTGAAAAACGGCACCGGAAGGATTGTTCGGGTTGCAGATAAAAAGCATGTCTACCTCTTGAAGTTGTCCCGCCAGATCCTTCATGTCAGGCAAAAAGCCCTGTTCTCCCCTTACAGGAAACCACTGTACAACCCCACCCTCTATCTCTACAGCGCGTCCATATTCACAAAACGTAGGAGCCGCGATAAGGGCGCGATTAGGTTTCACTGCTCGTACAATCAAATGAATTAATTCGTTAGCACCATTTCCAACAATAATTCCGTCAGGGCCAATATCTAAATACCTACCAAGAGCATCCCTGAGTTCACTGCATGCAGGCTCAGGATAGCGGCAGATTCGCCCGAAACTGGCGGCAATGGCATCCAAAGCCGCTTTAGGCGGGCCTAAAGGATTCACATTAGCACTGAAATCCAGGAACGCGTCTTGATCAAGGCCATAAAGCCTTGATGCTAGGGTTACATTGTCTCCATGAGTATATGTCATTAGCGAGGCCTCCTTGTTTCTCTGTTTTTGGCTTTTACTTTTTGTTTCTGGTTCCTGGGTTTGCTAGGTTTGCAGGATATGGCCCTATATCCCTAAACAAAACACCAACAAAGTCACAATCTCGCATATTTCGCACAAAGCACCGTACGTATCACCGGTCAGCCCTCCTAAAAAGGCCGATACTTTTCTTCCCCAAAGCAAAGTCACCAAACTGCATAGGGCAAACGCAAAAACCCCTCTGATTCCGGCAACACCTAGGCCCAAAAGTGCAGCCAAGGCAAAAGATATGTACAAGCCGCTCCTTGGCCCGCAATTATTTCCTTGCTCCTGTTTCTGTCCCTGATCCTTCCCAGGTTCTTGGCCCGCGCACGCAAACACAGTCCCAATTCCGCTTTCTTTTCTGGCGTATGGAAAGACAAATATCGCCAGCAACATTGCCCACCTTCCCATCACAGGTGCCAGGAAAAGTGCCGGTAAGCGGCCCTTGAGGGGCAACGCCAAATTCAACCGGCCGAGAAAGCCAGCTACTCTCAATTTCACGGCTCCAATCTGGAAGACATTTGCTGAGGCTTTACACAAGTTATTGGAGATTTCCGAAAGAGCAAGCCTCCCGGTTTCAAACGGCAAAGCCGGCAAGGAGATAAGCAAGGAGTATTTGAATAAGATAAGGAGAACCACGGCTATGGCGCCCATGGCCCCAATGCGGCTGTCCCTCATAATGCGCAGAGCATCTTCCCGTGTTGTGCCCCCTAACAACCCATCGGCAGTATCAATCAATCCGTCGCAATGCATCCCGCCTGTCACCGCAAAGAGTAGAATGAGATCCAAAACGCATGCAACGGGTAAGGGAAATTGCCATGTAAAGAGACAATCAAAAACCGCCAATCCAAACCCTATTGCTGCGCCCACTACAGGAAAATACGGAGGCGAGGCAGCAAGACTCAATTGGTCCATAAGAACCCAACCGGGCACTGGAATCTTGGTTAGAAAACCAACTGCAGACAAGAACCGCCTGCCCATGTTACCCAAGCCGCTGCCTGGGCCGGCACCGCGGCCACTAGCTCCATCATTGACATCAAATACACTATGCGCCGGTTTCATGACAAACCTCCAAACATGCAAACAGGCCATTGTGAGGTAAAACCGGCCACAACCTGGTTAAACCCAGCCCCGCAAACCGCATTCGCCCCGCATGCCAGTGGAATAGCTGTTCCTATTGCAACCCCTGTTACAACTGCAAGCGCCGAAGACAGGTACATGAGAGCAACTGCTTCACATATATGCCCCGATTCCAAAGGCTGCAAAGGTTCGCCCAGGTACTGACGAAAAGAAGGTACACCGCTATAGAAATTGAGCCCTCCAAGCCTTACCTTCAACGCACCTGCCACAGCCGCCTCGCAAATTCCACTATTAGGACTGGGATGAAGTTTCGCATCTGCTTGAATGGTTGAAAGCGCCCGCCTGGCATCCAATCCCAAAAGATATGACGCAATCAGCAAAAGGGCCCCTGAAATTCTTGCAGGGATGTAGTTCGCCAAATCGTCCAGTTTAGCACATGCCCATCCAAAATCAAGGTATTTATCGTTTTTGTAACCAACCATTGAATCAAGGGTGTTCACAGCCTTATAAGCCATAGCAAGGGGAGCCCCTCCGATAAAGCCGTAAAACAATGGCGCTATTACGCCATCGGAGGTGTTTTCCGCCACTGTTTCAACTGCCGCCCGGACTATTTCCTCATAGGGGAGTGACCCGGTATCTCTTCCAACTATCATCTGAAGATTGGCGCGAGCCTTAGCAAGGTCGCCTTTCATCAGTGGGGCATAAACTCTGTAAGCAGCATCTTTAAGGTCCCGGGCAGCAAGAGTTGTGGACATCAGCCACAGAGATACAAGCGTTCCGGCAACAGGGTTGATGCAAGAAGCCAAACCGGTAATCCACCGGCATACTAGAAAAGAGCCGCAAACCAGAACAGCGGCCAAAACCCCTCCCGTGAAACGCTCGGACTTCTTGCCCCTGCAAAAGGAACGCAACACTGATTCGAGTATACAGATAGCCCTGCCCATAACAACAACCGGGTGAGACTTGCGCGGCGGATCTCCCACCGCAGAATCAATGCCGAAAGCCATCAAAACTTCTATGCTTAACGGAATCATTTTGCTTTTGCTCCCTCACTTCTGCTCTACAACAATCACTCCAGCCAAAAACCCAGTTCTACCCTGGGCTGATGTGCCCAATGGCTCGCACTGGCTGAGCCACAAGGCTTTGAATCGAATCCAGAAATGAACCCGGCTCAGCAGAAATGATAAAGCACGTAGCAGGCCCTGCAGATTTCTCCACATCCAAGCCGGCGGCTGGCTCCAAGTGCAATTCCATACCGGCTGTTTGAGCCAATACCTCTGCCTCCCGCCGTATCCCCTGGGAACCAACTGGAACAATTTCGTGTACTTCTGGACAGGCACGCAAAGCCATTACAGCCTCAAGAGTGGCTATATCCTGATCATCCAAATCAACCTCATTTCCTACTTTGGGAATGCCAACACAAAACAACCTGTCATTTGGCCTGGCCACTCCCAGTTTCAGGCTTCCCGATCGAGCAAGCCCAACAGCCGTAACCCCCAAACCTGTCTGCCTGGTAGGAATGTTCTTTTCTGTGCTTCCTGTTACTGCAATGCTTGAGTCAAGCCCTGCTAGCCTGAGTTCCTCTGTGATTCCCCTGGTTATCTCCCCTGCGCCTGGATCAGGCTCAACGCACACGTTGCTCACAAGAACAATGGGCTGCGCACCGGCGGCCAGCAATTCCATAAGGGCGACTCTGGCAGTAAACCTTCCAAGGACATATCCCGGTACTTTCACGCTGTCCAGTTCCTTAGGGCCTATGCCTCCCGCTGAATCGCAAGCTATTACCAGCACACAACCTTCATCAAGGGTAACCAGTGTAAGGTCACGGTATTTTGCTTTCCTGGCGTTTACATCCCAGCACAACATAGCAGATTCTCCCCCCTGCGATCCCCAGATGGAATTCCGCTGTTACCTGATTCCATCTGATACCCTCTTTAAGTTCAGCATTCTACGCACTACAATCGCCAAGGCCACATTCATAAGCGATGCAACTGTCAAAGGAAGAATCAAAGGAACCACTGCGGCCATTCCCAGCCAGGGCGAAAGTGCCAGAGGCGCGCCTGCACCATTCAGCACAACAGCCGCAGCACCTGCAAGCAACCAGGGCCCCGACGATCTACCGGGCAGAGTCCTTGCGCTTGCACCTGCATTTCCACTTGCGCTTGCATCTATGTCTCTGCTTAGGAATCTACTTGTGGATTCAAACCTGCGCCCAATCCATCCGTAAACAGCAGCACATAAGCCCATTTCTGCAGCAACTACCAGGTGAATAGGAACCCCCAGAGGAAAACCCACAGTAAAAGCACTGGCCAAATGCCCAAAGAAAGCAACAGGGGCGCCTCCAAGCGGGCCGCATAAAGATGCATACAAATATCCCGGGCTTGAATCCATAGCAATACTTCCCAAAGGGCTTGGAATTTTGATGAAAGCGCCAACTGCTGAAAGGGCTACCATGAGAGCGGCCAACGTCCACCGCCTGATACCTGCCCCACAATTTTTCGATGTTCCAAATTGTTCCATTACCAATATCCCCTAACCTAGTTTTCGCCAAATATCTTCACCGGCGTACGGCCACAGTTTTGCCGCAGCCACGGTATATTCTCAGCATAATGGGCTTTTGCCCAAGCCATTGCATGTGTTTATCTCCAGTCCGGCAATAGAGTAAATAAAGCTGATATCGAGGCTCTGGCGCACTACTTGAGCCAGCCGGTCATACACAGCTTCCCTTTGCTGCTCATCATTTGCCTCCCAGGCCTTTCCACCCTGGGTACTCTGCGTTGCTGAATCTTCTTCTGCAATGCCTAAACAAGGAATATACGGCACGACACCAAGAACCGGCTTGCCTGTCTTTTTCTCCAAAAACTCAATACCAGGCTGAAAAAGCGAAAGGTCTCCCCGGAACTTGTTGATTATCAACCCTGCTACCATGTCCCGTTCGGTTTTCTCCAAAAGCTCCAGCGTGCCTACAATAGAGGCAAAAACTCCTCCCAGGCTGATGTCGGCAACAAGAAATACAGGCGCTTGTGCCATTTTGGCAACACTCATGTTTACGATATCCCTGTCCTTGAGGTTCATTTCGACAGGGCTGCCTGCACCTTCAATGACTACTGCGTCGTACTTCTCACTCAGGCGCCGGTATGACCGGCTAATGGCTTCCTTAAACTCAGGTACGTACCGGGAACGGTATTCACCGGCGTGGAGCCGGCCAATGGGTTTTCCCTGGATAACTACTTCTGATATCATGTCGCCGCAAGGTTTCAACAACACCGGATTCATGTCGCTTGCAGGCAAAACACCTGCGGCCCCAGCCTGAATGGCCTGAGCCGCACTGATTTCGCCCGACGGGGCCAGAAACGAATTGGCGGACATATTTTGAGCCTTAAAGGGAGCCACCTTGAACCCATCCTGCCTTAAAATCCGGCACAAGGCAGTGCTCATTATTGTTTTGCCAACACTGGATGAAGTGCCTTGAAACATAACCGCTTTGGCCACAGCCGCATCACTTGGGTGCTCGCGGCCTTTAAACATCACAGCTTTTGCCACAGTTGCATCACTCCTTAGTTTGCGTAAACAAGCAATCACGGCTTGATCGCAACAGGAATTCCGGAAACCATAAAGTAAACTTTGTCTGAAGCTTCGGCCAATATCTGGTTTGCCCAGCCAAGGGTATCCCTGAAAAGCCGGCCTAGTGGATATTCAGGAACCAGCCCCATACCTACCTCATTTGAAACAACCATCACGTGGGCGGTTACATTTCGGGCAGTTCCGGCAAATTCCCTTACAGAACCCAGTACAGCCTGGCATATGTCCTTTTGAGGTATACCAGCGCCTTCTTGGCAAAGGAGGTTGGTCACATACAGGCCGAGGCAATCGACCAGCACCACATGGCTGCAGGCTCCTTCTCGTTTCAATGCGTCTGCGAGTTCCAGCGGCTCTTCTACTGTTTTCCAATGTGAAGGCCTGCGGCTTTTGTGAATCTCGACTCTTTGCCGCATTTCATCGTCGCCGGGAATACAAGTTGCTATGTAAGTACAAGGCATAGCCGGGCCTTGAGCCATTTCGGCTGCCAGTTTCTCTGCAAAACTGCTCTTTCCGCTCCTTGCTCCCCCTGTGATTAGAATCAAACGTCCCATCTCACAAACCCACCTTTTATCAACGAATCTCACTGTCTTCTGCATATGCCGGGAAAATCAGATTCTTCCCGTTGAGAGGGTGTTTTAGCATCACAACATCCAACCCATACAACGCTTTGATGTTTTCGGCGGTAAACACCGCAGAAGTCGCCCCCGAAGCGAAAACAGTGCCTCCTGACAACAAAATCATGCTGTCGCAATACGCAGCAGCCAGATTGGTGTCATGCATAACCGCAACTACCGTAATTCCTTCTTCGCTGTTCAAACGCTTCACGACATCAAGCATTTCCACCTGGTAGTTAATATCCAGGTGGGAAGTAGGCTCATCTAAGAACAAGGCTTGAGGTTCTTGGGCAAGGGCCCTTGCCAACCCTACCCGCTGCATCTCACCGCCACTGAGGGAAGTTACCAACCTGGACCTTAAGTTAATTGTGTTAGTAACCTCCATGGCCCAGTTGACCTTCTGCCTGTCTTCCAGGCCTTCCCTTTCAAACCTTCCCAAATGAGGCAATCGGCCCATGGCAACCAATTCTTCAACAGAGAAACCAAACTCATTGGTTTCTTCCTGGGGCAATACAGATACGATTTTTGCTATATCACGGCGCTTCATTGTGTGAATTTCCCGGCCATGCAACAGCACATTGCCTGACGAAGGGCGTAAAGTCCCTGTCATGCAGCGGACTAGTGTGGTTTTCCCTGAACCATTGGGCCCCAGGATTCCAAGGAACTCTCCGGTTCTAACCGAAATGGATACCTGGTTGAGTATGTGATTATCTCCGTATGAAAGGCTCAGCGCCTCTACCTCAATGAGATTTTGTTCATCAATGAAACTTTCTTCAGTGTTCAAATTCATCATTAACCTCACTGCCTCACAGCAAATCTCTATAAACCTTCTCAACCACAACACCGGCTCTGCCATGACTACATCTGCAGGTCATCCGCAAACTTGTCCCGTAAATCACAACTGCCAAGATTTCGCCTTGTATTGCCTCAACAGATACACAAAAAACGGCCCTCCAACCAATGCCGTGATTATCCCCACCGGAAGTTCCTGAGGGGCAATAACCAACCTAGCTGTAGCATCAGCCGCCATCATGGATGCCGCGCCCAAAAGGATCGACGCAGGAAGAAGCCGCCTGTTATCAGGTCCCAAGAGCATCCTTACAAGGTGAGGGATGACCAGGCCGACGAAACCAATTATGCCGCCTGAAGCTACTGCCGAAGCCGTTAGCAGGGAAGCAGCCATAATCAGCAGTTTTGTGACTTTCTGAACTTCGATTCCCAGATGCATGGCAGGCTCTTCGCCAAGAAGCAATGCATTCAACTCCCGAGAGCAAAATGCGACTATTACAATCCCAACGATAAAATATGGCATTGTCATAATCACATGGTCCCAGCCGCGCCCCGAAAATCCTCCCATCAGCCAAAATGCCAGGCCATGCAGGACAGCGCTCGGCATGACAAACATGAGAAGGGAAACCAGAGCAGATAATATTGAACTTGCTATCATGCCTGCCAAAATCAGGTTTAGAATAGGGGTTCTGTCTCCTACTTTGGCCAGGTTATATACCAACAGCACTGCCATAAGCGATCCTGCAAAAGCGAACAAAGGGACAGAACCCATCGAAAGAAGTTTGATATTAACCGGCAGCATGAAGGCACAAGTTGCTCCAAGAGAGGCTCCTGCAGATGCGCCCATAACGTATGGATCGGCCATGGGGTTTCGGAAAATCCCCTGGTAAACGGCACCTGATGCAGCAAGGGAAGCCCCGGCCATGGCAGACAGGATAACCCGGGGAAGCCGGATGCAAAGAATGATGGTTTCCCGTGAATTCATGCCGGTATTGCCAAATCTCCCCCACAGGCCGGCGCTAAGAGTTCCCACTACTTCCCCAACGTTAAATTCAACAGCCCCGGTGCCAAGAGCAAGCACTGCAGACAATGTGAGCATTACCATTAGCACCGGTATTGTCATAGCATGCCATTTTCCCTTTAGAAGCCGCATTGCTCTGAATTCGCCTCCTTGTATTGAACCATTCACGCTATCTCCAAATTTCTCTGAAACCTCGGAAAAACCGCGGGGCTGGAAGAACCGGGGACGGCCCAAATACCTAAGTGTGTTTCAGCCCGCATAAAGTGTTCTGCTTCACCGGTACAAATGAAACGTTAGGACCGTCCCAAGGTTTCAGGTTTCAGGGAACAGGTCTGGGTAGAGGGCCTTGGCAACGTCCAGGAGGCCGTCTACTATCCGCGGCCCAGGACGGGACATTAGGTCGTCATTAATTCCGTATATCCGGTCATTCTTGATTGCAGATATCACTTTCCAACCATCTTGAGCCTTAACTTTTTCCGGGTCTATGCCGTCTCCTGTCCCCATGACAGTGAAGACAATAGCTTCAGGGTCTTTGTCCACAAGGGTCTCAAGGCTGTAAGTCGGATAATCTGTATCCGCATCACTGGACACGCTAACGCCTCCAGCCAGGGTAATCACGTCGTTCAGAAGGGTGTTGGGCCCAATGGTCATAATCGGTTCATCCCAAAGCAAATAGAAAACCTTAACTTTCTCGTCGTCAGAAACATCTTTCAGAGCTTGCTTAACCTGGTCGATCTTCCCTTGCATTTCAGAAACAGCATTCTGAGCTTCATCCACGTTGCCTGAGACTTTCCCCAGCAATTGGATCTCATCCATAACTGCTTCTACGCTGCTGGCATTCATCACCAACACAGTAAGTCCCAAGTTTTCCATTTCATCCATTAGTTTGTGGTGCATGGTCGTAGCCAGTACCAAATCCGGCTCCAAAGCTACTACTTTCTCAATGCTCGGGTCAGAAAACCCGCCAATCTTTTCCTTATCTTTTACTTCCTCAGGATAGTTGCAGAAAGTTGTCACTCCCACTACCTTGGACCCAAGTCCGCAGGCATAAAGCATTTCGGTGTTGCTTGGAGCCAATGAAACAAAGCGTTCAGGTTTCGCTTCTATAGTCACAGTTCTCCCGGCACTGTCTACTACTTCCATAGGATAGTCAGACTTAGGGGTAACACCCGCCTCACCACCGGGCTTGGTACAACCGGTAAATGAACAGATAGCAAAAATCATCAATAGTGCAATCACAGCTAGACGAGACAAACGTTTTTTGTTCAAAAATACTCTCCTCCTCAAAAAGAATCCGGCCCCCTAACGAAGGCCGGATCAGTTGCGCTTCAAACCAAGACGGTTGATTCTTGGTACCCCTCCTTTCCTCCGAAGGCTTAGGTTGAAAGATATACAGGCAGGTCTCCTGGCTTCCGGGTCATTGCCTACTCACTTCTGTGGCAGCCTTCCCGTCTGAGTCATCTCTAGACAGTGGCGTGCCGCAAGGCTCTCCGGTTACAGTGGCGGGACCACTCAGGATTTTCACCTGATTCCCTATTCACCCCATGGACGGGGCACCTGTAATCTGTCGCTATTCAGTTGTCGAAGCTATTATATCAGAAGTGGAAGAAGTATTGTTATCAACATGGATTATGTGTATTGCCGGATACCGGTGCAGAACCAGTGGGGTCTGAGCCAAAACCGGTGCAACATCGCACCGGTTGGGCCGAATGTCCGGTCCTGACCTGAAAAGCTCATCATTGCCGTGCAAAATACACAAACGCCGGGCGGCCAATTTCTCCGTATTGAAGGCGCTGGCAGAGAATATTTGCCTTTACCATATAGTTGAGATACCGCCTGACGGTAACTGCGGAAAAGCCGGTAATTTCAGCAACCTCATTGCAAGAAAGAGGCTTCTTTGAGTTTTCGAAACACTCCTGGAGAATTCCTAGAGTAGCAGGCTGAATTCCTTTTGGAAAGGACGCTCCACGTGGGTTTGAAGAATGCGGCCGCGTTTGCTGTCCAACCGGCTGTCCCATCTTATGGTCTGGGTCATATTCAGACAACAATCTCTCCCATTCAGCCATGATACCCGGAAAACATATGCAGTGGTGTAGACACAAAGCAATTTCGGTTCCGAACAAACATAAGTTGCGTACTACATGAGGTTCGTAAGTTTCTGATGTGGATCTGAACACAGTCATCACTCCGACTGTAAGGCGTTCGAATCCAATTGGAACTGCAGCGCAAGCCCTGAGTTTGCCCTGCCTGGCATCTCTTGGTGTCATAACCGTCAGCTCGTCATACGCCAGATCATCTGAAATGACAGGTTTCTGCCGTACAAAACAAGTCCCTGATAGGCCTTTGCCCAAACTCAGCTTATCGTAAGCAGGCGAGCTCACAGAAGGAACCTGGTTAAAAAGCCAATCATAATCAGGCACATTTAAGAAGGAAACCTGCTTGAGTGACCGGCCATCATACAGCCATATCGCACCTGCCTGGCTCTGTGAAATGGATATGCCCAAATGCAGGGCCTGGGTCAAAACCGTTCTCAAGTCCTCTGACTTTCCCAGAGTCAAAAATCTTAGTAAGTCCGAGGCAAAATTTGACTCGCGCTGAGAAGACACACACGGCACCTCAATGTTTAATTGCTCCGAATAGTGTTCTATTTATATTCCACATGATGCCCATACTAAATACACTAACACAGTACTTAGCGCTCTACCAACGATTTCTACTGCCGGCTGTCATTAATTAATGTCACAATCTTCTTGGCAATATCCTGCAAGGGCAGTACATACGCAACAGCCCCAATGTTAATGGCAACCTTGGGCATTCCAAATACAACACAGGTTTTCTCATCCTGGGCTATGGTGTTAGCCCCTGCCTCTCGCATAGCCTTCAGGCCTTGGGCACCATCTGCACCCATACCTGTAAGTATAACTCCAACAGCATTTCTTCCGGCATATCTCGCAACTGACTGAAACAAAACATCAACGCTTGGTTTCTGATAATTAACATATGGCCCATCTTTAACTCTAACACAATACCTAGCTCCATCCCTCCTCAGAACCATATGTCTGCTTCCGGGAGCCAGCAGTATTCTGCCTGGCCGGACCTCGTCACCGTCTTCAG
The DNA here is from genome assembly GCA_040767525.1 of Bacillota bacterium. Taxonomy (GTDB): domain Bacteria; phylum Bacillota; class Sulfobacillia; order Fermentithermobacillales; family Fermentithermobacillaceae; genus JAXGPX01. Next base: position 10,248 of record JAXGOJ010000021.1, on the reverse strand, counting down.
CTTCCTTCACACTGGCAGGGCAAATATCGTCTAGCCTCTTGGCAAAAGAACGTGTGAAAGTCTCCGGCATATGTTGAGTTATCAGAGTTCCGGGGCAATTAGCAGGGTACCGCGACAGAATCTCCTTAATTGCTTCAGTACCTCCTGTAGAAGCCCCTATAGCCACTAACTGTTTAGTTGTCCGTGTCAGCGATAGAGGCGCCTGGCCTCCGGCGTCCCCCGCCGTGCTTCTTGCTGCATTTGCCAGGCGTTCCGGGTCTACCAACGAAGCAGATATTATCTTAGCAGCCAAATCCGTAACCATATCCCCTACCGTAAAAGCCGAACCAGGTTTGCACATAACATCAACAGCCCCTATCTCAAGGGCTTCGACTGCCATATCGCTGCCTGCAGGAGTCAACGAGCTCACTACTACCACAGGTAAAGGATAGTGCTCCATTAGTTTTCGCAGGAAAGTCAACCCATCCATACGCGGCATCTCGATATCCAAAGTCAGAACATCTGGCCTTAGGTCCTCTATCAAATCGCGAGCCACGTATGGGTCAGGAGCAGTGCCCACTATCTCAATGCCTGGATACTTAGAGAACTCAGTAGTCAAGATTTTCCTCACTACTGCTGAATCGTCAATTACCAATACCCGAACCATTTTGCCCTCCAAGAAACGAACATTCCAATTTAGCCATGGAGACACAACAACCGGCGCAACATACAGGCAAAGGCTAATTGGAGAAAGCCCTGCCGCGGGCTCGTAACCAATCCTTCAAACCTCAAGCACCCGCCGGGCCAGACTGATGTATTCCGCTTGCGCCGGCTGCAGGAATTTGCCTGGGCTTCATATATACACTGGGGCGGACATACTGAAAACTGTGGCCTATGCCTGCTAGCCCCTCTGAATGGCCGACCATGAGAACGCCTCCCGGTGAAAGAATATCGTAAAACCGGGATACCAGATGCTGCTGAGCCTCGCGGTCAAAATAAATCATCACATTTCTGCAAAAAACAACCCCGAAGGGCCCTTTCATAGGCCAGAGGCCTGCTAGATTATGTCTTCGAAAGCAAATCAGCCTGGAAACCTCCGGGTTGACAAGATACCGCTCACCTTTTGCGGTATTAACCTTCCTAAAATATTTTAACCTGAGAGCTGAAGGCACGCCACTAAGTTTTTCCAGGGTATATGCACCTTGTTTTGCAAGGCCTATCATATGTGAAGAAATATCCGTTGCCAGAATTCGAACATCCATCCCGTCGATATCGCTCCACAATTCCCGCAGAATCATGGCAATAGAATACGCTTCCTCGCCTGAAGAACAACCTGCGCTCCAAATTCGCAACCTGGCCATACTCTTGGGATCAAGATAAGCCAGAACTTCTTTTAAGTAACCAAAATGAGCCTTCTCTCTGAAGAAACTGGTCAGGTTAGTCGTAATGTAATCAATCATTATACCCAGTTCATTGCCTGAACTGTCGTTTTCTATCCAGCGCAAGTACTCGCCAAAAGTCCTAAGGCCGAGCGCCCGGATTCTCTTGCTCAGCCTGGTCTGTACAAGGACTTTTTTCCCTGAATGCAGATCGATCCGGCACAAGTCATATACCATGTGCCGGATCTTGTTGAATTCCTTATTGGAAAGAACCGGGTACTGGCTTAACATAGATATCCAACCACCACATTAAAACCCTTCGAAATCCTCATCATCATCAAAAGGTATCAATTTTGATGCCTTGCCCGGGGCTCGTGCGGGCTTGGGCCTGCCTCCGGCCTGCCCGGGTTTCGCCGCCTTGGGATGAGAAGGTTTCTTGCTCTGCTGGGCAACAAACTGGCGCAATGCATCAATGTCAAGCCCGGATAGCATGCCGGCAATTTCTTCAACATCTGTCTTGCTGTGCTCCCTGGCTACTCTAAACTCAGCTATCATTTCTGTCAGATACTGTGCCTGAGCAGACAACTCCTCTGACGCGCTGGCAGATTCTTCGGAATTTGCGGCATTTTGCTGTACCGACTTATCCATCTGATTTGTCGCAGTAGCGACCTGCTCAATACCCTTGGCTTGTTCCTGGCTGGCAGCCGCGATTTCCCGTATGAGGTTATTGACCTTTGCCATGTTTTCAGTGGTTTCCTTGAGAGCCTTGGTTACTTCGTCTGCAATTGCAACCCCTTGCTCAGCATTGCCTATTGAATCTTCTATCATCTGGGCAGTATTCTTGGCTGCATCTGCGCTCTTCAGAGCCAAATTCCTCACTTCTTCAGCCACGACAGCAAAACCTCTGCCAGCATCCCCAGCCCTAGCTGCTTCTACTGCAGCATTCAGAGCTAACAGGTTCGTTTGGAAAGCAATATCATCAATGGTTTTCACTATTTTGGCTGTCTCATCTGACGAAGACTTAATGTCTGCTATAGCCCGATTCATACGCCCCATGGCTTCCTGGCCTTTCTTGACACTATCCTCTTGCACTTTGGCCAAAACCTGGGCCTCATTGGCATTGTCAGCATTATTTCTCGTCATTCCCGATATTTCTTCAAGGCTGGCCGATATTTCTTCGAGAGCACTTGCCTCTTCAGCCGTGTTTTCTGACACTAATGCAGCACTTGCTGCAACTTGGTTTGAAGCAGTACCTACTTGCTCAGCACCGTCAATAACCTGGGACAAAACATCGTTTAGGCTGAGCAGCGCAGTGTTCAAACTGCTTTTCAGTTTGGCGTGATCACCTTGGTAATCTCCGGTCATCCTGCCTGTAAGGTCTTTTTCAGCCATCTTCTCCAAAACACCAAGGGCCTCGTTAATCGGCCTGACCATGTGCTCAAGAGCACCATCTATCGACTCCAGGATCTTCCTGTATTTTCCTTGATGCTTGGAAATCTCCATCTTATAGCCAAACCGCCCCGCGATTATTGCCTCTTCGAGTCCAAGAAGATCCTCCAAAACAGCTTCAAGGCTTTCTATCATCTTCAAGAACGCAGGACTGTAGTTATCATTCTCGCACCGCCTGCCGGTCCCGCCTCCATACTTCCTGATTTCCTCAGCATCGCTGAGATCTCCGTTAGCTATGTGTTCAGCGACAGCTTGGGTCAATTCTAGCCGTTCCCGTAGAATGTTCAAAGCCAACTGCAGCTCGCCACATAAACCTTTGTAAGTAAATCCAACTTTGTATGTAAAATCAAAGTCCTGTACTCTTGAAACAAATGCCAGTGTCTGTCTGACCGGCGTAATTGCTGCATCCAATAGCTCATTGACAACCCCGGCAACCTCAGCATATGCGCCGTCAAACTTGGTTACGTCTGCACGGGCCTCAATATCCCCTTCTTTGAACAGATCAATGAGCCTGGATAGTTCATACACTAATCCCTGTTCCCCTGCAATTTCGCGAGACTTGCCCGGACTATCGCCTGCCCTGGTGGACTGTGCTTTGATTTCCCTGGCAAGAGCCTCTTTTGACTCTACCTGAGAACTTTTGGCCATATTGCTACCTCCTAACCGCATTTGGCGAAATGAATCGCTGATATAACCGGGCCGGACTATAAAGCCAGGCCTGTCTTGGGTAACTGCTGTTCCAGAATAGGTTCACTGTCAGTAAGAACCTTTTTGATATCCAAAAGAATGACCACTTTGCCCTTGGCTTTACCCATTCCCAAAATGAATGACGTGTCGAGGTCTACGCCGAAAGATGGGGGTTCTTCTATGTCGGCTTCGGCTACATCAAGCACTTCAGACACCCGGTCTACGACAACCCCCATGAGGGTATCGTTGAGATCAACAACGATTATGCACGTCTCCTGAGTATCTTCTGCGTCTTTCATTCCAAACTTCAGCCTCAAATCTACTACAGGTATTACCCTGCCCCTCAAATTGATTACTCCCCGCACAAAATCAGGCATTCGAGGAACAGGGGTAATCTCCATTAGGCCTATGATCTCTTTGACCCTCATAATCTCCAAGCCATACTCTTCCATGTCGAGAACGAAGGTCAGGTACTTTTGGGAACGCACTCCGGCGTCAGCCTCCATTCCCTGAAATTGAGAATGTTTTTGCTTTGACTGAATCTCAGACACTGATTTCACCTCTCTTCCTGCTTTTCTCCCTTGCCTATCTGTCTTCTCTGCGCTGTCTGCATTCTGCCTCACTAGCCTATGTGCCTGTGGCCTTCATAACTTGTGAAGGATCTAGAATTAAAGCTACCCGGCCATCGCCCATAATGGCAGCACCGGAAATGAAATGGAGCCTGTCTACAAGATATCCTGCAGGTTTGACTACTACTTGCTGCTGTCCGATTAAATCATCAACCAAAATCCCGCACCGGCCCTCGCCAAGATAGGTAACCAAGACCAGGGCCTCCCACGGGTTAATCCTTGCTCCTTCCAGGCCTAATAATGAATGGAGCCTGTACAAAGGAATCAGTTCGCCCCTTATCGAGATGTATTCCCCTTTGCCCATTACGGTTTTAATGTCGCTGGGTTCAGGGCGGACAGCTTCCTGAATTGAAATTGAAGGAACTATGAAGCGCTGCTCTCCAACAGTCACAACCATGCCATCTATGATCGCCATTGTTAGAGGAAGCCACAGAGTAAAGGCTGTACCGGCACCTGGCTGCGTTTGAATGTCTATCTTCCCACGCAGGCTTTCGATGTTTCTCTTAACCACATCCATACCTACACCGCGGCCTGAGATATCAGTTACTTCGTGGCTCGTGGAAAACCCTGGGGCAAATATGAACTGGTAAATCTCCCGGCCAGCCAAGTTTGCATTGGGTTTCATGAGCCCCAGTTCAATAGCCTTTTCTGCTATCTGGGCCTCGTCAAGCCCTCTCCCATCATCCTCAATCCGTACTGCAACACTGCCCCCTTGATGAAAAGCCGACAAATGTACCTGCCCCTGTCTCGGCTTTCCCAAAGCCTCACGCTCGTCAGGCTGTTCTATACCGTGGTCAATAGCATTGCGCACCAGGTGGATCATGGGATTTGTAATTAGTTCCACAATTTTTCTATCTAGCTCAGTATCTCCGCCGTCACAAACAAATCCCACTTCAACCCCTGTCTTGTGACACAAATCCCTCACAATCCGGGCAAGTTTGTTGAAAGTTGGCTCCAGGGAAACCATTCGCATACCCATTGTGAGCTCCTGTAGCTGGCGAACAATTTTGGTCATCCTGCTCACATTTTGGGCCAACCGCGAGTCTGCATAATTCGAGGTTTCTATTTCTTGGGCAACCATTGAATTGGCTATTACAAGTTCGCCAATTTCATCCAGCAGGGCATCTAGCCGCCTGGTGCTGACCCTTACAACTTCATCGAGCACAACCGCTTGCCTGGAAACACCGTTGTCAAGGGAACCCGAGAGCGAACTCCCGGTTCCACAGGTTGGCCCATTGCATACCTCGTCAATCTGCGCGTTATCACCATCTTCAAACCGGCCGCTTTGTGATTTCCCTGATGGGATACTGTGCATCTTGCCAGATCCAGTGCTTGCTTGTTCGGGGCTGGTAACGCCCTGGTTTTTCAAGGCAGTGATTACATCTCCAAACATCTCTGGAGTCTTGTACGGGAAATCCGCCGAAGACACCTTGAGAAGATGTACCATATCTTTGAGAAGATCCAGGGCATCGAAAACCGCTTCAGTTACACGGCCTGTAAATTCTAAAGTGCCTGTCCTTGCCCCTTCCATAAGGGATTCTGCATGATGGCACAGTTCAAGGAAATCGCCCAAATTCACAAAACCTGAGATTCCTTTTATGTTGTGAAAACACCTGAACACTTCGTTCAGGTGAGACCGGTCGCCGGGATTCTTCTCAAGAGCCAGAAGCGACATCTCTGCGGAAGCAAGGCATTCTTCAACTTCCGCAATGAACATCGCGTTATCGGAATCGTTGGGATCAAAGGATTGACTGGTTACTGCAACAGGGAGTCCGCCGGGGCTCGTGTCACCTGCGCCGGCCTCACCGCCGGGGCTCGCTTCCACACCGGGCATACCGCTTTCGCCTGGCAAAACGCCACGGCCGGCCTGTAAAGCCTGATCTTGCAAATCACGCTGTAGCATCTGAATGGATGAAGACAGGGCAACATAGCCCTTTTCAAAAGGAAGACTGCCCTTGCGCATTTCTTGTATTAACCTTGCGATTTGGCATGCTAGTTTGTTTGCCTCTTTACCGGTTGCAGTATGCTCCTGCAATCTCTCGGCAATTGTAGAGATTACCTCAAGAATATGGGCATCTGGGCCGTCCATCTCCACAACAAGGCTAGCAAGAATATCCAATTCCATCTCAAAATCGTAATCATGTTCTTTATACATCAGAAAAGCTCCGCTCGTTTTCTAGGCCTGCTCACCAAGGTGCAAGCCTTAATAGGATACTGTAGTCTTGTTTCTATGCTGGGCCTGCTGTATCTAACATGGAGTATCGTGGCCAAACGCGGGGCTTTGAATCGTTAACAACAAAAAGAAACTAAACAAAGTAAGATAAGTAATCAGAGGAAACCTATTTCTTGCTTTCCCGGCGGTAAACCCACAAAATCATGGGCATACCAACGCTCTCCCTGACTTCATCATTGTAAGACCCGTAAGTTGGGCTCATTATCGCCGGTTCATAGCCAGTAGCTTTCTTTATAACTGCCTGTGTCTTCTGAATTTGCTGTTGCAGCTCGTCAGAAGAAAGGGTGGTAAGCCGCTTGTGGTTAAAACTGTAGTTTCCTATTTCGCTGCCTTCATTGAACATACGAGCTTGTTTTGAACAAAAAAAGTAAGGCGTTAGCATTTGAGGATGACTCACCTTGGATTTTCCCCGGCCAACAATCCCGAAATCCTACTGCGGCCGCGGGGCCGTCCGTTCGCGCCCAGGCTCATTCCTGTGAGGAATAGGCACATACCCAACTGACGGCCTGTTTGTCCCAGCCTGAGGACATAACTCCATAAGTTTGTACACCTCAACAGGCATATCAAACGCCACTGGAAGCCCCATAGCCTGAAGCTGGGTTGCGGTCAACGGATAATCATGGGTAAAGTAGCCTTTGGTAAACAGGTCGGCCAACTCCTCGGCATGTTCATCCGGCAAATTCTCTTTTAGTATCTGTAAAACAGTTTCTCTAACCTGCGCTATAGCCTTGCGGGAAACATCCGCCAAAATCAGGGTATTATCATCTACCCGCTCTATTGGCTTACGCTCGACCACACTCAATATAGATGCAGCCGGATATGACCCTATCTGAGGATCAACCGGCCCCAGGACAGCGTTTTCATCCATTACTATTTCATCTGCGGCAAGAGCCAGGAGAGTACCTCCCGACATAGCATAATGGGGAACAAATACAGTCACTTTTGCCTTATGCCGCACCAGGGCCAAGGCGATCTGTTCTGCAGCAAGAACAAGGCCACCGGGGGTATGGACAATAAGATCGATAGGCACATCATCGGCAGTCATGCGAATGGCCCGGAGCACCTGCTCCGAATCTTCTATGTTAATGTACCTGCTAAGTGGAATTCCCAGAAAACTCAAAGACTCTTGCCGGTGTATAAGAGTAATCACCCGGGAACCCCTATCCTTCTGCATTTTCCTCATCAAGCCCAACCTCATTGCCTCAAGCCGCTTTTGCCTGAAAAGCGGCATGAAAATTGAGCTTCCCAAAATAATGATCCAGAAGAACGTGGATATGTAATTTGTCGTATTCATGAACCACCCACTCCCTTTTCGTCGTCATCTTAACAATATCATTTTCAGGTACCGGTAAACCATCCTTGAAACGGGGCAGCAAAGTGGAAGGGGTAAAAACAGCGAAGGACGAAACAGTGCAACGATAACAAGCCAAATCAGCAGGTATGTTCAGCAGAACCGGGGGCGGCCTGATTTTTCACCCAGTCTTCCTGCCGATAAAAGCCTCGACCTCTTTGTAGTTTTGCTCAGTACAAAACACTGCCATTTCGCCTGCAAGCCCGCCCTTGAGCAAGATGGTTTTCTTCGCAGGCAAATATTTCACGCTTCTGACTTCAGGCCACTCCAATAATGCTGATTGCCTGGGCTGAGAAACAAACCCGGTTCCCATGAAAGTGATTGCAGATGTTGAACTGTCATTCCTTGGCTGAACCTGTTGGCTTTCATATAAAATTCCTTCATGGTTTACAATAAAGCGAATATCATAAGTCTTCCGGAAAACCAACATTATATTGAGGGCAATTAGCAAGAAGGCTGTAAGAACCAGTCTCAGTACATATATTGTGTCTAGATGTTTAGTTAATGCCCCGTGCGAGAAAAGCACAAGCAGTAGCATCCCGATAGGAAGGCCAATTGCCGTTTCGAGCTGCTTTCGCACCGGCCTGTTGCGAAGAAGCGGAATATGGATTCGCCATTCCAATGTTTTGCGAGATTGTTTTTCTTCTGGCATCCTTTCAACCATTCCTCCAAAGAAAAGCAGTGTTTGGCCTGGTTACTCAGTCAGTTGCTGTATTCTACATATAACTCCACATATAACTTTACAGGTATTTCTAGTTGACGCCCACTATCCTATCAGATAGTTTTGCAAGTGAAAGACATTACTACCCATAAGTATAGGTTTGCAAAAGCCAGATTAAAGGCAAAACATGCTAGGCAGAGACATGAAACTGATATATGAAGTAGGTATACAATGCCTGAAGAAACACAAACCGGTATACATAATATCTTCAAACACGGAATTCTCAAGACTAAGTGGTTTTATGGAGGAATAGCCCTTAGTCTGGCCTTCGCGTGGATGCTTGCTTATCCGTTTTACGGCCCTCTGTTTAACGCAGCCACAGGATCGCCATCAGCCGTTCTTAGTCACACATTTGTCATAACCCACGCACTAAGTTACCTGGTTCTTCCTCTGGCTTCTTCATGGTTCCGGGAGAAAAAAACTGCGGCTTTCATAGGGCTTGTGTCCGGAATAGCGGTATTTATCTCAGGAGGGCTCACGGTTATTGCCTTATCTACTGCGGTAAAAATAGGGCTTATGGCAGTGTGCGGTTTCGGGGCCGGAATCCTTATATTGCTCTGGGTTCCAGGGTATTTGGAAAGTTCCAACCCTTCCTATGAAATAGGCTTAGCCATGGTATTGTGTAACCTTCTGCTTGCCGGATTCCCCATAGTTGCAGATTCCCCTGCAAATACTCTGAAAATCATAGCGGTTGTTCTCGGATTGGGCCCTTTACTAGCCGGAATCCTAATCCGCAAAGCCTACCTGACTTCCCAAGGCCCGTGCCAATACCGTCAACCCATAGGTGGAAGCAAGAGAACCACAGGCTCGGGTTCGGCGCTTTTTTTCCTCGTCCTTCTGGCACTGGTTGAATACTTCTGCGGCGGGCTGTGGTACCATGTGATTGTCCCGTCATTTTGCCTGAATTGGCCATCCCTGGGAGGGCTTGAACCAATCATATACGCCGTTCAAATTGCAGTATGTGCCTTTTGGACCCGCAAGGGTGACTATTTCAAACTGGCAGTCGCCAGTGTTAGCTTTCTCGGTACCGGACTTGTCTTTTTTGCAACCGGCCAGGGCAGCCTTGCAGTCTTGAGTGCCACGTTCTTGCTGGCTGTCGGCCTGGGCAGTGTGGATTTCTTCTACTGGCTGGCACTTCGCGATGTTGCTATCGAAAGAAATTCGCCCTATGTATTCGGCCTGGGGATGGGAACAAGCCTCATTTTCATCTCTCTCCCTGGAGTTATCATTGATATTGGCATCGTCAAAACCACAGCAGCCAACCCGGTGGTCGTCCTCTCAGGTGCGGCCTTGCTGTTTCTGGCATTACCTCTTATATCCCGCCTCGGACTCAGCCAACCGGAGGTCGAATAGAGCTTCTTGCCGACGTATTGGACTCGCGCAGCACGGATCTGCATAGCACAGATTCCCAACCAGACGAAGGCAGTAAAACCAGCGTTGACTAGAACACTGGCTTTACGCATGTAAGAACTTCCTTGTTATCCAAATTTACACTCGCCCCAGCGTTTAGCTTACGGCATACTGTACCCGTACTTATTAAGAATCCATAACGGGAACTCCATACGGGCCGTCATCAAAGGATCGACGATTTGGCAAATACAAAGATCTCCTGTAGCCGACAATAGCATACCGGCTTCGTCAAACGTAAGGCCAACTACCGTATGGAGGAAATCAAACATGTGCCTGGTTGCAGCCCTCGCGGCTTCATCCAAAGTAGGAGCCGATGCAATAGTCATAACATCTCCGCCCTCTATTACCATAGGCAGAGGCAGCGATAGCCCGCTGAGCACATCCACCGTGACTGTGACTTCACCGGAAAT
>JAXGOJ010000020.1:0-28351 GCA_040767525.1 Bacillota bacterium | reverse complement strand
ATCGTTGAGCTTTATTCGAAGTAATTCACCCCGGGGAAAGCGTGTTAAACAAGGGGGGCTCACAGAGTGTTCGAGTTAATCGAGCCAAGAATTCAATGCGAAGATATTTCGCCTGATAAGAAATACGGACGTTTTGTGGTGGAGCCTTTGGAAGAAGGGTATGGCGTGACCATAGGCAATTCTTTGCGCCGTGTATTGCTGTCCTCTCTTCCAGGGGCCGCTGTAACCAGAGTTAGGATAGACGGAGTGCTCCACGAGTTCGCCACTATCCCAGGAGTCAGAGAAGACGTAACTGATCTAATCTTGAATATCAAAGGACTGGTTCTCAAACTGCACAGTTCGGGAACCAGATATGCGCGAATTGAGAAACAAGGGCCTTGTACTGTTACAGGCGGGGACATTATTGCTGACCCTGATATTGAGATCATTAATCCCGATGCTCATATTGCAGAAATTGATCAGGACGGCAGCTTGTTTATCGAGCTGACCGTTGAAGATGGGCGCGGGTATGTTACAGCAGAGGCCAACAAGGTTCCGAACCAGGCCATCGGAGTAATCGCCATTGATTCCAGATTTACTCCCATTACGAAGGTTAATTTTCAAGTTGAAGATACCCGCGTAGGGCAGAGGACCGACTACGATAAGCTGATTATTGAAGTATGGACAGACGGAAGCATCCGGCCCGACGAGGCCATTGAAAGAGCTGCCGGTATATTGATTGAGCACCTTGATCTTTTCAAGAATCTTGCAGCCAAGGTCAAGGAGGATACTGACGAAGAGGAAATTGAGGAAAAGTCAGAACTCGAAAAAATGCTTGAGATGCCTGTCGAAGAATTGGAATTGTCTATGAGATCCTTTAACTGTTTGAAGCGTGCCGGGATTAACAATGTAGGTGAGCTTATTCAGAAGACAGAGCAAGAGATTTCAAAGGTACGGAACATGGGCAAGAAGTCCCTCGAAGAGGTTAAGAACAAGCTGGCAGAACTGGGGCTGGCTTTCCGCCTAGAAGACGAGTGAGGGGGAGACGAAGTTGGGTTACTCACGATTTGACAGACCTACAGCGCAACGCAAGGCACTTCTTCGTGGCCTTGTAACGTCGCTTTTGGAGAACGAAAGAATAGAGACTACTCTTGTTAAGGCTAAAGAAGCAAAGTCGATTTGCGAGAAGATGATTACCATCGCAAAAGAAGACAGCCTCTCTGCCAGGAGAAGGGCTCTTGCTTTTATCAATAAAGAGGACGTAGTAAAGAAACTCTTTGAGACAATTGGGCCAAGATATGCCCACCGGTCAGGAGGCTATACAAGGATTATTCAGACCCGCCAGAGGCGAGGCGATGGAGCTCCTATGGCCATATTGGAACTTGTCAAGCCAGAAAAGTAAAGAAGGCTGAATGGGAACAATGAATGAAGAGGCCAGGAGCGTCGAGACAAGGGGCTTGGTTCACAGGTACCAGGTGGACGAGTCCTATAGCGTGTTGGCTCTGGCAGGGGTGGACATAAGCATACCTCAGGGAGAGTTTGTGGTGGTTGTGGGGCCTAATGGGTCCGGAAAATCCACCCTGGCCAAGCATTTAAACGTTCTTTTGCTGCCAAATGAAGGGGATGTATGGGTCTTTGGCATGAACACCAAAGACCTTGAACTTACCTGGGAAATCCGGCGGAGCGCTGGAATGGTTTTTCAGAATCCTGACAATCAGCTGGTGGCCACGGTGGTGGAAGAAGATGTTGCCTTTGGCCCTGAGAATTTGGGAATTGAGCCGGGGGAAATCAGGACAAGGGTTGCAGAAGCTTTGGACGCGGTAGGTATGAGGGACTTTTCCCGCCATGCTCCCCACCTTTTGTCTGGAGGGCAAAAGCAAAGAGTGGCTATAGCCGGGATACTGGCTATGAAACCCAGATGCATAATACTGGACGAGCCTACTGCAATGCTTGATCCCCTGGGCAGGGAAGAGGTAATGAAGACGGTAAAGAGGCTCAATAAGGAAATGGGTATAACCATCATTCACATAACCCATTACATGGATGAAGCTTTGTACGCAGATAGGGTACTTGTAATGGATGACGGAAAGATTGTTATGCAGGGGACGCCGAAAGAGGTCTTCAGGCAGGCAGATACTATGGCGGGATTGGGCCTTGATGTTCCACCTCTTGGGAAACTCAGCGGTATGCTGGCTACAAGCGGAATTGCCATTGACCCGGAAGCATTAAGTGTGGATGAACTGGTGAATGAATTATGTCAATTGAAGTAAGGGATTTAACTCATACCTATATGGAGGGTACCTTATCAGAGGTCACTGCTTTATCCGGAATCTCTTTTTCCATACAAGACGGTGAATTTGTTGGGTTGATAGGGGCTACGGGTTCTGGAAAGTCTACTTTGATCCAGCATCTTGACGGGCTTTTGAAGCCAACTTCCGGTATGGTTTTGATTGACGGGGTGGACATTTGGTCAAAGGGAGTCAGCCTAAAGAAGATAAGACAGAAGATAGGCCTGGTATTTCAGTACCCTGAGCAGCAAGTATTCGAAGAGACTGTTCTTGATGACATTGCCTTTGGCCCCAGGAATTTGGGATTTTCTCAGGAAGAGATTGAAATTCAGGTAGAAGAGGCAAGAAGAGTAGTCGGGCTGGACCGGGAGCTTCTTTCCCGTTCTCCTTTCGAACTTTCAGGAGGGCAAGTTCGAAGAGTGGCCATAGCCGGGATTTTAGCTACAAAGCCTAAAGTACTGATTTTGGACGAGCCTGCAGCAGGATTGGATCCAAGAGGCCGGAGAGAGATTCTGGATAACGTGAAGAAACTCCATGGGATGGGAATGACTGTAATTTTAGTATCACATAACATGGATGATGTAGCCCGGTTTTGCCAGAGAATCATGATTCTCAATGAAGGAAGGCTTGTGACAGACGCCTCTCCCAGGGAGGTTTTTTCTCAGGGAAGGTTTCTGGAGTCTTTGGGCCTGAAATCGCCTGATGTGACAGTTCTTATGGAGAGGCTGAAAGACAAAGGTTGGGACGTTAGAGAAGATGTTCTTACTGTCGAAGAAGCGTACAGGGAGATCATGAAAGAGCTGAGGGGAAGAGGGGTGCAAGGGGTCTTATGATGTCAAGAGGAGTAATAATAGGCCAGTACTATCCAGCAGAGTCCTTTGTTCACTCTTTGGATCCCAGGGCTAAGATACTGATATCCTTGATGTTCATGGTGGTCTTGTTCGTGGGGAACAACTTTTACTCGTTTTTTGTGACAGGCATCTTTGCTCTTATTTCAGTGATTCTTTCCAGGATTCCATGGAGAGTGCTTTTTAGGGGGTTAAGGCCGATTGTCTTTATCATGATTTTTACCATGGGCTTACACCTTTTCCTTACTCCTGGGCCTGTGATGTTTAAAATTGGGCCTATCAAGGCAACATGGGCAGGTTTGATACAGGGCTTGTTCATAGGGACAAGGCTTATAATACTGATTCTGTTTACATCATTACTGACTCTTACTACATCGCCTATTGAACTTACCGATGGGCTTGAAGACATACTCAAACCTTTTTCAAGGATTGGAGTTCCTGCCCATGAGATCGCAATGATGATGACTATTGCCTTGAGATTCATTCCGACTTTACTTGAAGAAGCAGAGAGAATAATGAAAGCCCAGATGGCACGGGGGGCTGATTTTGAGTCAGGCAACATGGTTCAAAGAGCCAGGAGTCTGGTCCCTCTTTTGGTTCCTTTGTTTGTGAGTGCTTTCAGGCGAGCCGATGATCTGGCTATGGCCATGGAGGCAAGGTGTTACAGGGGTGGTGAGGGCAGGACCAGAATGAGAGAATTAAGGTTAGCCCAAAAAGACTACCTGGCATTTGGCCTAACAGTGATTATGTCGGTTTTGGTTGTATATACCAGGGTGAAGTTTGGGCCTGTAATTTCCCGGGGGCTTGTGTGAGGTTAGTGTGATAAATGGAGGTAATACAAGATCTCAGGATTAAGATGTGCGTCCAGTATGATGGGACTCAGTACGCCGGATTTCAACGCCAGAAGAATCACAGGACTGTCCAGGGAGTCTTAGAAGACGGCCTGGAGAACCTACTAAGGCATCCGGTTACGGTAAGAGCTGCAGGAAGAACCGATGCAGGAGTTCATGCCAGGGGGCAGGTAATAGCGTTCAACACAGCCGCCTCGATTCCTCCCGAGCGCATTCCAATGGCTCTTCGGACTTTCTTGCCGGAAGATGTAATCGTTGATTCGGCCAGGGCAGTGGCTCCTGAGTTCGATCCCTTAAGGGATGCGGTAAGCAAGACCTATTGCTACAGAATATGGAAGAGCAAGAGGCCTTCAGTTTTGGCTTACAGGTATGTTTTGTGGTACCCGGGCAAATTGGATTTTGAATCGATGTTACAAGAAACAGTAGAGTTTGAAGGAATAAAGGACTTTGCCAATTTCAGAGCCCAGGGTTCTTCTGCCAGGACTACTGTCCGGCATGTGTTTGAGGCAAGATGGGTGAGGAAGGATGTGGAAGGAAGTAAAGACGCCTTATGGGAGTTTTGGGTTACTGCAGATGGCTTTCTTTACAAAATGCTCAGGCTTATGGCCGGAACCCTGATAGATATAGGAAGAGGACACCTTCCACAGGGGACGGTCAGAAGAGCTCTTGAGGCGGCAGAAGGAAAAAAGAAGTTCAGGATAGGAAAATGTGCTCCGGGCAAAGGTCTTTGCCTGGAAAAAGTCAGGTTCTCTTGACCAGCAAAATCAGCATGGTTAGAATGGATGTTGCTTGCACGGCGGCATAAGGAGGTTATGACAGTGGGCGTAACGTATATGGCCAAACCGGGAGAGGTACCGAGAAAATGGTGGATCATCGATGCAAAGGGTAAACCGTTGGGCAGGATCGCGTCTGTGGCCGCCACATTGCTTCGGGGAAAGCATAAACCTACGTTTACCCCTTCCGTAGACATGGGGGATAGCGTAATAATAATAAACGCCAGGGATGTTGTACTTACCGGCAAGAAGCGGGATCAGAAGATATTTTTCACCCACTCAGGGTATCCCGGCGGCGACAGGTATATTCCTTATAAGATTATGATGGAGAAGCGTCCGGAAAAGGTTGTTGAAGTGGCAGTGAGAGGCATGCTTCCCAAGAACCGTTTGGGAAGGCAGATCGGGAAACGTCTTTTTGTATACAAAGGTGCTAATCATCCTCATCAGGCGCAAAAACCTGATTTCTGGCAGGGAGGGAAATAGGTTGGAATCAATATTTGCAACGGGACGCAGGAAACATGCAGTAGCCAGAGTAAGGCTTTTGCCAGGGACAGGCAGAATTACAGTTAACGGCAAAGGGCTTTCTGAGTACTTTGCCAACAAAGTTCTGGAATCCCAGGCTGTATCTCCTCTGCGTATGACTGAAACTGAAGGAAAGTTTGATATTTACGTTAAGGCAATGGGTGGAGGACTCAGCGGCCAAGCAGGAGCAACCAGACATGGAGTGGCAAGAGCCCTTCTCAAAGTAGACGATAGCTACCGGGGCCTTTTGAAAAAGGCAGGATATCTCACCCGGGATCCTCGAATGAAGGAACGGAAGAAGTACGGCCTTAAGAAAGCAAGAAGGGCACCCCAGTTCTCAAAACGTTAAGAATTTTGACATGTCTCCCGGAATACTTTTGGCGGGAGACTATATATAGATTATGTGTGGGATTTTTGACTTGAGGAGTACTGTGGGTATGGGAAAAGTACGACGAAAAAGGGGCAGGCGAAGAGGCCGGCCCCTTTTTGTGGTCACTTTCCGAAGTGCTACCCTTGGAGGACTCATGGTAGTTTCCTTAATACTGTGTCTTGTTATCTCCAAAGGGGTGATTCCGGCGTCAGGCGCCCGGCCGCTTACAGGACAGGTGGTATTCATCGATCCGGGACACGGCGGAATTGATCCGGGAGCATGTGGAAGAACCTATGTGGAGAAGGATATTGTTCTGACGATGGCTTTGCTCCTTGGAGTGAAGCTTGAGAAAAGCGGTGCAAAAGTAGTCTATTCCCGAACAGGTGATTACGATCTTGAGACTACAGAAGTCAGTGATGTTGTGGCCAGGATAAGGCTTATGAAAGAATCAAAATCAACCATTGCCATATCCATCCACTGTAATGCTTTTACCGATTCATATGAAAGAGGGGCTCAAACCTTCTACAATGAATCTAAACATCCTGACTCCAAGAAACTTGCCAAGCTGATTCAGGATGAGTTGGTAGCAGCCACAGGCACAGAGCGGGAGATTTCAGCAAGGCTTGATCACTTTCTGCTGAACCATGCTGAGATTCCGGCTGCAACTGTAGAGTTAGGGTTCTTGTCTAACCCTAATGAAGAGCAGCTATTAGGATCCGAGGATTACCAGAGCGAACTAGCTGAGTGCTTGTACAGGGCAATTGTGTCTTTTGTGTCTCCCGAGATTTAGCCATCCGGCCGGATTGTTTACACTTTGCCGGATTTTCCGGCAAGGTATCCGTTTCTCCGGCCGGACATGGCTTTTTAATTCAGTTTCCTCTTCGATTCGTTGTTTTTCCAGGCTTTACGCCCCGGTCAAGTTTCATTCAAGATCTGCTAGTTTCTCCACAAGTGATTTCAAGAGCTGAGGAACAACTTCCAGTGAATAATCCAATTCCAACCTTTCTATAAACTTGTGAGCATCCTTCCCAGCGGGGCCGAGGTTAACTGCCGGAATGTCAAGTTTCAACAAATCGTCCAGGGGAATATCGTAAATAACACCCCATCCTGGAGTGTTGTGGGCAAGGGGTACTAATTCTTCCCGATTGCCCTGAAAGCCAACGTAGCTCAGGTCGCTGATCGATGCAAAATGTTCTGATATCGCCAAAGGTTCGTTGAACTCGTTATGGGCTTTCTGAATGACCTGGTTTACGGCTTCAACAAGCCCTTTTTCCCTTGCAGATTGCCGCTTGTTGGTCCTGTGAGGGTAGTAAGGCGGCAAGAATCCCACGATTATCATAGGCCGCTTGTCAGGGTAGAACCTCAATGCTTCTCCTACTGCCAACAGGGATTTTTCTCTCTCGTCTGTATCGTCTGGAAGGCTTTCGATGAAATCTTCAATATGCTTGTGGAAGCTACCGTCGAAACCTGGGGTTACCTCGTCTAACAGCTCCTGCCATGTTATTACGTTGTGTTTCCAGTTTACGGGTACAGGAGTGCCGGATATTTCCGAAAACTCATTGGCGCTGCCCGTCATATGCTCAATGGAGGCAGCAAATGCCCTGGATGCTATGTCCTTCATTTTTTCAAGTATTTCACCCGGAGTGCTCGTAACTGTCAGGTGGTTAAAGTAAATTGCCGCTCTGGCAGGTAAGGTTACAGAGTAGATATCTCTCAGGTCCTTTTGTTTAAGTGAAGCAGGTGGTGGATACACTTCTCCTTTCCAGGTTTCGGCCCAGTCTGGATTACCCTCCAGAAGCATGGTTACGGCTGAGCCATAAGATTTGCATTTAGTCCTGCATAGTATTGCCCTACATGAGATTCTCGCCCTACACAGTAAAAAAGCGGCATGATCTTGCCAATGGTTCCAACATCTATATACCGGTTCTTGTCTCCGGGATATTTCGGGATGATTCCTTCGCTGTTAACACACGCAACAAAGTCCATACCCTTTTCCTGGAGGTTTGCAAGATATGTAATGGCTGCCCGCATACCTGCAGAGTTATTTTCTTCATCCCCTACTGCAAGGAATGCAATATTCACCGGCAGGCTCCGTGGATCACGGGAGTACTCAGATAAAAGCGCCATCTGTATGGCGAGTCCGCACTTCATGTCCATTACACCTCTACCAAATAAGTACTTACCCGATTCCAGGTCTTCAGCGGCTTCTTGCGGGAGATCCAATTCAGTGATTCTTTTTGTGTATTCTTCCGGGTGAAAGGCAAGGCCGGAAAGCGCCCTGGCTTCGCTTGTATCTACTACGTCCAGGTGGCCTGTTAGGATTATTGTCCGGTCAGTCCTGGGCTCAGCTTTCACCATGGCGAATACTGCTTTGCGGTCAAAAGGATCGTCAGGGACCCGAATGAACTCTAAATGGCTTTTATGGGTTTTGAAGTAAGGGAGTCCGGCAAGTTTGTCATAAATAAGTTGAGCCAGCCTGGTTTCGCCAGGGCCTGGTGAAACACTTGGAATCTTCACAAGTTCCAGCATGAGAGCATATATTGACTCTCTTGAAGTATCCATTTGTAAAGCCTCCCCTCATTCTTGTGACATCAACGTCATTTATCAGACTGTTGATTCTGTTTAGACTATCTTGCTCACACGGTTCGCCAAAGGCTCCTAAATCACCTTCTTTTTTATGCATCAATGCATAAAACTTCAGATGAAACTGATATCCTGGGTTCAATCTAGTGTTGTAATCTCCCATGAAGAGAAAACAGTGCCTCTGTCCATCACTTATCAGTAGCCACTCTGGATCACTTTTATGTTGTTTAGAGCAGAGAAATGCCGGAGGTAAAGATTGGGGAGATCTCCCGGAAAACACCTACACGAGTTGCTGCCTAAGTTCCCTGGATCAACTTCTAAACAGCTATAAAGCGACCGGAATTAGTCCCACACTTCTCTCCTCCCTGACCATAAAGGCCCTAGAAAATATTCAAATGATAAATGTCAATGGCCGTTTTATTGGTATTTTATCGTGGCCATT
Organism: Bacillota bacterium; assembly: GCA_040767525.1. Lineage (GTDB taxonomy): Bacteria > Bacillota > Sulfobacillia > Fermentithermobacillales > Fermentithermobacillaceae > JAXGPX01. The sequence goes on along the minus strand of JAXGOJ010000020.1, from coordinate 19,695 downwards.
AGCAATAAGCATGTAGTACGAGCCTAAAGAAAATGTCGTGTGTTTTCAAGTTCTTGTTCCCACTGCAAATTCTTTCATGTGCGACGTTTAACAGAGTAAATGGGAAGGTGGTGATGATGTGTTGCGGCTCTTGCCCAGCTAAGAGAACCGGGCAAATTGGGACTTGGAAATGTCTGTTTTGGTAAATGATGCAAGAAAGGGTGAAACCTATTGATCCTTACGTATGACCGTTATTACACGTATTCTGAATTGGTGAAAGGCCTGAAGACTCTGGAAGAGACTTATCCTAATCTGGCCACATGCAAGGTGATAGGCAAGTCAGGTGAGGGACGAGATATTGTTCTAATTGCCATCACCAACAAAGAGACGGGGCCGGATGACTCCAAACCTGGATACTATGTCGACGGAAATCATCATGCCGGCGAGTGTGTTGGCTCTATGGTTTCTTTATATACGGCTGACTACCTTCTCAGCAATTACGGTAAAGAAGATAGAATCACACGGCTTGTGGATACTTGTTCCTTCTATGTTCACCCTAGAGTCTCGCCGGATGGTGCTGAGGCCTTTTTAGCAACTCCCGAGACTATGAGGTCTGTGCCCCGGTATTACCCATTCCAGAATTGGGAAGAGATGCCCGGGCTTTATCCGGCGGATATCAACGGTGACGGAGAAATACTCCTCATGCGCATAGAAGACCCGACCGGTGAGTGGAAAGTCTCATCCCATGATGAAAGAGCAATGGCCAAACGCCGGCCGGACGAGAATCATGGAACGTTTTACCGGGTGTTTCAAGAAGGACTAATTCGCGACTATGACGGAGGGCCCTTGGAGATAGCCCCTATGAAATGGGGGATTGATCTCAATAGAAACTATCCTGCTGAGTGGGGTACTGAGGTAGTTCAGTCCGGCGCAGGGCCATATCCTCTGTCTGAGCCGGAAACGAGAGCTGTCGCGGATTTCATAACCGCTCATCCCAACATAGTCATAGGTATGACCAACCACACCACAGGGGGAGTCCTTCTCATGGTACCGGGCTCCAGGGCACCTGCGGATATTCCCCAGCATGACTGGAATGCCCTTAACGCTATAGGAAAGATAGGCGCGGAGGTAACCGGATTTCCTTGCATTTCGATTTTTGAGGAATTTCACGCAGAGAAGCATACCTGGAGTCACGGTGCTTTCGACGACTGGATGTATTTCCATCGGGGTATTGTTGCCTATACTACAGAGCTTTGGGATATGGCTACTCGGTCAGGCGTGAAGATGTGGCCTCGAGTCAAGAAGTCTGACGAAGAGCAAGAGATGGACTTTGTAAAAATGCTCAAGTGGTGCGATCAAGAACTCGGTGGCAAAGGGTTCGTTAACTGGCATGAATTCGGCCACCCGCAGCTCGGTAAGGTTGAAATTGGCGGCTGGAAGTTCAAATTTGTGGTGCAAAACGCTCCGCCTAGATTCCTTCCTGGCGAATGCAACAAGATTGCGGAATGGTTCATCCGTTCAGCCGGGACACTTCCTCATTTGGCCATAAAAGACCTCAAAATAGCGCCGGTTGACAAAGGGTTTTATGAGGTCAGATGTACTGTGGCCAACACCGGGTACTTGCCAACTTGCGGAACGAAAATGGCTCTGGACCTAAAGATGCATTTGCCGTTTACGGTTGAGATAACCGGCCATGGGTTTTCGGTGGTTGGAGATTCCAAGAAAAAGTGCGGCCACTTAGAAGGACGTGCAAGTGCAGAATCCCAGTTTTGGATGGGGTACTTCAGAGGCGTTAATCCGCCCAGGGAAACAGTGTTGAAGTGGGTCATCAAGGCAGAAAAGCCCTGCTCGGGCAAAATTGTCGCTAAATCCGCCAGAGCGGGTACTGCTGTTCTTGACTTTTTTGTCAGGGATATAACATAAATGGATTTTTTGAGGAGGTGCAATTATTGATACCAGGACGTTTTTGTTCTTTAGCTTTGCTGTTGAGTTTTGTGGCGGTCCTGCATTTTGCGAAAAACCGGTTCCAGGAGACCGGTCGCCTTCATATAAGAAGAATACCTGGTTTGGACGCCATTGACGAACACATAGGACGTGTTACTGAAATGGGCCGTCCCCTTGCTTTTGTGTTTGGCGGCGGAGAACTCGAAGCCCAGAATTTCGCCAGCCTCAAAATACTTGACTACGTGGCTCAGCAGGTAGCGAAATACGATGCCAGGCTTTTCACCATAACACCCCTGCCTGAGGTTCACCCTATGTGCCTTGAAATAGTAAAGGTAGCATATTCCAGGGAAGGGAAATCCGATGCGTTTAACCCCCTGGATGTAATGTATCTTCCTGGAGATGCTTCCAAGGCCTCAGTCTTAGGACTTTATCAAAGGGAACGTGTTGCAGGTGTTATGCTATTCGGAAACTACTATTACGAGTCCATGGTTTTTGCCGAAGCTGCCAACCTGGCCGGGGCGGCCCAGATCGCCGGCACGGCCAACTACCACCAGCTACCGTTCTTTGTCGCTAGCTGCGACTACACTCTCATTTCAGAAGAGATTTTTGCCAGCACGCCGAAGTCATGTAGAAAAGCGTGAAAGAGTACATGGTTGTTGGGGCCGCCATATCGCCCCTAATACCCGAAATTGCCAATTGGCTGGTCGAGTACCCTAACGCTGCCGCTATCAGGGCTATCACCATTGGTGGATCTTTAGGAATGATCAACATCAGTATAAGGATAATTCTTGGGCTTGAAAGAACTTACATGCCGGGGGGTGACACGCGATGACGCAGATTACTCAGACCAGAATCCTCTGGGTCATTTTGGTTTTTTGCGTGCTAACTCCCATGGTTTTCCCTCTGGGATTGCCTCTTGGGCCCAGTCCTGAAGGTGACGCTGCTTATGACTTTATCCACGGCTTGCCTGCTGGAAGCATCGCGATGATGGTTATTGAGGTAGCACCTTCAAGTGCCGGGGAACTCTGGCCAATGGCCCTTGCAATTGGCCGGCATCACTTGTCCTTGGGTGTGCTTCCAAAGGTTCTGCTCTCTGAGTACCGATACATCTGGACAAAACTCTATCAGCCCGCTGCGGCAACGTGTACTCTTTCACGCGCTTTCTGCATGACTTCGGCGTGCTGGCGCGCGCCGTATTAGAAATTGGCGAGCCGCAGTTCTTATGCTCACCAGGCTGTTGTGATTCTGGGACAGGTAGGCCTTGGGGCCGCCATATCGCCTAATACTGAAATTGCCAATTGGCTGGTCGAGAATTACCTAACGCTGCCGCTATCAGGGCTATCACCATTGGCGGATCTTTAGGAATGATCAACATCAGTATAAGGATAATTCTTGGGCTTGAAAGAACTTATATGCCGGGGGGTGACACGCGATGACGCGATTACTCAGACCAAAGGCGATCCTCTGGAGTCATTTGGTTTTGCGTGCCTGCTTTCCCGTGATTTTCCTCTGGATGCCTCAACGGGCTGATCCTGAAGGTGACGCTGCTTATGACTTTATCCACGGCGCTGCCTGCTGGAAGCATCGCGATGATAGTTGTGAGGTAGCACCTTCAAGTGCCGGGGAACTTATTGTCAGCGCGCGGTGGCCGACATCGCTATCATAGGCCATAAGATAGTCACTACCGCCTTTGCGCAGACGGGGTAATGTGCGCGCGGCTCTTAAGGAAATTCTTGAAGAAGAATACGGAGCCAGTACGGCGAGAACATAATTATATTGCCGTACCGTGCCGGCGGGAGTCGGCACTGGCGGCAATGGCTGATGACGTGAAAACTTTAGTGAAGACGAGTACGGGGCCAAATTGGCCGGCACCACTCTGGCAGAGAATCAAGAACATAAAAGATATCGCAGTATTCTCTTGCTATACTGCCGGTGATGATCACCTCTGGCTGGCGTCACGTTTGGGGCAAGTACCGGGTATAATGCATAAGCGGAAACATATTTGTCAACTCCTGAAGCCATTGTCTACTACAGAATGGCCGGCACTTGTGGGCCTTATCTCCGGGTTAAAAGAGGAGCCGCTCATTATGAGCAGAAAATCGGAAAACCCGGCTCTGCAACGATGTCAATGGACGCACGATGCTTGGTCACGCCTACACTGCTTATCCTCATGATTCTTGGAAATGTGATTTATTGGCTGCAGCGAAAAGATATGCCTGTGAACAGTCAGGGGGGGATCGTAATGTCAACTGACGTCGGTATTTGGTTATCTGCCCTCATCCTGTGGGGCTTTACAGTTACCTCTACAAAGAAAACCCTTCCGTATTTTCGGGTTTGTGAGGCGCATGTATCTTGGCCTTTCCCTGGCTCACCTGGCTGTCATGGGTTTTAACAATATTAAGGGCGTTGGTTTCGGGGCGTTGGCCGGGGGCCAATATCTGGTGTTGTTTCCAATGGTTTTGGGTTTACTGCTCTTTACAAGGTGGTCGCCTAAAGTAAGCTGGTTGAGCCGGTATTCCCTGGCGTACCTTGTGGGTGTGGCGGCCGGGATTACTATTACAGGTGTACTTGAAGCGGGCGTCATCGCTCAAATCCGGGGTGCTATTCAGCCACTTGATGGGATTGAGTCTGTGCTCATGCTCATATTCGACGTTGCTGCTATTAGCGTGTTTTTCTATATCCTTGGCTCAGTTTCCGATCAAGGCCGTTATGCAGGCGGCAATACTGTTGGCAGGGTCATCGAAAAAGCTTCAGTTTTGGGACGGTTTGTTCTTATGATTTCGTTTGGCGCGGTATTTGGGACTACAGTTATGGCCAGATTGGGCTTGTTTATTCAAGGCTTGAACTCTTGTTCAGAGATTGGATCCATCTCATTAAGTGAGGGCTCAGGTTATGCAATATTGTGAAAGGTTGGGAGGAGTAAAAAATATGTCCAGCGTTAAGGCAGTTGCGGCTCTTGGGTACATTGATGAGAAAAGAGGCCTTATTACGGAGTATCAGATGAGATTTGGCGCCTGGCGAAATTGGGCTACACGAAGAAGAATCTGCAAAGCTTTGGCAAAGGCGTTGGAGGATGAGGGTTTCATCTTCCGGCTGGGTGTAGGCGGTATGCCCTCAGGCCTTGAAGCGGCCTGGGGGTTCGGAAGGCAATTATCGGATTTTTAGGGGAATATGATGCTTTACCCGGTATATCCCCCAAAAGACTGTACCGTATAAAGAAGAACTAAGACTCGATGGGCACGGCCATGGTTGTGGCCATAACCTTCTTGGTGCAGGGGCTTTTGGGGCTGTGATTGGGCTCAAAAGAGAGATGGAAAAGAGAAATCTACCGGGCACCATTAAGTATTTCAGTTGCCCTGCAGAGGAAAGTACGGCGGAAAAGGCTCATATGGCCAGAGAAGGGGTGTTCTCTGGGTGTTGAGCCTTACATGGCATCCCAGTTCTATCAATGTTGTGAGGGGCGGAGTTCCCTTGCGGTTACCTCTATGAACATCAAGTTCCTCGGGAGGACTGCCCACGCTTCGGAGATCCTACGGGCGTAGCGCTCTTAACGCTTATGCTATGTCACGTATGGGGATAGAGTTCTTAGAGAACATATGACTCCGAAGGACAGAATCCATTATGTGATAACCCAGGGTGGAGGCCAGCCTAACGTCGTTCCAGCAGAAGCCACAGGCTGGTATTATGTGCGTTCACCCCGTCGTTGCGAGGTTGATGAACTCTATGAAAGAGTCTTGAACTGTGCATACGGTGCTGCCCGTATGACCGGTACCGAATGTGAGATCGAGCTCCTCGGCGCGATATGGGAAGTTTTGCCTAACCGTACCCTGGAAGATCTTCTGGCTTCCTGCATGGAGAGGGTTGGCCCGGGTAAGTTCTCTGAAACCCATAAGGAGTTTGCTGAAGAGATAACCAAATCATTTGAACCAGGATACAAAGAGGGCTTTGTGAAACGAGAGTCTCTTCCCCCTGAGTTTGCAGACATTCTTCTTCACGAAGAGATTCTGGAAAGGCCCAAAGAAGACCCAGAGCCCAGGGGTTCAACAGATGTTGGCGATGTAAGCTGGTGTTGCCCGACGGCCCAGTTCACCACCGCATGCAACGCCATTGGCACACCTGGGCATTCATGGCAGTATGTTGCCCAGGCAGGAATGGGCATTGGCCATACGGGAACAATCAGGGCAGCCAAGATACTGGCTGAAGCAGGGTTAGAACTCATGACATGTCCGGATTTATTGGAAAAGGCTAAAGCCGAATTTCGGGAAAGAACAGGAGGCACGGTGTATAAATGCGCCATGCCCGAAAGACTTCAAACCTCCGTTTCACCAAATCGCCAACAAGTAGCGTAAGCGGGGCCTCTCTCTTGATTGGAGGGGCCCTAATTACATTGCCTGAATTGTCGGGAAACTTCGAAGAGACTCCAGGAAGTTTGAACTTCTCCGGGACAAGGGGTTAGGAGGTTTATCGAGTTCGGTATTGCAGACATGTCATGATTCATTGACGCTCTTCGATGCCATATTTCCGTATTTTATACTGTAAAGACTGCCAAAATCCCAAGTAGCCTTGCTGCCGCAGCAACGTTCCCGCCTGTGTTTTCCAGAGATGACTTGATCATGTTAACCTCGGTATTGTCAATAACCGCTTTGAGGCTAGATCTATCTCCAGGTTGCATATGGCCGCTCCTTTTTGCAGCCCGCCTGAAGTGTTCAGGAAGTTCAGAAACTGTGACAGGTTTGTCGTACATGTCGGTAACTGTCATAATGAGGTTTTTGGCTCCCTAACGTTGCCTGGCCAGTATCTTCGAAAGAAGTCAGTGTTTCGCTTTGAAAACTGGTACAGGCCTTCCAGTGGCCCGTGAATAGTGATGGGAGAATGTCGTAATTAAAATGGCGATATCGTCGCCGCGTTCTGAGTGGAGGGATTCTTATGATGTTCACAGCAATTCGAAAATAAAGGTCTTGCCGGCTGGTTTTGATCCAGGGCGTCAAAGGGGTCAATACCGGTCGACGCCATAATCCGGACATTCACTGGTACCAGTTGAGTGCTTCCCACTCGCCGGCAGTAATGTTTCCTCCAGTACTCTCAATAGCTTTACCTGAAGAGAAGGACTCATAGAATTGAGTTCATCCAGAAATAGAGTGCCACCTTGAGCCTCTTCGAAGAAGGCCTTGTTTGTCAAAAGCTCCGGTGAACGCTCCTCGTACCGTCCCGAAAAGAGTGCTTTCGAGAAGGGACTCGAGCAGAGCGCACAGTTTACAGCCACAAAGGGTTTTGCAGCCCGGCTGCTCCCATTATGTATGCTCTGAGCAAAAACCTCCTTACCTACTCCTGTTTCTCCATGAATGAGCACGGGGTGTTCGCTTCTTGCGGCAACCTCAGCAATTTCCTTAGCCTTAAGTAAGGGCCGGCTTTTGCCCAACAGGTGCTTGAAAGAGTATACAGTGCCGTTGTTAGTGTTGACCTCCTCAAAAGGAAAGGCATCGCTGCTTTGGGACATCTTGCGCACAGCTCTTGCCAGATGTTCTATCCGTGATATGTCTTTGGCGATCTCTACAGCCCCCAGGCATTCTCCGCCGCTCATAATAGGTATAGTGCTGTTAATTGTGGTTACACTTGCTCCCTCAAGGGTGTAGTATGTTTGTATGTAGTCGTAGATGGGTTTCCCGGAATTTAGTGCTTTTAAGAGGGTGCTTGTTTCTGGCGTAAGATTCGGGAAGACTTCGTGAAGGGGGCGCCCAATGACTTCCGATGGGATTAGTCCTTCTAGATTTGCCATAGTGGTATTGTAGAATACAGTTTGGCCGCTTCTATCAATAATGTGAATGCCCTCGTCCATGACAGCCAGGGCAGTCTTACAAAGCACATGAATCTCTGCAAGCTGAAATATATTGGTCTGGCCTGGATGCTTTGGCAAACACTTTGTCATGCAATCCACTCCTTTCGGAACCTGGATGCAAAATATCCTGCGGAGTATATTAGATATTCAGCGAGCTCTCTGCAAATTCCTTCAGGTATTATGTGGATCACCACATTAGTATGCTCGAAACGTCCATGCACAGTTGTTACCCCTGGTTTTCTGTACCCCTTGATGAAGTGCAGCAAAATATTCGGCATCAACCGCCGTGTATTTTGCGTCAATGCTCTCACTTACTGCCAGTGGACATTGGTGAACTGGGCCTATTGCCAGGTAGGCTTTTGGCATAGTTATTGCATTATATATCTGGCAAATGATAAATGCAAAAAGCTGGAATCGGCTGAGGTGGGGACTTGGCAACTTCCCAGGCTTCGAATAGTTGACAAGGAGAGTTTCATTGGTGAGGAGGTGATTATTTATTCTCACTGTATCGTGCGTATGAACATTGGAGTTTGAGGCTTCACAACTAAGCAGGAAAATTTGATGCAGGGTCTTCACACCAAAACAGTTCTTTGACCATTTCTTAGATGAACTTAGCACCCGAAAATGAAAGGAGAGGAAGTTCATGAATGTAGTTTTCCGAAACGCCACTATCGTGGATGGGTCTGGTGCTCCATCCTTTAGAGGTGATGTGGGAGTACTGGGCAATTCCATTGCTTTTGTGGAGAGTTCTGGGACTGTGCAGCAGAGTCGCTGCCATGGAGATGAAATCGACTGCACAGGTTTGGTCTTGGCCCCGGGGTTTATTGATATACACAATCACAGCGACCTAACCATCTTTCAGAGCCCAGATGCGCGGAACTACACTTCGCAAGGAGTCACTACCATTCTTGCAGGAAACTGTGGAACAAGTGGTGCTCCACTGGCCAGTAAGAAAAGAGATGAATGGGCAGACTCTTATCCGGATTTCATCAATTTTGCACGAAGCAACGTCCCGAACTGGGAAACTTTCGGAGATTACCTTTCTGCACTTGATGGGTTGGACAAGGCAATAAACATCGGTTCACTCGTAGGTCATGGCCAAATCAGAAGTACAGTCATTGGCGACATAGATCGATTCCCAAGTGATAAGGAACTGACTGCTATGAAGATGCATGTTATGAAGCAATGTCTTTAGGTGCTTTTGGCTTTAGCTCTGGCCTAATTTATGCACCAGGTATATATGCTGAGACTCCGGAACTTGTCGAGCTTGCCAAGGAGGCAGGGAAGTATGGAGCCCTGTATGCTACTCACATAAGGAACGAATCAGACATGCAAATAGATGGTCTTATGGAAGCAGTGAGAATTGCCAGGGAGTCAGGATGCAGGCTCCAGATAGCCCACTTAAAATCATCCGGAAAGAGAAACTGGGAAATAGCGATACCGCTTTGGGAGTTATGGAATATGCAGAGACGAGTCGGTGTTGAGGTTACTTGTGACATATACCCATTCGTTTTGCAGGGACAAAGTGTTTTTGCTTTGCTTCCCCGTGACTCGTGGATGGCGGCAAAGCAATGGCTCTTAGGCATTTGCAGGACCCGGTGCAACGGAAGAAAATTGAGCAGGAACTCAAACGCCCCAGTTTGGATTGGGAAAACAACATGTTCGATGCAGGATTTGAAGGGATGTGGATTCGGGATACCGAGAAGTTCCCTGAGTATCTTGGCAAGACGCTTGCTCAGGTGGCTCAAGAACGTGGCACTCCGCCCCTTGAAGCCTACTTCTACCTTGCTCAGCGTGATATAGATATGAGTTTTGTAGTAGGCGGCATAGGTGAAGAGAATATGAAGTCAGGAGTAGCACATCATCTTTCAATGATTTCGAGCGACGGTAATACTATCACGTTTGGCGAGGGGTGCCCTCATCCTAGATGCTATAGTGCGTTCACGAAAACTATTGCGACATTTGTTCGAGATGAACCAATTCTCACTCTTGAGCAGGCAGTATTCAAAATGAGCGGATTTCCCGCATGGAAGATGGGGTTGACCGACCGAGGAGTAGTAAGGCCAGGGGCTGCAGCGGATCTGGTTGTGTTTGACTACTGGGAGATGAACACCAATAGCGGAGTAGGCGATCCCCACCATTATTCGGAAGGGGTGGTACATGTCCTGGTTAATGGTGAATTTGTTAAGAAAAATGGGGAGTTTACAGATGCGAGACCAGGGCGCACACTCCGCAGGTACCAGCCAAATAAGTAGAGGCTTTGTTAGTCCCAGTTGAAGAGGCAGAATGGCTCGACGTGAAGATTCCAGACAAATGTGGGTTCAAATCACGACAAACGAGGAGGCGAAGAAAGATGGTCTATACCGACAGGCTCTTAGGGATCCTGATGCTCGGAATCGTTGGTCTGTTGGTGTATTTGGCGACTAAGCAGATCAAACGAGGAAGACACATCAAAATCAGGGAGATTGGCGGCTTGCAGGCTCTTGAAGAAGCGCTGGTGGAAGGGCAACGGAAACTTTTGGAAGACCAGTTCACTACAATACAGGCTCGGGCGAATTAGACACAATTAATGCGCCACAGAGCTCTTACCAGTGCTGATATTCTTGCTCATGTTGCCAGGCAATGTGTGGAAAGTATGACTGTGAACTCATTGTAACGGTTAGAAACCCAGTTTTCTACTCAGTAGCAGAAGAGGTAGTTCGTCAGGCATACCTGGAAATGGGACGACCTGAGAAATACACACCCGAGGCGGTGCGCTTTCTTCAAACCAGCAGTTTGCTGCAGCTGCTCAGGCAATGGGAATTATTCAGCGTGAACAAGCGGCTGCCAACATACTTATTGGAGCGTTTTACGCGGAATCTCTTCTTTTGGCCGAGGCAGGCGTTACAACCAATGCTATTCAGGTCGCAGGAACAACCAGACTATATCAAATAGCGTTTTTCATAGCCTGTTGTGACTACACATTGCTTGGAGACGAGATGTTTGCAGGTAAAGCATATCTCACGCAAGATCCAATTGGTCTAGGAGTTTGCTCAGTCAAGACATTGTGAAGATTGCAGCCATCATAACCATACTTCTTGGTTCAGCTGCCCGTACGCTTTGGTAATGACGCCATCTTAAAATTCCTTACGAAGTGGGGCAATTAAAAGGGGGTTAACCATGAAACGCGAGATTCCCGCAGTCATCCTGTTCTTGACAGGCCTTGCAATGATTGCTGAACGCTTGTTCAAAGCTACGGTGGTGACAGACCTGGCCGTCGGAATTAGGCAGTGGGGTATTATTATTGCCGGATTTGCGTTAGCAACTGCAGCATGTAACCTGGTGGTAATACATGCCGGTAACATTCAGAGGAAGAGAAAATGTGTTTTACAGTGCCACGTTGTTGATTTCTCTATTTATTATGGCTGGATTGGGTGTCTTCTTAGGAATCACGGCTAAACCTTTCCGCTTTTTGTATTTGTCATTACTGCAGCCTTTGAACTTAGCGACGTTCGCCATGTTAGCATTCTACGTGGCTTCTACCGGCTATAGAGCATTTGTTGCCCGTAATTTTGATGCTACGGTTCTTCTTGTCACAGGGCTTATTGTAATGCTCCATCAAACAGGTTTGGGTGAGATTATTTTCGACAAGTTTGATCTAGTTGGCGCATGGGTTAACGATGTTCCCAATCTTGCTGCACAGCGAGGCCTGATAATCGGAGCGGCTATCGGAGCCATAACCATAGGATTGCGAGTGCTTGTAGGTATAGATAGGGCGCACTTTGGAGGTGGCGAGTAAATGGCTGCAGAACCCAAAGATTCTAAAAAGAGGGGCATTCAACACCTGGATAGCCGTATTATATACATTGTTTTGGCTGTGGCTTTGATTATCCCGATATTGTTTCCGTTTTCCATGCCTCTGCAAATTAGCTATTCAGCCAGAAAGACATACGACATGATAGAGTCTCTTCAGCCAGGTGATGTCATTCTCATGTCGTTTGACTATGCTGGCTCTGCAGAGGTGGAGATCCATCCCCTGCCTGAGGTCTTGCTACGTCATATTGCAGCAAAACCTGGCGTGCGAGTTTTGGGAGTGTCTTTCAACGTTGAAGGTCCAATATGGACGGACAAGGCTTTTGAAATTCTTGAAGAAGCCGGAAAAGTCTATGGAGAGGATTACGTTAATCTTGGGTTTAGGGCTGGATTGGAAGGTGCCGTGGCACAGATGGCGGAAGATTTCGTGGCAACATTTCCTCAGGATTTTCACGGAAATCTCACGGCGAATCTTCCAGTTATGGAGGGGGTCAAGTCTCCAAAAGATTGCCGTGTTGTATTCCAGTTCAATACAGGGTTTGGTGTCGAGGAGTTCATTCGCCAAATCGGTGATCGATATAAAGTACCGTTAGTCATCGGGTTGTCATTGGGAATCCTTCCAGCCAATATTCCGTACCTGGAGGCAGGCCAGCTTGAGGCGCTGCTCGGCGGTGTCAGGGGCGCGGCAGAATACGAGATTCTTATGAAGAAACCGGCCATGGGTAGCATTGTTATGAGCGCACAGTCATTGGGCCATCTCGCAATCATAGGGTTCCTGGTGCTTGGAAATATAACTTACTTTATGTCCCGGAAAGGGAGGGAGGAACAGTGAGCAAGGATATTAGTGTATGGTTATCGGCTTTCTGCATCTTGTCGATTTACTCGTATCTTTATAAGGAAAATCCGGTCTTTCGATTTGCTGAGCATATGTATGTTGGACTTGCCGGAGGTTATGCAGTTGCAGTGGCCTTCGATAATGTCAAGACTTCAGCGTTGATTCCCTTATTCAAAGGAGAGTATCTGCTAATACTGCCTGTTATGATTGGGTGTTTGGTCTTCACCAGATTGAGCGTTAGGTATTCCTGGTTAGCTAGATACCCTGTCGCAATTATGGTCGGAATTGGTACAGGGCTGTCTCTTCGAGGGATACCGTCATCCCAGATATTGACACAGGTTAGAGCATCCTTGTTGCCTGTAACCAGCATCAACAACATTTTGCTGGTTTTAGGAATAGTAGGAACACTGGTGTACTTCTTGTTCACTAAGGAGCATAAGGGTGCAGTTGGCGTCATGGCAAGGATTGGCAAGCCTTTTTTGATGGTTTCCTTTGGTTGCATTTTTGCAGCAACTATTTTTGACAACATTTCGATGCTAGTCGGGACATTTTATAAGATCTTTTATGATTTGCTTGGTTTTGTCCCTACGTAATTAGCGCCCTGCCAGGGCCTTGCCGGCAGGAGCTGGGGTATCTCTCAGGGGGGCTGTTGTGTTCGGCCCCCTGAGAGATTCATGGGTGGCCAAAGGATTTGTGTTATTGGCAGAACCTTTGGCTTATTTCTGAGCAACACACGAGGAGGCTAATATGACCATGGCTGCGCCTACCACTTTAAGACCCGTTTGGGCGGAAATTAATCTTGACAACTTTAGGAAGAATATTGAGGTCATAAACAGCCTGATTCCATCTTCCACCCAGATGATTGTAGTAGTTAAAGCAAATGCTTATGGTATTGGGTTAGTGCAGGGGTCAAAAGCAGCCCTTGAGGTACCAGGAGTCCTTGGATTGGCTGTCGCAACCCCTGACGAAGCAGTCAAACTTCGGAGGGCGTCTATAGACTGTGGGATTCTGGTTCTAGGGCCCGTAACATCTGACGCAACCAAAGTGCTTACAGAACTTGGTGTTTCCATGACGGTTGCTTCTACAGAAGGGATACAGTCTGCTGAGAATGCGGGTAGAGCAGTTGGGCGCAAATCGAAAATCCACATAAAAATCGATACTGGCATGGGACGCACCGGATTCATGATAGGCCATGAATTACAGCATGGCCTAGATCTTCTAGGAGAATGTAATCATGTTGAAATTGAGGGGCTATTCACGCATTTTTCTGCTGCAGAAACAAATGAGGAATATACCCGGTATCAGTGGTCAAACTTCAATTTAGCATTAGAACAGGTTTCCCGGGCGAACATCTATCCCCGCTACCGGCATGCAGCAAATTCGGCTGCGATACTTACCTTTCCAGAGTCACACCTTGACATGGTCCGGCCTGGGATAATAATGTACGGCGGCTATCCAGATCCCTCCCTTGCCGGAAAGGTATCACTATACCCTGTATTTTCGTTGAAAGCGCGCATATCCCACATAAAGACCGTTAGCCCGAGAACATATATAGGCTATGGTATGACATACGAGACTACCAGGAAAACCACAATTGCTACTCTTCCCATTGGATATGCTGATGGTTTCCCCAGATCACTGTCCAATCAAGGATCCGTATTGATCAAGGGCCGGCGGTACCCAATTGCCGGTCGGATTTGCATGGACCAACTTATGGTTGATCTTGGCAATGCGCCGGATATCCATACGGGAGATCTTGTTACCCTTATAGGGCAGGACGGAACCGAATCCATAACTCTAGAGGAAGTAGCTCAACTTACGGGTAGTGTTGAAGAAATTCTAACCGGTATTTCTCCAAGAGTGCCAAGAATCTACACAAGGAGCGAGTAGGCTCAAGAAGATATGAGAATTTCATAAGGAAGTGTATTCGAACAGAGTTTCTGGAAATTGGATCACCTGGAAAGGAGACATTTCTTATGAACAAGGGTACTTCAATGACGGCGGGAGAGGGCATTCGTGATATTGTCCTTCGAAATGCCCAGGTGGTTGATGGTACTGGAAATCCGTGGTTCTATGCGGATGTGGGAATTAGAGGGGAAAGGATAGTTTTTGTCCGTAAGCGAACATCCGAACATAGAACATATGAAGCCGCTATTGAGATCGACTGTAAAGGCCTGGTTGTCTGTCCTGGATTTATTGATATTCACAATCATAGTGATCTTGCTATCTTTTCTAACCCTAATGCGTACAATTACATTTTCCAAGGTGTAACTACCATTGTGGTAGGAAACTGTGGAACAAGCGCGGCACCTTTAGCAAAGAATGAAGACGGTGGCGAGTTTCACGATTTCGTTAGCCACAAGGAAATTGCTCAAACTGATGGAAAGTCGTTTACCCAGTATTTGATGGCCCTCAAAAACCTTCAGAAAGCAATAAACGTTGCTGCTTTGGTTGGGCACGGTCAGATCAGAAACTGTGTGCTTGGGTTGGAAAAAAGGCCGGCATCAAATGATGAAATTATCAATATGAAGGCATGCGCGGCGGAAGCAATGGAAGCGGGAGCTTTTGGCCTGAGTACCGGCCTTATATACAGCCCCGGAATGTATGCAACTACCCAGGAGATTGTGGAACTTGCCAAGGTAGTATCGAAATATGATGGTCTTTACGTCAGCCATTTAAGAAGCGAGGCTGACACAATACTCCATGCCCTAATGGAGTGCGTGGAGATTGCTGAAGCGTCTGGGTGCCGAGCTCAAGTTTCGCATCTCAAGGCTTCCGGAAGAAGGAATTGGGGTATGGTGGATGTTGCTCTCAGGACTATGGAGTATGCCCGGCGCACAGGAGTAGAGATAACCTTTGATGCGTATCCTTTTGCTCCGTCCGGTGCCAGCATATTTGTTCTTTTCCCGGACTGGGCCAGGTCGGGAGGAAAAGCTTCCTTGCAGGAAAAGATACAAGACCCTAACACAAGAGAACAAATCAAAAAAGAGCTGGAGAGGCCTTCAACTGAATGGGAAAACATCTATCTCGACGCAGGTCCAGAGGAACTTTTCATTACATCATCTATCAAGTACCCTGAATATGTCGGAAAAACCCTCGCGGACATATCCACCTTGAGAAGTGAGAAGCCCCTCAACTTGCTGTTTACACTTGCTGAAGAAGACATAAACATGTCCATGATCGCCGGTGGCATGAGCGAAGACGACAATAATACTGTACTAGCGCATCGGCTTGGCATGATTGCCAGCGATAGTAGGGTAGTCAAATTCGGTGAGGCTATGCCACATCCTAGAACTTATTGTGCGTTTACCAAGGTCTTGTCCCGGTCTGTTAAGGAGCAATCATTACTGCCACTGGAAGTAGCTATATATAAAATGACCGGATTTCCCGCATGGAAATTGGGATTGCATGACCGAGGTGTGATAAAGTCAGGTGCTAAGGCAGATCTTGTTGTTTTAGATCTTTGGAAAACCAGCTGCGAATCACAATTCGCTGATCCCCACCACTATGCTGAAGGTGTGGAACATTTGATGGTTAACGGTCAGTTTGTTATTCGGGAACAACAACCTACTAACGCTATGCCAGGGCAAGTCTTATCCCGGACAAACCGATAATGAATGCCGAAGATGGGTTCTTGTGCCTAAAGGAGATTCTTACGGTTGGTCCGGTTCACTGAAAGAAGGTATGAATTCACGGTTACCTATGATAAGAAGACGTCAAATAAGAGATTGATAATATGGGTTAAAAGAAGGAGTTTTTACCTTATTCACGAATGTATAGTTGAGCAAGTTCATTGTTTACGCCGCAGGTCTTAGGCTGGATGATGTGGTTGTGTGAAAGTGCTCTATCAAGGTATCAGGGGATATTAGGGGAGGTTCGGAAATGTCAAATACAGGCAAAACAAAGGTTCTTTTGTGGGGCCTTGGTGCCATGGGAAGCGGCATGGCCTCTATGCTGCTGGGGAAAAGGGATGTTGAGATTGTGGCAGCCCTGGCTAAGAGGCCTTCCAGAGAAGGAAAGGATCTGGGAGAGGTTATTGGAAAGGGAACTACCGGAATCAAAGTTGTATCTGACCCGTATGAAGCTTTTAAGTCAAATCCTGATATCGTCCTTTTGAGCACGGCTTCTTTTGTTAAAGAAGTTTTCCCTGAGATAAAGATTGCCCTTGAGCACCATGCTGATGTAATAACCATAGCAGAAGAAATGGCTTATCCCTGGGAGGCATCTCAGGAGTTATCTGACGAAATTGATCGCATAGCACGCAAATGCGGAAAGACTGTTTTGGGAACAGGGATAAACCCCGGGTTCATATTGGATACACTTATCATTTCTCTTACGGGTATATGCAGGGAAGTGGAGCATGTCCACGGCAAGAGGGTTAACAATCTAGCTCCCTTTGGCCACACGGTAATGCGAACCCAGGGCGTGGGTACAACTCCTGAACAGTTCCAGGCAGGCCTTTTATCAGGGGATATAGTGGGGCACGTAGGGTTCAGGCAGTCTGCAATGTTGATTGGCAAAGCTCTTGGATGGGAAATAGACAGCATTGTTGAAGACAGGCAGCCTATTATCACGAACGTGGAGCGGACTACCAGGTATATCAAAGTTGCTCCTGGCAATGTAGCAGGCTGCCGTCATACAGCCAGAGCTTATTCAAACGGCAAGGAAGTGATATTCCTTGAGCATCCCCAGCAGGTATGCCCCGAAGCTGAAGGAGTTAAGACAGGGGACTATATCGTAGTAGATGGAGATCCGCCTATCAATCTTGCAATCGAGCCGGAAATTCCTGGAGGCATAGGGACCATGGCTATTGCTGTAAACATGATTCCTCTGGTGATAAAAGCTGCCCCTGGACTTCTTACAATGGCTGATTTGCCGGTTCCCCGTGGAATCCCTGGCATGGCCCAGAAAGGCTGATAGACTAAGAAGAAGGATACAATAAGGCACCGGGCCTACATAAGTCCAATAATTCAGTGAGGTGGTAATCTTGGTACAAGGTTGCAATAAAGGCGAGTGGGTTGAAATTCACTATGTGGTTCTTACACCTGAAGAACGTTCTGAAGGCGTTCCCGGTGACACAAAAAAAGTTCCAATGGAGTGTTGGATTAAGGGTTGGGCACTTGGCCCGGGAGAAATTGGTGAAGAAACTCAGATAAAGACTCCTGCAAATCGAATTGTCAAAGGTACATTGACCGAGATCAATCCAGGTTATTCTCACACATTTGGGCCCTCTGTCCCCGAGCTTTCAAGCATTGGCCAAGAACTCAGGGCCATGTTGAAGGAGGGGAATTAGTATGTCCAGGGATCTATCTTACAGTGCTGTAATGGGCCGCCGTGGCGAGATCATGAAAAAAGCCCTTGGAATTGAATATGATGAGTTCATACAATCCAAGATTGCTTTTGATTACGAAGGCATGATGCAAAAGGCCGGGTATTCTCTGGAGAGAGTAAGGGAGATTCAAGAGAAAACCGGTGTTGGAAATACACCTCTTTTGGAACTTAGAAACATAACAGAGCTGGTAAGGAAAACCTCAAAGAAGGGTTATGGAGCCAGAATTTTGGTTAAGGATGAAGCGGCCAACCCGTCAGGAAGTTTCAAAGACAGGAGAGCCAGTGTTTCTGTATACCATGCAAAGAAACTGGGGTACCCGGGTGTTCTTGCGGCTACCAGCGGAAACTACGGAGCCGCGGTTGCTTCCCAGGCTGCCATGATGAATCTTGGGTGCATTATTGTCCAGGAAGTGTTCGACTCACGCCGTGTTGGCCAGCCTGAGATAATCGAGAAGTCCAGGAAGTGTGAAGCATATGGGGCTGAAGTGGTTCAGCTTACAGTAGGCCCTGAGCTTTTCTATTCAGCTCTTATCTTGCTTGAAGAGACCGGATATTTCAATGCCTCTCTGTACAGCCCTTTCGGCATTTCAGGAGTTGAGACTCTGGGTTATGAGCTCATTGAGCAAGTCAGGAGTAAATATGGCAAAGATCCTGCATATGTTGTGGTAACCCACGCCGGAGGCGGAAACGTAACAGGTACGGCAAGGGGTATGCTCAAAGCCGACGCAAAGGATTCTACGGTAATCGGGGCCAGTGTAGACCTTTCGGGGCTTCACATGGCTTCTGACCATGACTTTAACAGAAAATCTTTTACCACAGGCCATACCGGGTTTGGAGTCCCGTTTGCCACATGGCCTGACAGAACTGATGTTCCCAAGAATGCTGCAAGGCCCCTTAGATACCTGGACAGGTACGTTACTGTAACTCAGGGAGAAGTTTTTTACGTAACTGAAGCCCTTTCCCAGGTTGAAGGTATGGAAAGAGGGCCGGCAGGGAACACGTCACTTGCTGCTGCGATTCCTCTTGCAAGGGAGCTACCTGAGGACGAAATCGTAGTAGTTCAGGAGACTGAGTACACAGGAGCAGGGAAGCATCCTCAGGCGCAACTTGATTTTGCCAGGACGAATGGGATCGTGGTCAAGCGTGGAGACCCGGAGGACAACATTCCCGGCAAGGCAATAGTCATTCCTGAGCATTTTTCCCAGATCTGTGTAAGCGAAATGGATCTTGACAGAATGCGGAGGTCATATATTAGAAACGCAGTAGAAAGAAACCAGGCCACCGGTGTTACAAGAGATGAGATTCAGTTCTTGGCTGAAGACACCAAATCAACACCTGAGTTTGTGTCTTCTGTGCTTTTGGGTATGGGAGTGAGTATGTAATGCAAAGGGCTTGCGATTTTGAAACTCGCCGTAAGCACCTGGCAGGACTGTCTGACCGGGAGCTGAAAGACAGGTTTTGGGAACTGGCGTTTGAGATAGTAAAACCTCTTGGAGAACTTGCATACAGCCATACGTCGCCCTCGATTGAACGGTCTGTTCTTTTGAGAATGGGCTTTTCAAGCCTGGAAGCACAGTCAATTGTGTCATTGGCAGAGAAGAGGGGCTTGCTTGGTAAAGGTGCAGGCAATCTTGTGTTGAGGTACGCCAAAGCCACCAATACAGACTATCTTACGGCAGGCAGGCAGCTTTCTGCCGGTACAGGTTGGGACGATTTGGCGGCGTCTGCAGTCAGCCCGGGAGGTGGTTCACAATGACCCGGTGCAAGAAACGCCATGACAATTCGGTACAGGCTCTTAAGGGCGACAAGTATACACTGAGCCCAAATGAGAAGATCGATATTAAGGAGATTCTAAAGGGCCTGGAAGACTACAGGCCCAGGCGGGTTGGGTGGACCTGGCGGAAGCAAGAATCAGGCCGGAAGCTTGGCCCTTTTACGTACCGGCAGGCTTCAAGCCCCCTTGGGCAGTCTGTGCCAT
>JAXGOJ010000019.1:0-29736 GCA_040767525.1 Bacillota bacterium | reverse complement strand
AAGCAATGTTTTTGAAAATTACAAAAAGCCTCCGGTGTTTCGGAAGAAAAGACATTCGTTGGGATGAGATTGCGTCAAGCCTGGCTTTCCAGGTCCGGGCGGGAAAAACACTTGTAGATGCGATCAAGGGAGTAGCCCGGGAGGGCTCGTCACCTGGCCACGAAATGCTGGACCGGGCCTATCGCCTATATGAATCAGGAGTACCGATTTTCCGGGCATTAGAGACGGTATCCGGTGGCCGCGGAGAACCGGCTATGATCGCGGGAGTATTGGAAATAGGGTCGGTTAGCGGAGGGGATATGCCGGCTTTGCTATGGCATGTCTTCGAGATACTCAGAAAAAGAAGGATGTTTCAAGGGGAAGTAAATGCAAGGCTGTCTGAAACCCGGATTACTGCACTTATTCTATCAGTGATGCCCTGGGCCGTCGGGATTTTCACGTTCAGGAATAACCCTGTCATGTTTCATATGTTTTTCGATTCTCACCAGGGGAAAAAACTTCTCATCTTCGCTTTGGCATTATGGGCCATGGGAAACGTTTTAGTCGTAGTTTCCTTGCGTTCCCTGGTTCCCCGGGGGTCTATTTGGGCCGGTTCTTCCCGGGGAAAGTCTTCAAACGATAAAGGGGGGGTGAAAAGTGGGATTGAGTACTGAAATAGTGGCCCTTTCGGTGCTTTTCGGTTTGCTCCCCGCCCTGGCTGTAGCATGGATGTTTCGCCGCAAAGACACACGTCTTTATGGGCGGCCCCACGGCTTCCAAAAGCCAGGTTCTGCATTGCTTCAGTCCTTCGTAAGGCGCTGTGGCCGGAAGCGGCGTAATGCAGAAGTGCTTTCTCAATGGCCCACATTGCTTGAGGGGATGGCAGTTGCTGTCATTGCAGGCATGGACATGCAAAGTGCCTTTGAGATTTGCTCAGCCAGGGCTCATGGTTTCTTAAGGCAAGCAGCCTCAAAAGTAGTGTTAAGGTTGCACAGCGGATTGCCCCTGGCTTCAGCCTTGGCCATAATGGAGAACGAAGGAATTGAACCTGCCCGAAGATTGAGAACTACCCTGGTGCAGGCTGAATCTCTTGGAACACCTGTTGCGGAAGTGTTGAGCACCCTATCTGCAGAGTACTACACATTGGAAAAGCAGAGTTTCGAGTACAAACTTAACTCGTTGCCGGTAAAACTTTCTGTGATAACCGTAGTCTTCCTTCTCCCCCCGGTTCTGATTGTATCAATAGCCCCTCATGTGATTGCCTTTATGGGGACTAAGTGGTAGTGGGGCCCGATGATCCAGGCCTACCACGGGAGCGAAGGTGGCTTTGCGGCATGAACTGTTATCGGGATAACAAAGACAAGAGTGAAGGAGAGGATGAATAGTGTTGAGATTATGTGCCCACATATGGATGGTTAAGCAAAGAGCGAAAGAGAGGTTTAGGGAATTGGCAAGGAGGGAAGAGGGTGCAACCATCGCCGAGTATGCACTTTTACTTGCCATTGTTGTTATTGCCTTGATTACTGTGTTAAGCCAGCTTAGTTCAAGCCTTGAGACCAAAATAAGCGAGATAATCAGCAGGATAAACGCCCAATAGTGACAGGTGGTTATTGGGGTCTGTGTAACAGCAAATTCTAGATGTAAGACAGTTCATTGGGGGTATTTCATTGTCCCGCAACAACCGAATGGTCAGTACCCTAAAAAGAGCACATCAAAGGCTGTCCTGCGCGAGGGGACAAGCTTATCGCGGAGTTAGCCGTAACATTGTTCATACTAGTGTTGATCTTGTTTTCCATATTGGAATTATACTGTATGCTAAACGCAAAACTTGTGCTTGCATCAGCCGCGAGAGAAATCGCCAGAGTATGTGCTGTAGAAGGTTGTTACAACGGCAAAACCGATCCACTGATTGGCGGTATTCTTGAAGCTACAGGACTCACCCGGGGAAGTTGAGGTCAACGTAACTCCCAGGCAAGCCATATACGGCACCATTATCCATGTTAGGTTAAATTATAAGCTACCGGGTGAAATCCACTGTGATTGCGGTACATCTCTACTTCTACCATTTCTATTGCGGCAAAGGCGGTGACCCGGAGTGAGTTTGTCCCGAGATAAAAACTCAAACAACAGCAAAGGCCCGAAGCTTTTGCGGGGTTCAGGAAAGATATTCCTTCCAATCAGGCTAGAGAGAGTTAGTTGTGGCGAAAGAGGCGGGGTTATTGCTCTGATTGTGTTGTTTTTGCCCGTGGCTGTTTTGAGCATCGGAATTGTTGCAGATCTGGGCCTGGTGTTTACAGCAAGAAGATCAGTGCAGGCTGCGTGCGACTTAGGTGTTCTCGCCGGGTGCCAGGAGCTGGATTGGGAACTTCTTGCTCAGGGTTTGGTTGTAATAAAACCGGTTGAGGGAGAAACCACCGCAATCGAGATTGCCAGGGCAAACCTTGAAGGTATGAAAAACATTCTTTTTGATATGCACTTAAGGGCAACAGTGTCCAATAGGTTTCAAGACGAACCTGGAATAACTCTGGAGGCAGATTTCAAAGTACAAACCTACTTCCTTAGATGGCTGCCCGGGTTCAAAGAAGGGATTGAATTCCATATTGTCTCAGAATCCGCTGTAGTGGAGCGAAAGAAGTGGTAGTCTCGTCTTACAGTTTGTAACATGGGTCTTGCAGGGTAATTTACACCGTACGTCGAAACATTCCAGGTGCCTGGGAGCCAGGTCGCGGTCCATTTCCAAAGCCATGGGACTCAGGCCCTGGGTTTATCTACAAGACTTACTGTAAGGAGGCCTTGAATTCATTATGTTAGCAATTACGAACGCAAAAATCTATCCTGTTGACAAGCCCGTTATCGAAAGCGGGACAGTGTTGGTCAAAAGTGGCAAAATTACAGCGGTGGGCGATGATGTACAGGTGCCAGCAAATGCTGAAATCATCGACGCCCAGGGGAAATCCGTTTTTCCCGGTTTCATCGATGCCCATTCTCACCTCGGGCTTTACGAAAGCTCTATAGGTTTTGAAGGAAGTGACGGTAACGAGGCGACAGATCCAATTACGCCTAACATGAGAGCAATCGACGGATTCAATCCTCTGGACATCTCGGTAAAAGAGGCTCGTGAAGCGGGGGTTACAGCCTGCGCGGCAGGCCCGGGCAGCGCCAATGTTGTAGGCGGTACTTTCATGGCTGTGAAGACATCTGGAGTACGGGCCGACGATATGGTTATCAAAGATCCAGTGGCTATGAAGATCGCGTTTGGTGAGAATCCGAAGAGAGTCTACAACGCCAAGGGGAAGGTACCTTCTACAAGGATGGGTACTGCAGCTGTGCTCAGAGAGATCTTGGCCAAGACCAAAAGATATAATGATCAGATTCAGCGTGCAGGTGATGATGTTTCAAAACTGCCTGGCTATGACGCAAAACTAGAAGCAATGCTTCCGGTTATAAAAAAAGAAATCCCTTTAAAAGCCCATGCCCACAGAGCCGATGATATCTTCACAGCTCTTCGTATTGCCCGGGAGTTCGACGTTAAAATAACCCTTGATCATTGCACAGATGGAGCCTTAATTGCCCGGTATATTGCCGAAGAGGGGGTTCCTGCCATTGTTGGCCCGTCCTTCGGCCATAGGACGAAATTCGAGTTGACCAACAAGGATTTCGTTACACCAGGTATCCTGGCCAGGGCAGGAGTCAAGGTTGCGATCACCACTGACTCACCGGTAACACCCCTGCATTCACTTCCGTTAATGGCAGGAATGGCCGTGGCAGCAGGAATGGATGAGGATGAAGCCCTTAAAGCAATAACACTGAATCCTGCCGAGATTATCGGTATCGAGGACAGAGTTGGCAGCATTACCCCTGGAAAGGATGCTGATCTTGCAATATATGAGGGGCATCCCTTCGAAATATCGTCGAAACCGTGGATGGTGTTTATTGACGGTGTGATGGTAAGACAAGAAAAGTAGGGCTCAGGGGCGGCATTCTGCCATGGGCCTGTATGATCGGTGAGGAAGCCAGCCGGCTAACTACCAGCTTCCTCATCTATTTGCAGATATTAGTAATTCTCACAAAGAGGCTGGTAAAACTTCTTGGGGTGGGCGCATGCCGGGCAAACCTCAGGTGCTTGTGTTCCCTCATGTATGTAGCCACAGTTTCTGCAATGCCACTTAATAGGCTCTTTTCTGGTGAATACTGTACCGGACTCGATTCTTTCAAGAAGTTTTCTGTAACGCTTCTCGTGGGCTTCTTCAACTTCTGCTACTTCCCTGAACAGTTCGGCGATTTCTGCAAAGCCTTCTTTGTCTGCAGTCTCAGCGAACTCTTTGTACATAGAGGTCCATTCGTAGTTTTCACCGTTGGCTGCCTCTTCCAGGTTTTTCTTGGTATCTCCTATAAGCCCAAGGAGTTTTGCCCAAACCTTGGCATGCTCTTTTTCATTGTCGGCGGTTTCAGTAAAGATTGCAGCGATCTGTTCATACCCTTCTCTTTTTGCTACGCTCGCAAAATATGTGTACTTGTTGCGGGCCTGGGATTCACCTGCGAAAGCCTCCAGCAAATTCTTCTCGGTTTGAGTACCTTTGAGTTTCAAAATATTTCACTCCTTGTTGATCAATGATAGCGGGCAACTTAAGGCTACACTTATACTCTATCCAATTTATATATGAAATGCCAACTGAAACGGTAGGAGATTGGCTCTACCACGCAATTTGCATCAATGGACACGGACTGGTTTTATCCCGGTGTCCTGATAAAATTGATTGAAGCCCTAAGGGAAATGTGGAAGATCAATGTATTTGGAGTGATATTTGTGAACGAGCCTTTTGTAAACGGCCAGAGATTGTGGACTAATGTTCTTGAACTAGGACGAATTGGAAAGGGTGAAAGGGGAGTATCCAGGATTGCTTTTAGCGAGGCGGATTTACACGGTAGGAGATGGTTTCTTGAGAAGATAAAGGAGGCAGGGTTGAGCGCCACCATTGATGAGGTTGGAAATGTATTTGGATGGAAGCCGGTTTCAGGGTCCAAGAAGATACTGGTAGGCTCTCATCTGGATACTGTACCTGAAGGTGGAATGTTTGATGGTGCCCTGGGAGTTCTGTGTGCCCTTGAGTGTGTCCAAACTATTAAGGAGCGAAACATCAGGCTTAGTCATGGAATTCAGATTGCCGGGTTTTCTAACGAAGAAGGTTATCCTATGGGGCCAGGGCTGTTTGGAAGCCGGTATTTTGCTGAAGGAATTGGTGAAAAAGAGCATAACGTGATGGAGCCATTTTTGGCAAAAGCAGGTTTCCACGGTCTTGGATCGGGCAGAAATCACGGCGCTTTTGATCCGTCTGACTACTTATGTTACCTTGAATTACACGTAGAGCAGGGGGGAGTCCTGGATAGCGTGAAGGAGCATATTGGTGTGGTGCAAGGAATCGTGGGTATACACAGGCTTGAGGTCAGATTCAATGGCGTACCTAATCATGCAGGAACCACACCTATGAATCACCGCCGGGATGCCCTTCTCGGAGCTGCTGCTTTGATTCTCGAGTTGCCTGATTTGGTCTCGAAGCATGGATCAGATAGTACAGTGGGAACATGTGGACAGGTCCACGTCAGTCCTGGTGCCCATAACGTGATTCCGGGAAATGTTAGCATCAGTATTGAAGTAAGGGACTTGGAAGCGGAAACAGCCGAAAATGTTCTGGAGGCTTTGAATAGAAAGTCCAGGGATATTGCTGAAAAACGGAGCCTATCAGTTGAGTTTAGCCCGGTGTCGAAATCATCCCCTGCAAAGATGGATGGTGAAATTCAGGCAGTTATCCTGGATACTGCCAGGAGCCTGGGGCTTTCGGCAAGGCTTATGCCCTCTGGCGCAGGTCATGATGGGGCAGTATTCGCAGAGTATGTGCCTACAGGAATGATTTTTGTACCCAGCCGCAATGGAATTAGTCACAGTCCTGACGAGTGGACTGAGCCTCAAGACTGTGTTAATGGGGCCAATGTGCTGTTGAGGACCCTATTAAAGCTAGCCAGATAATCCAGTAGCCTCCAATTATTCGATGGTTAAAAGAGTCTTCTCCATGGGGAAGACTCATCTTTATCAAGTTCTCTTGATTGTTGCCAAACATCACTGCGTATCAGGGGATCTTTAATTAGAATGGACCAGGCGGATTCGACTGCTTCATAAAACTCGGGCCTCAAGAGATGCTTTTCAGGGTTCTGAACTATGGGGCATATTAATATGCCTGATAAGCGGTCAAGTGTTACGTCTAGTTTTCCATCGGGAGTTAGATACGGCATAAGGGGAAAAGTTCTGCATTGAACCGGCCGCATGTCTCGTGGACACTTTCCGTTACAGGTTACAAACGCAACCCGTCCTTTCCAGTCAGGCGGGAAATCATGGTGCTGAGCCTTGGGAAATTCCCATGTAAGCCATGGCTCATTTCCCGCGAACATCTGCTCTTCTCCGGGCAGAAGATACATGCCTACCCCTGGCTCGTACTCTTTACAGCATACCGAGGCACACAGAATGCCACAGTCAGACTCAAGGGGAGGGATGTCCAAAAGAGCATAGGCTTTTTGATAGTCGTTTGTAGACAGCGTAGAGGGAACAAGTCTTGGCCTAGATTTGCTTTTTCTCTTTGAGACTCTTGCTCATTGGTAACCCTCTCTTCTTTACGTCTATTATCATTTTACCTCAAGACAGGTGTTCTTGCTTTCCGGTGCCCTGTCAAATCAGGGTTCGTACACACTTGTATTAACTTTTCCGGTACCTTCTTCATACAATATGTAAACCAAATACATGAGGGGTACAGGCAAATGCAAGAAGATCTATTTATCAAAGGCGTTGGGATTACGTGGAAAGTTGACCTTGTGCAGGAGAGCCGTTTCTGGATAAGAATTTTTCAAGGAGCATGCACTGTTTATAAAGTTGGGATTGCCCTGGGACCGGCCGGATTTAATTGCTGAGCTTCAAAGATTCTTCGAGGAATTCTCGGCTCTTGAAGAAATCCTCAGAAACAGCCGGAACCTGGATTCAAGGTTGGCTCAAAGAATCAGAGATACTGTGTTGGACCTCGTCGAATTCAAAGGACTTATATTGCGACTCCAGATCCAGTGTGAGATTTCCACGTGTCTGTTCCCGCTCCTAATGGACCACATTCGTAGGGAGGCTGTGAGATTCTTGAAAGTACTGGAAATAGGGAGCTTAACACGGCCGGGCCATCATCTTCTCGCCCAGTTGCTGGAAGAAGAGGTGTTCTGGCTCCGGATCATGAAAGAACATATTGAATTTGTCCAACATCTCTTAGATCCGTCAGAAAGAGGGCTGTTAGAGAGCCTTGAGGCCATGAAGATTCGTTTTTCTCAAGCACTGGAAACAGCCAGAGATCTTGAGTCTATGGCTGAAACTGATCCTGACTTTTTCAATACAGCGATACGGTTTACAGATGAGATCGTTGAACCGGTTCAACAGCTGCGGGATGCAAAAGCACAGGTCTATAAACTACTCCTGAATGCAAAGTACTAAGCACTATCCCTTCGCCTCTTTTGGCAGACCATGTAAGGCGGGAAGCAGACAAATTCCTTGAGGACCTGAGAGTAATAAGGGAAGAAATGCAAAGGTTCGCGGCACCGGCACAGAGGCCATAGCACAGTCCCCACACAGATTTAAGGTGCTGATTGAGCATGGTCCAAACCGGACACAATCAAAATGACAAAGTTGTTCACGGAAACAGCTATACCTGTTCAAAGTGGTGATTGGCCAAGGTGAATTCAAGGCGGGAAGGCCATAGGTTAAAACAGATTATTAGTGTTTTCTCCAAGCACGGGCTTAAAAGGGTTAGATAGCCCGGTCAAGTTACGTATGGCTCTTGAGGAACTGAAATTGCCCTACTTTCGTAAAGATCGGCCAAATTCTTTCTACCCGGCCTGATCTGCTTCCGGCTCCTTTTGTAGAGGAGTTGGCGAGTTTACAAGATGACGTGAAGCCAATTGAATTTGATGCCGTTGCTCAGGTTATGGAAAGCAGCCTGAACATGCCCCTTGACCATGTGTTTCGTTATTTTGATCAGGTGCCTGTTGCCAGTGCATCTATAGCCCAGGTTCACCGGGCAGCCCTGTTAGATGGAATGACAGTTGTAGTAAAGGTGCAACGGCCGGGTATACGGGAAACCATGGAAACAGATATTGCCTTGCTCAAACATGCGGTAAAAGTTGCTAAGTGGGGCAATTCCATGGTTTTGCTTGGTAAGAGCAAGCAGTCAACAGTGATGGATCCCGAGAAGATCCTTGATGAGCTTTGGAAGACTACTCAGGAAGAACTTAATTTCCTGAACGAGTCCGCCAATATTAGACGTTTCAGGGAATTGAACCAAGGCGTGGATTACATCATGGTGCCCGGGGTATTTGAAGATTATACTACCTCGCGAATTATCGTAATGGAGTATGTTCCAGGAGTTAAACTAAGCGATACCGGGAAACTCCAAATGAGTGGTTACGAGCTTGACTCAATAGGAAGAAAACTTACGTCTCACTTCATAAAACAAGTTTTGAAAGATGGCTTCTTTCATGCAGACCCACATCCCGGTAACATAATTATCCATCAAGGAAAAATAGCGTATATTGATTTCGGCATGATGGGCACTCTTGAAGGAACTATCAGCAAGTCTTTCAACATGCTCTTACTCGGAATCGCGAAATCAGATATTGATACCATAGCCCGGGCAGTGATGGGTATAGGTGCCGGAGGCGAGAGTGTAGACTACGAAGAACTCAGGGCAGATGTGGAAAAAATGTATTTTCGATATGCAAATATCTCAGTATCTGAAATAAACCTTTCCAGGTTAATCCGGGAAGTATTTGTTGTCTGCAAAAATAATGAGATCTCCATGCCCCGGGATATGACAATGCTCTTAAGAGCGTTTATTACCTTAGAGGGAGTAGTGGCTCGAATTTCCCCTGGTATCAATGTAATGGAAGTTGCCGTCCCCTATGCCCAGGAGTACATAAAAACCCGGGGAGACCCGATTTCTGAGTTGAGAAACCACATCAACAATGTTTACATGTCTCTTCAGGCCGCTCCGGAGGTTTTGCCCAGGTTTGTGGAATTGCTCAATTCTGCAGTGAACGGCAGGCTTAGAATTGGCGTTCATAGCAGCAGCCTGGATACAATCTTATTCGAGTTTCACAAAATGGTAAACAGAATAGTATTGGGAATTATGCTTTCAGCTCTGATCGTTGCATCTTCACTTGTGGTAAACGCCAGGGCAGGCCCGATGATAGCAGGTGTTCCGGTACTTGGACTTATAGGGTACACAGGGGCAGCAATTGCAAGTCTGTGGGTTCTCATATCTATTCTGCGTTCCGGAAAGATATGAGCCCATTACATGCTGACAATACCATTTTCTGATAACAGGTTTTGAGTAACGGATTGACTCTCCTGCCGCCAAGATGGTAGTATGAAAAATGCACAAAGAAGGCAGATACTGCATTCCATTAGGAATTTACGAAAGGAGCCTTTCCTGGATGGCAAGTTCGAAGGGGCACATGATCCGGGGGTAACCTCCATTAGCTGCAGTGCGTCCTTATTTACGAACACATGTTCGCCAGGGAGGTTTTTTTATGGCTCTTATCGACTTGACTGACGTCTCACGATATATAGGTGTCCGCTGCATATTTTCCTCTGTTAGTCTTTCAGTGGCAAAGGGAGACCGGATCGGCATAGTGGGCCGCAACGGAGAGGGCAAGACTACTTTGCTGCGGGTTATTGCAGGTGAGTTGGAGCCGGATTCCGGAATACTTCGCAAGGCTTCCGGTATCAGCCTCGGCTATCTATCCCAGGGCCTTCCTGATTATGGCTCTACTGTGTTCAACGAAGCCATGGCAGGGAAATCTGAGGTGATGGAGGCAGCCGCAAAAATGAGGGAACTTGAAGAGGGTATGGCCTCAGAAGGCGGCAATACCGGGCAACTTCTTAAAGAGTATGCCAGGGTTCAAAACAGGTTCGAGACTATGGGTGGGTATGACCTTGAACATGAAGTAGCCGCTGTTTTGGCCGGACTTGGATTCAAGAACGATATATGGCATATTCCGGCCGCGAATCTAAGCGGCGGGCAGAAAGTAAGACTCAATTTGGCCAGGTTGTTGGTTTCAAAACCAGACATACTCTTGCTCGATGAACCTACTAACCATTTGGACATCGATGCTGTTGAATGGCTTGAGTCATATCTTAGCCGGTACCCGGGGACGATTCTACTGGTATCCCATGACAGGCAGTTTCTTGATAACCTGGTGAGCAAGATATGGGAAATTGACAGTGGAGAAGTGACAGCTTACCGTGGAGATTTTACTTCTTACATGCAGCAAAAAGAAGATGAATTGCAGAGTCTGAAAGAGCGGTATTTGGAGCAACAGGAGCTTATACGGCGGACTGAGGAATTTATCCGTAAATGGAAAGCAAACGCCAGAAGAGTCGGCCAGGCAAGAAGCCGTGAAAGAATGCTTGAACGGTTAGAACTCATAAGGAAGCCCAAAAAGCATGCAACTCTCAGGCTCAACCTTGCGTCATCCGGAACTACAGGCAAGGAAGTTTTGCTCTTAGAGGAGTTTTCCAAGAAATTTGAGAAGACCTTATTTAGGGGTTTCAGCTCCCTCATTTTGCGAGGAGAGCGAATTGCCCTCTTAGGGCCGAATGGATGCGGGAAGACCACTTTTCTAAAATGCCTCGTAGGACGAGAACCGTATCAGGGTCTCGTGAAATGGGGGACAGGTGTGCGGAAAGGTTATTACGCTCAGGATTTTTCATTTTCTTCACCGGATAAGACTGTACTTGATGAAGTCAGATCTTTGGGAATACCTGAAAGAGCCGCCCGGGATGTGCTTGGCCGGTTTCTCTTTTCAGGTGATGAAGTGAAGAAGCGGGTAAAGGATCTGTCAGGAGGTGAGAAGTCTCGACTGGCCCTTATAAGGTTAGTCTTGTCAGATGCTAATGTTTTGCTTCTGGACGAGCCTACTAACCATCTTGACCTGCCGTCCAGAAAAGCCCTTGAAGAAGCCGTGGGAGATTTTGAGGGAACTATTATTTTTGCATCCCATGACAGGTACTTTATAGACCGTATCGCCACTAAAGTGTTTTATTTTCAAGAAGGGCAGATTCATATTTTTGACGGCAACTACACGGCTTTTAGACAAAGCCGCCAAAGTGAGGATGGTTCTTGTAACAAGGCACCTAAACGCAACGAAAATGCTGCCACACCTGCAAAGGAAGAGTCCGAAAGCAAACTGAGTGAAGAGGAAGACAGTTGCTGGATGAAATTGGTTGCCCAGATCGAGTCGGTTGAAAATGAGATCGCCGAACTTGAAGCCCGGGAAGAGAAATTAGCCCGTATCCTAGCTTGATTCTGCTACCTACTCGCAGTCTGCTCAGATACCGTTTAAAGAGTGGGGCCAGGCTCGGACAAGATTAGAAGAGCTTTATCAGGCCTGGGAAGGGCTCATGGAAGCCAGGCAGAAGCAAGAAACTGGGAAGTAGCAGCATTTTGGAGGCAACTTCCGTGGCCCCAGGCCTACTCTGTCGGCTTTACGAAAACATTGTGTGTGCAATTAATAGGGGAGATCAGAGATATATCAGTCGCCGATCTCCCCTATTAGATAGGTAGTCACCTGCTGTCGTTTTTCCAGCCAAAAAGGGCAAGGAACCTTTGCCAGAAAGTCAGCTTTTCAGTTTTCTCAGGTTTGACAGTCACAATTTCCAATTCTTCAATATCCGGAGTCTTCATCACAAACTGAACTGAAGTTACGTTAGTGTTCTTCTCGGACACGAAGGAAACGGGTGTGAGGTTTCCACCCATTATTTCGTCAATCTTTTCTTTTATTATGTCTATGATATCAGTGTCTATTGTGGCGGTTTTATCACGGACTTCGAAAGTGCCGTCAGAGAGGGTGACTATACCGTCGTAAAGCTCTAGGGTACCGTCACTAAGCTCGATCGCCCCGTCCAGAAGTTTCATTGTGCCATCTGACAGTTCAACAATCCCGTCATGTAGCTTAATAGTGCCATCTGACAGTTCAATCACGCCGTCTAGAAGGGAAGAGGTGCCGTCTTCCAATTCAACCACACCTTCATGGAGTTCCATGGAGCCGTCCCTTAGGCTTATGACTCCGGAAACAAGCTTGCCTGTTCCGTCCCAAAGTTTCTTAACACCTGCAAGCAATTCGGAGGTGCCATCTTTAAGTTCTGTTACTCCTCCATGTAATCCATCTATTCCGTGCCGGAGTTGATATGCTCCTGATGAAAGGGAATCCGCACCCCATGCAATGCCTTTGGCCCCTGCGCCAAGTTGGCGGGCACCGTTGGCGTATTCAATAACTCCTTTGTAGTAGCTCAAAACCATTAGGTACTTGCAGACAGGGTCATCCTGATATCTGCCACTTGCCACAACATAGTCATAGGCCTCACGTCCGGCGTATTCCTGGACAGTTTGCTGGGCCCTGGCTATTACAGTCTGTTTTGCTCCGTACATTGAAGCCTCAAGATCAGAATATGTTGTCCGGAACGGTTCTTCACCGCCATAAAGATCGCAGAGCTCCCCATACTTTTCATGCGCATAGACTTGTTCCTCAGTTGGGGCTTCGCCCAATTTAAGTAAGGCCTGATATCCTTCTTCGCCCATTACCACAAGAGTGAACTGCCAGTATTGAAGCTCGGCTAAATCTTCATCGGTTGGGCTTTCCAGGGCGGCCAGTTCGGCCATACGCTCGTTTACGGTTGAAAGATAGGTAGATTGGAAAAGTTCCGGAGTGATAAGGGTTTCGGCATATTCAGCCGCGAGTTCTTGAATCTGAGCAGCCAGCAATTGGTTGAGTCTCTCTGCAGGAGTGTCCTTATCTATGCCCAAAGCGGCAAAATCACTATCATAAACGGCTGCGGCCAGTGTCTGCAAATACAATCCATTGGACATCGAAATAAGGGAATCATTTTGAGACGTAAGCTCTTCCAATCCTTTGTACAGGGAATTTACCCCGGTGCTGAGCTCAGAAGCGCCATTGTGTAGATCTTTTGCACCCTGTGACAACGCTTGTGTGCCTTCTCTTAGTTTGGACATGCCTGTGTCAAGTTCGGTAACTCCGTATACCACTCCATATACGCCGGAGTTTATACCATTTATGCCTCTGGCGAATTCCAGAACGCCATCTTTGAAGTCAGAGGTTCCGTCTTTTAATCTGCCAACGCCCTTATGGAGTTTGGTTACGCCGTCAACCAAATCCGATGAACCTTCCACAAATTCGCCGGTGTTGTCTTTGAGATCGGTTACACCGTCATTTAGCTCAGATATTCCGTCCTCTAGCTCACGGGTACCATCATGCAACTTTCTGGCACCGTCTTTAAGTTCGTTGGCTCCATCATCAAGTTTGGCAACTCCATCTTTCAATTCAGCAAGTTCTTCTTCAAAATCCGAGGTATCGTCAAGGTCTACATCCAACTGCATGTAAATGCCGTTGATGGAGATGCCGGGCATCCTGAAGTCTGTTACATCTGCTGTTATCGAAATATCCTTTTCCTTACCGGGCAAAATGGTAAAGGCTGCCTGCTTGTATTTGCCTGCATTAGCAAGGGTGGCTCCTGGTGCAGTAATGTTTTTGCAAAGGGCCGTGTCCAGTTCAACAGACACCTGTAAAGTGTAATGGTCAAAAAAAGTGGTGTGAGAGCCCCGGTTTTGCCTGACGCTGATTCTAATTTCGAGGCTACCGGTTTTTCCTGCAATTTCAGCTGCCGTATACTCCACGCCATCCATGAAATACTTTATGTCAAAAACCCATGGAATAGCGTTGCTGTTAAGGGTTCCTTCGTAATACAGCTTACGGGCTTTAGTATCTATTGTGATCCTTTCACCTTCAACCTTAATCTCGTCCATGGCCGTCATATTGCGAAACCCAGTGTAGTCGCCATAGTCAATGATTTGCCCTTGGCCATTAAGTTCAAAACTGTTTACAACATAAATACCTTTCACTGTTCCATCGTTGTTCAAATTTACATAGACAACTTCCTCTTTCTCAGTATTCGGTGTAAATGCAAAGGCAGGCATTGTTACTGCTATAAGCAGGGAAAGAACAAGAAGTAGGGTGAGGGGGCGCCGCCTGGGATTGTTCTGCTGCCCGTCCCTTGTCTCCTTCTTTAGATAGCGGAAAGGCGCGTATTTGCCGCATCCTTTGTAAAATTCTTTCATGAAATCTCCCCCTTATTGCGGACTGCACCGCGATTAGTTCCCTCTATGGCCAGACATTTGATATGCAGCTTGCTGGCTTTCAGCTGTGTGTTTTCTGCCTGAAGACTGAAACTGTATTTCTGTCTTTTGTATTGCCCCATCGAATAGAATCAAGAGCGCCGGAAGAAAGAAAAGGACCATCCCTGAAGAAATGACGGCGCCACGTCCCAGTATCATGCCCAACTGGCTGATGACTCCGTTGGAAGACACAACGCCAAGAAGAGCTCCTGATGTTGCCAGTATGCTGGCAGGAGTAAGTATTGACCCGGATGTGTCGGATACAGCCATGCGAGCTGCATTATATTTTGAATGGCTTTTGCGATTATTCAGGTACTTTTGCGCAAACAAAATGCCATAATCTACTGTTGCGCCGAGCTGCACTGCGCTTATAATTTGATAACCGATATAGTTGAGGCTGCTTCCCGTGAAATAGGGGATGCCTAAATTGATCCAGATGGCACCTTCTATTGTTAAAAGTAAAATTAAGGGTATGAAGATGTTGCGGAACGTTATAAGCAGCACAACACCTATAGCAATGATAGCGGCTGCGTTCACAATGAGATTGTCTCCGGATATTGTTGCCTTTAGGTCATAATTCACCACGTTTTGGCCCAGCAGGTGGTAAGTGTCTCCATAGTACTCTTTGGCAATTTCCCGCACTGTTTTTACCAGGGCAAAAGCTTCTTCTCCCTCAGATGAAGTTGAAGCGCCGAGTATAAGACGGCTGTAACCTTCGGCTCGAAATTGAGAAATCTGGTCCTCAGAAAGGAATTCCGGGGGAATTTGCGCTCCCACTGTGTTTGAATATGCAATGACTGAGGTCAGATTAGGGACTTGCTTCAATGCAGCTGCCAGAGAACTTTCTTTTACAACGTCTCCGTCAGGTACTAAAAGCACCATTTGCTGTATTTCTCCGAAAATGCCATGGACATATTCGGCGTCAGCCCTGATCTTGGAGTCTTCACTGTGTACACCTTCGGAGCCGTATAAAAAGGCATTGTTTCTTTGTGCCAGAAAACTGGGGACCATAAGAAGCAAGACCGCTCCTGCCAGGGGCATGCATATGCGTATAACAACTTTGCCGAAACGGTCAAAAGAGGGAAGGAAAGAACGGTGAGTGGTCTTATCCATAAGTTTCGTAGTACGAATCGCCAAAACAGGCAATAACACCATTACCGAGAGATAACTGAAAACCACTCCTTTAGCCAATACAGCTCCCATATTGGGGCCGATTTTGAAATTCATCAACGTCAAGGCTAAGAACCCAAACACAGTAGTGGCGGCGCTTGCTGCAATGGCCGAGGCGGATTCATCCATGGCCTTTTTCATGGCCTCTTCTGTACCGATGTTTTCCTCACGGAATCTGGCAAAACTATGTAGCAAAAACACAGCGTAATCTATGGAGACGGCAAGCTGTAAAACAGCACTGGTTGCCTGCGTTACATAAGATACATCGGGTAAGAACAGATTTGTGCCTTCGTTTAGCAAGATGGCGACGCCTATAACAATCAGAAACAAGACAGGCTCAAACCACGAACTCGTTGTAATAAGCAGTATTAAAAGGACAACCGGTACTACGTAAAACATTATCCGGGATACTTCTTCCATAGTTACAGACTGGATAGTGGCATGATTAACTGCTTCACCCAGAAGAATGCTGTCTTTGCCTGCAATCTCACGAATATCTTCCATGATGGCAACACTGTCTTCAGTATCTGCGGTCAGCAAGAAAAGAGCTCCACTGTTTTT
Organism: Bacillota bacterium; assembly: GCA_040767525.1. Lineage (GTDB taxonomy): Bacteria > Bacillota > Sulfobacillia > Fermentithermobacillales > Fermentithermobacillaceae > JAXGPX01. The sequence continues at coordinate 13,756 of JAXGOJ010000019.1, read as the reverse complement.
GTACCAGGCCTCTACAGTTTCCGTATCCTGCATTTCTAAGGGTTGGTAAATATCTGCAACGTCATCGAGCCACAACACAGAACTTACACCGGAGACCCCTTCAAGGTGCTTTTTGTATGTTAGGGCTTCGGGAATGCTTACATCAGGAATATAAACGTTTGTATTGGGAACTTGATCCGAGAAACTGTTCTCCATCACCCTGAGAGCCATAGTGGAGGGTGCATGGTCGGGCAAATAATCTGAAAGGCTATAATTAATTTGCACCAGAGGTATTGCAGCAGCACACAGTAAAGCTGCTGCAAGGGTTGCGAAGAATATGGCGTTTTTGTGACGTAAGATGGCATCGTTTAATCTGCTCATGTGCTCACCTTTATATTATACATAGTGTTCATTTAAGGTCATGAGTTTATTATAATTAGACTTGGGAACCGAAGCAACATACAATCTGTGTTGATTTGATGCATAATAGACAGGGGATAGGCCAATGTGTAGCAGAGGTGTGAAGTTTTCATGAATAACGCGCATGTAGACCGCAGGGTACGGAAAACCAAGAGATCTCTGCGTAAAGCTCTTACAACACTGCTTTTACAGAAGGATTTGAAGGATATCAGTGTTATGGAACTGACGGATTTGGCTGATGTTAACAGAGGAACGTTTTACCTGCATTATAGGGACATATATGACCTTTACGAAAACACAGAAAACCAAATGCTTGACGAATTCAAGTCCATAATTGATAGGCACAACCTGAGTAACCGGAAAGGAGTATTGTTCCCTGTGGTTTTGGATGCATTTGAGTTTCTGGCTGAAAACGCCGATATTTGCATTGCAATTCTGCGTTCAGGTGACACTGCTTTCTTGTCAAAATTGATTGAGATGAGCAAACCAAAAACCCAGGAAGAGTGGCGGGCATTAGTCGGTCAAGCAGATCAAGAGTCGTACGAGTATTACTATGCTTTCATAACTTACGGTTGTGTCGGATTGCTTCGTACATGGTTTATGAATGGCATGAGAGAATCGCCGAAGGAAATGGCAGGATTGGCTGAACACATGATTCGAAATTCAGGTAACCGGCCGGGCCCGGTTTGAGAGACTCAAATTCAAGAAGGTATGGGAGATAAGAAACGTATCAGTCTCCTATCTCCCCGGTGGAACTTTTACACCTTAAATTTACCCACAATATTCTGGAGGGTCTCAGCCAGCCCCGCAAGGCCCTGGGCCGACGACGATACCTGATCAGTGGCTGCCGCCATTTCTTTGATCGAGGCTGCTACTTGCTCAATAGCGGCTGCGCTTTCCTGAGATACCGCAGCGACATTTTCCACTAATCTTGTGACCTCTTCGGAGCTAATCGCCATTTCTTCGACTTCTGACAGATTCTTGCCTGCATAAAGTGCTATGTCATTGGCTGCTCCCTCTGTTTGGGCTGCTGCTTCTTTGAGCTTTTCGAAGGATGCCATCAATTGGCTCACTTCCTGCTGGGTTCCTGTGGCAGCCATGCCGATTTCAGACAACACTGTGTTTGCATCCTCAGCAACTGTGCTGCCTTTATGTATTTCTTGAGTACTTTGTTGGATGCTGGTAACAGTATGGTCTATTGATGAAGCAACCTTGTTGATAAGATCGCCTATGCTCTTGGTTTCAGCAAGAGACCTTTCTGCAAGTTTCCGTACTTCGTCTGCCACTACGGCGAAACCTCTTCCGTGTTCACCGGCTCTTGCTGCTTCAATTGCGGCGTTTAGCGCCAGTAGATTAGTCTGGGATGCTATATCGTCAATTACAGATACAATCTGCCTTATGCTTTGGGAAAGGTTATGTAGTTCCGAAACCTGGGCCGCCGCGCTTTCGTTGGCGATTTGTATGTTTGACATGCTTTCTGAAAGGATCTGGATTGATTCAGTTGCTTTTCCTGCGGCAGTCATATTGTCACCTGTGGCCGCTCTGACGTTCTCGAGTACCTGCAACACCTCTGAAAAGGTCCGGTTTGTGTCAGATATAACGACGGCAATTGTATCCACTGCCCCGTGCTGGGCCTCTGTACCCTGGGCCACTTTTTCCACAGCCATTGATAACTTCTCTGCTGCTGCTGCTGTGTTGGCTGCAGTCTCACTTTGCTCTGCCGCGCCCCCGGCAAGTTGTTGAGCAGTTTCTGCAATCTGTTCTGCTATGCTTGTGGATTCTTCAGACGTAGCAGACAGTTCCTGGCTGGTAGCGGCAAGATCATCAGATGTAACTGCAATGTCTTTGATAATTCCTGATACGTATTCCAGGAACTTGTTGAACCAGGTCGCGAGTTGTTCAATTTCGTCTCTGGATTTTATCTCAAGTCTTTGAGTGAGGTCCCCTTCACCTTCGGCGATGTTTTTGACCATGGACACAGCACTGTTTATGGGGACGACCATTGTCCTGCTGAACCAAACAGTAACGAGAACTGCTGCCAGAGCTACAATTGCACTTACTAGCAAAGTAGAGTGGCTGAGAACAGTGAGGCTCTCAAAAGCTTCTTGCTCATCTACTTCAATGGCCAGGCCATAAGATAGATCTCCAATTTGAAAGACTGTGGTGGTTCCCAATACACTTTTGCCTGAGTGGTTCTTGTATTTTTTAGTCTCAGCAATGCCGGTTTTATCGGCTGATATTGCCCCGGATACAGAGTCTGCAGGCCATCCCTCTATCTTTTCATTCAGGGCAGGGCCGTCACCACTGATTGCCATGTCAGTCAGCAAAGTTCCGTTTGCATCAATGAGGTAGGCTGTTGCAGTAGTGCCTATTTGCTCCAGCCCTGAATGCAGAATCACTCTAATATGATCTCCGGTAATGATGAGGCCCGCTGCCCCTAGTATGGTTTCAGGGTCCTCGGGATCTTTAATGGGTATTCCCAGAGCAATACAGTTGTCATTAGTGATTTGTGAGTAAAACACACCTGACAGAGTGTGCTGCCCTTTTAGGGCGCCCATGACGTAATCACGGTCTGAAAAGTCAGTTCCGGGAACGTCCACGGGGTTGGTGGAATACACAAGATTTCCAGAGGGTGTAAGGAGTATGAACACGTTAAAATCAGTTCGGCCTATTATCTCCTGGCCGAGATTTTCAACCGGGGGCCTTCTTTTATTTACCCATTCCCATGAATCCAGATTATGATTTGTGTACTCCAAGGACTTGAGGCCCTGGAGTATGCTGTTGTCAGAAGCAACAAAGTATCCCAGATCATTGAGATGATCAATATAGTCGGTGATTTCCCTGGATTTGGCCGCTGCATAGGTTTTGAGATCCCCTATCAAAGTTTGCTCAATGCTTTTGCTCGAGTTGGCATGAAGAAGCCAGCCCAGAATAATGGTGGGAGCAAGTGACAAAGCCAGCCCTATTACCAGCAGTTTTCTTCCAATGGTCATTAGTCTACTAATGTGAATCAACCCCTTGTTCCAGACATTTCGCGCGCCGTGATTATTTCACTTGGACCAGGCAAGAAGCAAAGAACAAGACTCCTGGCAGTCTTACATGGACCTACCATGGCCTACTACCTGTTAAAATCGAACAAGGGGGGCAAAAGTTTACCTTTGACTGTACGGAGCCAGCCTAACAGGAGCGAAAGAATCGAAAACCCCGGGGATCACAGATTGTCCCTTACCTTGATGCGGTGTGTGTAAAGCAGCACCAGGGCTACAGCAACATAGGCCAGTGCAAAGATTTGACTCATTGCAAGCCCGGCAAATAGCCGTTCACCGGCTTCGCGAGTGAAGTCTACAAAGAAACGGAGTATTGATATTGAAATCAGGGCCTTTAGAAAGACTTCCCCTTCTTGCGCTCTGTGTTTTGACCATAATATTGACAGGACGAAAACTAAAATGGCGCCGGCCCCTTCATAGAGCATGCTTGGATGCCGTGGTTCCACAGTTCCGGGAAAAACCATTCCCCATGGCAGGCTAGTAGGAGCACCATACAACTCGCCGTTGGCGAAGTTACCAATCCTGATGAGTATGTGCCCAAGAGCAAATGACGATGCCACAGAATCGGCGAGAGTCCAAAATGGAACATTAATACGCCTGGCCAGTAACCAGACCACTATGAAGGTAAGCAATAGGCCTCCTTGAGAAGCCAACCCTCCGTGATCGATCCGAATTATCTCCCAGGGTTGCCCACGGTAATAAGAAAGGTTTACAAGAATATACGATGCCCTTGCGCCTATCATCCATGTGGGGATGCAGGCCAAGGCGATAATATCGAAGTCATCGGTGTCTATGGAAAACTGTGCCGCCCAATAACGTCCAAGCAAAATGCCGCCTAGAATAGTGGAAGCAGCCATGAGCCCATACCACCGTATTGTGGCAAAACCAAGGTCTATGGCTATAGGGTCTATCAAGGGTCAGCTCTCCTTTAGCCGGGCATTTAGCCAGCATTGTTCGCATTCACCCAGTTTGGGTTTAAATGATTATAACTCAACAGGGCATCAAGGACACACAGATCAGTAATATCTTCGGGCTAACGAAGCACACTTTTGCCCTCTATGAAGACTGTCTCGATTTTTGACCGGATCTTGAATGGGTGTCCTGTCCAAATGGAAAAGTCCGCATCTTTTCCCGGTTCCAGGCTTCCAACTCTGTCGTCAATGCCAAGGGTTTCGGCAGGTGTCAAAGTTATTGCCCTCAACGCATCTTCTTCGGGCATTCCATTGGCCCAGGCCATTGCTGCGGCCGTGGAAAGGAATTGAATGGGATGGAATGGGTGGTCGCTTATGATGCTTACCCTGCAACCTGCTCTTGAAAGCACTCCTGCTGTCTTGACCGATATGTTCATGGTTTCAATTTTGGCTCTTGACCACATACTCGGGCCTACATTGACTCTGGCCTTCTTCTTCCCGAGGAATTCCGCGATTGCTGCTCCGTCAGTACAGTGTTCTATTGAGAAGTCAATGTCAAATTCTTCGGCTATTCTAATGGCAGTTACTATATCATCAGCTCTGTGGGCGTGTACTCTTAGAGGAATTTCCTTGTTCAAGACCTTTATAAGGCCGAGCATGTCCAGGTCTGTATCAGGTAGTTTAGATGGATCTGTAATGTTTGTCTCAAGTTTTTCTTTGTAGTCCTTTGCTTTGTACAAAGCACCCCTGAGAACCGATGCAATCCCCATTCGCGTCTTGGGAGCTTTGCCCCGGGAACCATAGGAATTCTTGGGGTTTTCCCCTAAGGCGGCTTTCATTCCTCCGGGGTTTCTGACAACCATGTCATTGACCACAGTTCCTGTTGTTTTGACGACCACTGTTTCGCCTCCTATGACGTTGCCTGATCCAGGAGTGATTTGGACACAAGTCACTCCTCCTGACCGGGCGTCCTGGAAGGCAAAGTGTTCAGGCCAGACTGCATCTATTGCACGTACTGCAGGGGTAATGGGACTAGAGCCTTCGTTGCCGTCGTGCCCGGCCTGGCCATACCATTCTCCCCAAATCCCAATGTGAGTATGGGCGTCAACAAGCCCTGGTATGACTACTTTCCCTGTTGCATCAATGACTTTGGCATCTTTAGGAACCGGAATATTTTGTCCTACTTGAATAATTTTGCTGCCTCCAAACAAAAGCACGCCTTTTTCAATAGGGGGACTGGATACCGGGTATAATCTGGCATTGATAACAGCTGTTATCTGCTTCACGATAACCTCACCTCCAGGGTTTGTCGTTTGCTTTCATATACAGGCTTTCCTTCGATGAATGTATATAGGACTTCAGAATCGTATTCGAAGGGATCCTTGGTCCAAATTACCAGGTCTGCGTCTTTCCCGGGTTCAATAGATCCTACCCTGTCAGAGACTCCGGCGATTTCGGCAGGATAACGCGTAACTGCCAGAAGCGCAGAGTCTTCGTTCATGCCTTCACGGACTGCCAGTCCCGCGCATATGCGCAAGTATTGAATGGGGAAAACGGGATGGTCAGTGACTATTGCCAGTTTCACTCCGGCTTTAGATAAAGCCACAGGAGCAGCGAAACCAATATCCTTCACTTCAAGTTTACTCTTGTCTGTTAAGGAAGGCCCCATTGTTACCGGATAGCCTCCGGCAATCACGTGTTCGGCCACCTTGTCTCCTTCTGTACAGTGTTCCAGGGATATGTCTATTTCGAATTCTTTGGCAATCCTGATTGCGGTAATAATGTCATCAGCCCTGTGGCAGTGGATTCTCAAGGGTAGTTCTTTCCGGAGCACCTTTGCCAGTCCTTCATTCCGCAGGTCAAAGTCCGGTAGTTTCTCCGGCTTATTCCCTGACGATTCTTTCTTGCGAAGGTAGTCTTTAGCCTGGGTCAAGGCCTTTCTCATCATAGCTGCATTGCCCATTCTGGTTTTTGGCATCTTGTTTTGAGAACCATATACACGTTTTGGGTTTTCTCCCAGGGCTGCCTTCATTCCTGCCGGACACAAGACCAAAAGGTCATCAATTACTGCAGACCCCCATGTTTTCATGACAAGAGTCTGGCCTCCGATAATGTTAGCGCTCCCGGGATCTGTTTGGACACAGGTAACACCGGAAGCTATGGCGTCTGCAAATGCAACATCCTTCGGGTTAACCGCATCCAGGGCCCTTACTTCAGCCGTCACAGGTTCAGATGACTCATTTGTGTCTTGTCCTGCCGGGGTAGCTCCGTCCTCTGAAACACCTATATGGCAGTGGGCATCAATAAGTCCGGGAGTAACTAGTTTCCCGGAAACGTCCAGAATTTTGGTGCCATTGGGCACGTCTACGTTCTCGCCAACTGCTTTAATTTTTCCGTTGGCAATAAGTATAGTACCCTTTGGAATCTTAAACGGCACTTCAGGGTTGCTGCTTGCAGTGTAGACCAGTCCGTTGATTATCGCCGTGTGCTGCAAATCCTGACCCCTCCTTCAAAGCAATAAAGATGTGGTACACGTACTCATTCTGTTGTTCGGTAAAGAAATCCTTCAATACCTGATGTCCTGAGTATTGGCGATTTACCGCTTTAACCTAAGAAGTTCATACCAGGAGGTACGGCCAAGAAAACCTGGACGGGTTGCTTTGCGGGAAATGTCGAAATTCAATTTTCCAGGAACTTTGCTGTAGGGGAAGCGTCAAAAAATGGGGTAGGCATATCAGATAGTATTAAATCTTGGAGGAACCAGATGACTGAACCTCAGTTAGATCATAATTCGAGAGTTGCTGCCAGGCGCCGGAAGAGACTCCGGGCAGGGAAGCGTCTAAAAAGGGATTTAGGCCTGATTCTCTTGTGTATGATTGGAATTGCCGCACTTCTGACATTTGGGCTATTATCGGATTATGGAATGTTCACCCGTGACACGGAAAAGGAACCAGGCCAGACTCGGGAGCCTGATGGACATTCCAGGGGACTTGCTTCTGAACCAGAGGCCAGGGTTCTTTCACCTGTAGAGAAAAAGCGTGCCGTTAAACTGGCAGAGTTGGCTGAAAGGCCTAATGAATTGGGAAAAGTACCGATTATCATGTACCACGTAATTGGCGACAATGAATCTGAGTGGGTAAGAACACCGGAAAATTTCAGGAAGGACTTGCAGCGTTTCTATGAACTGGGTTACTCCCTGGTTCCGCTTCAATCTTATCTTTCTGGAAACATAGATTTGCCCAAAGGGGCAAGCCCTCTGGTAGTGACTTTTGACGATGCCACTTTGGGCCAGTTCAGATTGGTTGGGGGTGAATGTGTTTCCCCGGATCCTGACTGTGCCGTGGGGATATTGCTCGAGTTTTCAAAGTCTTACCCTGATTTTGGCCACGCTGCTACGTTTTTCGTGGATTTTCCGTGTCCTTTCGAAGTCCCAGATGAAGCAGATGAAAAACTGAATCTTCTTCTTGAGTGGGGTATGGAGATAGGAAACCATACCTACAATCACAAAAACCTCTGGAACGTTTCAGGCGACTTAATTCAGGCAGAGCTGGGAAAACTATCAAAAGAAATTGAGCAAATTACAGGCTCGAAACCACTGTCTTTAGCCCTTCCTTACGGTGGTTATCCTAAAGATCACCGTGCCAGAGAGCATCTTTTGGCCGGTGTATATGAAGGTTGGGCTTATGAAAACCGTGGTGTGTTATTAGTAGGTGCTGAACCGGCACTTTCGCCTTACCATAAGTCATTGAACCCGGCGGCCATTCCAAGAATACGGGGTTCAGAGGAAGAACTCTCAAAATGGCTTGGCTACCTTGATAGTTCCGGGACAAGGTATGTATCTGACGGTAAGCCGGATACCATAACGGTCCTGGACTGTGACAAGGAAGGTATCGCTGAAGGTTTAGGTGATACATATGAGGTTGTGGTGTTAAGGAGTGAGTGATGGTTTGTGGGCCAGGGTGCGCTTAAGGACACCCTGGCCTTAATCAGGTAACCCCGGAAGTCTTACTTCCGGGACCGGTAGTGCTCGAACCATTCAATCAGACGTTTATACCTGTCAATACGGTGGAGCGGCTTCTTTAAAGCATGAAATTCTCCTGGATACCTCACCATCACTGCAGTTTTTCCCAGACGTCTGAGAGATCCGTAAAACTCTTCAGTTTGAATTACATGGCAGCGCAAGTCGTTTTCACCGTGGAGAAGCAAGATAGGCGTTGTGACCGAGGCTACATGGCGCAAAGGAGAACTTTTCATCAGAGTCTCAGCACCGTCCCAGGGTTTACCTCCAAACTCATGTTCGTCAGCCCACATAATATCTGATGTGCCGTAGCCGCTGTAAAGGTCGGTGACAGGAGCCCCTGCACATGCCGCTTTGAAGCGGTTGGTCTGGGTTATGGCCCAGGTGGTCATGTAGCCTCCATAAGACCATCCGTGGATGAAAATGTTGGAATCGTCTATGAATGCCTTGGATACGATAGCATCTACACCGTCCATTATGTCAGAGTAGTCTTTGTTCCCCCAGTCTCCGTCGATACATGCCATGAAGTCTTGGCCGTAAGATGTGCTGCCTCGTGGGTTGAAGTAAGCGACGCAATAACCTCTACCTGAGAAGAGCTGCCCAAGAAACATGAATGCAGAACCGTAGGCACCGTGTGGGCCTCCATGTACCAGAATTACCAGGGGGAACTTGTGTTTGTATGGCTGTTCCTTAACTTGAGATGGAACTGCCCCAGCAGGATAAATAAGCCAACCGTCAAGTTCTTGGCCATCTTTGGATTCGAAGGATAGCTTTTCCCACTGTCCCAGGTTAATGCCTGACATGAAGTCTGAATTTTCAAAAGTTAACTTTTTCTTAAGGTGGCAAGTGCCCCGGGTGATGTCCGCGAGGTAGAGATTTTCGGGTTCAGCAGGGGTGGAAGCCTGAAAAACAATCGTTCCGGTGGACACAGCATATCCTGATATGGCTATGCCCGGGGATCCACAAGCCTGTTCCAGCTTCCAGGAACCTGATTTATCAGTGTTTGCCGAATAAATGTATGGAGCCCCGTTTTGAGTGGCAGAAAAATACAGAGTATTCCCGCTCCAGTTTAGGGTTGAGCCGCCTCCGTACCTTATGTCTGAGGCAATGAGCCCGCCTGCATGGATATCAAACTCACCTGTTAGGTTGTGAATATCCTGAACCCCGAGAGGTTTGGGCTTATAGCCTTTCAGTGCTACCCTGATGAAATCTCCGACTGTGGCCACGTAAAGATCTTGCCTGGTAGATACGTTGCGGGCATTATCATGGCCGTAAAATGCAATTGATTCCCCATCTGGAGACCATTTTGGATTGTAGGCCGGCCCAGGGGCATCAAACAGCAAGTGTGGTGTTTGTGTATCAATGTGAAAAATCCACAATTCTTGTTTAAGTGCATAGTCTGAATCCCCGGATCTGAAGGAGGGTACTGCAAGGAATTTGCCGTCAGGTGAAAGTGAAAAGGAGCCATGGTCAAAGTCTCCCCAGGTAACCTGAACGGCCTTTGACTCTATTGCTGCCGGCGGTGTGCCGGGCACGTCTACATAGAAGATCTGTTTCCGCAGGTCTCCGAAGTAGCCGGTTCCGTCCATTCTATACCGTAGCCTTGTAATGACTTTGATGTTGTTTTCCTTGTTATCACCGGCCTTATCTTTTGTACTCACAGTGTTTTCCGTGGACTGAAGGGCTCTTTTGGCTTGTTCCTCGGCTCTCAACCTGTCGTCTTCAGGGCTTCCGGGATAAGGTGTCCATTGGGACGGCTTTGAAAATGCGTCTGCAGCAAAGAAGATCCTGGTGCCTGAAGGGCACCAAACCAGTTCCCCTTGTACTGCTTCTTTTGTAGGAATATGCCATGCCTCACCGCCGGAGATATCGATTATCCAAATTTGGCTCTTGCCTGACCGGGAGGAGATAAAGGCGATCCTGTTACCTTCCGGTGACCACCTTGGCGCGCTGTCTTTGCCCGAATTGGTGAGCTGCTTTGTCTCTCCGTTGGCCATGGTCATAAGAAATACATAAGTCCGGGATTCGTGGGTATCTTTGTCTAATAATTGCTTTACATAGGCCAAATGATTCCCGTTAGGTGATAGTTGGGGATCACCAATACATTTCAGTGCAAAAATATCATCTGGGTTAAGGGGCCGTTTATCCAATGAAATCTCCCTCCTTGATTTACGGGTCCGAACTATTCAGTGTTGTAAAACGAGACATCTATGACCAGAAACTTCGTCATCTTCCCGGGTAATACCTTTTGTGCCAAAGTGACAGAAAAATAGCATCCAGGTATTGAATATTTGAATACATGATCAATAATTAGTTGTGGGAGGTGTATTCAGTGTCAGAGAATTCGGATATTTGCTTACCTCACTCAATAGACGAGGAAAAAATCAGTAAATGGAAGGCCCGGCTACCTGATATGGATTACGTGGTATCTGTATTCAAGGTCATGGCTGATGAGACCAGATCGTCTCTTTTGTGGCTTTTGTCTCAGAATGAATGGTGTGTTCATGAACTGGCAGCAGCGGTGGGGACTTCAGTATCAAACACATCCCACCATTTAAGAATTCTTCGCGCATCAAGGTTGGTCAGGAACAGAAGAGAGGGGCAGAAGGTCTTCTACACTCTCGACGATGACCATGTGGTCAAATTACTTGATGAGGCATTCAAACATTCAAAGCATAACTAGCAGAATAACCAAGGAGAAGGCGGGGTTACTTAAATTGTCACGGTTAGGCCAAGATCAGGCAAACTCAGATCCACAAGGACACAAAGACAGGGGACATGATCACAGTCACAGGTGCCAGGGACATTGTCATATTCAAGAGCATGATGAAAGTCATACACATGGCCAGGAACATGAAAGCGGGCATGGTTTGCATGTTCATGACCCAGGAATTCGTGCTGCTCTCACTCACACGCCCATCCCCACGGTGACGGCTGCAAGCTGCGCTCATTCCCACGATATTACCTTGTCAGGAGGCGGCCATGGAGATTCAGGGCTGAAGGAGCTTTCTTCCGCCGCTCATTGGTGTTATTGGAATCGGAATTGGTTTTACCTTGCAACGTCTGGGGTACTCAACTTACCGGATCCCGTATTTTTGGGCAGCGGTTCTGGCCGGTTACCCTGTAGCCAGGGCGGGTTTGAAGGGGCTTTTTTCCGGCGGAGGTGCTGATATCAACTTACTCACCACAATAGCCGGTATTGGCGCAATGATTCTAGGGGAATGGGCAGAAGGCGCAGCTGTTTTGACTCTCTTCAGCATTGGGGAGTACCTTGAGGTGAAAGCAGGAGAGAGGACCAGAAAATCCATAAGAGAAGTGATGGATCTTTCGCCAATGATGGCCCGTTTGAAACAAGGTGACCGATTGAAGGAGATCTCTGCAGAGCAAGTAGGCCCAGGTGATGTGGTAGTGGTCTTCCCAGGAGAGAAGATTTCGGTAGATGGCCAAATTGTATCAGGCGAATCTGCAGTAAATGAAGCTCCAATAACCGGAGAATCTGTACCTGTGGATAAAATCCCTGGAAGCAGCGTCTTTGCAGGCAGCCTAAACGGGGAAGGGGCTCTCGAAATCTCGGTCACCAGAACAGCCCAGGATACAACCATTGCACGGATAATCGCCATGGTTGAAGAATCTCAATCCCGGAAGGCAGAATCTCAAAGAATGGTTGACAGTTTCGCGAAGATATGGACTCCACTTATGCTTGGACTTGCGCTGGCAGTTTCAATTGGAGTACCTCTTGTTTTCAACAAGTCATTCAGGCCGTGGGTTTACCGGGGGCTGACAGTGCTAATAGTGTCATGTCCATGTTCTTTGGTGATTTCAACACCTGTTACAGTAGTTGGAGCCATTGCCAGAGCAGCAAAGAAAGGGGTTCTTATAAAAGGTGGAGTCCATCTTGAAGAACTTGGCAGGGTAAGAGTTCTTGGCATAGATAAAACCGGGACTATTACTGAGGGCAGGGTTGTAGTAGATGAGATTGTGCCGGTGGAAGGCGGGCTCCATGACGAAGATGGCCTTTTGGCTTTTGCCGCTGCAGTAGAGTCCAGATCAGAGCATCCGTTAGCAAAGGCAATTGTGGAAGAAGCAACGGCGAGAGGTATTGACTTTAATTCAGGTGATGGTTTTACTTCTATTCGAGGAAAAGGAGCTTATGCTACTTATGCCGGCCAAAAGGTTTATGTTGGCAGCCGGGATCTTTTCCTTGGTATTGGCAGCGGAATTCCCGGCTCACTAATGGATAAAGCCTCCCATTTCAAAAATTTGGGTAAGACAGTGGTTTATATAGGAAGCGAAACTGAGGCTCTGGGCCTGCTGGTTCTTTCCGATGCCATTCGATCTGAAGCCCGGGAGGCTATTTCACGGCTTCGGGAACATGGTATTGAGACGGTTATGCTTACCGGTGATGATGTAAAAACTGCAAATGTTGTAGCCTCTAAAGTTGGTATCAGTGTAGTACATGCCAATTTGATGCCTGAGGATAAGTTGGATGTCATAAGAGGGCTTAAAAACAGATCCGGTTCTGTTGCCATGGTAGGAGACGGAGTGAATGACGCACCGTCTCTGGCCGAGGCAAATGTAGGCATAGCTATGGGAAAAGGAGCTGATGTTGCCCTCGAAACAGCTGATGTTGCTCTCATGAAGAGCGATCTCAAAGCAGTCCACTGGGCAATAGGGTTGGCAAGACAGTCCAGAAGGTTGATTATTCAAAACGTTTCGTTTTCCATTGCTGTAAAACTACTGGCTCTCGTTATGGTATTCGGCGGGGTACTGCCCCTTTGGCTTGCTGTCCTAGCTGATTCGGGAGCCGCTGTACTCGTCACCTTCAACGGGTTGCGGATACTTGGCTATAAAGACATTTAGCTGATTTTCCACTCAGGGGCCGGAGAAGGTAACCGGCCCATCATGACCTTTGCTTTCGGCCATCTGGCCACAGTGTTAGAACCAAACGATCCTGAACCGCAACCAGATGACCTGTGCCCGGCCATCCAGACTACCTTTTGAACCAGAAATACCTTGCGGTAAGAAAGATCCATACGGCAATCTGGATGATCTTCGCCCGGCCATCTTGCCTCCCTACCAGGCCTGAAATTACCAACGAGGGCAGTTTTAGACCTTTAAACCAACGTTATGCAAATCCGGTTTTCCGAGAAGCAAGATGACCTTCGCTCCGGCAACAACACCTTAGCGCGGGTGTTGTCACCTTTGCTCGACTAACCAGGACCACTCCGCCCTGGCCAGTCTTTGCCCGGCCATGATGGACCCAACATTATTGTTTTCCGGTTTTGGCGTGTTATATTCACCCTCTAAACCCAATCATCACAAAGATTTAAGGAAAATTTGGCCATTTTCCTCAGAAGCCTCAGGACATATAATGACGGCTT
>JAXGOJ010000018.1:0-34107 GCA_040767525.1 Bacillota bacterium | reverse complement strand
CGGGGGAGACTGCCTGATCTGGACACTAACTGGCAATTTACTCCATATATAATACCGTTGCTCCTTACCGCAGCATTAACCGGAGGAGTAGCCATTAGTCTCTGGAAACGTCGTAACGCACCGGGGATGTTTCCTTTATTCCAGATTGCAATCAACACCGGCGCCTGGGCGATTTTCAACGCCCTGGAGATCGCCTCTCTTGACATTAGGCATAAGACAATCTTTTCAAATATAGAGTACATTAGCATTGTATCCATCCCCGTTCTCTGGGTGCTGTTTTCTTTAGACTACTCAGGCCTTAACCCCGGTAAGGACTCACATTTTCCGAGGATTACCCTACTCGCGATTATTCCGGCAATCACCCTAATCCTGGTATGGACTAGTCAATGGCACGGCCTCATGCGCAAAGCAATCACTCTAGACATATCCGGCCCATTTTCCAGAATTGCAAAAACTTACGGACCATGGTTCTGGATCCATACCGCCTATTCTTACTCCCTGGCAGCGTTCGGATCTCTGGTCATCGGACACACAGTATTCCATCCTTCGAAGATATACCGTTCCCAGGCACTAATCTTGATGACAGGTACCTTGATACCATGGACTGCAAATGCTGCGTACCTTCTATTCCAGGGGAATGCGTTCGCGGGCATGGATATTACGCCCATTGGTTTTGCAATTTCGGCGTTGCTGCTTGAAATCGGCATTGTCAAAACCGGCCTTTTTTCCATCATGGGAATTGCCCGGGATTACGTACTGGATGAAATCGACGATATTGTAATTATTACAGACGCCGCAAACCGCATATTGGATCTAAACCTGCCTGCCCAAAACCTTTTGGGAACATCCAATGCCAGCGTTATAGGCAGGAATATCGCCGAAATCCTCAGGCCCATGGAAGGGCTTTTCAGTACCGAACGTGCCGCATTCAACCGGTACTTCGAGGACTTTCCCAAATCTGCCATTTCGATCCCCGGAGAAGTATCCTTCCTGGTTCAAGGAGAAAGCAGATTTTATGATATCAAAATCTCGCCTTTGAGTAGCGGTGCAAAAGCACCCCCCCGGGGCAAACTGATTACCGCCAAAGATGTCAGCCGTCATAGAACAACTTACCAAACCTTGGAACAACTACAACGTGAGCTGAAAGAGCAAGCCATACGTGACCCTCTTACCGGGCTATATAACCGCCGGGGCCTTGCTGAATCCCTTTTTAGCAACCTGGATAAGTACAAAAAAGGAAGCAGCTATGTTTCGGTAGTTATGACAGACATAAACGGTTTTAAGAAAATAAACGACCATTACGGCCACCAGACAGGAGATCAGGTGCTTGAGCAAATAGCAGTAATTCTTCAGGAATTGTCCAGGCCCTCAGGAATTGCGGCACGTTACGGCGGCGACGAATTTGTGCTCATAATACCCGAAAGCCAGGCAACAGAAGAACAACTGTTTACATGCATTAAGGATGCCATTGAAGAATGGAACAAGGACAATCCGTTGATAGAAATGCCCATTACCATGGCAATCGGAATAGCCCGCTGCCATGACTCCGAAGAACCGGTTGAAGCGTGCCTTCACAAAGCAGATTCTCTCATGTACCAGAACAAGCAAGGTGGAAGGCATTGAAGAGCAACCAGCCAATAAGGCCGGGGCTCTTCAATGCAGGTACACATTCCAAAGGGGTTCAAATAGGTTCAAATCGCCCAGTAAAGAATCTTAGCACCGGCGGTTCGTAGACCCACTTTAGCCCTCCGATTTCACTGCGCCTTGCATACACGCTCTTTACCGAGTCAACAACATAATCAAAATGGGCGTTAGTATAGACACGCCTTGGAATCGTTAGCCGGACCAATTCCAGCTCAGGGCGATAATCATTTCCGTCCTTATCCCTTCCCGCTGAGATAATACCCCTCTCCATACCTCTTACCCCTGAGTCCTCGTAAATTGCGGCAGCCAACGCCAGGGCAGGAAACTTGTCCTGACTGATATGAGGCAAGAAAGCCTTTGCGTCTAAGAACACCGCGTGGCCACCTACGGGCTTCACAATGGGAATCCCGGCTTCAATAAGGTTTTCACCCAGGTACCGCACCTGCTCGACCCTGTGCCTAATATAGTCAAAGTTAACAGACTCCTTGAGGCCTATGGCGAATGCTTCCATATCCCTTCCGGTCATACCGCCATAACTGGGCATTCCTTCATAAACCACGACCATGCCTGTTGCTCTGCGGTAAAGGTCTTCTTCGTTCATAGCCAAAAATCCGCCCATATTCACTATGCCATCTTTTTTTCCGCTCATAGTGCAACCATCAGCATAGGAAAACATCTCTTTAACTATCTCGGCAATAGTCTTGTCCTTATATTCCGGTTCACGGACCTTGATGAAATAGGCATTTTCAACACACCGGGTAGCATCAAATATTACCCTTATGCCATACTTCTTTGAAAGGTCATGGACATCCCTGAGATTCTTCATGCTGACAGGCTGGCCTCCGGCCATGTTGACGGTTACGCCCACTGTAATGTAAGGAATCTTCTCAGGGCCCACTTTCTTTATCAAATTCTCATACTTATTAAGATCAACATCACCTTTGAAAGCAATGTCATCCCGTGTGGGATCATGAGCCTCATCACGGATTACGTCCACAAAAGTCCCGCCGTTCATCTCCTGGTGAGCCCTGGTAGTTGTGAAGTACATATTACCCGGTACATAAGTACCCGGCTTGACCAGAAGCTGGGAGATAAGGTTTTCGGCGCCTCTTCCCTGGTGAGTAGGAACAACATACTTGAAACCAAAAATCTCTCTTACAGTCGCCTCAAGATGCAACCAGTTTTCACTGCCTGCGTATGCTTCATCACCAAGCATAAGGCCTGCCCACTGGTAGTGGCTCATCGCGTTGGTTCCGCTGTCGGTTAGAAGGTCAATATAGACATCCCTGGACTTAAGCAAAAACGTGTTGTAACCGGCTTCCTTGATTCTCCCAGCCCTTTCTTCTTTAGAAAGAAGGCTTATGGGCTCAACCATCTTGATCTTGTACGGCTCCGGTAAATACTTGGCCATATGTGATTACCCTCCATGTTGTCAGTAGTTAATTCCCGGTAAACATCAGTCCCAAACCCGACCAATCACCTCAGTTCATGCCCTGCGCTCTTTATCTGACAGGTGCATTTGAGATAGGACGAAATACTTGCAGCACATATCGCCCAAACACAATTTCACTCCTTAAGATCATGCAATAACCGTGCCGTGAACATCGGGTAAAGTCCCTGAACACAAACAATAGTCACCAAGACTTCAAACACTTCTTCCCCGCACTATTTATATAAGAACCATTCCGGAGCATAATCGTACTGCTCACAATGGTTTTTCAGCAGCCCCCTGTAACCTATGGCAAAGGCATTGCCCCTGTGCAAACATAAAGATTTTGCAATAATCCCGTTGTATCAGGACAAGAAGAAGGGATCCGGGCCATTGAACTCGTAAACACTATTTACAGAGTGTAAGCCCGGACAACAGTATATCACGCCTATTGTAAAGAATGTTTACGGCATGCCGTAAGGCAAGTGGGTCAATAACAAGTAAGAATAGGAATGATACCCTTTGAAAGAAACCATGCAAATCAAACGAATCAGATTTACAGGAGCTCAGAATCGCGTTGGCATGATTTATGATATTTTGAGGACAGTAGGTAAATACGGGATAAACGTTCTCAATATCGAAGTAAACCCTCCTCACATCTACTTCAAAGTACAATGGCCCCATGAACTCACATGGCATCCCCTGGTTGATCGCCTGAACACAGAAGTCAGGGACATAGGCGAAATAGTTGAAGTCGACATAATGGAGTACGAGAAGAAGGAAAAAGCCCTGGACATCATAGGCGATAACATAAGTGAAGGCATATTGGTCATCGACCAGTCCGGCAACATCACTTACTCCAGCAAAAAGGCCCGGGAGATTCTTGGTATTTCTCCCAGGGAACAGGCCAATATAGCCAATCTTATCCGGAGCCGGAATCTGGAACCTCGTCTTCCAATTGACGAGGACAGAGACAATGTTGAAGTCGCTATCACATGGCAAGGCAAAAGCACCCGGGTTGTGACCAGCATCCGAACAATTACAAACGAAGAAGGCATTCCTGCAGGAGCCCTTATTATCTTCAGGGAGCTCGATGACGTGCGTCAGCTTATTCAGTCAGTCAGCGGGCCTGCATTGGTGGATTTTGATGATATTATCGGCAAAAGCCAGGTATTTGACAACGCAATCAACCTGGCCAGAACAGTAGCACCAACTAACATGAGTGTCATGTTACGAGGAGAAAGCGGTACAGGAAAAGAACTTTTCGCCAGGGCAATTCATAAAAATTCGGCCAGAGGCAAAGGCCCTTTTATGGCGGTAAACTGTGCAGCCATCCCTGACTCTCTTCTTGAAAGTGAGTTCTTTGGCTATGAAAGAGGTGCCTTTACAGGAGCCTCGTCCGGAGGAAAACAAGGGCTGTTCGAACTGGCAACCCACGGCACATTATTCCTGGATGAAGTCGGAGACCTGTCTCCGCCTCTTCAGGCAAAAATCCTCAGAGCCATTCAGGAGCAAAGAATACGCAGGGTAGGGGGCAGCCAGGAAATCAAAATCGATATCAGGATCATATCTGCCACAAACAAGGGCCTGGAGAAAATGGTCTCTGAGGGAACCTTCAGAGAAGACCTGTTCTACAGGCTTAATGTCATTCCTATTTGGATTCCTCCCTTGTGTGACAGAAAAGAAGATATCCCCATTCTGGCCCGGCATTTCTTGAATACCCTGGCCAGCGAATTAGGCAAGCCTGAACTCAGGTTAACCCAGGAAGCCATAGACAAGCTCCTTAACCACAACTGGCCTGGCAATGTAAGAGAACTCCAAAACGTTATTCAAAGAGCCGCGGTCCTGGCAACAGGCCAGGTTGATCCGGCAAGTCTTGTAATCGAAGGAATGGCCTTGTCTTCAGAGTCAGGGATTTTCAGAACCGGAAGTTACACCCGGCAAACAGCAACCAACCCACAGCATCTCAAGAATCCAGGAGGTTTCCCGGAAAACACCTCTGAAAGATTCAGGGAAGGGCTTCCAAATAGATTGCCTGTTAACTTGCCCGGACTAATCAGGAAAATTGAAGCCCACTACCTTGTACAGGCGTTGAATCAATGCTCATCTTCCAGAGAAATAGGAAAAGCCCTGGGGATTTCTCATACGGCTGTAATAAATAAGATAAGAAAGTTTGGCATTGAGAAGAACCCTTGACTTCTATGAGCACAACGTGAGGTTTACCGGCTCCCCAGAGACACAAGTATGTTGAGAATTGCCGGGCCCAAAACCACAATGAAAATTGAGGGGAAAATGAAGAATATCAGCGGAAACAGCATCTTCACAGGCGCTTTCATGGCTTGCTCCTCGATATGCTGCTGCCTTTTATCCCTGAGAAGATCAGACTGTATGTGGAGTACCTGGGCCATTCCCACCCCAAGCTGTTCAGACTGCAAAACAGCATTTACCAGGAATGACAGCTCGTCAACACCTACTCTGTCCGCCATATCCCTGAGGGCCTCTTTCCGGTTTTTACCGAGCTGGATTTCCCGCAGGGCCCGTCCGAATTCTTCTGCCGCTACACCCCTGAACTTTTCTGCAATCTTCATTAATCCAAGGTCAAAGCTCAAACCTGCTTCAAGGCATACCACAAGAAAATCCATAATATCGGGAAGACTTTTTCGGATTTCCTTTTGTCTATGATTCACTTTCCTGGACAGCCAAAACCACGGGACCAAACCTCCCAAAACAGCTGTTATTGCAGGCAAAAGCCAAGACTTCAGCCCGCCCGCCTTCAAAAGATTTACGAGTAAAGCCCCTCCCATCAATCCTGCGAAACCGAAAATGCCCTGCATAGTAAGGAAATCACTGCCTTTGAGGTTCCGGGGCGAACCTGCCTTGATCAGTTTTTCTTCAATTCTTCTCAGGGCTCTTGCAGGAGTCACCTGCCCCACCTTGGCTGCAAGCCACTTAAGCCCTGGCTTTAGCGTTCTCTCAAGAAGAGGCCGTCTCAAAACATCATCTTCGTCATCATCTGGCCCAGAAGCCATGGCTCCTATCTCCGAAAGCCTCCCCATTACCACAAAACGCCTGTTTCCCGCCAGTAACCGGAGAAAAGTAAACAGCGAATAGGAAAACATGGCCGAGAGTGCCCCAATGCCGTAAATCATCTCATACATCGATATTTACCACTTTCCTTACCAAAAACACACCCACTGCAAGTAAGGCACTGCCTCCTGCAAGCATGGCCAGGCCCAGAGGGTGGGTCAGCATGACTCCTCCAAACTCAGGGTAGGCGCCGAATACAAGGGCACCAAGGGCAAAGGGAAGTACAGTAACCACCCACGCAGATATCCTGCCCTGGGCTGTGGCCACTCTTATTCGAGACCTGGTTTTGAAACGCTTATCGATGGTAGATGCAATGTTATCGAGAACCCGTGCCAGGTTTCCGCCGACCTGGCGCTGGATGAGAACCCCCGTAACCGCCAATTCCAGATCATTGCTATCTACCCTGTTAACCATATTTGTAAGTGCATCTTCTACTGAGAGCCCCATTCTGCACTCTTTGACCAGTTTGCCGAACTCTGTACCAAGAGGGGGATCAAGTTCTTTCATAACCAATTCCAACCCTTGCATGAAACTGTGTCCTGCCCTGAGGGAATTTGCTATCATCACCAGGGCACTCAGAAGCTGGTTTTCAATAAGATCCGACCTTCTCTTTTTCATCAAGACTATCCAGAGGCGAGGCATAACAAAGCCTCCAAGAGCCGTGCACAGGGCAGCAATCAGATTTCGGAAAATGAGCCCTCCAAGTAAAAACCCTGCAATAGCCAGGATTACACCAAGCCCCGCTGCTTCTTCGGGTTTAAGAGGAACTCCTGCCCTTATCAAGTCTAATTTGAGATTTTCCATGTAGCGGCCGTCCATAAGACCGGGCAGTCTTAAAACCGGTAATCTGAACCTCCTGCTCTTAAAACCCCGCTCCGGAGAATGGGAAGGCCCGGAAGCCTCTGAAATATGGACAGTTCCGTAACCTTTGTCTGGCTCGCTCAAAGCAGCAGTAAGGCGCTCCTCTACATGCCGGCTTTTCCTGGTCAGAATATATCTAAGCCCGTTAAGGAAAAGAGCAGCTAAACCTGCCGATAGGGCTGCAATTGCATATAGTGGTTGGATTTTTCTATTCCTCCTTTGCAGTGATATTGAGCCTCACAAAAACCTGTCATGCAGTTATCTAAGTAATGTAAGCATCAAAGGCTAATCTTTAGGGTGCATCTTATGCGAAAAGGTCTCTCGGAAGATGGATTCCGCCTGTGGTTAGCCTTGATATACACTTGGGAATAACTCCTGTCGCGTTAAATGAACCGGTTATTCTTCCATCTTCGCCTATACCTTGCCCGGCAAATCCGAATATGTCCTGCAAGGTGATTATGTCGCCCTCCATACCTGCCACCTCAGTAATCCCAGTGATCTTTCTGGTGCCATCTTTGAAACAAACCTGGTAAACAATAAGGTCAATGGCAGAAGCAATCTGATCCTTATTGCCTTTACCGGAAGATCCATCCCATTGCCCAGGTACCATAGTCTCAAGACGGGACAGGATATCCCTTGGAGAGTTAGCATGGGCTGTGGTAAAGGATCCATCGCCATTGCTGTATTCATGGCTTGCAGCATATCAGGGCCTCACCGCCTCGAACCTCACCTACAACAATCCGGTCAGGGCGCATTCACAAAGTTAATGACCAAATCCCTGATGCTATCAATGTACCTTCTACATTGACAGGACGGGGTTAACCTGACCACATGTTGTACTGAAGGCTCAACTCTGCCGCATCTTCAATTGTAATTATTCGCTCATTGCTGGGAATTAAGAAGATAAGACGTTGAAAGTAGTTGTTTTCAGCTTCCGGTCACCCCTCCTACAACAATGTTGAGTCTTCCTTCAACACATGCTTTCAAGAATACTGCCATATTTGTGGATAGAGTTCCAAAACGAATAAGATCACCCATGGAAAGAGGCGTAACAGAAAACACGTATAGTCAATACCGGTATTAATGAAACAGGGGAATTGTAGCATTGAGCGAACCGTCAGGTAAGCGGTATCCAACCATTGGTAGGCTTCATCAATTCGTTTTCCCAGGGGGCAACAATTCTGTCGATCAGGTGCATTACATGATCATCATCACGAAAAACAACATCAGTCATCTCAATTTTCCCCTTGCGCTCAACATAGACCTGGTCAAATCCGTTTACCATGATCTCATTCACCGTGTCATCTGCAAGTAACGGGGTAATAGGGCCGTATCCTGCAATTTCGCTGACAATCTCTCTGACCGTCCGTAAAGACTCTGCACAGGTAAAGGTGACATCTGTCTCCTGTAAAACCTTATCTACAAAACTACTCACTTCTTTTGAAGATACCTATCCCGCTCAGCCCCGGACATCTTTTCCAGGGCATCAGCATCCAGCACCTCAACTGCTTCTTGCATAACTCTATCTTTGACTTCCCGCCCAAGTGCCTGCTTTACAGAAATCACAGGAGCCGCAGCTTCCCTGCTCATCAGCGATTTGAGGCCATAGTTTTTGAGTCCTTGCAGCCTGCTTTGCAAAGGGACATTGGTACCGACTACCTCCTTCAAATTCTTCACAGCTTGTGAAAGGGCACGGGGTGCACTGGATGTCCGGGTTTCAGTAAATCCGTTTTCCTGGATGAAGCTTCTGGCAAGCATCTTCAAACCGCCGCCCTATCTGAGAATGCCTGGTAATGCTGTAAAGAGGTTTACCCATATTAACGGCATCAATAGATGCCTGTCGTTGCCAGGTATTACACATTGAACAGACATGCCCAGGCTCATTCTCGATATCCATATTTTGAGCCCTCCTGAATAACCGGCTCTGTTCACCACTATTCTGGCTTTTGACTCCATGGACAGTCGTTAGGTGTAAGTCCAAACATTGTTTAGGTTTTGCACAGAAGCAAGATCAAGGGTAGTGACAATCAATATGTCATCTGCAGCCTCAGCATGAGAATGAGTGTGTCATGAATGTAAGAAGGAGCATCAATAACCACATAGTGAAATATCTGGGACAAAGATCCAGGATATTCTCAATGTGCTGTGCCTGAATGAACCCAACAAAATCCGGGTTGACCGGGGCAGACAGTATTTTTAGCCCTGAAGAATGCTGTGCACAGTAAGCTTGTCAAACAATTCCTTATCCAAAGAATCAATGTCATCTACAAGATCCTTGATTGAACGCTTTACGAAACCCCTGCCATGAGGCAAGATTCCCGGAGCACAGATCAAGATCCACGGCTTACTGTCCGCTTTCCGGTCATCTGCCCGATAACAAGAGCAAGGTTAAGAGCAATTGTAGTTTCCTACACCGCCTTTAGTGCTGAACACTGTTATAGTTTTAAATTGGGATTTGTCTTTCTTGTTGTATTGAAAAACGAACTGCGTCTTGAATGCTGCCTGAGGATCCTCTGAACCGCCCGGTTGAGCCGGTCGTCGTCAACGAGCAGAGTTATCACATCCTTAGCCCAATTTGCAGGGCAAGGTGAGCACTTTTTTCTTCGAATCTGAGTTAGTTAAAAGAACCAGGCTGGACCCGGGAAACGAAAGGGCAAACCTCTCCAGCAATTATGCGACCTGTATCACCTGGTGAATCTACATTTAAACATTATGAGGTCCGGCTTGAAACGCTCGGCAATAGTGAAGCCAATGTCAGGGTCACAGTGGGCACTACAGCGATTCTGCCTCAGGCAGGTTCTCGATCTGATTTTAGAGCAGGTGCCTGAACATGATCTACAATGATAACATTGGCTCTATCCAACAGTATCCACCTTCCTTGCATTTCAAGATCCTTCTTTTCATATTGTGTGCGCTCTCTTTACGCCTGGCTTTTTCTACCGGGATGCTCCCGAAATGGTAGCAACAGTACCCACTTGCGGCAAAGCCATTTTTGAGATTAGTATACCCGGAAACGCAGGGAGTAAGCAATTCTACCCACACTCTCGCCCAGAGTTACAAGTTGAGCACCATCTGGCTTAACTGCAGGGGTGATCTCGTCTTAAGTATGTATTTCATCTTTCTTGTCAAGTTCCGGGCCTGTTGCCAGCACCAAGACATTCTGGAGTAACGTCACCACCGTTACATCTTCAGAATTGGGAGTTTCTTTGCAGGCAACCAAAATATCTACGTAGTGGCCTGGTTTTACATGTCCCCCCACTCCGGATACAGGATTCACGGCAACGGTAATGGCTCTATACCCTTCAGGAATTTTGAACGGAAGCTCTTTTACATTGCTTTCGGTAACCAAATGGCCGGTTAAAACCGCCTGATCCGGCAAAATGTCAACTCCGGCATATTGATTCACTGCATCCTTCCGGTCATTGATTGCCATTGGATGGACATACTTTGCCGGCAATTGAGAAGTCTTAACCATATCCTGAGTGATTCTGGCCCCTGATGGAATTCTCACCCTGGCAACCACGACTTCAGCCAGGGGCTCAGGTTGAGCAGTCTTCTGAATCTCAAGAAGATACCGGTATACCAGAACACCGTTATTTAACGCTATCAAAACAGTGGCGATTGCAGAACCGTAGCCGGGATTTCACCATAGACTATCCCTCATTCTAAACATGTTGATGCTTTCTTCTGGGTAGTACCGGGTTCACTTCACCAGTTTCACTGCCTGTATAGTGAATTGACTGGTTGATCCCGTAATCTCAGAGGGCTTACCTCTTGCAAAAACCACCCTGTCATTACTTTTGTGTCTTTGTTGTAATTTTCTATAAAAAATTTGGCAGAGCCGCTGATTGTGACGTATCCTTCCGCTTTGCTCGTAAAAAATCACGCGACAATGGGAATAACAACCACTCTGGGGCACAAGGGCTCTATTGTCATCTCCAGGGTTTCGTTTACACATGCGCCCAGATCCGGCAGCTGTGGGTGCAAGCAACAAACCTACCCAGAATTGCATCACTTACCTGGCCCGTACTTACTCCCGGATAAGTTTCGACCACTTGCCCTACAGTAAGGCTTCCGTCAAAACCCCACTGCAGGTACTCGCTGAACATGTTGCTCGGTTTATAGTCGAGAAAACCGTAATTTCCGCTTGCACCGTCACCTGGAGCCAAGGTCATATCGTACCTGGTATACCATTGATACTCGCCCCAGAAAAAAGCAATGGGCAGCAGCCAACCCTTTTGCCTGGCTGCCTGGTAATCATGACTGAACTCCGGGCTCTTACAGGGCAAGATGAGATCTTGAAGAAGCTGAAGCAAAACCCTGGCATCCGGGCTGAAACCAGCCTCAACCAGTTCAGCCCTAAAGGAAAAGACACTATGAGTTCCCGGGCTGCCCTTTGAGAAAAAGAAGAAGCCGTGTAGCCGTTGGTGCTCACGGTTTCAAACCCATGAAGACTTGCGTACCGGATTACCATTCCGAAGGCTGCTTGTTTTTCTTGTTTGGGTTACCTGCGGCTTTATTAAAGTTCTTTTGCTCCGGCAAGGGCAGATGAATCTGCAACATCTTGCAGCCTGGCGTGGGTGAAATGCAAATAGCCCCGTCAATAACAAGGGCTGAAAAGCCTATGATCGCAGCCATAATGATTTGCCGCTGTCAGCAAAAGAGCATATCCTTGCTCTCCCTGTGCCAATTTCTAATATTCAATTTATTTTTCAACACAGGACAACACAATTGGCGAGCCTCCCAACAAACTACTCAGTACGCTGGACATAAGCACACGCTCGAAGTAGAACGGATTTCCCAGTATTGTGCCAATTACGGAGTGTCTTTACTTCTAATGGGTAAGTGACAGTAACTTCAACCCATACCTCTGTTCCATCAACGTTTTTATGCCTGGACAGTACTACCTTGTATCACCATTATTCACTGTGGATAACCGGCTTTGAACCAAGGGAACAAAGGTGTTCATCCTTCCAGAGTGAATATGGCTGTCAGGTACATCATTTTCATTGCACCGGATGGAAGCGTACCTGGCTCCATCCCTGGCTGCTGTCTGAAGTTCGATGTAGCCGGTGAATATGCGGCCTCCTTCCAAAATTGCCATGAATAAAAATATCAAAATTGGAAGGACAATGGCCAGTTCAACCACTGCCTGGCCCTTTTGATTCCGAAACAGGTTCTTCACAGCTGCCACCTCATCAAATATTCAAACCGTCATGTAGGCTATCAGGGTACCGAGAAAAATGGCCATGCCATAGGGAATTGTAGATTTCCTCTTTGCATACACACTCTTATGTGTCGTAGCAACAAGGGCAATCAGCCCCCCGACAACAGCCCCAAATAAAAAGGCCTGAAAAACAAACTTACTACCATTTAGAGCCCCGATGGCCGCAAGCATCTTCACATCGCCTGCGCCTATCCCGCCAAAGGCGAAAGGTATTATCAACAGCAAAACCCCGACAATGATTCCGTAAAATGCATTCCAAAAGCCATCGAAGCCGGAACACCATGTGTTAATTGCCACACCTGCCAGTATGCAAGAAAAAGTAAAAACATTGGGAATACGCCCTGTTTTCACATCCCACATAGCACATAGTCCTGTCCCAACCAGAGTCGCCAGTACCAGATGCATTTCCATACCTCCAGTCCCCGTTTACCGGCCGGCTGCAAACCGCTTCCGGATTTGACCGGCACTAAACTTAATGTGACAAGCCCGGGGGCCTCGTTGATAAGGCCCCCGGCCATGGACGGAAGTTTACGGCCCAGCAGGAGCACCGGTAAGTTTGGTGGCGATATCGGTGAACACGTCAATTACAGCCTGGTGGACTCCTCCTATAGACGCAATGCAAAGCACCGCAATCAACGCAATAATCAAGGCGTACTCAACTAACCCTTGCCCTTTTTCTTCTTTGAACAATCGATTAAGGAATCTCAACATCTAGGGTCACCTCCTCCCGACTGAAAATCCGGGAGTTTTTACCCAGCCATAATGGTTGGCTCCGCTTATACCAGCCGGCATTTACAGTCGCCGGCCGGTAGCTTCCTGAATTCATGGCCTAAAACCCGGCACGTATTACAGAGTGCCGGCTCTATAGGGCAGAATTACTATGGAAAGCCTGTTGCCTTTACAGAAGCGCACGTAAACAAAAACATGCGGTATGGATGATGTTCCATGAAAGAGGTTTTTTCGCCTGGAAACATGAAAAGGCCACGATTTCCAACAGACACGTGCAAATTGCCTGCCTTTTATTGTGGCACACTCACTTCAATCCGGCGAATCTGTTCTTTGGCTGCACGAGCCAAATTCCGCTTTACTGATTGAAATATCGGCAAAGATGGCCCCGCTGTTTAGCTTTTTATGTAAATTTATGCGCTCTACTGGCAATATTCTCGGTGGTATTACACTGCCTGAGGCTCTGTACCGGTATCAAACTCTCAAAACAGGAATAAGAACAGGTACACAAAGCAAGATTAGTAGAATATTAAAACCTGGGAGGCAGGAATAGTCTCAGTGCCTCCCGGAAAAACAGGGGGTAAATCAGGCCTTCTCTCCGCATTCCGGGCAAAACTTCGCCCCGGGGGAAAGAATTGAGTTACACCTGGAGCATTTGCCAGGTGTTTTGAGGCTGGCACCACATTCAGGGCAAAACCTGGCATTAGTTGACAGGGGATTGCCACACTCCGGACAAGAAGCAACTATTGTTTCCCTCCAATTCGATGCTGCCAGTCTCTTGTCCTCGGCAGACATGGCAGCATGAGCCCATACTTCTTCCTGAGACCGCCTTGCCTGGGCAGCTGACATTTCTACACCCATATCAGGAGCACATGCCTTGCAAAGCCCGCGTTTTTCATTCCAGCATTTCGGGCATACCCAGGCCAAACAGTGGGGACACTGCATAAACTCTGATTTGAGTTGGTTTGCCGCCTCAATGAAAGCCAGATCATGGGCCTTCTCCCACCCTGCACTCTTTACCCGGTGGCCAAGGTATGAAGCTCTCCCAAGCCTCCCAAATAAACTGCTGGCAACATCAATAACTTCCGATGCAGTTCCAACAGCCCAGGATTTGAACTGTGTCCGGAAACCCGATTGACACCTATCACAATAAAACTCGAATTGAAATCCTTTGTCTGTGCTAAGGTCATTGTAATTTCTTACAAATTCGATCCTCTCCATAGTGAACACCTCCGCTTATCACCCCCACTGTATCCTGAACACCTGTGAGGTTCTAACAGATTATTGCTATTGTTTTGACATATTGCTTTTTCAGTCTTGATTCTTGTGGATGGGCCGGCAATAAGCAAGCTTAACCAGTGACTCTCATAGGATATGAAAGCGAGGAGGAATTCCTGTTGATCAATTCTCTCCCTCTTGATAATCCCTTTAATGCCGGCACTAAAAGGTGCTTCGATATTCTCTTTTCCGCAATAGCCATTGGCTTATCCTTTCCTCTGATGACGGTCATTGCCATTTTTATCAAACTTAGTTCAAAGGGCCCGGTGCTTTTTAAGCAAGAAAGAATAGGAAAAGATAATGTCCCGTTTGTCATGTATAAATTCAGGACCATGTATATATCAGATGAATTCTCTGCCTCTACCCGTTGGACTATTCAGGATGATCCAAGAGTCACGGGATTTGGGGCATTTTTGCGACGAACGAGTTTAGATGAACTTCCTCAGTTTTTCAATGTCATGAAAGGCCACATGAGCATATCCGGCCCAAGGCCTGAAAGACTTTATTTCGTAAATGAGTTTGCTGAATTTTTCCCGAACTATCGTTTCAGACACAAAATAAAGCCGGGAATAACCGGCTGGGCCCAGGTAAACGGATGGAGAGGCGATACTTCCATACAAACAAGATTGGAATATGACATTTACTACATACGTAATTGGTCACTTTGGCTGGATGTCAAAATCATCTTTTTGACGATTACTCAGGGGCTGTGGGCGCCAAACGCATATTGAATAAAGTGTACAAGCCCTTTCTTGGACAGACGGCACCCAAACAGTCTATTCAATTGCATAAATGGAAAAGTACCGACAGACACCGGAAAGGCGGTTGCGGTTTTGAACCCAAATAGCCCAATTATTCAGGCCAATAAGTCCCCGGCTCCGGGAGCACTGGTCATATCTCTGGACTTTGAACTTCACTGGGGAGTAAGAGACATATTCGGCCTAGAACACCCCAGGGCTGCAAACATAAAAGCAGCCAGGAAGGTGATTCCCGAAATACTGTCGCTATTTGATAGTTTTGGGATATCAGCTACCTGGGCTACAGTCGGTTTCTTGTTCGCCCAAAACCGGTCTGAACTCGAAACCTACCGGCTCAAAACCAGGCCCCGGTACACAGAAACCAGGCTTAACCCCTACAGAGAGAATACCGGGCTTTCTGCGGAGGATGATCCCTTGCATTTCGCGCCCGGGCTAATAGAGACTATAAGGCAATATCCAAAACAGGAAATAGCCACACACACTCTGTCTCACTATTACTGCCTGGCCCAGGGGCAAACCAGGGAAACCTTCGCAAGCGATCTGGATTGTGCATTGGAAATTGCCAAAAAGCGCGGAATAAAGATACAATCCATAGTCTTTCCGAGAAATCAGCACAATCCGGATTATGATGACATTCTGATTAGCCGCGGAATCCTTTCATACCGCGGAAATCAGAAGCATCCGGCTTACAGCATCCATGGCTGGCATAAGGCTCCCCACAAACGTCTTTTCCGCCTCCTGGACTCATACATGAATCTCAGCGGGCCATGTCTTTCGTCCTGGGGCCATCTGTTAACCCCAAACGGACTATGGAACATCAGTGCAAGCCTTTACCTGCGTCCCTATACAGCAAATTCCTCTTTTTGCGAAGAGCTGAGAATTAAAAGAATTGTCAGGGCAATGGAAAAAGCTGCGCAACAACGGAAAATTCTGCATCTATGGTGGCATCCTTGTGATTTTGGCGCATACAGTAAAGAGAACCTGGAGGGTTTGAAGCGAATTCTGCTTGGGTTCAAGAAATACTCAGAAGAATACGGAATGATTTCCCTTAACATGGCCGGGATTACCGGTATGGCGTTACACACAATGGAAAACGTTTCAAAAAAGGATAGAAAGAACCAAAATACAGATTCGGGCGGAAAGATACATGGCCATTTTAAGGATACAGGATCTCATTAGAATAATAAAAAAGCAGTGGGTAATGATCTTTTGCGCGGTCTTGGTTTCGGCAGCCTTGACTGTTGTCATAGCGTTTCGCCCTACCCCGGTACGAGTCTACAGCGACCCTGCTGATAGTGCTTCAGAATACCCTGGATCAAATAGGGTACGACGAAGTAATGACCAATGAAAGGCTTGTGCCTACCTACAGCCAGATCATAAAAAGCAAGCGTATTGCCAGAAACGTAATACAAGAACTCAAACTTGATATTTCTGAAACTGAATTGCTAAAAAAGGTAAGGGCAGCCGGAATCAAGAACTCACTTGTCACCGCTATCACAGTATCAGACCCTGACCCTAAACAGGCAGCAGCCATAGCCAACGCCTTTGCCAGGTCTTTTCTTGTGAACCTTCCTCAACTGATGCGCATTGAAAACGCGGCAATACTCGACAAGGCCGAATTGGAGCCCGGCCTTAAACCTGTAAGCCCCAAACCCCTATTCTACACGGCAGTAGTCTCTATTATGGCTCTTAATATCGGGATCGCCTGTGCAATTTTAAGGGAAACCCTCAATAGGACCTTAGACTCAGAAAACATGGCCGAAGCCGAAATGGAGTTGCCTGTGCTCGCCTCAATTCCCAGGTTCGAGTCCTCGGCACAGGGGCTGAACATTGTAAGGAGGCTATTCAAACGAAGGAGCCAAATGAAATCATTGTTTGTTTTGATCAAGTCAGATCTCCGGCAATAGAGGCTTTCCGGACACTCAGAACTAACTTGAGCCATGGGCGCGTAAACACCAGAGTTCGCACGGTACTCATCACCAGTTCGATACCACAGGAAGGGAAAACCACAATCAGTGCCAATCTGGGAGTAGTCGTGGCTCAGGAAGGTAAGGATGTACTGCTCATTGATTGCGACCTGCAGCAACCTCGCCTTCATAAAATCTTCGATGTTCCCGGTGGGCCAGGAATCACAGAGGTCTTGACAGGTCAGGCAGGAATCGACGAAGTCATTATTCATACCAGGCAAAAGAACCTCTGCGTGATTCCAGGGGGGAAACCGCCTAAAAACCCTGCTGAGGTCTTGCTAAGAGAAGAACTCCCCACTTTGCTAAACACTCTAAAGCAGTTTTATAGCCTGATCATAATTGACACTGCACCCCTCATCCCCATCTCTGACGGTCTAATCCTGGGCCGCCTGTGCGACGCTGTGATTATGGTAATCCGCTCAGGGATAACCCCTGCCGAGGCCGGTAGAAAAGCAAGGTTCTTGCTAAACCGTGTAGGGGCAAAGATTGCAGGTATTGTCCTCAATGACGTAAACCTGCCAGGCAATCGTTACTATCGTTACTACGGGTAACTGGGCAGCTCTGAAATGATACATGTAAGAACACCAACGGGCAAAACACAATCTGAGAATCTGAAGAATACGCCCACCTTTCCGCCTCTGTACGGCAAGGTTCTGTGGGTATTGTTTGCCATAAGTTCCATTGTCTTTATAGAACCGGCGCCGTATGACATTTTTCTTGCAGGACTTATCATCGCAGGCATAGTGAGTTCATCAATTACCTTCGGTTCCTATCAATCCATTCCCCTTGTTATGGCAGCCCTTTTCATAAATGGGAACCTGATTTCCCTGCTGTTTACAGCCCCTTATCTTAACGTATCTTTAAGGTTCCTATACATTACCCTCTATCTTGTTTTTTCCTGGGTTTTTCTCATAGGGCTTTTTCATCATTACTCTCGGCAATGTGTGGCCACTGCTTTTGCAGGATATATCATAGCAGCTGTATTCTCAGCCTGCCTGGGGCTCCTGGCATACTTCAAGGTATTGCCCTGGCCTGACCTTCTTCTCAAATCAGGCCGGGTGGCTGCTTTATTCAAAGACCCTAACGTCTATGGCCCATTCCTGGTTCCCCCGGCTCTTTTGTGCCTTTCAATGTTCGAATCTTCCCGGCATGTTCACACAGGGCTTAGAAACATCATAATGTTCACTGTCCTTACCATGGGCATACTGGTAAGTTTCTCCCGGGCAGCATGGGGAAACCTTGCCGCCTCAGTCTTCGTGTACTTGGTATTACCATCTTGTGATTCACCTCCGCGCAAATTCCGGACTGTCGCCGCCATAGGGATGGCCGTTTTGCCTGCCCTTTGGATTCTGGTAACCCACCCCCATGTGTACCGGCTGTTTACTGCCCGTCTGGGCCTCCAGCAATATGACCAGATGCGGTTCGGAACCCACGTGGCATCCATAAGAAAAGCAATGGAGACACCTTTGGGCATCGGTCCGGGAATGTCCATGCTCACATTTGATTACTCAACTCATAGCCTATACATACGGGTACTTACGGAAAACGGCATCCTGGGGCTTGCTTCTTTACTTTGCCTGATCGGATTCAGCCTTGCAAGATCCATGTGGCAGGCCCTGCAAAAAGATGATTACCGGCTTTATTCACGAGTAGTCACATCTTCACTTATCGGTGTACTGCTTAACAGTCTCGTAATTGATACCCTTCACTGGCGGCACTTTTGGTTATTACTTGCTTTGCCATGGGTAAACCTAGGGGGCCCTCAAGATGAAGATCGTTCAGATCGTAACTCGCTCAGATAGCATCGGCGGAGCTCAGATTCACGTTCGAGATCTCTGCCATTGCCTGATGAAACGCGGATTGGACGTTTCTGTCTTAGCGGGCCCGGGGCCTTTCCTGGGCCAGCTCCGGGAACTGGGCATACCCGCCACACCAATTGTCTACTTGACTCGGAACATCAGGCCATTACATGACATTCGGGCTCTCTTTGAAATCAAAAAAGCCCTGGAGAAAATAAAGCCTGATGTGGTTGCTGTTCACACAGCCAAAGCAGGATTTCTTGGACGCCTGGCAGCATGGCCTTTGGGCATACCATGTGTTTACACTCCCCATGGGTGGCCATTTGCAAAAGGGGTAACGGGAATACAAAAAAAGGTTTATGCTGTTTTGGAGACTCTGGCAGGATTCGTCTCTTCCAGAATCATTGCTGTGTGTGAATACGATAAGAAATTGTGCCTGGAGCAAAGGATAGTGCCCCCTGAAAAAATAGCGCTGATACCCAACGGGATCCCTGATCTTGAGAATCTCGGGTTACAATGCCAGCCTAACACAGTGATGACAAACACCTGCCCTCCCCGGTTCGTAATGACCGCACGCTTTGTCAGGCCTAAAAACCACGCCCTCCTTATCAAGGCCGTAGCGCCCCTGGCCGGATTGCCCTGGCAAATTTGGTTTGCAGGCGATGGCCCTTTACGGGCAGGTGCCGAGACACTTGCACGGGAGATGAACCTTGAGTCACGAATTGAATTCCTGGGCCAAAGGCAGGATATCCCGGAAATGCTGCAAGGAGCCGCAGGGTTTATCCTGATATCAAACTCAGAAGGACTCCCGTTAAGCATTCTGGAAGCCATGAGAGCCGGACTACCCATCATTGCGTCTGATGTAGGCGGAATCCCTGAAACCATAGAAGATGGAGTAAACGGATTTCTTATTCCGAAAGGCGATGTAGATACATTAAGGCGACGCTTTTCTACCTTGGTATCAGACCCTGGCCTCAGATCAAAAATGGGCAGGGCATCCCGTGAAAAGTTCGAAAGTCAATTTCGACTCTCTGCCATGGTTGAAAAAACCCTCTCTGTCTACAACCAGGCGCAAAAACGCCTCAGCCCCTCCTCAAAATCAACTTGAGGCTCATAACCGAGAATTCTTCTTGCCTTTGAGACATCCGCCAGAGTCCGCGGTACATCTCCCGGACTGGGAAGATGATACTCAATTGTGGCTTTCACCTGCAAGAGGCTCTCCAGGCATCTTATCACCTCCAGAAGCATCACAGAATGCCCGGCCCCAAGATTCACTACCTCATACATGCTCCCTGTATAGTCCATGGCCTGCCTTATGCCTTTGACTGTATCATCAATGTAGGTAAAATCCCTGGATGCACAACCATCGCCGTAGATCGGGATCTTCTTTCCTGCCAGCATGAGCCTGGCGAATTTATGTATTGCCAAATCCGGCCTCTGCCTGGGGCCGTATACGGTAAAAAACCTCAGGGCAATGAACCTCATCCCATACAAATGCGCATATACATGGCCCAAAAGTTCACCGCTCACTTTGGAGCCGGCGTAGGGGCTTATGGGTAAAGGCAAACATTCGTCTTCCCGCCACGGAATATTGGAGTTGGGGCCGTAAACACTCGACGATGAGGCAAACACAAACTGTCGTACCCGCAACCGGCGGGCAAGTTCCAGCATGTTCTGGGTACCTACCACATTCACTTCCTGGCATAGTACCGGATCCTCAATTGACTGGCGTACTCCGGCTCTGGCAGCCAGGTGAACCAAAACGTCATATTGGCCCGGAAGGTACCGGTACAAAAGGCGAAGGTTTCGGATATCTTCTTTTACCAGCATGTAATTGTTATTTCCAAGATGCCCCCGGATATTGGCCTGCTTGGCGGCAGGATCATAGAAGTCATCGAAATTATCAATCACTGTGACTCTCCACCCACCGGACAAGAGACAGTCGGCCAGGTGGCTTCCAATGAATCCTGCACCGCCTGTAACCAACGCTGATTTCATGACCCCCACCCCTTTTACGGCACGTGAAATAACCGCCGGCCAGAAAAGCCGTTTTACCTCAAACGATCTGCTCAACAATCACCAGGCAGATTAGCCTTGAACCAGATGACAGACTTCATGGCTACTTTGCTAACAGCAATTGCCCGGCAAATTGGCGTTGGCCCACTGTTGCAGGAAGCAAAGAGACCAGAAAGTCTCAACAGCCCTTTGGCCCTGAACCCCGCTCAGATAATTCCAGTTAATATCCAGAGCCCTGACAATGGATTTTTTGGATCTGGCTTCTTCCAGGATGGCCTCTTTATTTTTCTTCACCCAGGCATGCATCGGCAATATAAAGTCACCTTTCGGCAACCTGGCCAATTCAGCCCCTCCTTCACATTTCGCAAGAGCATGCCTTATCGGCCACTTGACAATGTTGTCCGTAAATTTGATTTCCATGGGGATGGATAATGCCACTTCAAGAACTTCACGGATCAAATACGGAAACACAATACCGGATCCCTTGGCCCTGGCAGGGCTCAAAGACTTATAACAGCACCGGTTCATAGCGTCTACCAGTGAAGTCACAGATACTTTCAGGTCATAGGGCCACTGTTCACAATTCCTGAATACCGAGTGGAACCAATTAGTGACTTCGGCCTCAATGGTATTACACGATTCCCTGTCTTCTTCCACAATCATAGTTGTTGAAAGAGTTTCACCTGAATGGGTTAACCATGACTTACCGCCCCGGACAAAGTAAGTCAGTTTACTCAGGTGGGCAGGAAACCTCGAGATAAGCGGCCGTAAAATCCGCCTTGAAATACTGCCTGCAGGCCCGGTCAGCGCTATGTTCAGGTTCTTCAGTCTCAGATCCTTAAATCCCCAGCTCAGATCTGCCCCTGTACCGTCAACAAACTCAATTTTGCAAAGCTGATCCTTGTACTCATCAACAGTCATAGAAAGAGCGTAGGCAGTCGGCCATGATGCAGGATCCATAACCGGAACGTCGTACATCCTCCACAGTTTTGAAAGAAATCCCGCCGCGGCTTGGCTATCTGTATCAAAGACAATCATCCTGTGATCAAGACCTATGGTGCCTGCTACCAGTGACGCCCTCTCAGCCTCGGCAGTAAAAGGGTTGCTCACAACAGTAACTGCCCTGTACGGCCTCGCGAAAATGTTCTTCAAAGCATAGCCTGCAAGTGCAGAATCAACCCCGCCGCTCAGAAACAGGACCGGCTCGGAATTCGAAGTATCTTCAAACTCTTTGGCCATTGACTCGGTCAAGAGGCCGAGAACGTCAACATCCCGGTCAGTGTAAGGATCATAACCGGGTTCCAGTTTGGAATTATCTATGGTTATGTCTACAGGCTGTCTGCAAAAAACAGATACCCGGGGAGCCGTTCCACGGGTAAATTCAACTTTTATTGACATCCCCGGGGGTATTGTCTTGATATTTGAATTCACGGTTCTGGGAGGCATTACATGCCCCATCCAGAAATATGAGTAAAGTCCAACCTTATCAATGGAAAATGGCACTTGTTTCTGAATCAGGTTGAAGTAATTTGACAACCAAAATGTGTTATCGTAGATGCAATAGTATGTTCTTGAACGTTCAAATACACTGGTATCCATAAACAAAGTCCACGTGAAGGGATCACTGACATCGTATTGTATCCTGTAAGGGGTTCCCAATTTGCACGAACCCTTTAGGCAAGACCCATGCCCGGCGGCTCTTTGCTGTTCTTCCACGGAGCCTACCGGGGATTCGTTATGGGTTGTCCAAACACCAAAGTGCATCCCATGAGTACCAAGATTCAGTTTGAGGTCAAGCCGGTTTCTCCCTTTGCCATAAGTATTGTAAGCGGCGCAGGTACCCGTATTTCCGTAGGTACTGCGGTCCCTGCCGTCAGATAGCATGGAGTTGATTTCGTCAGGGTTGTCATTATCGAACCAGAGAGTCACAGGACTCACCTAATCGCACCAGAAATGAATCGCAAGACATTATCAAGGCACCTCCATAACATTGACAGGCAAACCCGAAATAGCGTAACTCAAAGCCAATTTGAGTGTATGGGCCTGCCTACACCGGTATAAGACCAGCCTGCCCGTTTCATCTCCTTGGGATCAAGCAGGTTCCGCCCGTCAAGAATCAGAGGGAGCCCCATCAAGCCGGCGATCCTGGCCCAATCCAAGAGCTTGTACTCAGGCCAATCGGTTGCCAGAATTAGAGCATCTGCACCGGAAACCAGTTTGTAAGGGTCCTCGAAGTACTCGATTTCAAAGCCTTTGAGGCCGTCCAAAACAGCACGTGTGTTTTCAAGAGCAAGGGGATCATGGACTCGAATACGGGCACCCAGCGTGGCGAAAATCCTTACCAGATCCAGGGCAGGCGAATCTCTGACATCATCTGTGCCGGGCTTAAAGGAAAGCCCGAGAATCCCGAGAGTTCTTCCACATACACCGTGCAAAGCCTGGTGTATCTTCTCGATTGCCAAATCCCGCTGCCGTGCATTTACCTCCCTGGCAGCCTCAGTAATTGGCATGCTGTACCCATGCTCTTTGCCTGATGCAAGGAGCGCGCTTGTATCTTTCGGAAGGCAGCTCCCTCCCCACCCTATACCTGCCGAGAGAAAACCCTGCCCGATCCTGTGATCAAGCCCAATACCACGGGCAACCTCTATGGCATCTGCTCCGACCTTTTCGCATAGGCCCGCAATTTCGTTGATGTAGCTTATTTTTAAGGCCAGGAAAGCGTTGGCCGCGTACTTTATCATTTCTGCGCTTGCAGGATCTGTGCTGATAAACGGAGGCAACCTGTAATGCTCAGGCCTGGGAAGTTCATGCGGTGCCTCAAAGGTTTGCTCAAGGATCTCCCGATAGAGCCTTCTTATTGAATCGGCTTGTTCCTGGGTCTCAGCACCTACCACTATGCGGTCTGGGTACAATGTATCGTTGAGGGCCATACCTTCTCGCAAAAACTCAGGATTTGACACAATTCCAACAGAGGTTTTATTCCTTAATCCCCGGCCATCCAATACCTCCCTGACCACTCCGGATACGACCTTATTGCTTCCCACCGGAACCGTTGACTTTACAACTACGGTATAAGAAGAATCAGGTTTCATGCCCTGAGCAATCTCTCTGGCCGCCGTTTCTACGTAGGCAGTATCTGCTCCGCCGCCGGCTCCCGAAGGAGTGCCCACTGCAATAATGATGATACCGGCATCTGAAACAGAGTCTCGTGTGCTTGTAGAAAACCTTAGGTTGCCCCATGCCATCTCCATGAGCCTCTCCAAGCCGTATTCGCGTATAGGTGATTGGTGCTTAAGGAGAAGCTCAATCTTTGAAGTATCTTTATCAACACCTATTACCTGATGCCCCAGGTACGCCAGGGCAACGCTGGTTGTCAAGCCTACATAACCGGTGCCAATAACACACACCTTCATCCTTGCACCTCCGAAACCTTCGATACTCTCCCATGGGCCTCAAAATACTTTACCAGGCCTCGTCCTGCCGGATTAACCCTGCACCTGGCTCTGGAAAACCTGGTCTCGAGAATTCCGTAACCACTCTTCTGTCCGTGACTTTACATAACGGTAAAACGCCACACGCCGTTCCCGGAGAACTGAATCCCGGTATTCCTTTGCCCGGGCCAGGTTTTGTGCGGACATGGTTTCCATGAGAACAGGGTTTGCAGCAACCTGCATTATTTCAGCAGCAAGCCGGTGCCTTTCGTTAAGTGGAACCAGGAACTCTTGAGATAGGAGTTCAGGAGTCCCTCCGGCTAATGACCCAATACACGGCAGGCCCCGTGCCATAGCCTCTATCATGGCCCTGGGAACCCCCTCCTGACGCGAAGGAGAAACAAACAGATCGGCTGAGTCAAGTTCCATGCGCACAGATTCACCCCCAGGCAACCACCCCAGAAACTGTACCTGGCCAGAGACTCCCCTCCGGATTGCACGTTCTTCCAGAAACTGCCGGTACTTTCCATCGCCAACAAGCACCAAAACTGCATTTAGTCCCTGTTCAATGCACTCAGCAAACGCGTCAATCAGAACATCCTGGCCTTTGTAAAGCTGCTCCATTGTTCCCACTGACAGAATCCTGATTGGCCCTGGCCTGGGGGCCGGCCGGGGCTTTTGTACAAACCATTGATCAGAAAGCTCCACCGAAGAATAGTGAGTGGTAAAAGCATTTGGTGACGCAGGATAACGGCGCTGAAGCGCTTCTTTTGTTACGTAGGCTACAGCACAAGCTGAACGGCACTGGGCCTTAACATGCCGGGTAAAAAGTATGCGAAAGACGCACCTAAATGGTTGCTTCATTGACCCAGGGGCCAACTCATCCCACGGGTCCCCGGTCACCTCTACACCAAAAGGATGGCCTGTGGAAAGCAACGCAGGTTCCATTATTGAAGCCAGCTGGGACTGAATTCGAAGAATAACGGTGCCAGTTGCAGGAACCGCCAGGCGTACTGCCCTCTTCACCCTGGCCCACTTGAGCAAGTACCCCAGCGGCCCCTGGTAGTAAGGCACAGGGACAAATGAAACCCCCTGCCCGTCAGCACGGACCCAGTTATTTCTTCTTTCATTGAAACCCGCACCTGCCAGGCCAGCCAAAGAGTCTGGTTTCAGTACCCTTCGATGCGTGTCATCATTGAGATCAAATACACGGGCAACAACTTTGACACCGTCAAATACATCAAGATATCTAAGCCAAAAAGAATACCCGAAAACAGTTGGAGTCCACACACAGCCGTCAGGAGTTTTCAGATATCGATGCTCTATAACCACTGTAACATCCAATTTCTACAGCCTCCATTAGTCAAGTGTATGAAGGGATCCCGGGTCAAAAGACTGACAGGGGCAAAAGATCCGCGTAATTCTAATGGACTGTAATAACAAGGCCGTTGATGAGACGTAGAAGGTATGCAACGTACTCGGAATATTTCTGAGGTGCCTGACTCAGACTTTCCACTGCTAAAACCGGGGCGGAAGTTTTTGCACCCGGTAAGCATAAACTAGAGCAATACAGATTGCATACTGGAAGATCCATATTAGATACTCTGGCCTGAACATGCAAAATACGAAGACAGGATTTGGCTGCAAAAGCATGCAACGGTGCGTCAATGGAAGGTGGCAGGCAGTATGAACGAAAAGGCAACAGGAAAACTCCCGTTACGAGCCATGTTAGGGCTTATGTTATTATTTACCTGCCTTGCATGCCTTCCCCATGCCTACTACCGTTTTAACCCGGAAACACGATTCCGTGCAGGGCATTTCGAGGCCATAACTACACCTGGCCACAAAGTTGCAGAGTCTGACTTCGAAAATAAGGTGGCCGGGGACCCACAAGGCTCTGGAAATGAGCCAGAACAGTCGAGAGAAACACCAAAGGCTGAGGAAGTGGAGTCAAAGGGAAACACAGCCTTACGGGCTTTTCCGTCACCGGATTTCAACATGCTTATCCTGGGCATCGATGCCCGTCAGAATGAACCATCACGTTCAGACGTCATGATCCTTGCCAATATTGATCCTCAAACCAGGAAAGTCGTGTTGATCTCAATTCCCCGGGATACGAAGGTGGAAATTCCCGGAGTTGGATACACCAAAATCAACCATGCTCACTTCCTTGGCGAGATAAAAGGAGGAAATCATGCCGGGACCATGGCCTCTTTACAAGCCGCAAGTAACCTTCTCAACTGCGATATTCATTGCTATGTCAAAGTAAACTTCCAGGGATTCAAAAGTTTCATCGACTCAATAGGCGGAGTGGACCTTGAACTAAAAGAGCCTGTAAAACTCACTTTCGCAGGTGTTACCCTTCCTGCCGAAACCCAAAAGCTCGATGGAGACACCGCACTCAAACTGGTCAGAGAGCGCTTTTCCTTACCGGACGGCGATTTTGGCAGGCAGAAACTGCAATACCTGGTTCTACAGGCCCTGGCGGAGAAACTCCTGGCTCCAAAATACATTCCCAGAATTCCGGAGCTGATCACCGAGGTAAGGCACAACGTACTTGACACCAATTTGACCGACACTGATGCCATCAGTTTGGCCTGGATGTTCAAAGGTATTTCCTCAGGTGATGTTACTCACCTCTCCATTCCCGGACACCCGGAGTACGCTTTTGATCCTCTCGTTGAATCAGAAGTCTACTACTGGGTGCCGGAGACAGATAAGGCAGCCGGCTTACTTGCAACAGCCGGCCCATAGAATTGGAACTATTGAACTCAGGACAAACGTTACCTTCGGGGGGGCTATCGAAAGCCCAGCGCGCCCCCCAGGTGAAGACTCAACGAAACTGGCGAACACAGGGGCATCCAGGGTTCATACTACCGGTTATCTGCCGTCTGGGCGACCGGCTCACCTAGTACCAGGCGGATCAACTCATACAAAGCCGAAATCCCAACCAGTGTATACACGGTCCTTGAAAGCATGGTTCTGGCTCCAAATAACGCTGCCACAAGGTCCATCTGAAATAGGCCTACCAGGCCCCAGTTGATTCCTCCGATAATCAGGAGAATCATGGCAATCCAATCAATGGTATTCATTCGCCTCAACACGATACCTCCATCCAATTCGATAGGGCCGAAAGCATCAAGATCCCTTATCGATGTAGTCATGCTTAGTTTTTCCACACAGCTGGGCTTAGATGCAACAATCATCACTTTTCGAAGATTGAATGGGGCAACAATATGAATTTTTCGCCTGATAAAATGAAATAGCAAATTTGACATTTTTCGGTTGCAGGCTGTATACTTTTAACATGCGTGAGAATTAAAGCATATTTGGTTTGGCGCTGAATTTCCCGTATGGGAGAGCGGGGGAACCAAGTTTTTGGGGCTAATCGCATTTACGCGTAGGGTCACAACCCTTTCGACCCGAGCCCGTCAGCTAACCTCGTAAGCGTGGAAAAGGGAGGCCTCAATTCACGGCGCTCTCGGTGCCGCATGTTGAAGACTTTTCAAGCCTCCGAGACTATACCACTATCTCACGTTTAATTAGGTGCGAAGGCTTCGAGCCTGTATGGGAAAGCTCTTCCGGGCATTGCCATGCCAAATTTGGGGGCAACCGTCAGGAATCACAAGTACATGGTGCTTTCCCCATGGGTTTGTATTGCCCAAAACAGGGTTCTGTACCTTAAAACTGTACTTTTGAATCTATACCTTTGAACAGATACATACCGTACCCTGGCACCTGATTTGTGCCCGTAAACCAAAGCAATCATCAAGTAAGGAGATGGAGCGTTTTGCGTATTGCAATAGTCACGAATTCCAGCAAGACCAGACTTGCCAAATATGACCCGAATTCCAGGTTACAAGCTGAAGTTACATGCAAGGCTGTATCCAGCGCTCTAGCTGAATTGGATTATGAAATTCAGGTTATTGAGGCGGGGCCAACACTTGTGACAGACCTTGAAAATGCCTGGCCAGATGCAGTATTTAACATAGCTACCGGTTATCACACGAAAAAGCAACAGGCCAATATAGCAGCAATGCTGGAGCTCACCGGTATTCCGTTTACGGGGTCCGGTTCCAGAGGCCACATGATCGGCCTTTTGAAACACATAGCCAAGATGAACTTTGAAGCCCACGGCGTCTTGACTCCCAGATTCCAGGTGATTAATGATGTGCATGAGTTAACCGGAAACTCTGTAACCCTAAACCTGCCCTTTCCTGTCATAGTGAAACCTGCAGCAGAAGGTTCGAGTGTAGGCATATCTTCTGAGAGCGTCACTGATGACCCTGTTAAGGCCAAGGAACTGACAGCCTTGCTCTTGAACGATTTGGAGCCGCCTGTGCTTATAGAAGAGTTCATTCCCGGACGTGAATTTACAGTAGCCTTAGTCGGATACCCTGAGCCGGCGGTGCTCCCTGTCGAGGAAATCGTCTTTAAAGAAGAATCAATGTACACATACGGAGTTAAGATTCGCGATAAC
Source organism: Bacillota bacterium (assembly GCA_040767525.1). GTDB lineage: Bacteria > Bacillota > Sulfobacillia > Fermentithermobacillales > Fermentithermobacillaceae > JAXGPX01. The sequence continues at coordinate 5,404 of JAXGOJ010000018.1, read as the reverse complement.
ATAACTGCTGTCTGTCCTGCAGAGATTTCCGAAAAGCTGAATCAGGACATTCAAAACGCTGCCCTAAGAGCTTTTCAAGCCATTGGATGCCGGGATATTGCCAGAGTAGATATCAGGGTTTCTGAAGATGGGCGGCCCTTTGTACTTGAAATAAACACCCTTCCCGGACTGATGCCGAAATACAGCGAAGTCCCAAGAATCGCCGAAAAAGCCGAGATTGGCTATCCGGAACTTATTGAGTCGATTCTTAAGGGTGCGCTGAAACGAAGAGCCACAGACCCTGCGGCGTCCGTTCAGGAAGCAGCAGGATTATAACCGTGCTGAAATTGCCAGATAGAACCGGTGTCAAAGTGCTGCAGGCATTATGGGTAAGGGATTTGCAGCATAAGGGGGGATTCATAAAGTGGCCAAACAATTCGTGTTGACAGACACATTGCCAGAATCAACATTTTCGGAATCAACATTTGCGGTAATCGGGGCCGGAAACGGAGGCCAGGCCATGGCAGGTTTCCTGGCATTGCGGGGGTTCGGAGTAAACCTCTGGAATAGGTCAGAAGATAAGGTCAGGTTGCTAAATGATACAGGCGGAATAGTCCTGGAAGGCCAAATAGCAGTCTTTGCCAGGCCAAACCTGATTACGCAAGACATGTGCCTGGCAGTCAGCAGAGAGAAAGTCGTCATGGTAACAGTTCCCGCGTCTGGCCACAGAGACGTTGCGGCACAAATGGCCCCCTGGCTTTCAGACGGGCAAATAGTAGTTCTCAACCCCGGACGGACTGGAGGGGCTTTGGAATTCAGAAAAGTCCTCCTGGAAAACGGATGTCACTGCGACATAACTATTGCGGAAACAGGCACTTTTATATATGCCAGCAGAACCGTAGGGCCAGGCAGGTCCCATATATACAGTGTTAAAAATTGGGTGCCGGTGGCTGCCCTTCCTGCAAGTAGGACCATGGAGGTATTGAGGAACCTTCGGGCAACATACCCTCAGTTTATTCCGGCTGAAAGTGTTTTGTTCACAAGTTTCGATAATATCGGTGCCATGTTCCATCCCCTGCCCACAATCCTGAACGCAGGCAGAATCGAAAGCGACCTGACATATGAGCATTACAAAGAAGGAATTACCCCTTCCATAGCCAGGGCATTGGAGGAGATAGACCGCGAAAGGCTTTCCATAGCCGGGGCTTTTGGCATTCGAGCCCGTTCTATCCTGGATTGGATGGAAGATACTTATGGAGTCAGAGCATCTGCAATTTGTGAAGCTGTGCAGCAAAATCCAGGCTATGACGGAATCCTTGCCCCTTCAAACCTGAATAACCGGTACATATTTGAAGACATTCCGTTTGGCCTTGTTCCTTTTGCGTCCCTGGCCAGGATCGCCGGGATTCGGGTTCCTGTAATGAATGCCGCCATTTCTATGGCAAGCGCTCTTCACGGTTTGGATTACCGGGCTACAGGAAGAACCGCTGAAAATATGGGGATAGCAGGCATGGATGTGGGCCGGATTCTTGATTTTGTTGTGGAAGGAGATAGTGAATAATGAAAACACCGAATAGCTCATTGATGGAATCACCGGCATCACCAGCATCACCGGCATTACCGGCATTGAAGGCATTGCCTATCCCAATGGCCGGAGTGTCAATGGGAGATTGTGTTCATATAGCAGGAGTTTTGAACTTCCTTGGACTGGCTGAATCTCTTGGCTATGAAACCGAATTCCTTGGGCCGGCCAGATCTCCCGAAGAAATCTCTGCCTGGGTACAGGATAATCGCCCTGATATTCTTGCAGTAGGATACAGGCTCGATCCGGACGCAGCCGGCCGGTTAATCGACAGGCTGATGACGGCTCTTGAGCGAACCGGGGTTCGCCCCATCCCTAGGCTTGTTTTCGGAGGTACCCCGCCTGTTGCCAGAGTCGCAGAAGCGTCAGGGGTTTTCGAAAGAGTTTTTTCAGGCCTCGAAGACATTGATGAGATAATCGCCTATTTAAAGGGAAGTTCGGAAGCGCCAGGTAAAACCGGCTACCCTGATACACTGGTTGAGAGAATAGAATGGAAGGCTCCCTATCCTCTATTGAGACACCATTTCGGGCTGTCGTCTGTTAAAGCTACCAGGGCCGGGATCGAGAGGATATCAGAAGCCCGGGTGCTGGATGTAATATCAATCGGGCCTGACCAAAATGCCCAGGAAAGCTTCTTTCATCCGAAAGACATGGACCCTGACCAGGCAGGATCCGGTGGAGTTCCGGTAAGGAGCAGCGAAGACTTTGAACTGCTGTACTCGGCGGCACAGCGAGGGAACTATCCACTAATGAGATGTTACAGCGGAACCAGAGATATAATCCGGTTTGCTGAGATGCTTCAAGCAACCATACGCAATGTATGGGCTGCAATTCCCCTGTGCTGGTACAATGTCCTTGACGGGCGCGGCCCAAGGGGCGTGGGCCAATCCATCGAAGAGGCACTGGCAGCTATGGCATGGCATGCCGTCCGTGGAATTCCGGTAGAGGTGAACGAATCCCATCACTGGAGCCTGCGTGACGCACCGGACGTTGTTGCGGTTGCCGCTGCCTATCTGGCTGCTCTCAGTGCCAAAAGGATGGGTGTGAAAGACTACGTCGCTCAGTTCATGTTCAACACGCCACCCGGAACGTCTGCCGCTATGGATTTAGGAAAAATGCTGGCCAAACTTGAGCTAATCGAGTCCCTGGTTGACCATGACTTCAGAGTGTGGCGCCAGGTTCGGGCAGGGCTTTCCAGTTTCCCTGTAGATTTGGGCCTGGCAAAAGGGCAGCTGGCCACTTCAACCCTTGTCAGCATGAATCTAAAACCTCACATTGTCCACGTTGTAGGATTCTGTGAAGGGGATCATGCTGCAACCTCTGAGGATGTCATTGAAAGCTGCAAAATCGCAAGGGGAGTCATCAGAAATTGCATGCACGGTATGCCTGACATGACCCTATCCGAAGAAGTCCAGGCAAGAAAGGCTCAGCTTTTGCAAGAAACCAGGGCCCTCTTGGAAGCTATAGCCCGATTGCCTGAATTGTTGCCAGGCCTTCTCGATTCAAAGCCAGGCCAAAGAAGCTGTTGCTCAGACTCACTGGTTAACCCGAGAGTCCTGGCCTTTGCAATCAAAGCAGGGCTTTTGGATGCTCCCCATCTTGTAGAAAATCCTGCTGCATGCGGGAAAATCCGTACCAGTATGGTTAACGGCGCATGTATGACGGTAGATCCTAAATCGGGCAAGGTATTGCCGGAAACTGAGCGGTTGGGAAGAATACTGAAAACTCTGGAAAGGAAAGTTTCAGCATGAGAACATGCTTTGCTCAGCTAGCCTGCGGGAAAAGACCCATGGAGGCATTCGGAGATTGGGCCTAAGCCAAGTACTTGCACCAAACATTCAATGACTTATGGGAAAAACCTATGGCATGGGAGAAGGTAATGAATTCGGCATTGCGCAAAAAGACTTTAATTTTCGTGGTCAGTCTCTTGTTGAGAGAATCCCACCAAGCAGATAAGCCAGTCCGGGCATGGGATCTGTTAAATCCATAAGCCCATCTTTCGATGGGTGCTCTATCACTTCCCGGATCTCGTTAGTAATAGCCCTGAGCACCGGGCGCCCATCTTTGCGAGCATAATCGACAACTGATAGCAGATCTTGAGGGAAGAATCGTATTCTAACGCCAGATTTCTGCCTGGGAAGCCCATGGGTATACAACTCAGTACACACGGGAGTGCATATCGGAGTACCCACAGGTTGGGAGTCCTCCTGTTTGCCATGGCCGGGCCATTTCCCCAGGGCAGCTCTGTAATATAGAACAGGAAAATCTACACCTGCCTGAACAGCCAAAGCAAGGCTTCCCCAAAATCTGGGGTTTACTTCCAGGAGCCGGAACGTGCCATCAGTACCTTGCCTGAAATCCAGCATTGCCATGCCCTTCCACTCAAGAGAAGAAAGTAACCTGTGGCTCATCTCGATAAGTTCAGGCTTGTACACAGATTCAGCATAGACAGTCGGCCCCCTGCCCGGCGGCCGTTCCCGAATACTCCTGTATGTGAAAGATGCAATCAACCTGCTATCACCATCATAAAGGAGGGCTGCCCCCCAGTCAGTGCCCTCTATGTACTCCTGGATAACCGGATCAGGTTGGAGTGCGTCCATTTCCCGGTACTTTTCAGCAGTTTCTTGAAGGGTACTGCACTTTACTGTTCTTGCAGCAGCAGAAAGCCACAGGTCTTCGCCGGACCTATATTTCAATATGACAGGATAGGCAAGTTCCAGGCTTGCCAGCCACGGTTCAAAATCCGGGCTTGACGGTTCCCTTCCGTGTTCTCTGGGAACCCAGGTGCCCGGAACAGGAATGCCCAAGGATAAAGCCAGGTGAAAGCAATCTCGCTTATCGTGGGCAAGCCTGAGCCCGGCTTCATCTGGAACAAGAAAATTGGCCCTCCCTCTGAGTTCGTGAGATTTCCGGGAAAGCATAAACACAAAAGGCGAATGAACAGGAATGATGACTCCTCCCGGTCCACATGCCTCAAGAAGCATGTCCAGATCTTGAAGGTCAGGAGTTTTATGAGCGTTTTCTCCAAGGTATACCCTTTCCCTTGCATATCTCGACTGAAAACCAAGAGCCCGGTTAAGCCCTCTGGCCTCAGCTGCAGATACCCTAATGCCCCCGCGCCCCAGGGATCTAATGACCGTAACTGCTGTCCTGAGGCGCGCATCAGTCACCACTGCACAACCGGTTCTCCTGACACTGCAATCTGTCCCTGAATTCAGATTCCCAGACCCGTCCATGCCCTCTACCCCTCAAGAAATTATGCAAAACTTCAAAAGAGCCCTCCTCAATCCTGGAATCATCCCATTAGGCAGGCTCTCGTCAGTTTTCCACAAGATGTCCACCGGAAGTTCACAGGATATCCACATGTTCACTATAGGATAATCACATCATATTAACAACTTGCTCACATCATTATTCGGGGGTATTCACAGCATACTAACAACTTACTCACAGCCTCAAGGTGGAATACCCACAGCATATTCACAGAGTATTCACAGACTAACCCAGCAATATTCACAACATACTCACAGGTTGTTGACAGATATCCACAGTGTGCCCACAATCACATCTGTAAAGGTGCATACAAGTACCCGTATCACCTGGCATTGCATCTTGCACAAGAAAAGTAGCAAAATACCAAGAGGACAGGCTCTCTTGTAAGGCCCCAAATGCTGTTTGGAACCCTTTATTCAAACCTGCCCTCATACAAAAACATCTGACCCAACTTGGAGTAACTTGGAGTTGGCTACATCAAAAATCAGACTCTCTTGAGGCCAAAACTGATACCATCACCGGTGATCTGGAACCTGGCTCCGCACTGGGGACACGTAATGGCCTGCCCCA
>JAXGOJ010000017.1:0-42752 GCA_040767525.1 Bacillota bacterium | reverse complement strand
GTTTAAGCGCCTTGCGAGCGGAGAGATGATCTGCCTCAGGATAACCGGCCACAGCCTGAACCAGGTGAGTGAAGAAGATGAACTGTCGAACACTTGTACCTTTATGAAAGTTGGCAAAGACAAACTTGAGTTTATCATAGCTAAAGCTACTTGTGGCCCCGGTTTTGACAAACTCTCTCTTCTTGACAAAGATGGCCTATCAAGAGATGAGGCCCGCGAGATGATTGAAGCAGCCGGATACGAGATTGACGAAACAGGCGGTATTGCAGATGGGGTGCTTTTTATTGATTAGGTTTCATGTTGTGCAGGCAAGCCTGTCCTAAGAAGCTCCAGGTTTCTTTGGCCGGCGGGCTATCTTATGTTGTTTGACTGGATGGCCGTGGGGCCCAGGGGAGTAGCGAATAGGCAGAGTGACGTTTTCTAACAACGAGGGGGTGAGGCTCAAACTGTTTGATGATATTGAAAGGGTGGGGTTTTGAGGTGATAGGGCAAATTTCCAAGATTGGAGAAGACAGAAAAATGTACAGCAATCGTCACAAACTTCCTGGGATTACCAGGTTATCAAGGCGTTCTTTGGCGGCTATTGTTGCTGTGGTGTTTGTGTTGTCAGGCGGGCTTTTCGGGCCGGTGGCGGTTAGGGCAGAGGGGACGACCATAGAGTGGGTAGGACCGCCTGGAGGCGGGAACGGGTACTGGCATGTTGCTGATAATTGGAGTTCTCGGCAGGTACCCGGGAACGAAGACAAGGCTGTCATCCCGGCAAATTCAGTAGTGGAGTGCGTTTACAATGTCGCCGGCGTGACGCTGGAGTGTGAGGGGACCCTGACTGTGTCCGGTGGCGCAACCTTTGGCCTTGCCGGCCAATCTGAGATTAAGGGTACCGGAGGCACCCTGGGCGGAAACGGGACTATCGAAATATCCGGCCAGGGCAGTACGCTGACGTGGAGCGCTGGAAGCTCTGCTATCGGAACGAACGAGGACAGCGGCAGAATGGTTGTGGTAGAAGGCGCAGAACTTCTGATTACCAGAAGCGGGTAAGCAGCTCTCAAGCTGTTGGTGGAGAACAGCGGGCGTCTGCTGGTGTCTAAGAACGCTGGAGCTATTATGCAGAAGGGCTACACCCAGACCGGTACTGGAACCCTGTCATTCGAGATCAGCGAGGGTGAAGAAGGAAAAGCGGTTTTCGGAACAATGAGCGTCAAGCAGGACACTGCACTGGCGCTCGCCGGAAAACTGCATGTGAATCTTGTAGATGGATATATGCCCGCAGGTGGGGCAGTTTTTAAGGTGCTTGTCTATCCAGCTTCCGTCACGAGGAGTGGGATATTTGACGCAATCACCTGCAGCGAAATCAGCAGAAGCTTTACAGCAGCATATACCAGTCTGGATGTTACCTTAACTGCTCAGGAAGTGACCACGGCTCGTCCGGGACCTTCCCTGGAACCCGGAACTTACGGTGGCGGACGTATAAGCGTTGCATTGTCGAGCCGTACAGAAGGCGCAACCATTTACTACACGACGGACGGTAGTGACCCTACGACAGATAGCAGCCGGTACACCGGACCTATCGAGGTGACAGTTGACACCACCATTAGGGCTTTTGCGGTGAAAGAGGGCCTGCCCGACAGCCCGATTTTGGAACTCGTCTATATAATTAAGCACGACTTTGCGGGCGGCGATGGTACCGAGGAGAACCCCTATGAGGTAGCTACGGCAGAACAGCTCTATAATGTCAGGGATTACTCTTATTGTTATTTCAAGCAGACGGCAGACATTGACCTCGGCGTTGCGCCTTATAACACAGACAAGGGTTGGTTACCCATAGGTGGATATGTAGGTGAAGAAGACTATCCTTTCTGTGGCACATTTGACGGGCAAGGGTATACCATCAGCAATCTCTTTATTCGCAGGATCGCTCAAAACGACGAAGGTTGGGAAGATGTAGGGTTGTTCGGCTCTGTTGACGGAGCTGTAATCAGGAATGTGAAGTTAGTGGACGCAGATGTGACAGGCGATTCGTATGTGGGCAGTCTGGTGGGTTACGCTTACGAGAGCCTGATCGAGAACTGCTCTTCTACGGGTCAAGTCCAGGGCACAGCCTATTTGATTGGCGGCCTGGTAGGGTGTAGCGATTGCTCGGGATCCTACGAAGATAGCTGGATTACCGGCTCTTACTCTAGCTGCATAGTATCTGGCGAGACTGATGTTGGGGGCCTGGTAGGTGAAAACGCCGGCCAGATCAGCAGTTCCTATGCCCAAGGCCGTGTCACAGCCACCGGTATGGGAGAACGTGAAGGCTGTGCCGGTGGGTTGATCGGCTCCAACTGTGGGGGTGCAGTTCAAAATGCTTACGCCGTGGGACCAGTTGAGGGGAATAGCCAGGTCGGCGGTCTTGTTGGCTATAACTGCGGCAGCATAGACTGCGCCTATGCTGTGGGAAGAGTGACAGGTACTTCGGAATGTGGCGGCTTAGTAGGAGAACAAGAAGAAGGAAGCACTACCAACAGCTATTGGGACAATGAGACATCTGGTCAGGCCAGTTCTGCAGGAGGTACAGGCAAGACCACGGCGGACATGAAAGAGGTTTACACTTATGCAGACTGGGATTTCGGGTCCACCTGGGGCATTGATGCCAGCCAAAACGATGGCTACCCATTCTTGATAGGTGTCACACCCGTGGCAGATCCGGTTGAACCGGAATTTGCGGGCGGCGATGGTACTGAGGGGAAACCCCTACCTCATAGCCACGGCGGCCCAACTCAACAACGTGAGGAACCACCTCGACAAGCATTTCAAGCAGATAGCAAACATCAACCTGAACGTTGTGCCCTATAACCAGGACGAAGGCTGGAACCCCATAGGCACCTGGGACGAGGCATTCACCGGCACATACGATGGCAACGACAAGACCATCACAGGCCTTCGTATTGTCCGGTCGTCAAGCAGTCACGTAGGTTTGTTCGGCGCCGCCAAGGGAGCAACGTTGAAGAACCTAACCCTCGAAGACGTGGCGATCCTGGCGCAATCTTCAGTAGGCGGGCTCGTGGGGGTTGTTACGGAGCTAGGCACTCTCACCGCACCCACTAAGATCGAGGATGTCCACCTGATTTCTGGCAGTGTAAGCGGAACGAGCTTTGTAGGAGGTTTGGTGGGGACACTCGGCGGAAGCAATATCCAGGATTCCTCAGCCGGCTGCGATGTGACCGGCGTAGTGCAAGGCATAGGCGGTCTAGTCGGGCAGGTTGATGGGCCGGCTACCATTTGGAGATGTCACGCTACAGGCAACGCGACCGCTTCCGGGACGGGCCTGTGCCAATCCGTAGGAGGGTTGGCGGGGATTCTGTCCGACAGGTCCACCATTACCTGGTCCTACGCCTCGGGTAATGTGATGGGAAAGGCGGAAGTGGGCGGATTGGTGGGCCTTAACGCCGGTGGGATTTCGGGTTGTTATGCCGTTGGCGCTGTGAAAGGCCATGATTCCATCGGAGGACTGGTTGGCCGCAACTACGGCGGCCAGATTTCGCGTTGCTTCGCCAGTGGCGCCGCGGAAGGTTTCGCCAGTGATGACGGGAAAGGCCAAGGTTATGGTATCGGAGGATTGGTCGGGAGGAACGTTCTCGGAGGCACTGTTGGCAACTGCTACGCAATGGGAGCGGTTCAGGGTGTGAGTCAGGTCGGCGGCCTAGTTGGTAGTAACCCCTCGGGTTCAATAACTTGCGCCTATGCCACAGGGCCAGTAACGGGCACCACGGCATATGGCGGTTTGATAGGAGAAGGTGGTGGCTGCACCAAGAGCTATTGGGATACTGACACATCGGGCTGTACCAAGTCTGCGGGTGGTCCCGGGGCGGTAGGCAAGACCACGACCGAAATGAAGCAGCAGGCGACCTATGATGACGATGATGGCTATGATGACTGGGATTTCGCCGAGATTTGGGCTATCCATGCCAGTCAGAACAGTGGCTACCCATTTCTGATAACTGTCACACCGGTGGACCCAGTCACCCCCAGCACCCAGGCTGAGATCGCGGCATTCAACTTCTCACCGTCTGACGGGACTGTTATCGATTGCACAGCCACAACAGGGACCGTTGAGGTTCTGGTTGACAGCGGCACTGACGTGACCAATCTGGTGGCGACGTTTGCTTTGTCGACCCGGGCCACTGCGGCTGTAGACGGCGTCCGTCAGGCGAGCGGCGTTACCTCTCAAAACTTCACAACTCCTCTGACCTACGTGGTGACCGCAGAAGACGGGACTACCACAAAGAATTGGACAGTGAAGGTCACCAAGAGAGAGCCAAAACCCGATACCGAGGAGCCCCTCTGGTATTACAGAAGTCCTTGGCCTACGGCCAAATCCCTGCGGGAAGTTAAGTATCTCAACGGCAAGTTCATGGCAGTGGGCGAGAGGGGTGCCTTAGGCGTATCTGTAAACGGGATAGACTGGACTTCATCGGACCTCAAAGTATCCCATACTCTGGAAGCGATTGCCTACGGCAACGGCAAGTACATTGCCATCGGAAATCAACGAACAGGCCTTGATGGGACCATATACGGGTCTGCCGACGGGGTGAACTGGACCCATTTGGCAACCGTTCCTGATCATTATCTTTCAGACATTATCTGCGTAGATGGCAAGTTCGTGGCAGTGGGGCAAAGCGGAAGGATCCTTACTTCCGCAGATGGAGCAACATGGAAGGTAACGGCAGCTGCTGAAGTAAAGAACCAGTTGAATGCAGTAGCTTATGCTGACGGGACCTATGTAGCTGTCGGAAAAAGCGGTGTTGTCGTGACTTCGCCTGACGGGGAAAACTGGGCTGAACGACCGTCTCTCGGCAGCGATACGCTCAGGGACGTAGCTTACGGGGACGGCAGGTTTGTAGCCGTAGGCGGGTACAACACAGCGTGCATCTATTCTTCAACCGACCGCGGAGAGAACTGGACGAAGTATGTCTTCGGAACAACATGTTACGGGCTTCTGAACTCTGTTGACTACGATGGCAGCCGGTTTGTGACCGTAGGCTACCGCCCTGACATCTTAGCCCCCAGCATGTTCACTTCCACCGATGGGACGACTTGGCAACGCCAGAGCGGCATCCCTCAAGATATGAGTCTCGCCGCAGTTGCCGGCGGTGGCGGCAAATGGGTGGCAGTGAGCTTCAAATACGACATCTTGACGTCCACAAACGGGACTACCTGGGCCGAACTGGGCCAGGGCACTCGGCAACACCTGCTGAAGGTGGCTTACGGTGGCAGCACGTTTGTTGCGGTAGGGTACAACGGGGCCATCCAGACATCGCCTGACGGGATCACGTGGACCCTTAGGCCTTCGGGAACAAGTGAAAACCTGCAATCCGTAAGGTATATGAACCACGGATTTGTGGTAGTCGGCGAGAAAGGTACGATCCTCACATCGGGTGACGGGACGGCTTGGACAAAGCAGACGTCGGGCGTATCAGTAGTGCTCAACGATGTGACCTACGGGAACGGCAAGTACGTTGCGGTCGGAGGGGTTGATTACACCGCCGTGATCCTTGTCTCTTCTGATGGAGTCACGTGGACTCCGTCGACCACGAGTACCTGATACCCTTCATGACCGTTGCTTTCGGTAATGGCACCTTCATCTCCTTAGGCAAAAACGGGCAAGTGTACAGGTCTACTGATGACGGGGAAACATGGGCCCGGACCTATCTCCCGGGCAATGGGTATCCGAGGGACGTCGTCTACGCAGACGGGCGGTTTGTCGCTACGGGAGGAAACGGCAGAATCTGGGTATCCGATGATAGTGGGGCAAGCTGGACTCTATACGCAGAAGCGGGTGGGGTTAGCCAGTATATAAACTCCGTAGATTACGGCGGGGGTCGTCTTGTGGCAGTAGCTTCCTATGGGCTGATCGTGGTTTCCGCTGATAAGGGAGCTACCTGGACACAGCAGCCTTCAGGGCTAGCTGACCCGGATATGCATCTGTATGGAGTAGCCGCCGGAGATGCCAGTTTCGTAGCGGTGGGAGCCTGGGGGCTGGTCCTCCAGTCTAAGGATTTCGGCCTACCCGATGATCCTGATGCCAGTGCGGTTGCTGCAGCCAAGGCGGCCCTCACGTGGGACGTAATCGGGGGTGAGAACACCCGTCAGGACAGCGTAACGAGCAACCTCGTCAATCCCCTCCCGACCTCGGGAGCCAGCGGCACAACTATCGGCTGGAGCGCAGAACCGACAGGTTTTATCAACACCACCACAGGAGCAATTGCCAGGCCCACTTTCGCCCAGGGTAACCGGACTGTCGCATTGACCGCTACCATACGCAAGGGTGATGCAAGCGATACGGTGACGTTTGACCTTACGGTAATGGCGGCGCCTCCAACGCCCGACGAGTCTATCGCCCTTGATCTGACCTGGCTCACCTGGAACCTCATCAAAGGTTCGAACAGCACTGAGAGCCAGGTGACAAGCGGCCTAAACCTTGTAGACTCCGGGCCTCACGACACAACCATCAGCTGGAGCGCAGAACCGGCAGGTGTGATAAACACCACCACCGGTTTGGTCACCAGGCCCGCTGCCGGCCAGGGCAACGCACAAGTGAGACTTACGGCGGTTGTCAGCAAAGAGGGTGGGCAGGACGGCACAAAGGAATTTGAGCTCACCATAATTGCATTGCCGAGCACCGGTTCAGGCGGCGGTGTTGCTCCTGTCTATTATACAATCAGTGCTGCAGCCGGTCCCGGCGGAACCATCAGCCCAAAAAGCGCATCGGTTGCATCTTATGGCTCGCAGACATTCACCATAACACCTGACGAAGGCTATGAAATCGAAGATGTTCTGGTAGACGGAAAGAGCGTGGGGGTTGTAGCAAGCTACACCTTTGAGCGGATTAACAAGAAACACACAATTTCTGCCATCTTCAAGAAGATTGAGGAACCCGTTGCAGAGTCTCCGTTCAAAGACGTCGAAGAGACTGACTGGTTCTACAACAGCGTCAAGTATGTCTTTGAGAACGGCCTCATGACAGGCACGTCCACAGACATCTTCAACCCGCTTCTGGACACCAATCGTGGCATGATTGTTACGATTCTCCACCGTCTGGAGAAAACACCGGATGCTCCGGCAAACATGTTCACAGACGTGGATGCAGGCACATGGTACACCGATGCTGTAGCCTGGGCTGTAGCAAACGGTATTGTAAAGGGTTACGGAGGCGGCCTGTTCGGCCCAACAGACAATGTTACTCGGGAGCAGCTGGCTTGCATCCTTTACAACTATGCAAGGTATGCAGGTTATGATGTGTCACAGTCTGCGGAACTTACAGGTTTCGTTGACGGTGGTTCCACATCTGCCTGGGCTGTTGAAGCCATGCAGTGGGCAGTAGGCTCCGGGCTAATTCGCGGTAAGGGAAACGGACTTCTCGATCCAACTGGGCCTGCTACACGGGCAGAGGTTGCAGCAATACTCGAGAGGTTTATTGAGGGCAACACAAAGTAAATCGATCCTTCATAATTGGTGCCTGGCACAAAACCAGGCACCCTTTTTTTGTTGTGTGTTGCGGATAGGATTGTTTCTTAGCAATGGTCCACAATGCCCTCTACCCCAGTTTAGTGTCTGATCCAGGAGAACAAGCTCATTATTTGATCCCGTGTCATAAGTATAGTACAGGTCTGCTAATCAAGTTCAAGGGACGGAAGCCCTTTATGACAGCCCATCATTCTTCAAAGATTACGTCAATTACATAGACGCCCTTGTGGCTCGGTATGCAGATACAGGAATAGTAGGAATGACTTCTATCGGAAAGTCAGTCAGGGGTAGGGAAATCTACAACATATCTGTAGGAACCAAGGATGGAAGCACCAGGATAACCATAAATGCAACACACCACTCCAACGAGTACATAACACCATACTGGTTCTCCATCAGATAGAGCGAGTCTTGCAGATGCACCGGGACAATGAGGAATACAATGGATTAGGCGTAAGGCAGCTCTTGAGCAAGGCTCAAATACATTTCATACCCCTGATAAATCCAGACGGTTTAGAAGCATACATCAAGTATACCCGGACAGGCGTGTTGGAAGAGGGCTTCAGCAAATCCGGCATACACAGGTTCAACGCAAATAACGTCAACCTGAACAGAAACTACGATGCCAGATTTAGAGCCAACGTTCAAAACAGTGGAAGTTATCCATTCTCGGAGCCCGAGACCCAGGCTCTGAGAGAGTTGCACAACCAAATGGCCTTCGACTATTCTCTGGCCTATCATTCAGAAGGCAATGTGATTTTTTGGAATTACGGACAGACCGGTGAGTTTTATTATGAGACCTTGGCAGTGGCGCGAATGCTAGGCGAACAGACAGGATATGCCCTTGATATGTTGCCGGCCGCTAAGAGCAGGTATATAGGAGGGATTGCGGATTTCGGAGGATACAAGGATTGGCTGGTCACTAACGGGTTTGCAGCTTCAACCATAGAAACTTCAAGTGGAAGCATGATGCACTTCGGCGAGGTGGTATGGAGTGCATAGAGGACATATGGGCCCGGAACATGCATGTACCGTTGTCGCTCGTCCATCGTTTTTACATAGAGAAGAACCGTTTGTTTGAAAATAACCTGGTTACGGCGAATTTGAGTATCGACGGAAGACTTTATCCAAACGAATTGATTCTATATGACGGCAGCTCATACATAAACAAGTCATTATTTGAGGTTCTCCAATGCGGCGGAGATACAGATGGTATTGTCAGAAACCATCAGGGCAAAAGAGCAGTAATCGACGTTACCAATAGTGACCGGTATATAATGCTCGACTCTGCAAGATATGATCTGCTAAGGGCAATAGTGGACAATGACACTCATATCCTTTTCTGGGACTGCGACACCAGGACTGTTCACGTGAACGGCAAAGGCCATCTGTCGCCGGTTATTCGAAGCCGGTGACTGTGTAACGTCACGGATGACTTATGTCAAATATGATATTGTCGACATATTGCCGGTACGCGCTGTCGTTTATGGCCTCCTGGAGCAGGCCATAACCAAGCACCGTAACGCCACTGGCTCGATAGGCCTGTGCTATCTCTTCGGTCATGGTGTTGTAGTTATACCCGATAAAACCCGGGGAGGCTATTGCAGAGAAAAGGTTATCTTTGAAGTTCCTGAAACCTCTGAATCTGAGGTACGGAATGTCATCCAGCAGCAGGCCTACAACTAAATCCTCATTGTGCTTTCTCAGCCACCTGCAAACCATAGGGTTGAATGCCTGCAAGGCGTATTCACCTTGATAGTCTTCGAGGATGCTCAGAACCTTCATCTCAAACTTGCCGGGCCGGCCGAAGTTCTTCATATCAATCAGAATAGGAACCCGCCCGTCTATTAATGCTACGGCCTCTGATAGCGTCGGAATCTCCTCACCTGATTTCGGCAGTTTCAGTTTCTTCAGGTCGGCCAGAAGCGTCTTTGAGACCGAGTCATCTATTCCAAATGTCCTATCAAGTTTGCTGTCATGTATGACTACCGGCACTCCGTCTTTTGTCAATCTCACATCCAGCTCGACTGCATATCCGTGGGATATTGCATTGGCAAAAGCTCCCAATGAGTTTTCATCTCTGGTACTGTCATGCAATCCCCTGTGCGCGATGGGTGTGTTTCTCAGCCAGGCCACATCTTGAGGGATGCAGTAATTAAAGCGTCTTAGGCTGAGTACCAGGAGGACCGCTATGAGCACAATTCCCACAGTCCAGGCTATGCTAGTTGCAGGGTTCAACCTGTCAGATCTTGCCATCGTCATAAACACCCTCCAAGGACTTGCTCCGTTGCTTTGCGAAAAGAGCGAATGAAAGCCATGTTACACATACAAATATCGAAGCCATGAGGATGGCCACCCCTCGATACAGGCCATACGAAGCTGCACACCTTTCAAGGATGAACTCGAGCCTGAGCCACAGGGATGCTACAGCAGCTACGATAAACGCCAGTACAAGAAACCCCGAAAATGTGACTACAGAAAAGAAGTTTGATTTGCCGGCATATCCGTATGCTACTCTCCAGTACTCCCAACTCAAGACTTGTTCCCTATCAAACCCCAAAAACCTTGCTTCCGGTTTTAGCACCGTGTTCACCTTGTTCTCGATTGTCTTAAGGAAGTCCCCCCAAATCATGATTTTGATTAGATTTGCTGCCGCAAACGCCACTGAAGCAACTGCTATGAACGGTATTACGACAATGAAAACCAGGTTTACTATGACATGAATGTACGCATCATTGATTTCCTGGAAATATGTAAGGCCGTAGTAGAACAATACGCCAATGAGCGCCAGTATTCTTGTGTTCGTTGTCTCATATAGTTCCAACTGGTTTAGAACCCGCTGGTGTATATTTTGGTACTCAATCATCAACGCATCAACAATCACACCGGCCCTTATGCCCTCGGTTTCCTGGCCGGTTTCCGTGGTGAGTCCTTTCATCTTTACCTCCTACTCATATAGCACGAAGAGTCTCACGTCAATGTGGTTCACCTGTAAGCATTCACTTGAATACTGATGGAATTGATAGCTACATGATATACGGTTATGAGGGGAGATTCAAACGTTAAGTTGCCTTTCTGCTACAGGTATCATTATCCGGTAGCAAATATTCGTACCAAAAATGCAATGGCCATTGAATATCTGATATAATGCTTGAGACAATCGAATACTGACAGGCTACAGGTACCCCGACTCACGGGGTAAAAAGGGAATCAGGTGCAAATCCTGAGTGGTCCCGCCACTGTAACCGGAGAGCCTTGCGGCATGCCACTGTCTTGAGATGGGAAGGCTGCTGCAGAAGCAGGCTATGACCCGGAAGCCAGGAGACCTGCCTGTATGTCTTTCAAGCCTAAGCCTTCGGAGGAAAGGAGGGGTACCAAGAATCAATGCATCTTGGTTTGAAGCGCAACTAATCCGGCCTTCGCAAGGGGGCCGGATTCATTTTTAGGGGGGAGAGCATTCTTGAGAAAAAAATCCTTGTTTCGTCTGATTGGAATTGCCTTTCTGGTGATTTTAGTCATGTCGTCATTTGCCGGTTGCATTAAGCCCGCCGATGACTCTGGCACTGGCCCAAGGACTAACTACCCCATGGAGGTGGTGGACAGCACCGGAAGAAACGTAACTATTGCAGCGAAGCCGGAACGTTTTGTCTCGCTGGCACCAAGCAATACCGAAATGCTTTATACGTGCGGCCTTGAATCCAAATTAGTTGGCGTGACAACCTTTTGCAACTACCCTGAAGAAGTGAAGGATAAGGAAAAGGTTGGCGGTTTTTCCGACCCGAGTATAGAAAAAGTAGTCTCTTTGGAGCCAGATCTGGTGTTGGCCACTACCATACACAATAAGTTCCTTGATGAGATGGAAAACCTGGGGTTGACTGTGCTGGTTATGAATGCCGGAAGCGTAAAAGAAGTTATGGATGAGATCCAATTGATTGGCAAAGTCTCAGGTAATGTTGATGAATCTCAGCAAGCTGTATCTCAGATGCAAAGCAAAATCGATCAGGTGAAGCAGGCTCTGAAAGATGTTTCTGATGACGAGAAAGTTAAGGTATTTTACCTTCTGTGGGATGAACCTATTATGACAATCTACTCTTAACACTCTTTGAACGATGTAATCACCCTGGCTGAGGAATTAGCGTATCCAGGGATGCTGATACAGACTATCCTACTTACAGCCTTGAGGCCCTTGTGGACAAAGACCCTGAAGCCATTGTGTTTACTGTCATGGGCACAGGAGGCGGCATTGACCCAGAGAAAATCAAAGAGCAGGCCGGTTGGAGTGTGATTTCTGCAATCAAAAATAACCGGATATACGGAATCGATGACGACTTGATGTCTCGGCCAGGCCCGAGGATAGTGGAAGGGCTCATGGAGACCGCCAGGGCTCTTTATCCTGACCTGTTCACTGAGACAGACTGACTGTGAAACACGGGGACGGTCCTAACGTTTCATCATGCTTGATTAAGAAGATGGGGCATAGAGAGCAAAACCCTTGAAGGGAAATGTTCAGAAAGGGCGTTGGGATACCATAAGGCGTGTGCGGAACATTTACCGGCAGCGTCGGTGGAGTGTTAGAGCAGTTCGCGCGTTTGGGAAACGTTAGGACCGTCCCCGTGTTTCGACGTGTTTCACCCTGTTTCAGTTCCCGTTAAACTTGAGGAGGCGAATTCAGAACTATGCGGCTTCTAAAGGGAAAATGGCAGACCATGATAATACCGGTGCTCTTAGTTCTACTGGTGTTATCTGCAGTGCTGGCTCTTGCCACTGGGGCTGTTGAGTTTGGCCCAGGGGAGGTAGTAAGGACTCTTGGCGCAGGGCTGACCGGGAAATTTAGGAATGTTGAAATGAGTTCGAGGGAGACTATCATTCTTTGCATCCGGCTTCCCCGGGTAATCCTGTCTGCTATGGCCGGGGCTTCCCTTGCTGCGTCAGGTGCTGTTTATCAGGGGATTTTCAGAAACCCCATGGCTGATCCGTACGTCATGGGGGCATCTGCCGGAGCCTCTCTTGGAGCCACCTGTGCATTCATGCTGCCGGTCCATATAAGGTTTTTGTCTATGGGGTCTGTCCCTTTGTTCGCTTTTGCAGGTTCTGTTATGGCAGTGCTCCTGGTATATAACCTGGCCAAGGTAGGCGACAGAACCCCTATCCTGAACCTGATTTTGGCAGGTATGATAGCAAGTTCGATACTATCTGCCCTGGTTTCCCTTCTCATGTTTGTGATGCCCAGCGGAGTATTGCACGGCCTGGCTTTCTGGCTGATGGGAGGCTTTTCAGGGCGAGGTTGGGATCATGTGCGTATGACATTACCATACTTTGGAGTTGGTATTGTGATCGTGCTATTTTGCTCCAGGGAGTTAAATGCATTGCTTCTTGGCGAAGAGTCTGCCATGCACCTGGGCATTGAAGTTCAGAAAGCAACCAAACTTCTGATTATGGCTGCTTCTTTGCTTACTGCTTCAGCGGTGTCGTCAGGAGGGATAATCGGTTTTGTCGGCCTGGTGATTCCTCACCTCGCAAGAATGCTTTTAGGCCCTGATAATAGGCGGCTTCTTCCTGCGTCGATTCTTTTCGGAGCAACGGCCATGATGGGTGCTGACGCAGCAGCCAGGTTGCCGATTGCTCCACAGGAACTTCCTGTAGGCATAATTACGGCACTGGTTGTGTACCGTTTTTTGTTTACTTGTTGAAGCAATACAAAGCTAAATCCTGGCAAATATGATTTGGGATCTGGCTAATCAACGAGGAGATTTATGATGAATCTCAACAATAGAAAGAGTCTCATTGAAGTAGACGGACTTAGCCTTTTCTATGGAACCGATCAAATACTCAATAA
This sequence comes from Bacillota bacterium, assembly GCA_040767525.1. GTDB lineage: Bacteria > Bacillota > Sulfobacillia > Fermentithermobacillales > Fermentithermobacillaceae > JAXGPX01. The sequence goes on along the minus strand of JAXGOJ010000017.1, from coordinate 29,410 downwards.
CATAACGATTTCGGTAAAGGCAGGACAGTTTCTTGGAATCCTGGGGCCCAACGGATCCGGGAAGACCACTCTGCTCCGGTGTATGACAGGGACTTTATGTCCTTCGTCAGGGAATGTGCTGTTGAGCATACTGGGGAAATTCAGGTGATGAAGCGCAGGGACATAGCCAGGATAGTGTCTGTATTACCCCAGGAAGACACCAACGAGTTTGGTTTCACTGTGGAGGAACTGGTTGCCATGGGCCGGCTGCCTCATCTGGGAAGGTTTGAAAGAGAAGGGCCGGAAGACCGGCGGAAGATCAATTGGGCCATGGAGGTTACCAACACAGTTCATCTTAGACTCAGGTTGTCATTTCTCTTAGCGGCGGTGAGATGCAAGGTGGCGCTGGCAAAGGCTCTTGCCCAGGAACCTCAGGCCTTGTTTTTGGATGAGCCTACTTCCCACCTGGACATGAATTACCAGGTGGAAATGCTGGATGTGGTCAAGCGCCTGAACAGGGAAAATAAGATTACCGTGGTTGCTGTGATGCATGACACTAACCTGGCTGCAACCTATTGCGACAGCATGGTCTTGCTGTCAGATGGCAATGGCACCGTTTTCGCCTCAGGTAACTCAACTCACAGAAGTACTGTTGAGAACATCAGAGCACTATATGGGCTTGATGTGGTCGGGCTAAAACACCCTGTCAACGGAAAAACTCTGATTTTTCCTGCACACTGCGAGACATAGGCACTGGCAGGCCTGGGGAAGGCACATGATTTGGCCTGGCTGCCCGTTGGCGCCTGAAAATCCGGAAGGCCATGAGATTTTGACAAAAAGGTGGGTTACAGGATGGGACGTCTGATTTTGATTACAGGAGGAGCCCGGAGCGGAAAGAGCAGTTTTGCAGAAAACTTGCAGCCGAAATTACTCTTACCAGGGATGTGCACTTTTCTGAGGATTTTGCCCATGAGCATGCCGGATTTCCGTTCGGAAATCTTCGTGTGTTGACAGAGTCTGCAGTACTAAATGGGGCCGTGTCACTTACATAGCCACATGTATTCCCGGCGACGATGAAATGCTTGAAAGAGTGAAGAACCACAAAAGGCGCAGGCCATCACATTGGAACACAGTAGAAGAGCCTCTGTACTTCACAGGTGTACTGAAGAAAGAAGGTACCTGCAGCCAGGTGGTGTTGGTAGATTGTTTCTGGGCTCTATGTGACCAACCTTCTGTTGCGACAAAATGAAGATATGCCCATAAACGACAGATGCCAGGATGTGCTACCTAGAGGGAATTCGCCAGGTGGCTCGCACTATACCTGCCAACGTGATTGTGGTTTCCAATGAAACAGGGATGGGTTTAGTCCCCACATATCACTCAGGCCGGCTGTTCAGGGATACCCCGGGACTGGCAAATCAGATACTGGCTGGAGGCTTCGGACGAGGTGTACTTCATGGTTTCGGGAATTCCTGTTGAAGTCAAGTTGAAAGCAGCTAATCAGAATTAGGAGTGATGAGGTGTGGCCAAAGCGTTGATGTTTCAAGGCACTTCATCAAGTGCCGGAAAGACCATAATCAGTACGGCTTTGTGCAGAATCTTAAAGCAGGACGGGTTCAGGGTGGCACCTTTTAAGGCTCAAAACATGTCTGGCAATTCGTTTCTGACTGCTTCAGGTGACGAGATCAGTATAGCTCAGGCTATCCAGGCTGAAGCCGCAGGAGTCTTGCCCACACGGGACATGAATCCCATACTACTGAAACCTTGCGGTGAAATGATGTCAGAGGTGGTGATCCAGGGGAAAACCATAGGTAAGCTGCATGCCGGTGAATATCGTTCCCGACACTTGCCTGAATTTAGAAAAGCCATCACCTGTTCGTACCGCCGCCTAAGTGAGAATTATGATGTGGTAGTTATTGAGGGCGCAGGCAGTCCTGTTGAGGTTAATCTCAAGGACAGAGACATCGTAAACATGAAAGTTGCAAAAATGGCACATTCCCCGGTGTTTCTGGTTGCGGACATCAGTCTAGGAGGGGTCTTTGCCGCAATTGTTGGTACGTTAGAACTCCTGGAAGAAGGTGAACGGGATATGGTGGCAGGGTTGATAATCAACAAGTTCCGGGGAGATATAAGTCTTCTTGAGCCTGGATTGGACTTTTTAGAGAAGAAAACAGGCAAGCCGGTCCTGGGAGTTGTGCCGTATGTTCAGAATTTGAGCATTGCAGAAGAAGATTTGGCAGCCCGAAGCAACAAGGCCGGCCTTACCTTCGGGAGCACTGAAGACTGTTGCGGGAAAGGTAATCCAGTCAGGTGCCGGTATCCCGGCAATTCGAAGGATACCGGTAACATTGAAAATGTGCTGTGTAAGCATCCTGGCAAAACCCGGGTAAAGGGAAGCCGCAAAGAGCGAAGAGAAGCTGCATATGACCGCCTGGCTCAGGTAGTGCGCCAAAGCCTGGATATCGGGCGCATCTACTCTATTGCCAGGCTGGGATCAAATTTTGGGAATGGATGTTGAGGGCAGGCACGGTGCTGAAAAAATGCCGGGCTGCTCCAAAACAACAGTCAAGCGCTGATGAGGGTGTTTGCATTAAGACATGGTAAGGAGATATTCAATTGGCACGATATCAAACTTCAAACAACTCTGGACTGAGAATTAGAAAGATGACCTCGGCCGCTCTTATGGTTGCTCTTTCCGCGGTTGGTGCTTTAATCAAAATTCCAGGCCCTCTGGGCACAATCGCCCTGGATTCATGTCCGGGTTACCTGTATGCATCTTTATACGGCTCCTTTGGAGGGGCTGTGGTTGCGTTCTTTGGCCATTTAGCAAGCGCTGTTACTGTGGGATTTCCGTTAGGGATTCCGATTCACCTGGTGGTTGCTGCAGAAATGGGTTTATGTGCTGCCGTTTATGGGTGGATAGGGCGTGGGGTTCTGTCCAAATCATCCTGGACATTTGCCTGCCTTGTAGCTGTTTTGCTAAACGGTGTGGGAGCCCCTCTGGTTCTTTTGCCCTGGCTGGGAATAAGAGCTGCAATACCACTGGTCCTTCCTTTGTTAATCGCATCGTCTATCAATGTAGCTGCAGCTATTCTGGCGTTTAGGATTCTAAATCCCAGGGTCAATCCGGGTGGAACCCATCACCTATAAAATGAAGTTTTGCAGTGCTTTTGAAAGGCGGTTGAAGATCTGTTCGAACCAAGGGCCGCAAATTAAGGTTGCCGGTCCAGGTGGCTGTATGTTGGGAGACATCGGAAGTAATTGTAACAATTAGATAAGGGAGGCCCCGTCGTGTTATGGCGTGATGCTGTGAGCAGTAAATACAGAGATCTTACATTGGTTTCTTTGACTGAAGACTGTGTACTGGTAATAGCATGTGATTCTGCAGGGGGCATAGGCCCGAAGGAGCTGGATTCTGTGAAAGTGCCGGGATATGTACTTGGTAGGTTCACGGCCAGGGTTGCTCTAATGGAGTTGCTTGCAGCCGGGGCGCAGCCAGTGGTGCTGGTCAGCAATGTATGTGTGGAGCCTGATCCCGGCGGCAGCGAGATTACCCAGGGGATCGACGAAGAGCTCCGGCTGGCTGGGATGGCCACAAACATAGCAGTAACAGGAAGCACAGAGAAGAATATTCCGACCAAACAGACAGGCTTGGGAGTCACAGTTGTTGGAGTAGCCCGGCGGGAGGGGCTGAAGCTTGGATTGGCCCGTCCAGGTGACAGAATCTTTTGTATTGGGATTCCCAAGGTTGGAAACGAGGTTAACCTGGATGATCCCGATATAGTCACTTTGCAGGCAGTAAACACTTTGCGATCGTGCCCCGAAATCGGCGACATAGTCCCAGTTGGATCCCAGGGGATACGGCGAGAGGCGAAGGAACTGGCCCGGACTGCCGGTGTAGGGTTGCATCTGGAACCTGTTACCGGCTTGGATATGGACAAATCCGCAGGGCCTGCCACGTGTGCCGTTTTTGCTGCAAGCCCGAATTTTTCCGGCGAGTTTGAGGCCAAGGGTTTTGTGAGTCAGCGAGTGCAGGCAATTGGACGTGTTGTCCCATTGGGTTGACATTTCCTTCAGGGATTTCATTAGGCCATGGATCTTTTGTGATCAGGCAAAAGGCTATCAAAACCAAAGGGGTAAATCACTCATGGTCCCATCTGTTATCGATGTTTTGCTGGCTTTTAGCATAGACTTCGCTGTAGGTGATCCTCCCCGGGCATCCCACCCTGTTATTCTTATGGGCAGGGCCATTTACATGTTTGAATCCATATTACGTTCTCCTGGCAAGAGCGAGAGACTAGAACGTTTAGCCGGCACTGTTTTGGCTCTTTCGGTGATTTGCGGGTCTTACGTTATATGCAAGCTGGTTATTGAGCTTGCTGTTTGCATAAACCCACTGGCAGGAAGAATTGTATCTCTCTGGCTTATGTCTACAACCCTAGCAGCCCGGGACTTAAAGCGGGCGGCTTTCAAAGTGTATGTTCCCCTTATGAACGGCAATTTGCCTGAAGCCAGGTTTTATCTCGGGATGATTGTTGGAAGAGACACTGAATCACTTGATTGTGAGGGAATAGTCAGAGCGACAGTTGAGACTGTAGCAGAAAACACCGCAGACGGAGTGATAGCACCCTTGTTATACGGTTTCATAGGAGGTGCCCCTCTTGCTATGGCTTATAAAGCTGTGAATACCCTGGATTCAATGGTCGGATACAAGAATGAAAGGTATCTTCATTTAGGATGGGCGTCTGCTAAACTCGACGATGTGGCGAATTACATCCCTGCGAGGGTTTCAGGGTGCCTGTTGGTGATCGCCTCTTTTGTCACGGGTTTTGATGCAAGGCGCGCTGCATCTGCCATTTTGAGCAGTGCAGGACTTCATCCCAGCCCAAATAGCGGTGTTTCCGAAGCGGCTGTTGCCGGTGCATTGGGAATAAGGCTCGGCGGCCTTAACTATTATGACGGCGTACCTTCCTTCCGCGGGTATCTTGGTGAGGCATTGCAGCCTCTTGAAGTGGAAAACATACGCCATGCAGTCAATCTCATGTACGTATCTTCGATTGTGGGAGTAGTTACTGGGACAGGGATCCTGGCTGCGTTTTATCTGTAGGCCTGTGCAATACGTCACAGGCTGGGTTCTTGCGACCTTTTGGATAGACGGACTTGACACCGAAATGTGATACAGGCCATAAGCCTGTTCGGTTGCTGGAACATACAACCAGAGCCTATGAGGTGAAAGAAAGTGTTAAACGGAGAAACCAATACCGGTGAAAAGCACCGTGGAGACTGCAAAATGAAAAGTAGGTTTCTGGCGGCGATTGGTTTTCTGACCAAGATTCCCGTGCCTGAGCGATTTCAAATGGATCAGGATAGCCTGGCTGAATCATCCCGTTATTTTCCAGTTGTAGGCCTGGTAGTGAGTCTGGGGTTGGCGGGATTTGATTACATGGCCACAAGATTCTTTCCTCTGAGAGTTGCGTGTGTACTGGATATTTTCTTCCTATTTGTGATAACCGGCGGTATGCACCTGGATGGATTGATTGACACAGCCGACGGCCTTCTAGGAGGCAGAACCCGAGAAGACGCCCTTAGCATCATGAGAGATAGCCGTATTGGCGCTATGGGTGCTATCACGGTTGTTCTCTTGATTCTGTCCAAGTATGCTCTGCTTGTTTCCTTGCCTGTCAACGACCGTGTGCCGGCACTAATCCTGGCACCGGTACTTGGGCGGTGGGCTATGCTTTTGGGTGTGGCGTGTTTCCCGTATGCAAGACAAGAAAGGGGAATGGGGACTGTGTTTGTTTGTTCAAGAAATGGGCAAGAGTCTGTCAGCCCATTGAAACGCTTATGTGTGCCGGCTGTCTTAACCATATTGCCGGTTGTTGGTGTTGCCCGAAGCAGAGGTGTTTGCGCACTGATCATATGCAGTTTTGTGAGCCTTGCTTGTAGCAGGAAGATATCAGGCTATTTGGGCGGGCTCACCGGCGATGTATATGGCTTCTTATCCGAAATATGTGAGGCCCTGGCTTTGGTTGTGTTTTGCGTAAACGCTTGAGTAGGGGGTGGCCTCGGTATCTTGAGCAGGCAAGCCTCCCTCAAGTGTATGAGAGAGTCATATGCAGAGTAGTTGAGCGAGAACATTGTAGTTGACAGATGAGTCAGCAATAAATGGGGGATAGTCTATGATGTACGGACACGGAGGTAATGTAGCATTGGCATCCAGGCTGTATGGCCTTGGCCCCGATGCTTTTTTGGATTTCAGTGCCAATGTTAATCCCTTTGGCCCTTCTGAATTGGCGATAAAAGCTGTTGTCGGGGATTTGGACAAAATCAGCCGTTACCCGGATCCTGCATGCACAAAGGTTAGAAGGGCTCTTGGTGAGTATTTGGAACTTGAGCCTCGGAACATCCTGGCCGGAAACGGAGCCAATGAGCTTATCCACCTTGTTGTGAGATTGCTTAAGCCGAAGACTGCTCTTATTGTGGAGCCTACGTTTTCGGAATACGCCCGTGCCGTGAAAACCGAGGGGGGGTCGATTGAATGGTTCCCGGTGCATAGCGGCAGGGGCTTCTTGCCTGATATTCACGGCATAACACAACGGTTACCCGGGATGGATATGCTATTTTTATGCAATCCCAACAATCCTTCCGGTTCGGTGCTGTTCAGGGACGAACTCATAGGTGTACTTGACAGTGCCGGCAATATGGGAACTACAGTAGTTATAGACGAGGCATTTGTGGATTTTCTGCAAGAGGAAAACAAGGTTACTCTGCGCTGGGAAGCCCCTGTAAGAACCAACCTTCTTGTTCTGGGATCCCTTACAAAGTTTTTTGCTCTGCCTGGATTACGCCTCGGATATGTTGTAGGGCATGAATCTTTGATTCAGCGCTTTTGCGAAATCAGAGACCCTTGGAGTGTAAACTGCCTGGCACAGGCAGCTGCTATCGCATCAATGAAAGACAAAGAGTATATCCGGAAAACCAAGGAATGGATATGGACTGAAATGCCCTTTATGTCAGAATCACTGTCGAAAATCCCTGGCGTGAGAGTGTATCCACCGTCAGCCAACTACATACTGACTGATTTGCGTGGTACCGGATTCACTGCGGCCAGGCTGCAAGAACAATTAGGGCCCAAAGGCATTTTGATAAGAGATTGCAGCAATTTTCTTTTCCTGGATGAGTATTACGCGCGCTTTGCAATAAGGGCCAGAGATGAGAATACGACTCTTCTTGCTACTTTGGAAGACGTTCTTGTGAGCGAGGCCGGACAGGCCTTCTGCTCTACTCGCCTGGCGGGGCCTTGATGGGGGAACTCAAACAGTTCCCTTGTATCTCTTGTATCATTGCTCTGCACCTTGGTATGATTCGAAGAAGGGGCAAACATAATTTCCTTTACAGCCAAATAAATCTAATGGCTCAAGCAGTGATGTGTGCTGTGGGGGGAGTATGTTCCGGCCTATAGCCTTGTCTTGTTTATACCGGCCAAATCATTTTTATGGAGGGGTCAATAATGTTAGTCATCAATAGCAACAACTCAGTATTGCAAATGTCACCTGATAACGCTCCAGCAGCCCATGCTTCATCCGGCGATACGGTTTGCTTTCAAACTTTGGACTGCTATAGCAATGAAATCAAGGGCGAGGATCAGTTTGCCAGTTCTGTGCCCTGGAGTAGAATTAACCCGGCTACAGGTCCCTTGTATGTGGATGGAGCTGAGCCTGGCGACATTTTGCGCGTTGAAGTACAGGATATAAGACTCAATTCTCAAGGTGTTATGGCAATAGAGCCAAAGCATGGTGCCCTGGGAGACGTCATTGAGGCAGAGAAAACCAGGATTCTTCCTATTGCAGGCGGAAAGGCAAAATTTAATGATCTGATTGAACTGGAAATTAACCCGATGATAGGAGTCATTGGCACGGCCCCTGAAACCGGCGCAATCCTTACAGGAACCCCGGGTGAGCACGGTGGCAACATGGACTGCAAGCGAATAGGCAAGGGCTCGGTTGTGTACTTGCCTGCAAATGTTCCTGGTGCCCTTTTGGCCATAGGTGATTTGCACGCTGTGATGGGAGATGGTGAGGTTGTTATCTGTGGTGTGGAGGCCTCGGGCGAAGTTGCAGTCAAAGTAGATGTAATCAAGGGGTTGTCGCTACCTTTACCCATGGTGGCCCAGGGCGGCGATGTTATGACCATTGCATCGGCTGCTACATTGGATGAAGCGGCAAGGGCTGCTACTATGAACATGTTTAGCTTTCTCCACCGGGTGGTTGATCTTACTTTCGATGAGGCCGGCATGCTTTTGTCGGTGGTAGGCGACCTTCGCATTTGCCAAATTGTTGATCCTTTGATGACTGCCCGAATGGAGTTTCCACTGTGGATTCTTGAGAAGTACGGATACTCTATGCCATGAGTTCATTCTCTCTTGAATCCCTGCTTAGCAAATGAGGGGAGCCTCATGTATACTTCTTTTGGCTGCGTGTTCATTCTTTGGTTACATTTTCTCGCCAGGTCTACTTAGGCAGCAATTTCACTTGTAAGAGATTCTTAAGAATTCCGTCAGGTTTCTTGTCATCCTTACCCGCTAGAGTCAAAGTGAGGTTCATGGGGTTTACAGGATTTGGGTAAGTGGCAGGCTCAATTCGATTGACGGTATGATTGGATTGACAGGGAGAGCGGGGACGGTTTGCGCAACTAGGTGCCAGGTGGCGGGAGGGGGGCCTATATATGGAAAAGCACCGTGTGTTGGTAGTCGACGATGACAGGGAAATAGTGAATGCCATCGCCATTAACCTCCAAAAGGAAGGTTATGAGGCTCTAAGGGCATATAACGGCCTTCAAGCGCTGGATATTATCAGCACCCAGAATGTACATTTGATTATCCTTGACGTGATGATGCCGAAGATGGATGGGCTTTCAGCAACTTTGAAAATCCGTGAAGAGAAGAACATTCCCATCATTATCCTGTCAGCCAAATCTGAGGACAGCGACAAAATCCTGGGACTATCTATGGGCGCAGACGATTACGTCACAAAGCCCTTCAACAGCATGGAACTGATGGCCCGGGTGAAGTCGCAGTTAAGACGCTACTTGACCCTGGGCGATGTTAATGTGAAGAACTGGTCCAACATCCTGCAGTCAGGTGGGTTGTGCTTTAATGTTGAAAGCCATACGCTGACAGTTGATGGAGAACTGGTCAGGCTGACAGCCACAGAGACGAAGATTGTGGAGCTATTAATGCGCTGGCCTGGGCGCATATTCCCTGCCGAAGAGATTTACGAACGGGTTTGGGAGCAGCCTGCCTATCGTGTGGAGAATACAGTTATGGTCCACATACGCCGCATCCGGGAGAAAATCGAGATAAACCCCAAAGAGCCAAAATACCTAAAGGTGGTATGGGGCATTGGATACAAAATCGAGAAGATTTGAACAGGAAAGTGAGAAACAGAGCGAGATTGCCTCAAGAGTGATAGATGGGGAGCCTAAGCACTCTGTCCCACCTGCCCCGGAACACGGCAGGCCAGAGACGGTTTCCGAGGAGCCGGTTGAGCAATCCACGCAGTCTGAGTTGCCATCCCACGAAAATGGCAAGCCTCGTTTTGAGGCAGAGGATCCAAAACCAAGGAAATCCAGGCCATTTGCAGCGTGGATTTGTTTTGCCCTGGGTATCAGTATCATCGGGGTTTGCACTATTGCCGCTTTGGCCGGATTTGCGTATTCAAACGGAAACTGGGAAAGTCTGAAGGCTTTGTTCACTGATTACCGAAACAGCATTCCCTTCAAAGAACAGACCAGCCGTTATTTCACTGTGTTGCTCTCTTCTGTGGCCAATCCATCTCCTGATACCGGTACACAGGAACAGGAGTATTGGCGAAATCTCCTGGATAGCGAAGGAGAAAACCTCAAATATTACGCAGTCAACACAGACAGTGGGTTGGTTATAGCAAATATTGAGAGCAAAGAGGGAGGCATGCCGTTTGTCATGGGTTCCGACGGAATACCTATCCTGCCTGACGGTTATGATTACTGCTGGTACTCTGACGGTGAGAAGGTACTGGTGATTGATCATGGTGAACCTGTTGACACCGAAAGGCTTGACAGTGGGTACCGATGCCTTATTCCTGGTGCGGTAATAGATCCAGGCAATCCCGATAACGATCCCTATAATGCGGGCGCCATCAAAGTATTGCTTGCAGTCAATAATGTCTTGGTGAAGAACCCTTACAACCATTCCCCATACTTTCAAGAGCAGCAGCTTTTGCATATTGCCGGGCGAGTTTACGTGGGTATGTTGGTGTTTGGGGTGGTTCTGTTCACTTATGGGATGATCAAGCGCAGGGACAAACGTGTCTTTGATCGGAAACTTGCTGCTTGGTCAGGCAGGTTGTGGTTAGAAGCGAAGATATTTCTTTCGTCATGTGTTTTTATCTCGCTTATTAATGTAGGTTGTGTCTACTGGAGCTGGACTTCTTGGGAAGGGCTGTTCTATCTTACTGTTATCAGTGGAATTGTGATTCTTGCCCTCTGGTGGTTCTACGTGATGCTTGTGGATCTCATTATCAACCGTAGACGATTCTTCAGTCACAATTCGATTAACTTGGTATTGACCTGGTACCGTAATTACGAGAGGAAATATCCCTGGCAGAAGATGATGTTAAGAAGAGCTTACGCTCTTGTATTCACTGAGGCGGTGATGGCTCTATTGTCTGTGTTTCTTCTTCTCACGGCTTATTCAGGAGGACGAACCGGGTTTTCTCTTATGGTTGCCCTGCTCCTGCCCGGCATAGGCATATACTTTATCTACAGGTACCTGCGTCGATATGGGCAGACAGTGGGGGATTTGGGGCTGCTTGTGGATCATATTGAGAAGGTCAAAAACGGCGACATGGAAACCAAACTCCATGTGGCACCTGATGCTGATATTTATCTTGCCACACAAAACCTAAACAGCATTCAAGAAGGCATGAGCCTTGCGGTTAGCGAAAAGGTTAGGTCGGAGCGCATGAAGGTAGATTTGATTACCAACGTGTCCCACGATCTTAAGACCCCGCTAACTTCTATTGTGAGTTATGTTGAACTGCTTGCTAAGGAAGAAAACCTGCCTGAGCATGTAAACGACTATGTTGCCATTCTTGCCCAGAAAACAGAGCGCCTGAAGAATCTGATCCAGGATCTGTTTGATTTGTCCAAAGCGACCAGCGACAATATGGCACTGGACATGGAGAAAATCGACTTGGCAAGGCTGATTAACCAGGCCCTTGCTGATATGCAAGAGCCCATGGACGATTCCGGCCTTGCTTTCAGGGTCAACGTTCCTGATGAACCGGTATATATTGCAAGCGATGGGAAGAAGCTGTACCGGGTCTTACAGAATCTGATTTCCAACACACTGAAATATTCACTCTTGGGCTCGCGGGTTTTTGTCGATTTGACTGTTCTTGGCAAGGAAGCTGTGGTGACTATTAAGAACACTGCCAACTACGAAATGGATTTTGACGAAGACGAGATACTGCAGCGGTTCACAAGAGGCGATCGCTCTAGAAGCACCGAGGGATCAGGCCTGGGGCTTTCCATAGCCCAAAGTTTCACCGAAGCCTGCGGCGGCCGGTTCGCCATCAAGATCGACGGCGACTTATTCAAAGTCGAACTTAGGTTTGGAATTGAATGAAGATTGGGTTAGACATGGGAGAAACGCCGGGACGGTCCTAACGTTTCACATATTTGAGACGGGGGCCGTTAGTGAAACGCCGGGACGGTCCTAACGTTTCATATTATACAGGGCAGGATATGCTGAAATGTGAGTACTCAAGAGAATTGCTGGGGGCCTATGAAAAAGCAGCAAAGAAAGAAGCAGAGTCTGCAAATAAGCGTTCAAAATACAGAAAAGTAGCATCAATATTGAATCACATGAGAAGCTATTCCGGTGGAGGCGAGTTGGTGCGCCAGATTGTGAAGGAGTTCAGGGTCAAATATAAAAGGCGAAAAGCGATGCAGGAGGAGCTGGATCAAGTTGAAATAGGGTCTCAGGAGGTGGGGCCTTAGTTTGAAAGCCTCCTGGCAACTCATATGGAGACACAGCATTAAAGGGATGTGATAGACTTTTGTGTTGAGAACCAAGCACAAGGGTCATCGCGGCGATTGAAATTTCGTAAGCACGGTTCCCAATGTCTGAAGTTTTCGCAGTGAAACCACTGCCACAAGGTTATTTGAGTAAGGAGAGACTGAGAACGTGAGCAAACCAGATACTAAAAGCTGTAAGAATACCGGTAAGAGCAGGAGTAACAGTAACTGTACCGGTCACTTTGCCAGGGCACCAATAGGAGTCTTTGATTCAGGTACCGGAGGCCTTACTGTAGTAAGACAACTTAAGGAGATGCTTCCAAACGAGAGTGTTTTGTATTTCGCCGATACAGGCCGGCTACCTTACGGTACAAAACCTCAGTCACAGGTTCAGCAGTTTTCCGTTGAGATCGCCAGGTTTCTTGAAGATAAGGGAGCAAAAGCAATTATCATAGCTTGTAATACCGCGACTGCTGCCGGGCTTGAAGCAGTTCAGAAAAGCTTCCCTGGCCCGGTGTTGGGTGTTATCAGGCCCGGGGCCGAAGCGGCTCTTGCTGTGGCAGGCGCGGAGGGCAAGGTGGGGCTCATAGCCACCGAGGGGACTGTTAAGAGCGGTGTTTACGACCAGGAGCTTGCCAGGCTCGGCTTAAAGACTCCGCCGGTGAAACAGGGGTGTCCTGATTTTGTCACCCTTGTAGAGGCAGGGCTTGGAGACGAGGCGGCAGTAAGGGAGGCCACAAAAAGGTACATGAAGGCCTTTCACGATTCACCTGTCGATGTTTTGATAATGGGTTGCACCCATTTTCCGCTGCTTACCGGATACATTCATGACGAGCTACCCGGTGTAAGGCAGGTGGACCCGGCAATCCAGACGGTTATGACCATGAAGGAAATGTTAGAGGAAAGAGGTCTTTTGGCTGGCTCCGATTCCAGGGGAGAGTACAGGTTCTTCTGCTCAGGAAATCTTGATTCTTTCAGAAGAAATCTGAACATGATTCTCGGGCAAAACGATTATCCCGTGGAACAGGCCTGAAAACTGAAACACGGGGACGGTCCTAACGTTTCATCTTCTGACGCAGGGGGACCTAGCGTTTTACATTTCGGCTGTACCGTAAGGGCTTTCTTTGAGACACAGGCAAAACACTCAGTGGTATGCTCACCACAGGTCCCGGCCAGGCAACAGAGACTAATCGTGTTAAGGGACATGACAGAAGGAGAGTGGATGGCTCATGGATACAACAAATTATGTCTCCACATTCTTTTGGATTATCATCCTGGGAAGCTCGGTTTTCATGCCCTTTTTCCGGCAAAAGCGCCTTGAGGCCATGAGGTTGAGCTTGATGAGGAAGATCCAAAAGGATCGAGGTTCCCGTGTGATTACATTGATCCACCGGCAAGAATCCCTGAGTTTTTTGGGGATTCCACTGAGCAGGTACATAAACATTGAAGATTCAGAGCAGGTGCTTCGAGCGATACGCATGACCGCCGACGATGTGCCGATAGATCTGATTGTACATACCCCGGGCGGCCTTGTTCTTGCTGCAGAACAGATAGCCCTTGCCCTGGTTCGTCACAAGGCAAAAGTAACTGTGTTCGTTCCCCACTACGCTATGTCAGGAGGCACTCTTTTGGCCCTGGCAGCAGACGAAATAGTGATGGATGAAAATGCTGTGCTTGGCCCGGTTGATCCTCAAATTGGGTCTTATCCTGCTGCATCAATACTGAGCGCGGTTGAGAGAAAGCCAATCGAACACGTAGACGACAACACCCTGATTTTGGCGGATATTTCCCGTAAAGCCATAGCCCAGGTTAGAGAGACGGTCTTACGTATACTGAAAGAGAACATACCGTCTGAGCAAGCTGAAGACGTGGCCGACCTCTTTACCAAAGGTTACTTCACCCATGATTATCCCATGAGTGCAAGCCAGCTTCAGGCTATGGGCATTCCGGTAGCTTTTGACATGCCTGTTGAGGTCTATAAGCTGATGGAACTGTGTCCTCAAGCCGGGACAAACAGGCCGTCGGTTGGGTACGTGCCTATGCCTCACCGGAGCGAACCGGGCCGGGAAAGGCCAGGGCGGCGGCCGCGGTAGGCAAGGAGTGAGGACTCCTGATTGCAAAGTAATGAGAATTGGGAGCTGAGATGATTTTGCCGTGACATATAATACCCGTGGCGCACACAAGCGCGAATACCCTGAACTCATGAGGCTCTTCAAGACGGCGTTCAAAGAAGACGAAGCCGAGTTGTTTGATTTTCTGGTCAGGAACGATCCTGCTCTCACTTCTGACTCTATCAGAGTAGCTACTGCTGACGACAGAGCCGTAGCATGTTCTGTTGTACTTGCCCGTCAGATACGGACACCCCTGGGGACCTGGATACCCGGCGCTATCATAACGTTGGTTGCGTGTGACCCCAGGTATCAAGGCAGGGGCTTTGGTTCTGCGGCAGTTCGGGACAGCCTTATGTATGCTGCAAAATCCGGGGCTAACCTGGCAATCCTTTACGGCCATCCCGGGTACTATCCACGGTTTGGTTTTGTGCCTGTTCTGCCGGCGGTGATTACCATATTGGATGTCAACCCCATGTTGTTCCGAAGCAGTGAAAGGGGTGTAGTCACAGGAAGCACAGGACCGGCAGAAAGTTGCTATAGCGTTTCCGATACCCCCGATATCTGTGGAACTGAGAGTGACGGCTCACTGCAGGCCCGCGAGGTTCAAAACTCAGATATACCTCTTCTTGCAGATCTGTACGAGTCACAACTGGCCAATCATCCATGCAGTGTCCGACGGGATGCTTCGCCATGGATTTGGAGACCCCGGGGCGCTATGGCCGGCAGGTCTGTACTGGTTTTTTGCAGCAATGAACCGGAACAGCTGATAGGATACGCCTTTTGTATGGATAATCCAAATGAAGGATATTTGGCTGTAGTAGAAGCGGCCGTATCGGACAAGGGGTTTGGCTCAAGCATCGTGGGAGAGCTGGCCAGGCGAGCGGGCAATCTAGGCCGAAGATACTTGAGGATTAACTTGACCCCGGGCAGCCCCATAGTTCAGGCTGCTTTATATGAGGGAGCCACTCAGAAGTACAGACCTGCAGCTGCAGGAATGGCCTGCGTGCTGCGATGGGATTCTCTCTTACCAGGCGGTTATGAGATCAGGATGAGCGAATGTGAGGTTGAGCAGGGCTTGAGCACTCAGCGTGACGGACGGCTCCAGAATTCCAGGTATCTCCGTAGAACGCCGCCAGACTGCCTATCTCCAGATGATTCATTTTATCTTCTCAACCAGGGTTATCCGGTTTTGACTGCAAAAAGGGGCCCCTTGACTCGCCTTGTACTCGGATGTGAAGATGCAGATTCGCTTATTGAAAACGGCAGTTTGAAGTTTCTTGGGAACACAATGTCCCTGCCGAGTACGATTTGCTCGAACCGTGACAGCCGTGACAGCATAGACTCACCGGGCTCACTAGATTCACCAGGCCAACTAGAATCACCAGATTTGCCAGATGCACCGAGCCTATTCGGCCCAGAATCGATCCGTGATTTGCCGTGTAAGGATTTCCGGAAATCGTTTCCGAAATGGTATCTGGCACCGTACTGGTACTGACCTCAATTCCCTGCCTCTGACCTGAATCAAAAATCTATCGCCAGTCACCGTTATCAAAGTTGGACATATGCGACAGCTGGCGCTTCATCTGATTCCGTTTATCTAATTTTGTTTAGTTTCCTTTTGTCGTTAATGATTCAGAGGTCATGTTTATTCCCGATATTGCTTGTAACGATACAGCACCGACCAGGTGTGAACGAGAGGCCTAGTTCTCGAAAGCACATGAAGGGCTGCACTCCAAAGGACAAGAAGCACGTACCCAAAGGTACAGGCCAGAAGAGCAAGAATCCGGTGAAGGTCTCTACCTGCTGAACCGTTTGGAAGGTGAGCTGATCATTACTTAATGCATACAGACCATAATCGCGCCCTGGAAATGGAACTAGACGTTCTTGCCGGTCTGGTTGTGGAAATGGACTGCCTGGATACACACATTTTGGAGGTAGCTTCCACAATTGCAGGACGAATGCAAGAGTATGCAAAGTCCTGGGCCAACACAGCCAGGCTTGCCAACCAAATTGCAGCCATCATACAAGCAATCCAGAAGGGTAGTTTATCCTTTGAAAAGGGTTATGGCGCCCTTTGTTCATCTATTCAGATGTTGCAGCGTGACGTGCAATCTTGGGCGATGCAGGTTGCTCATAATGAGAACCTTTTGCCCGGCGAAAGGGGGGTAACCACCACTGTCACGCATGGCATTACCAACCATGCCCCACAAGGTGATATGCCCGCTGATGTATCCGCCCTCTGAACTCCGGGTTGCAGTCGTAAAGCAGGCATTTGACCCTAATGATCCAGATAATGCTATGTTTATTGCAGAGGTTGAAGAATGCCTTGGTTCTGCAGAAATGTCACTTCTTGCCTTTGAGAAGGATTCCGGTGACCTGGCTCACCTCAATGAAGCATTCAGGTGCTTTCATAACATAAAAGGAATTTCGGGTTTTGTGAATTTGAGCGACTTTCAGGAACTGTGCCACCATGCCGAATCGTTAATGGAAGGCGCAAGGACAGGCGCCCTGGAATTCAAAGGCAGCATAGCTGATACGGTTTTTCGTGCCCTGGATCTCCTCAAAGACATGGTACGTCTTCTAAAGATGTCCAGGGAAGACTCTCCGTATGAGACTCCGAGCGCACTTAGAGATGTAGTTGCTGCCCTGAAAAACCATTGTATGATTAATAGCCCATTGGGTGAGCCTGGACCCAGCGGGCCGGGTGAGCCAAAAGGCGGCAAACCAAATAAACCAGGTGGCAGACGGTGTAACGGCCTGCAAGCCGGCCAGCCCAAGGGCGGCAGTGAGCCTTCGGTGCAACCGGCTGTGATCGACGAAGTTGTGCGGGTTAGCACAAAACGGTTAGATGCACTGCTTGATGAAATTGGCGAGCTTGTCATTGCCAATTCTATGGTAACCCAAGAAGTAGAAGGTATGGGGCAGGCAGGCTCCAAATTGATCCAAAACGTAGGCAGGATGAACAAAATCGTTCGCCAGCTTCAAGAACTCACAATGGGCATGCGAATGGTCTCTCTTGAACCGACTTTCAACAAACTTGCCCGGGTCGTGAGGGATTTATCCCATAAAAAGGGTGTGGAGGTCGGCTTGATTTGCGATGGCGGTGATACTGAATTAGACCGAAAAATCGTTGAGTTTATCACCAATCCCCTGACCCACCTGATCCGTAACGCTATTGATCATGGCATAGAAAAACCTGATGAACGTAAGAAACTAGGAAAACCTGCCGAGGGTCAAATACGTCTATCAGCCTTCCACCAAGGGGGCAGCGTTGCTGTACGGATTGAAGATGACGGCAGGGGGCTGGACAAAGCCCAGATAGTAGAGAAGGCCACTGAACTGGGGATCATAAGGCCTAACGAAAACCTGACTGACCGGGAGATTCTCCAGCTCATATTTGCCCCTGGTTTTTCCACCAGCCAACAGGTGACTGATATTTCAGGCCGGGGAGTAGGTATGGATGTAGTCAAAAGAAACATAGAAGGCCTTCGTGGCAAGATTGATATTCAAACACAGCCTGGCAAAGGCACTACTTTTACCTTGTGGCTTCCTTTAACAATGGCAATCATAGACGGCATGATTGTGACCGTGGGTAGCCAGCGTTTCATAGTCCCCTCAATCTCCATTCAGGAAGCCTTCCGCCCTGAACCGGAAGATGTGAAGACTGTAATGGGTAAAGGTGAGTGCATTTTCATAAGAGGTAAGCTTATTCCTTTGTACAGACTCTATACAGTATTGGGTTTGGAGGGAGCCCGGACCAATCCGTGGGAGTCTCTGGTTCTTGTCACCTACCTGAGTGATGGTCAGTGTGGAATCCTGGTTGACGACCTTGTGGGACAGCAGCAAGTGGTTGTTAAACCTGCAGGAAACCTTGTGGATAAGCTTGATTTCATATCCGGTGCCGCGATCATGGGTGATGGCCGGGTGGCCCTAATTCTTGATCTTTCACAGGTTGGAAGAACAAAAAGCAGGTGGGCAGACAGGTAAAGGCCTGACGGGCACAGGTAAAGTCCGGAACAGGCAAATTGTACACACGGGCATATGAGTACATACCTAAGAACCGCATAAATACGCATACAGACAGGAAGAGAGGTGAAACCAGTGTCCGGTATACAGACACAGCAAGGAGACGTTCAATTCCATGGAACAAGATCCAGTGCCGGATCGCGATCTCAAAAGTATTTGACCTTTGTTCTTAACAGGGAAGAATATGGTTTGGAGATAATGAGGGTTAAAGAAATCATAGGCTTAATGGAAATTACCCCTGTTCCACGCATGCCTGAGTTTGTAAGGGGAGTTATCAACCTCAGGGGCCGGGTAATACCTGTTGTGGATTTGAGATTGAAGTTCGGCATGGAGCATACAGAAGACACTCAGGAGACCTGCATAATTGTTGTCGATCTCAATGACACCCTCATGGGGGTTGTTGTAGACAGGGTCTCTGAAGTTCTCGATGTAGCACAGACCGATATCGAAGAGCCCCCTTCTTTCGGTATAGACCTTGATACGTCATTTATTTTGGGAATGGGTAAAGCCAAAAGCAAAGTAGTCATTCTTTTGGACATTAGAAAGGTCCTTACAGATAACGGCGTGATTATGGAAGACGGGTCACCGGAACCTGATCCGGTCTCATAGAGAATCAGCCAAGTTGTATTAGATGTCTATTTTGCCAAATGCATTTAGGAGGTAGCGATATGGCCAAAAATTCGCAGATTGAGTCTAAAGAGACTCAGGCCGATGAACTTAAGGAACAGTCCTTGCCACGATTGCCAGAAGTTGGCACTGACTCCCTGAAGGCCGGCGAGACCAGCGGAGAACAGGCACTGATCCAGGAGATATCCAGGCTCGTTGACCTATTTAAAGAAGGGGATCTTGAGGCCCGTGCAGATGTTGCCAGGTTTCATGGGGCATCTTCTGAGGTTGCCTGTGTGCTTAACGAACTTCTCGAAGCAGCAGCTACACCGGTCAGGCAGGCACTGGCGTTTGTTTCCAGGGTATCTGACTATGATCTAACGCATAAACTCGAGTTTTCCTACAAGGGTTTATGCGGCGAACTCGAGTCTGAACTGAATAATTTGTGTGTTCGGTTGGAAAGAGTGCAAGACATTGCAAATAACATTGCTTCAGGTGATTTGAGCGATGCTGAGGAAATTCAGAGGCTCGGAGGCGGAACCGGCAGGCGGTGCGCAAACGATCAATTCAGCCCTGCGTTCTTGAAAATGATCAACAGTCTTAATGCTGTCTTGGAGGATCTCCTTGAGCTCGAAGAAGCAATGGTTGCAGGGCGGTTTGACTATAAAGTCGATGCTTCCAGGCATCACGGAGAGTACAGAAAGATCCTTGAATCAATAGATGGTGCCCTAAACTATATGGTCAGGCCCATTAACGAAGCCCTTGGTGTTTTGGAGCGTATGGCTGAAAAAGACCTTACTGCCCGGATGGTTGGAGATTATCAGGGGGATCACGCCAAACTTAAAGACAGCCTCAATACCGCCCTGCTAAGTCTTAACGATGTGTTGTCACAGGTTATCGAAGGTGGTGAGCAGGTTGGCGCCGCTTCAAATCAGGTTGCAGCAAGTGCGGCTGCAGTGTCAGAGAATACAGCCGAGGAGGCAAGTGCTCTTGAAGAAATCTCGGCCAGTCTTGAAGAGATATCGGGAATGACCAGGAATAACGCGGACAACGCGAATGAAGCACAGGTGCTGGCCAGGGTGCAAGAGGACAGCATTAAGAAAGGCCAGGAAGCCATGGGCCGTATGAACGCCGCTATAGGCGATATCAAGTCTTCGTCAGATGAGACTGCCAAGATTGTGAAAACCATCGATGAAATCGCGTTCCAAACGAATCTTTTGGCGCTAAATGCCGCGGTAGAAGCAGCCAGGGCCGGAGATGCAGGCAGGGGTTTTGCCGTTGTGGCCGAGGAAGTCAGGAACCTGGCATTAAGAAGCGCCGAGGCAGCCAAAAACACTGCACAAATGATAGAGGACTCCATAAGTAATGCTGAACAAGGGGTTATAATTGCAGACGAAGTGGCCAAAGCCCTTAGAGAGACCACCGAGAACATGGCCAAAGTCAACAACCTTATACGTGAGATTGCGGCTGCCAGTCAAGAGCAAGCCAAAGGAGTTGAACAGGTTGCCGCTGCCACTAATCAAATGGACAAGTCGGTACAGGAAAATGCGGCTAACGCAGAAGAATCTGCCAGCGCCTCAGAAGAACTGTCTGCTCAGGCACGATACCTGACTGAAATGATAGGTGAATTCAAAGTAGCCAGAGAGCGCAACCAGGCAAATACAGCTGAACTAGCAGATATTCTGTCAGGCCTGGACATTAATGCGTTGCGTGAGTTTATTGCGCAGCAAAGGGGTAGTCTCTCTCATCATGCAATTGGAAAACTCGGACAGGCCGGGGGCAGGCTTAAGTCTGCAGGGGTTTCAGCCAGGGGGTCCAGACTAATACCTTTTGACGATGATGATGAAGATTTTGAGGGGTTTTAATATGGTGGTTGTGTAGAGCATGTTAGGCCATAACCTGGTTTTGTCTGATGATGAATTTAAAAGGATCAGGCAGGTAGTGTATGACCTGAGCCGGATTGATTTGCACTCAGGGAAAAAAGTCCTTGTACAGACCCGGTTGAGCAAACGAATTCGTTCCCTGGGGCTTAGCTCCTTTGGTGAGTACCTGAAGTGTGTAGAAAATGACATGTCCGGTAAGGAACTTTGCGCCATGGTTGATTGCCTCACGACTAACTTGACCCGTTTTTTCAGGGAAAAGGCTCATTTTGATTACCTGAAAGAAAGCCTCGTTTGTCTTAAACCAGAAAACCAGGATAGGCTGCGAATTTGGAGCGCAGGCTGTTCTTCTGGGGAGGAACCCTATTCCATTGCCATGATATTGCGGGATTTATGGAGCGAAATCGATAAAATGGATGTACGGATTCTGGCAACGGACATATCTTCAAATATGATACGTTCTGCAAGACATGGCACTTATAGTCTGGACAGGCTTAAGCATGTGCCCTTTGAACTAAGACAGAAGTATTTTAAGAAGGTTCATACCGGCAGAGGTGAGAAGTATCAGATCAAGTCGGAAGCCTCCAAATTAATCACCTTTCGAAGACACAATCTTGCAGGGCCCTGGCCTATGAAAGGGCCCTTCCAGGTCATTTTGTGCAGGAACGTAATGATATATTTCGACCGCGAAGCCCAGAAACAGCTGGTATCTCGCTTTTACAACATTCTTGCACCGGAAGGACTTTTGATAGTTGGCCATTCTGAGGGCCTGGCCGGTTTAGGCCACAGCTTCAAGCATGTCCGCCCAAGCATATACATGAAACCCAAATGACTTCCGAGCATTTGATACGGAGGGCAATATGGTTCGAGTACTGGTAATTGATGACTCAGCGGTGGTCCGGAAAATCCTGAGCAATGAGCTGTCCAGGTATCCGGGAATTGAAATAGTGGGTGCAGCTCCTGATCCTTACGTGGCCAGGGACATGATAGAGGACCTTAGGCCAGACGTCTTGACCTTAGATATCGAGATGCCACGTATGGACGGTTTGACTTTCTTGGCAAAGCTTATGGAGCATTATCCTTTGCCTGTGATAGTAGTGAGCTCATTGACTCCCGCAGGCAGTGAAATGGCAGTTGATGCTCTGGAAATAGGTGCAGTTGACGTCATGTGCAAGCCCGGGTCTGCGTTTACTGTTGGGGATATGGTTGCTGAGTTGGCGGCCAAGATAGTATCTGCCTCACTGGTAGATCCCAGGCGTTTGGCAAACACTGCAAGAAGTAGGAAGAACAATGCAGGCAACCGGATTCCACTGTCGTTGGCAAGGACAACCAGGCAGATAGTGGCCATAGGGGCTTCTACAGGGGGGACCGAGGCAATCAAAGAGATTCTGTCCCGGTATCCAATCAATTGCCCGGGAACCTTAATAGCCCAGCATATGCCTGAAGTTTTCACGCGCTCTTTTGCCAAGAGGCTCGACGATACTTGCCCTGCCAATGTGAAAGAGGCCGAAGACGGTGACGAGGTGCAGCCAGGTAAGGTATTGCTGGCGCCTGGAAGCAAACACATGGTGCTCAGGCGGGATGGGTCCAGCTATCGTGTCAGAGTCAAAGACGGTCCGTACATTAACTATCAGAAACCAAGTGTTGATGTATTGTTTCAGTCAGTTGCGAAATATGCCGGAAAAAATGCTGTTGGGGTTATACTTACGGGTATGGGGGCAGATGGTGCCCGGGGGCTGAAAACTATGCGGGATACAGGTGCCAACACTATAGCTCAGGATGAAAAGAGTTGTGTGGTATTTGGAATGCCCAGGGTTGCCATTAACATGGGAGCTGTCGCATATGTACTGCCCTTGCAGGATATTTCCGAAAAGATCATAGCATTGGTCAGTGAAAGCCCGAAATAAAAGGACAGGATCCATCTGCAAATTGTGGTCGAGTGTTATAATGTAAGTCGCAACATTATCGTTTTAATTTCAAGCATTATCCGAGCTATTGTCAGAGCATTATCAGAAGCAATTCAGGATGTTGAGGTGCCATGTGTTTCAAAGGGAATCAGATTTTGACCTGGGATTGCTGCCATTAATTGCCCAAGGGAATCTAAGTCACGTAAGATTGGTTCTGGATCAAGCCCTGAAATTGGGCCTGTCTGTTTCAAAGAGCCAGGCTGGAAGCATGTGGTTGTATGATGGGAGGTTCCTGGTACAGGTGTCTCACATAAATACTTCCACCGGCACCGGGCCCCCTGGCCAGGGGTGCCTTAATGATTTGCCAAGGGGCAATCGTCCTTTCAGCCAATTTTATACCACGAAGATGTCTGCTTATCCCCGGTTGGAACCAAGTAGAGGCCTGACAGGAACTTGCTTTATGGAGCGCAAACATATTGTTTCAGATGATCTCATCTCTGATGAGCGGTCCTTTATTGCACCGGATGACGCTGCAAAGCAAAATCTCAGGGCTTGCGCGGCGGCTCCTATAGGACTTGGTGAATTTACAGTTGGTGTGATCACCGTATTCAGAACTATTCCCCAGGCCTATGAGCCAGATATACTGGACAAGCTTTGCTTGCATGGGACCAAAACAGCCTTATGTCTTCATCACTGTCTCTACTTCCCGAGCATAATGGATGATTGGCTAAAGGTACTGTCTGAATCTGAAAGCAAAGGTGAGATGAGGCCGGAGACACTGAGACCGGCAATAGGCCTAGAAAAAAGACAGGGAGCAGCCCAAGACGCCGCGGGAGAACCGGCACAGGCTCATACATACTTACGCGGATTGTCCCTCCCCAAAGGAATACAGCCTGCTACCCTGAAGATCATATGGGAAAGCGTTGAAAATTCAGATACCCCTGTTTCCTGCAATGAGGTTGCTGAGATGACAGGTTTTACCGCAGTTACGGTCAGACGCTATCTTAACTACTTGGTAAGGGCAAATATCCTCAGTCAGAAACTTCAGTATGGAAACATTGGCCGCCCTGCATTTGTGTATACTGTCCTGCCATAAAGCCATATATCAAGTCTTGGACTTATTATATATTTCGCATACAATAGTATTAGCTCAGGAGACCGCCGGTTTGGCACATTTCGATGTATATACCGACGGTTGCAGGTAATGTTCATACAGGAGGCGTCAGCAACACAGGAACAAAAAGAAAAGGGAATGATACTATGACTAACCTGGACTTGCTTGAAGAGTTTCTAAGCATTAAGTATCTTGGGAAATGGGATTGGAGTCCTGACGGTAGATTCATAGCCTACATATGGGACGATGGTGGAGTACCGGATCTTTGGTTAGTGGAACCTGGTGTATCTGGCCCTAAGAGGATAACACATGTTAAGACAAAGGCAGCAGATTTTCAGTGGTTGCCTGGCACAGACAAGTTGTTTGCTGTTATCGACAATGGCTTGTATTTGATATCGGCTGGCAGTGGTGAACCTCCGAAACTCATCTTCATGACCACAAATAGGATTTCCGGTTTGTCTTGTTCTCCTGACGGCAGCACCCTGGCCTTTGGTTTGGAAGGCAAAGTATGCTTGTATGATGTGAATACCGGTAGCATTCAAGAATTGGATTTGCCAGGTCAAGTATTACAGACCGATGGCCCGGGAATTGTGAATTGGTCGCCATCAGGTGCAAGATTTGCTTTTTCTTTCAAAGATCATGAGACCTATTGGCAGGCCGGTGTGGCAGAAGCAAAGGGAAATATGCTTTGGAGGTCTCATGTTCCGGCGTCACTAAGAGACATTTGCTGGTTTGATGAAGATCATGTTTACTTTGCCAAACCTTTAGACTTCGGTAGTTCAGCAGATCTAATGTTACTTGCTCTTTCAGGTTCAAAGCCCGAGATCAGAGTGCTTATGCACCTTGAAGGGTCAGGTAAAGGAACGTTGCTTTCAACTAGGGCTTTGCCTTCACCGGATAGATCAAAGGTGCTTTTCTTGCTTGAAAACGATGGATTTGCCCACTATTATGTACTGGATCGAGCCTGCGAGGAGCTCAGGCAGGTTACTTTTGGCCGGTGTGAGGATTTCGGCCATGCAGGTGACCAGGCTGTTTGGTGTCTTGATTCTTCAGGGTTTTTGTATTCTTCAAACAAAGATGCCGTAGGACAGCGGCATATATTCAGGCACTGCCTGGATACGGGAACCTGTGAGACAGTCATAGGGTTACCGGGAACTAATTCTATGGCGAAGCTTTCTTGTACAGGGAAAATTGCTTTCGTGCATTGTGACGAATACCGGAACATGGATATCTGGGTAAGGAATTCTGATGGCACTGACCCTGTACAAGTCACATTTTCTATGCCGGAAACCCTCACCCCGGACAGGCAGTACGTTCCTGAAGAGATTTCATTTGAAAGCGCCGGAGGGCTGACTGTACACGGATATCTTATGAAACCCAAAAATATCCCGGATGGGACGGAAGTCCCGGCTATGGTGTGGGTTCATGGTGGCCCGGTAAGGCAAATGCGTCCCGGGTGGCACCCTCTTGCTACTTATGCCCTTTTCCACGGGTTCAACCAGTACCTGGTTCACCGGGGATACGCTGTTCTCTCGGTCAATTTTCGCGGAGGAATAGGTTACGGACGTGATTTTCGCCACAGGTTATTTGCCAAAATGGGTGTAGATGATGTGGCTGATGTTGTGAATGCAGGTGAGTTCCTTAAGTCACTTCCTTATGTTGACCCTGACAGGGTAGGAGTATGGGGCCTTAGTTACGGAGGTTACATGACCTTGCATTGCCTTACCCAATATCCTGAGGCGTTCAAAGCCGGCGTTAATCTTGCAGGGATTTGGGATTTTGCCCAGTATACCAAATGGGCTGAGTATCATTACGGCAAAGGTAAATATACTTATTTAAGACATATTTAGGCGGCGAGCCTGAAGTTGTCCCCTACTTGTACTCGCAAGCATCTCCTGCAACCTTTGTAGATAACATGCTACCAGCCCGTTGATGAACCTTCACGAAATCCGCTGACGCCAATGTGGATTTTGAGCAACTTGACAGGATAGTCAAGGACTGTGTTGAGCACAGAAAGTGCCATGAAAGCGTGTATTACCCTGACGAGGTTCATACATTTGCCAAAAGGGTTACATGGTTGGACGCAATCCCCAAGATTGAAAGGTTTCTTTCTTTGCATCTTAAGAAAACGGATTGACTTAGCTTTCGGTGAGGAATCCTGTGCCTTGTAATGGGCCTAAGGTGATTCACAAGGAGGTGATGTGGAAAAAGAGCCGGGGAAAACCAGGCAAAAGTACAGGCAGAAACATACGAGATAAATATCCTGACTAGCGAATAATGCAAGGAGGAAATGAGTATGCGTTATGATTCGGTTTTCATTGGCGGCTTAGTCGTAAACCCTGCGGGAGATCCTGCTAACCTGACATAGGCATAGTGGATTACCGTGTGGCTTCAGTAGCGCCAAGCATCGACTGCACTTATGCCAAGGCTGCATACGATGTTACCGGAAAGATTGTTATTCCGGGGGTTATAGATCTTCACGTACATACGTCCAAGAGGCATGCCGGCTACAATGCCCACCGCATGATGGCTAGAGCGGGAGTGGTTACAGCCCTTGATGTAGGTGGGCCTTTGGACGAGTTCTACGAATATTGCCTCAGTGACGGGGCCGGGCTGAACATGGCGTGTTTGCAGCAGGTGAAGCCGGGCCTTACTGTCAAAGATGATATGCCCTGACGACACGGAAATCACAGAGCTTCTTGAAAAGTCCATCGAAAAAGGTGCTTTGGGATTGAAGGTTCTCGGTGGCCACTATCCTATGACACCGGAATCAACCAGGCGCATTATTGAAATAGCTAACTCTCAAAAAGCATACATCGCTTTTCATGCAGGTACATGCCGGTACGGCAGTAACGTTGAAGGTTTGCTCGAGGCAATTGAATTATCAAAAGGCCTTCGTACCCACATACCTCATATTAACAGCCATTGCAGCACAGGTGAAGGACCTATCGAGGAAATACTGGAAGTCGCTGGATGCTTTGAAGAAAAATCGGAACATATTCGGCGAATCTTATCTGGCTATCATTAATGGTACCAGTGAAGGTGCATAAATGGCGTTCCAGAAAGCCTTGTAACCCAGGGCTGTTTGACGCAAGTGGGATATGAACCCACTCAGGATGGATTAAGACAGGCTATCCTCGACGGTTATGCCCGGATCGCCAAGAGCTGGGGAGGCGAAAACATAAATGCAGCAGGTGAAGAAGGGGTTTCCTGGTGGGAGAGCGCCAATACGGTTACCAGTGTTAACTTCCCCAAGAATCCGGCGGTATCCAGGCTGCTGAGCGCCATTACCAAGGACGAAGAAGGCGAGTTTGTGGTGGACGCCCTTGCTACAGACGGAGGTGCCCATCCACGAAATGTAGCAGTAGAAAGAGGTATGGCCCTGGTGCGAATGGAAGCGTGGACCTTGTCTGAGTTTGTTCGGAAAGTGTCTTACGTACCTTCGAGGGTACTTGGGTTGACAAACAAAGGGCACATATCCCCTGGAGCAGATGGTGACCTAACTGTAATAGATCCGTCTTCAGGCAGGGCATTTATGAGTATGGGCTCAGGGCGTCTCATAATGGCCAACGGAACTGTGGTGGGAACAGGGACAACAATTATTACCACGGAAACCGGAAAACCGCATGTTGAGAAAATAGGGCTCAAACCGTATATAGTTGATGTTTCAAAGGGATCACTTTACAAAGATGTACCGGGTGATATTCCCCGTCCATTTTGAACTACAGAGACAGAGGCATTAGGCGGTGGGCCCAGGTATGCTGGGCCTGCCTGCAGTACCCGTTGAAACTGACCTAATGTTTTGTTCTTGCAAAAAGCAAAAAGGGCTAAGGTGCCCGGATGAAGTGTAAAGACATCTTACTCCAATTTGCCAATCCACTTATTCAGTTCAGGCAATGTAAGTCCGGACTTGCTTCTAAGAATATTGTACAGGCGCCTGATATGGCCCACTTGCTTTTTCATAGTCTTTTCTGCTCCCGGACGCATGCCGAAGTTGTCTGCTCCATGGGTAATAGAACCGTATATGCTTGCAAGCCTTCTTACACAGGCGAACACAATGAAGTAGTCCAGGCTTTGTATTTCTTGCTTGGGCCTTTTGCGTATGTAACCTTCAAGCATTGCCCTGCCTTCGTTTCCTTCCATGAGAAGCAGCGACCAGGCCAAATCAAATCGGAAATCCGATACCCTGGACTGGGTCCAGTCAATCACAAAGGCCATTTCTGGCCTCTTGGCCTGTGCCAAATCCTCATGTCTTGCTGTGAAGGGCGTGTAGTTTTCATTTTGCTTCAACATATCCTTGACAAGTATGTTTTCAGGATGAAAATCGAAGTGAATGATAGAGGGCCGGGCGGGTTCCACCTGACGTACATTGGACTCCAGCCAGGATAGGGCAGCCCCCAAAACGCCATCATTGAGAAGGTGCCGGTATCTCCCGAATTCTGCAAGTTCCTTTTCCATAATAAAATAGGTGTCTAAAGATGCGGAATCAGGATCAAACTTGAAAGGATCCAGGCTGTGTAACCTTACATAAAGAGAAGTGAACAGGTCCAGGCACCTTAGTTTATCCTCACGACCTCCTTTGGAATACTTTTGGGCCAAAGTGGTTCCGGAAATTCGTTCCATGATGATAAATGGTGCACCAAGAATGGAAGGGTCTGTCTGACAGCCCAAAACCTCAGGCACAGGATACTTAGCATTGTAAAGATGATTCATTATATCGAACTCTCTTTGACATTTTATTGCAGCCTGGGGCTGAGACTTGTCTATGTGCAGCCGGAGGATAAGGGGAATTAGAGTCTCTTCCTTCGAACCATACCCTGTTTTTTGGGGGCCCCTTTGCTTGTTGGGTACTTGTACGGGGTATGTGCTTTGTTCGGGAGCGGACTCAGTATTACCCTTCAATGGATATGGTACTGCCAGGTCGAAGGAGTACACATCACATTCCCATCCGTCGCCGATTCTTTCCATGTTTTGCACGCTGATGGCCTGCCGGCCGGTAACCACAGAGCATTGTTCAGTTAGTCTTCGGATTATTTCATCTTCCGTAGATTGCACTCTATCACCCCATTCCTTCTATGAATTACCGTACTCTTAATGCTTTTTCAAGGAGATAGCCTTTCCGGTTGCAATATTGGCAGGTTTTTGGCTCATGTTCCGATTTTAGCACACTCGTGGATTTTCCAGTGAACATAGTAGTCGTTGAATATCTTTAGAGGCGGTTTTCCGTTCACGCCATATGAAGCGGCAAACCGCCTTTAATCTGCGTTCCTCATAAAGAGGTTATTTCGCTTCTTGAGCTCAAAGCGATTTTACAGTAGTCCTGCAATGGTAATAAAGTGGACACATAGAGTCACTTTGTAGTGCTTTTTGATAATTCTGATATGGTAGAATTGACGGGTGACGTAGTGCTTTAGTCTGATGGAAATCTTGCAATGAGGTGAATGACGATGATCAGGCCGGCGGGATCTTGGGTTGCTATACCGACTCCTTTCGGAAAAGGCAACAAGATTGATTTTGGTGCATTTAAGGTGTTGATCGACCGTCAGATCCAGTATGGCACTTCAGAACTGTTTGTGCTGGGTTCGGCTGGCGAAGTAACCCTTTTGACACTTGAAGAAAAAAGAGCAGTTGTCAAAGAAGTCATAAAGATGACCAAGGGCCGGATTCCGGCCTTTTTCAGCTGTGCAGCAGCGGCCACAGAAGCCAGCATAGAGTTTGCCAAATACTGCG
>JAXGOJ010000016.1:0-43941 GCA_040767525.1 Bacillota bacterium | reverse complement strand
CAAATCAAGATCATATCAGTCTTCAGCAAGTTTTACCCGGCCCAATAGTAGAATCCCTTCACCTTTGACCCAGGTTCCGACTTGAGGACCCAAAATGTTGCGGCTGGCCGCGGATACGCAAACGTTAGCCTGGCCTCTTTCAGCAATAATCTCAATCAAATCTCCGTCCCGGCATGTGATCACACCATCTTCCTCGACAGCCCTTTTTGCTGTCTTTCCATTTACTAAAATCCATACATTCTTGTTTGGTTTGCCGATAAATTTGATGCACATGATTCCAACATTACTTGTACCGTCCTGGCTACTTCCTGCAGGCGGCCATTGTATCCAGGTATAAAAGGGTTCTTTGAGTCCGGACACTGCTCTTGCAAGGGGCTCTCCTTCAAGCCAGATAGCCTCGTTCATAAATCTGCGCATAGAGTCAAAGCGCAAGAGGCCCTGTACAACTGCAACCAGGCAAAGCAAAGTGATTACCACCATTATATATCCTGATTCTGTAGACTCAGCTCTGCGCTGCTTTTTCCGCTCCTGCCTGCTTTCTAACTAATTCACCCCCTGGTATCACTTGTTGGTATTCATGCACCTTGTCCCCGTGCGCCTTCATCTTGCCTTCTCGGCCAGACACATAGAATGGCAATGCCCATTGCCTGCCCCCCACTGCTGTACCCGGCCAGGTAGTTCCCAACATCGACATGTTTCCCTCAATGGAATTACGCTATGACAAAGGAATTCCTTTCAAGATGATATTGTTTGCTCTCGTATTTAAGACCCATTATATAAACCTAAAGGTAAGGTAAAAAAATGGGTTGCTACAGTCATCACGCCAATCAGGATCAAAAGGTTGGCGGGATGGCCAATATCAAGGCTGGCAGTTGCAGCGATCTGGCCAACGAACTCTGCTGCTGGAATCGAAGTGCCAAAGACTCACGAATAAGGCACTACACACCGAATATCAGAGGCAGCATCCTTAAGTATGCGGGATTTCACGCCATATACTTCTTGAATAATGTCAGAAGACAGATTCTCCGGCTCAAGGACATGCACCAGCCTACCTGCTTTCATAAAGAAAAGCATTGAAGCGTACCTCAAAGCAAGATTCACATCGTGAAAAATGGCAAGCACAGTCCGCCCTTGGTCTTGAGCCAGTTTCCTAACCAAATCCATGAGTTCCAATTCGAAGGACATATCAAGGTGGGCTGTGGGCTCGTCTAGCAAAAACACAGCCGGGTCCTGGCAAATTGCCCTTGCTATCTGGACCCTTTGCTGCTCTCCTGATGATAAAGATGTCACAGCCCGGCTTCGCAAGTGGCTTATCCTGGTCAAGAGCATGGCTTCTTCTACAGCCTGCCTGTCACAGGGAGTCTCAGACAAAACAGAGTCAGAATACGGGAGCCTTCCCATCATCACCGCTTCTTCCACAGAAAACTCAAAAGACGAGCGACTGTCAGGCGCCAAATAGGTTATAAGGCGGCTCCTTTCTTTGTCCCCCAGAAGGTGAACCTGCTGATCACAGACAAAGACTTCACCCTGCTGTGGCTGAAGATATCCGGAGACAGTCTTCTGAAGGGTGCTCTTCCCTGCGCCGTTAGGGCCCAAAAGGGCTGCAAGAGTGCCCCGGGGAACATCAAGGGTTATCCCGTCAAGAATAGTCTCGGATCCATAAGCAAAAGTTATGCTTCTAAGTGCTATACCTGAACCTGTTTGCATCTGTCACATCCCTCTCTTTCGAGTCCTTGCCAGAAGATACAGGAAGAAAGGAGCTCCAAACAAAGACGTTATGACTCCAACAGGGATCTCCAGAGGAGGGGCCACTGTCCTGGCCAGAAGGTCTGCCAATATAAGCGCGTTTCCACCAGTCAGCGCGGATACAGGCATGAGATAGCGATGGTCAGGACCTATCAAAATCCTTACTACATGGGGTACGATCAGGCCAATAAAACCAATTGGCCCGGTAAAAGCCACGCAGCTGGCAGTTATGAGAGAGCCCGCCCAGAGAATGCGGCGTTTTACCTTTTCCACCGGTACGCCCATATGAAATGCAGCTTCTTCGCCGAAGGAAAAGGCGTTAAGCGCCCTGGATTGAAACCACAAAACCCCTGCGCCGGTAATACTGTACGGTAGAGCAGAGGCCACTGCTTTCCAGGACGCCCTGGACAGGCCCCCCATGGTCCAAAACACAATTTCTTCTACCCGCTGTCTGAAGAACACCATAAGAAAAGCAATTACAGACGAAATAAGGCTAGACACAGCTATACCAGACAAAAGCAAAGTCCAGGTATCAGTATGGCCGTCTTTTGTGGAAAGAACATATACAATACCTGTGGACAAAAGTGCTCCGGCAAATGCAAGGGCCGGAAGGGCCCAAAGTCCCAGAACCTTTCCGAGTCCAAACACTATGCCAAGTACCGCTCCCAAAGAGGCTCCTGACGAAACTCCCAGAACATATGGATCTGCCATAGGATTCCGGAAAAGCCCTTGCATAGCAGCACCTGCAACACCAAGGGAGGCTCCTTCAATAAAAGCCAGAAGCACCCTTGGAAATCTGAGAGTCCAGAGGATGGTGTGGCCGGTATCAACCCCCTGAGCACCGGGGCCCGCTGCCAGGGCATGTATGATAGTCCTTAATGGAAGAGATACACTGCCCAGGGATAATCCCAAAAACACACTGGTTGCAAGCAAGGCCCCTGATCCAATTACAAGTAGCGGCCTGAACTGCCCCGGACGTCTCCCCTTTGTGTCTTGCACCTGGTTCCTCCCCTCTGCTTCTACCCAATGCTACCAAAATACCTCTGTCTACTCTGAATCTCTAATCTGCTTATTCCCCGGCTGTTGAGTCCGGGTAAAGATGTCGGGCAATTTCCTTTACACCTTCCACAATCGAAGGCCCTGGCCTGCTGGTTAAATCGCCGTCTACGAAATAGACCCGCTGGTCTTTGACAGCTCGCAGATCTGACCATCCGGGCCGGGATTTCAACCCGGCAATCTGATCCTCGGGAATGGTGACCAAAATCACATCAGGGTCTTTGGCCAGGACTTCCTCCATGCTTATCTGGAGATACTGCATATCAACGTCTTTGACCATGTTGTCGCCTCCGGCCCGGTCAAGCACGTCATTCATGAATGAGCCAGGCCCCACAGTCCAGAGTTCTTGATCCAGGACTACCAGGACAGTTGGTTTGGAGCCGGAATGAATTTCAAGGTCCTGTGAAAGACTCTTCAGTTCTTGTTCCATTTTCCCGACAAGCTCCTTGCCCTTCTTCTCAATTCCTGCCACTACTGCAACTCTTTGTATATCTTCCAGCACTTCTGCAATACTGGCCGGGTTTGACACATATACCGTAATTCCTAAATCCTCAACTTCCTTTACCTGCTGGGAGTCCTGGGTCCCAGGAATAAATACAATGTCAGGTTTCAAAGCGACCAGTTTTTCTTTGCTGAGGTTAAAAGCGTCGCCTACTTTCTCTCTTTCAAGGGCTTCTTCCGGCTTATTGCACCAATTGCTTACACCTACCACCCTTTCGCCTAAACCAAGGGCAAAAAGGATCTCAGTGTGGGCCGGGGATAAGGATACTATTCTCTTGGGAGACTCTTTCAGTTCCAATGTCCTGCCAGCTCCGTCTATGAAACTGGCCTGGCGTGAAGAGCAGCCGGTCAGAATTGCGCCGGCAAACCCAGCGAAAAGTACCAGGGCTACAGTCAGAGCCATACCCTTCTTCAGCATGTTCCCGAGCGTGTTCTTAGCGGTGTTTTGCGTTATCAAGTTGTGCCTACCTCCTGTCATAATCGTTTTTTAAAATGAATGAATCCATTAATTCCTTGATGCTTAGATTTTCGATTTCTGCAACTAATCAAAGACAAAGCCAACCCGCCTTGAAGAGGCAAGCTCAGCTTTCCATAAAAGAACCCGGCACAGAGCCGGGGAAGTCTTCTTTAACACAAAAACGCCCCCTTCTCTCGCACGAAGTCAGGTAACGTACACAATCAGGCAGGTCTCCTGGCTTCCGGCTCATCGCATCTGCACCTTCCCAAAAGTCACACCTTTCAGTGGCTTTTTTACAGATTGCTCCCCGGTTACAGTGGCGGCAC
Organism: Bacillota bacterium; assembly: GCA_040767525.1. GTDB lineage: Bacteria > Bacillota > Sulfobacillia > Fermentithermobacillales > Fermentithermobacillaceae > JAXGPX01. The sequence goes on along the minus strand of JAXGOJ010000016.1, from coordinate 39,855 downwards.
CGCGCCGGACTTGCGCTTTTACGCTTCACCGGACTTCCCTATTCTCCCGTGCCGGGCACCTGAATGTGGTTAGATACATGTCATTATTAAATTGTAACCAATTTCCTCTGGTAATCCATTTTCTTTACGAGATCCTGTTCATTGTAACTTACTGTCACGTACCGCCAGGTGACATGTCCCACATGGCACCAGAATGATCTTTTGCACGTCCACAATCATAGCACCTTTGCACTAATTTCCCTGAGTTTCACCGATTAGTCAAGCCTGTCAGATGGAAATACTCCTGATAGAACCAATCTTGGGAGGCCGTCACAAATTGCTATTTCAGCGAGACAAGGATCTTGGTTGGGCTATAGTGTTTTGCGCATTCCTGGTCCTTTTGCTTTCATCAATCGCGTCTTCCATTTTGCGGACCCCGCCAAAGAATTTGCCCTACCCAGTAATTCTTGCTAATAGCAACTTTGAAAGAGAGTTCATGGGCAATGTGTGCCGGCTAATCAGGTACATATCTCTGGGCGCCATGGCTATGGGAGTATATGGTATAATAGCATGGCCGTCGGGGCCAGGATCGCCCCGTTTCTAGTTCACATTAAGTATTGCGCCACAGGCGGCCTACCTGAACAGGCAGAACTCCATGAACTGTAACCCAGGCATAGTCCATGAGGCCCATGCTTGATAGCTATTGCTACCTAGAAAAACCGTTTGAGTCTGGGGTTATGAGTGATACCCGGGATCCGCCCCCTCTTGGCAACCGGTGTACCCTCGATTTCCTTTATGTCCATAGTCATATCAATAGGCCTGGCAGCAGAAATGTAGCTGCCTACGCCGAAAGCATCGGCCCCAACCGATGCCAATTGAGTCATCCTCTCAGGGGTAAGCCCTCCGGAGACAAAGAGTTTTACATGTTTGAACCCGGCCATGTCCAAACGTGCCCTCATTTCCTTAACCAGATCATCTGTTACTCCGCCGCGCTCAGAAGGGGTATCAAGGCGGACCCCGCCCATCTCACGCCCAAGAACACCGGCAACTCTCAATGCTTCTTCACACTCATCTTTGAACGTGTCCACCAGAATTGTCCTTGGTGCATCTTTCGGCATGTGGGTATTGTAAGCCATGGCAGCCTTTACAGTATCGCCTATGATCAGGACCAGAGAATGAGGAATAGTGCCAACAGGTTCAAGGCCCATAAACTTTGCCCCGAGTATACAAGCGGCACCATTTGCTCCGCCAATAACTGCAGCTTTTCCATAACCGGGGCTACAGCCGGATGAATGTGCCTTGCGCCAAAACAGTAAAAAGGCCTACCCATGGCTGCATCTTTGCATTCACGGGCTCTGGACGCCCAGGCAGACGAACTTGCCAGGATTCCCAAAAGAGCGGTCTCGTAAGGGCCGAACAATGAATAAGGGCCGGTAATTCTCAAGACCACTTCCTTGGCCTCAAATACCTTCCCTTCTTCAAGGCCCCAAACTTCCAGGGCAACCCTTCAAGCAACTGCAGGCATTCAGGCATACCTGCCAAAACCGGGACGGCTCGGGAATAATTCTGCCGTAACAACAGTATCTGCCTTGCCCTCCCGGACCAGTATCTCATGGGTCCTTACAAAGTAGAGATCAGCCGTGGCACCTGAAAAAATCTCGTCATGAGTGGCGGAAAACAGTCTATTCCGCTGAGGAGCATAGGCTTTGACATCGTCGTCTGTATGAAACATGATCTTGCGGTTTGCTGGCATTGTGCTCTCCTTCCCACCCTATTCGTGCTGCTTTGTACAAGGCTTTAACTTCTTTGCTTTTGAGATATCGCCATTTGCCCTTGGGAAGCCCAAGAAGATTCACAGGCCCCATTTTGGTCCTAACTAACCGAATCACTCTGTAACCTACGGTACCGGCACAACTGTTTTACCAGGTGTTTTTGCCCTTCGTGAACTCCTATCAGAATACGCAAAAACCTCCTGGGCTATCCAGAAATCTTGCGTAGTCGACATACACCTTTTTGCCTTCTATGATTATACCTGAAAGAAGGTCAAGAAGCTTCTTATCGTCTCTTTTTCCTGATACCGAAACAACATATTCTTTTATAACGTTGTGCTTGGGGTGAGTAAGAAGATAAGCAAGAGTCCCATCGTTGGTAAGGATAAGCAAGCCTTCAGCATCCTGATCAAGCCGTCCTACAGGAAAAACTCTTTGTTTTACTTCAGGGATCAAAGAAACCACAGTTGGCCTGCCAAAGGATCAGAACAAGAAGACAGGTACCCCTGTGGCTTATGAAGCATGACATAAACAAGAGGCTCTTTTTGCGTGACCTGCTTTCCATCTACACAGACTTCATCTTTACCTGGAACAACCCTCTGCCCCAGGACAGCCAGAGTGCCGTTCACGGTTACCCTGCCCTGCTCAATAATCTCATCGGCGCGGCGCCGTGATGCTATGCCGGCCTGAGCCAGAAACTTTGAAATCCTCTGGAAGCCTGTATTGCTCCGGGTATCACTCAAGTAAACCCATCCCTCCGGAGTCTGATATTGATTTTTCCAGCCAGGAATAAAGTCTGCCCGGCCCTTCCAATATTATATCTGAGCAAGGCACCAGGGAAAGATTCCTTATGTCTTCAAGAAAGGTGTAAGGCGGTACATAAGTAGCCATGTACCTGCCTGCCCGAGACATAGATGGCAAATACGGGCTCACTGTAACCCCAAGAAGCTCAGTGGAGTTTTCCACCATTGCGCAGCATCCAGTCAGAAAGAGGTTGTCCATAACCGTTTCCCACAGGCAAATATCCCCTGATAGGAGGAGCTTAATCGGGTGATCAAAAATGAACAAGAGGGTTCTGTCTTTGATAATCTCTTTTCCCTTCACCAAACCCAGTTCATCAAGAACCTCCTGAAAAACCCCTGGGTTTATGACCCCCTCAACACGAACAACCCGGACCTTCTTGTTCCCGTTAAGGCGCCAGCCCAATTCCTGGCCCTGGCCTGTAAGAAAAAGGCCCCCTGAAATTTTCATGAGTTCACCGGGAAACACGTTGTTCCGAAAAACCGGCAGGGACATTACCCGGAACACCCCATTTACCTCTCTGGCTACCCGGTGAGAATCCCGGCTTCTTGCTGCCCCTGTCGCCAAAATGAGTGAGTCTGCCACAACCATAGGAGAAAGTCTCGAAAATGCCCCATCTATCAAGACCGCAGCATTTTCCGGGGCAAAACTTGTTACTGAAAGGAGATCCCTGGTGCTCGCCGGCCCCGCCAGAACCACCTTCCCCTGAGACCGGGCACGGCCCAGAAACACACGGCCAAGGGCACAGCGAACACCTGTGTCCTTCAAATCAATGAAGTCAGCAGGCGATGATTCCAAAAGAGGCAATGCACTTACAACAATAGTGCCCTCGGGCACGAGAACTCTTGGCTTTGGCAAACCTGTTATGTTATCGAAATCCTCTCCGTCATATCCGATGCCGGTAAGGAAAATGTCATTACCCCTTTTGTGGAAAAACTTCAATGCTTCCAGAAGTGTAGTGGTTTTCCCAGTGTTTTTTGCAGTGCCTGAAATCCCAATGATAATTCTCATCATGTTCATCCACCATTTCCCGGTTCCGGTCAGCATGTTCGCCTAAAGCAAAGGCCCTGTGTAATACATGTCAAAACCCCCTGGGACACTCTTATCTCAGTGAGCATCTTCAAACCCTGGGTTTCGTCCGTATTTGCTGGTTTTCCAGGCCTACTGCTTTACTGCAACAGTGCCTTTACCTGCTCTGCCTGGATACGCCCCGTCTTCTTTGTCTCCCAGAAGGCCTTCATAGAGCGAGTCCACAAAGTCACCGCGTGTGGCTACTTCCTTAAGCACTTTCAAAATGCCATCTCTTAATTCTCTTGTCATTTTCCCGGCGTTATCTGTAGCCACAATCCCTGAATGTCCGAAAAACCTGAGAGCAGCGGCTGTTGCCTTCAGGGTGTCCACCCGGGCAGCAGCCGTAATGGGGCCACCTGCATAGGCCTCGTCTGATGATGCAATAGTTACGGCTTTGGCGCCCAAATTAAGAGCCAGTGCCGCGTGAAGGGCTGTCATCACTGACGACTGGCACCGATCCTGGGTTTGGGTTAGGAAACCTACTGGAGCACCCGGCCATATTGGAGCATCAATGATAGAAGAAAGCACCTTTATTTTTGCCACATTGAAGTCCACAAAGTTGTTGTCTGTCACTCCGGTGATTATGGCTTCAGGCGAATTGGCGAACAATGGTTGTAAGAGCGGGCGCCCGCCCAATAACACACCTGTAGTGGTTACAATTAGCATTCCTGCAAATGCTTTGGCTGCGGGAACTCCGCAAAGTTCCTCATTTGTAACAACGTCGTAGGGAAGATTGTACCTGGCAGCCAGTCTCATAGACTCAACACCATCTACAACCAGCCTCTCAGGATCAGTTCCTGCACCAAGGCTTCCATAGACAATATTGATCTTGGTGAGATCCGCCCCTGCAAGATGAGCTAACACTACTGTTTCAGGTGTGTTGAGTCCTCTATGAGCCCTTACCTGCCACATGGTCCCTGGGAGAAAGCCTTTTTTGATGAGGTTTAGATTGTCCAGGGTAAGCACAGTCCCGTCTTGCTGGTGGCTCCATGGTTGTTCCAAGAGACCTTCAGTCCTGGCTCCCCAAGAAGGATCGAAATGAATTACCCCTCTGGCACCCCAGGCCACAGACATGTTGCTGTGGTATGCGTCCATTTCAGGGCAACCGGTCCCGTATTGCACAAACACATGGTAATCGTTAAGAATATCCTGGGACACGGGACATATCATTCTTTTGGCCCTGTCTCCTAACAAGGCAATTTCTTTGACCTCTTTGTCAGTAAGGGGACGCGTATGGGATACAGGTTCTCCTGTAAAATACCAGCGCTTCACTTCCCCAGATGAAAGAGCCGCGTATTTTCTTCGTAATGCTTCGAGTTCACCGGTTAACCCCTTGAGCCTTGCATCTTCTATTTCAAGCCTTAAATTTGCCCTCTGAATTCCCGGGCTCGTGCGCCTGCTTGCCCAATCTATGAGTCTTTCGGCTATTTGAACACATAGGCCGCCTATCTCTTTGTCTGAGAATCTGTATGTAAAACCGTCTGTAAGATCAACCTTTGACTCAGGCCTGCTTCCACCTGAAGCCCTGATTTCCCGGCCTTCTACATAGGCCACTGCAGCCTCTGCCGAAGTATCAGGGCCAAACCCGGCATCAAACCCTAGCTCTTGTGCCATTTCAGGCCGCATGCTCAGGCCACCCACTACCAGTTTGGTCATTTGCCTCAAACCTGAAGCGTCACAAAGATCGGCAAATTTGGCCAAGAGTTCAGAAGTACCATAGCTTAAAGCCCGGCTTACCATGAGATAATCAGGCTTTTGCTCACATGCCCGGGCAACAATTTCCTCTGGCGGTAGATCTGGCGGGAGCAATAAGACACTGTGTCCTCTGTCAAGAAGTTTTCTGCGGATGAGTTTGAGGCCTACGTCATGAACAGGGTCCAGGGGAGCCAGCATCACTTGTTGCGGCCGGGCCACGGCCTTGGCTTTCTGCTTCATTCAGATCCACCCCCTGGCTGTACCACCTGTAATCTGCTGACGGCCTGTATACATAACCTCTCAGCCTGATTCTCACACCTGGGCCTCCCATTTCACAAAACACGACATCTGAATCTTCAAACCCGAGTTCCGCCATAAGCTTCAATCCCAGATATTTTCCTTCTTCCAAACTACTGCATAAAATGAAGGCCTCAAGGTCACATCCATCAAGAATCCGGTCTTTGGCCGACATCTTCTCCTCCCCCTTGAGGGCCTGCAATCTCTGCCCAATACTTATTTACGTCTCCAATCACATTGGCAATATGATGGGCCATGGCCTTCCTGGCACCGTCTTGATCTTTCTTCTTCACTTGAGCCAAAATACGTCTATGATCCTCAACCATTCTTGACCCTAATCTTGACCTGATGTACTCCAATGCCTGCCCTATTTGAGGATTGTGGTAAATAACATCAAGGGCGCTCATGAGCACCCTGTTTTTCCCGGTTTCGGCCAGGGTGCGATGGAATTCAACGTCTTTTTCCACTCCCGAGCTGCCCGAAAGGAGAAGTTTTTCGTGCTGTTCAATTATCCTTTCAAGTTTTCTGATGTCTTGTTCAGTCACATGTTGTGCCGCCAAATATGCAGTCTCGGTTTCAATGGCCCTACGGGCAATCAGAGCGTCTATAAATTCCTGACGGTCCCGAACCTTAAGACTCTCCACAAAAGCCTTGTGGGATCTGCTTCTGGCTTGAGTATCCAGCCATTCTTTAAGGGCTTTTTCACCCTGGGGGGTGATGACTCTGCCTATGCGGCCCTCAGAGCGAACATGCCCGTTATCTTGAAGGGACCTTAAGAGCCTTCCGGCAGTTGCCTCTGACAAAGTAAGTCCTTCGTCCTGCATTAGCCTGCTCAATCTCCATGCCCCTATAGGCATAGAAGCCTCGCTTACGATTTTGAGAGCTGCAAAATAGGACTTGTTGTTACCGACACTCAGAATCGTCACCCCCGGGCGGTTTGTGGAAACTTGTATTCTTCAAAAAAGACCTTTGCCGAACCGGATCACCAGGCTACTCTTTGAGAAGAGCTACGGCTTCCACTTCTACAGAACAATCAAGGGGGAGTGATGCTACACCAATTGCTGATCTGGCATGTTTGCCTCTATCGCCAAATACTTCTACAAACAGATCAGAAGCTCCGTTGACTACCTTAGGGGCATCTGTGAAATCAGGAGTCACAGCTACAAAACCTACCACCTTGACTATACGCTCCACATTATCTAAAGAACCTGCAACACTTTTTATGGCAGCCATAACATTGAGGGCGCACTGCTTTGCTTCTTCATAGGCCTCTTCCAGGGTAACCTCGCCGCCTACTTTGCCTTTTACCCGGAGTTTGCCATCCTTAAATGGGGTTTGCCCTGACACATACACCCAATTGCCTGCCCTTACTGCAGGAACGTATGATGCTACCGGGGCGGGAACCTGGGGGAGAGTCAAACCCAGTTCTGTCAACTTGTCCTCAATCTTCATTTATGTACCTCCAATTCATTAGATGGTTCTTAAATCATCAGATTTCGCTTCATCAGCGATGAGTAGCCCTTATGATAATATCACTCATGTACAGGTGATACAACGGCAAGTCGAGAGCTATGATGTACTGAGATAATTCCTGCCTCAAAAACTTTTGAGGCCTGAAACTCGTCCTTACTTTTACCATTCCGGTAAACCCGGTCATCAAACGCCAGCAGAACTGCCGGCTTTGATACGGGCCTTTTGTACAAGCCGAACCTTTCTACCTCAGTAATCGTCTCTATTATACAGGCGAGACAGGCAAATGGATTATCTATGAGAATGCCGGGACTGCTGCTGGCAGTACATAACGCCGGCTGTATGTAGCGCCGGCTGTATAGCGCCGGCTGCTATTCGGGAAGATCGTGAATTAACCGGTTGGACCTGTGCCCGCGGACTGGCGGTCAGTTGGTAATACTGGAAACAGGACTATTAGGGGGAACAAAACAATTTGGCAGCCATCACAGGTAAGTCCACTCTCTGGATTGCAGTGCTTGTAATTGCAGGTATAGCCGCATTCTTACTGCATGTCGAGAACACTTCCCTTCAGGTAACACAGTACCAAATCACCTTTGCAGATATGCCAGCGGAATTCGACGGCTTCAGAATCGCACTTGTTTCAGACCTTCACGGAAACACCTTCGGCCACGCTCAAGCAGTCCTTGTATCTGAAATTTCCCGGTTTGAACCGGACCTTATTGCCATTTCAGGCGATCTTTTCGACGAAAGGCCTTTCAGCGAGGGCCCTGCATTTGCACTTCTTGAGGGAATACATGGCCTGGCTCCGGTATATTACGTCACCGGTAATCACGAAATATGGTCGGAGCGGTTTGATTCTGTTCAAGGGCAAATCGAGAAATCCGGAGTCGTAGTGTTGCGAAACCAGGTCCAGGAATATACCAGGAGAAACAGCAAAATATATATAGGGGGATTGGACGATCCATCAGTCTTCGGCCCAGAAAGCCCCAGGCAAAAACAGCAGTACGAGCAAGTCTTGTCACGGATCACAGGCGATATGGAAACCGGTGCCTTTACTGTTCTTTTAGCCCATAGGCCCCAGTTCATGGATACATATTCGTCGTGTGGAGCCAATTTGGTGCTTGCCGGCCATGCACACGGAGGGCTCATACGTTTGCCTGGAATAGGTGGCCTTATAGCACCCGGGCAGGGACTCAAGCCGCGTTATACCTCAGGTTTATATACAAAAGGCAACACTACCATGGTTGTTGGCAGAGGCCTGGGAAACAGCGGCTTCTATCAGATAAGAGTGTTCAACCGGCCCGAACTAGTGCTTGTTACTTTGAGATGTAAATAAGCATTGGCCGCTTTAGACCCGGAGTGGTCTGCCATCAGCTTGACGCAGCTAGAAGACCATCATTTTCCATATAATAAAACCGGTAAGAAAACCGAAAAGATCTCCTATCAGGCAGGCTGCAAGGGCATGTTTGGATTTTCTGATCCCGACTGAGCCAAAGTAGAGAGTCACGACGTAGAAAGTAGTATCAGTGGCGCCTTGAAAAATCGATGCAAGGAGCCCGGTTGGAGTATCAGGCCCATGTATTCGCAAAATGTCGCCGGTTACGGCAAGGGCTCCGCTACCGCTTATAGGCCTGGTGATTATCAAAGGGAGTACGTCAGTTGGTATACCCAGGGGCTTAAGTACACGACTTAAGTATCGGGCGGCCAGTTCAAGGGCTCCGGAACCCCTAAAACATGATATCCCCACAAATATGGCAACCAGATATGGAAGAGTCCCTATGACAATTTTCAACCCTTCTTCGGCACCCTTCACGAAAGTCTCATATACCCGGACCCCTTTAGCCCAGGCGTACAACGGAACACCAATAAGGAGTACAGGAAAAGCATAAACGCCTAGTCTGGCTAAGAATAACACATGTGTCACCTCCGATTCCGCTGGTTTATGAAACGTTAGAACCGTCCCGGCGTTTCAATTCCGCTGGTTTGTGAAACGTTAGGACCGTCCCGGCGTTTCATTTCACCGGGCAAGGAGCCGGTGGGCAATGAGTCCTGCGCAGGTTGCTACCAGTCCGGCTACGGCTGTCGGGCCGGCGACTATGGCAGGACTCTCTGACCCTAGGGCTGCCCTGAGGGCTATAACACCAGACGGAAATATGCAGAATCCTGCTGCGCTTATGACCACAAGGGTAATCATGGACTGGATACCTTCGTCCCTGTCTCCGTAGACTGCCTTTATTTCAGCCATAGCCTTCAAGCCCAGGGGAGTCTGGGAACTCAGCCCTAGAATGTTAGATATGACTGTTGCTGATACAGCCCCCATAACCCTTTCCCGATCCCTTACATAAGGAAACAACGGGCCAAGAATCGGACGGGTAATCCTGGCAAGAACATCTATTAGGCCCGATTCCCTTGCCAACCGCTCTATTCCCACCCATAGGCAAAACATTCCTGCCAGGCTTATTACCAGTTGCACAGCATCATAAGCCCCGTCTAACACCGAGGACATCATGGCATCTACGTTACCCGTGGCCAGCGCAACCACGGATCCAAACAACATCATGAAAAGCCACACAGCATTCACAAAATACACCTCTCATATCTCTGGTGTGAGATTGATACCTCAATCAACTCTAAGCAAAATAGAAAAGCGGTTCTTTTCCTAAGGTATGTGGGTTCTTGAGCTGGAATGAGACCGGGAGTGCTGGATTATCCGGCGGAAAAATGCTGCAGTACCGGATACCTGCAAAAGGCACCGGGATATTTGGCGCCCCGTAGGCTTCTGGCAAACCGGCGGGCAAGAGCCCGCCCCAATTGATGAATCCCAACCAGCCGGGTGTTTCAAACAGCCAGCCGGCCCAATCAATTGGACATTGACCCTTGCCCTGCTACCGCTCACGATTTTGGGCCATGTGGGTTTCGGCAAACTCAATCATTCTCTTGACCATCTGGCCGCCGAGCCTTCCCCCAAGGTGGCCACCGATAATGCCACATTCTCTGGAGGTCATGTTAGGCCAGCCAACAGTACGGATTTTGTCGGCTAAGCCCAACTCCTCGGCAATCTCATACTTCATATTGTCCAGATTGGCCCGGAGTTCATTTTCACCTCCACCCCTTATCATTCCTAGTTCCTGGGCGACTTCGTACTTCAACTGATCCAGTGCCCTGGCCGCATCAGGATTCACCGGACGTCTCAAACGGCGTCTTCCCAGAACCATCCCTCCTTAGGGCGGTAGCTCACATAGTTTTCCCGGAAAGAGCCGTTCGTAAAATAGGGCCTATGTTCTGTCGACTAGTAAGTACTTCCACGAATAAGTCTCCTGTTTCCTTAACTCTTCCAAGGGCCGTTTTGATATTCCACGACTGGGGGGTGACATAATCCAGTTCATCCCAGGAAACCGGTATTGAAACAGGTGCCCCGTTCAATGCTCTTACTCCGTAGACTGTTGAAATGGTCTGTCCCCGGGCATTCTGGGGATAATCTATGTATACATGGCCGTACCGGTCCTTGACTCTTCTCTCCAAAGTGACTTTCTCAGGATATGCCTGTTGTATCATAGTTGCTCCGAACTTCACAAAGGCTGCTGCCTCTTTGTAGTCATATACCGGTTCAATGGGCACATATATGTGCAATCCCGTTGCCCCGGAGACTTTTGGAAATCCTCTGATCTTCCACTCATCAAGCAATTGCTTAACCATTTTTGCTACAATCACTACGTCTTCCCAGGTAGATCCATTAGAGGGATCAATGTCAAAAATTGCAAAGTCAGGATGTTCTATTGTTTGAAACCGGGATAGCCACGGGTTTATCTCAATTACGCCAAGGTTGGCCATCCAAACAAGGGTCTGTGTGTTATCGCACAGCACAAAATTGATAAATGAATCTTTATCCCTGGACCACACAGGAGCTATCCTGACCCAATCAGGTGTACCCGTGGGCGCATCTTTTTGGTAAAAACCTCCCTCAGAAATACCATGGGGGTATCGTACAAGGGAAAGGGGCCTGTCGATAAGGTGAGGAAGCAAAAACTTGCTAATGCCTGCGTAATATTCAATCAAGTCACCTTTGGTAAAACCTTCATTGGGCCACAACACCTTGTCCAAATTGGAAAGGTTCACCCTGCGGCCGCCTACTGCAACCGAAATTCTGTTTCCCCTAATACCTTTGATACCTTCAGGCATTAGCCACCCCATGAATTGCACATGATGAATACCAACACCGATTTACCGGCAAAAGCCCCTTCGCTTAACAATGGCCTTATCCCTTATCCATCGCTCAGACGGGCAGGGGCCGATCTGTTGCCTATGCTTAACTGAAACTCTTATCCACCCGGGCCTGCCCTTTTCCCAATTATACCTCTCAACACAGGATGCCTGAGATTTCCATCAGGAGTAATCTCAGTGTACTGCACCCTAACACCAAAATATGGTTCAATCCAACGGACACTGGAGAGCACACTCCTTGGTAGCTTTCCCTGTACGGTTAAGTGCTTAGTGCCTAAGAACGGGCCAAATGCTGCCAGTAATGTTTTTTCCCGTTCTGCGTTCAAACCTGAAGATACACGGCCAACCAAAGAAAACTTCCTATCTGCAGGTGGGATATCCCCGGGCTCGAGGGCTACGGAACGTAACTTGTTAGTCTGCCCCTCCCGGTTATGTGAGCCTTGTTTGACAACTTTCATACTTTCAGGGAACACAACACCTTTCCTCTCACAGACCTCCCGGGCAACCACCAAAGACCCAATTTCCCTTCCCGGAGAAGGGAGGTAACCGAGCACCCAAAACTCATCTTCCTTAAAGTTCCTGATTTTCAACCAGTTTCGCGTTCTCTTTCCTGGAAAATACAAACTGTCTTTTCTTTTTGCCATAACACCTTCTAAGTCTCTTTCCCTGGCAAAATTGAACAAACTGGAACCCTTACCTGAGCAGGCTTGTGAAAAATAAATAAAGCGTTCCCATGAAAACAGTTCCGAAAGTATGCTCCTGCGTTTAATAAGAGGCACTTGCAAGAGAGACTGCCCGTTAAGGTACACTAAATCAAAGGCTACGTATATTGCTGAATGGGGACTGGACTTGAGGTAAGAAAAACTGGGTATACCGTTTTGAAATGCAACAATCTCACCGTCTGCGATTAAGTTATCTGCCTTTCCATGCCTGACCGACTTGATTATTGACTCTAGCCCGGGAAAATGGTTGCCCAGGGAATTGCCGTTTCTTGACCTGAGGAATATGTTTGAGCCATTTAAATATGTAAGACACCTGTACCCATCCCATTTAACCTCGAAAAGCCAATTATCATCATCAAAAGGGCCGGGGCAAGTCTCAGCAAGCATAGGCGAGACATCAGGCATTCCCTCAGGTAATTGATCCACTGCCATCTCCTGTGCCGGCTCCTCCGGGCCTATAGCGTTCATCTGAGAGACTGCCGCTTTCTCCAACAACAGCCCCCTTCGGCCTGCCCTTTCCCGTTTTTTCAGTTTTGGCCTTTTCAACACTCCTCCTCAAGGCTTCCATAAGGTCAATTACCTGGGCAGGCACTCTTTCCGGCTCTGCTATGATCTCCTTTCCTTGTATTTTCTTTTGAATAAGCTCTGCCATGGCCTCTTTTTGGCGGCTTTTATACTTTTCCGGCTCGAAATCAGAAGACAGGGCTTCTATCAAGGTAACTGCCATCTTTTTTTCTCTTTCATCAACACCCGATTCTTTAGAAATCTTCAATCCCTGTCCCGACCTTACTTCCTCAGGCCAATACATTGTCTCTAGCATCATAAAGTTGTCACCATATGTCCTCACAACTGCCAGGGTCTCTTTCGCCCTGAGAGCCACTCTGGCCACTGCCACTTTACCCTGGCCTTTCATGGATTCCAAGAGAAGCCTGTAGGCTTTTTCGGCCCCCTCACGCGGTTCAAGAAAATAGCTCTTTTCGAAATATACAGGATCTACATCTACAAGATTGACAAAGTCAAGAATTTCCACCTTGTGGGCATCAGGCCCCGGCATAGCCTCAAGTTCTTCGTCGGTAAACACGACGTATTGTCCTTTTTCATATTCGTAGGCTTTCACAATCTCTTCAGGTTCCAGCTGAGCCTGGCAAACCAGGCACCATTTCTGGTACTTAACAGGAGAATTACAGCGAGAATGCAACCAATTGAAAGAGATGTTCCTCCTCTCAGTAGCTGCATAAAGCCTCACAGGTATGACCACCAGGCCAAAAGCCAGAGTCCCGTTCCAAATTGGCCTCATGATATCCAATTCCCCAATCCTGGTTTTTGCTCGATTTACTCCTGTAGATCCGGCGTACATTCCAGCCGGCCCTCAGGCTTTCAGTGGAGGGGTTCAAGGATCTCAGTTTCCCCTCCCTGAGCAGTAACTCTTCTATCCATAATGTCTGCGAACCTATCCAGGAGATCAGGAGCCGCTTCCAGCAGCCGGTCATAGATTGCCCTGGAGTCTACAGGCAAAAAACGCACCTTGCCTTCTCCTACAACCAGAAACCCAACCGGCTTCACTGAGACCCTGCTCCGCTGCCGCCGGTAAACGGAAGATTCTCCTGCTGGAGAGAATCATCGCCTCCCTGGCTTTGCATATTCCCATGTGTCCCCTCACCTGGAATTTCATCTCCTCCCCCTGCCACAAATCCGAAGGTGACCCTCGATACAGGAACAATCACAGTCCCGTCCTTTGTTTCAACCGCGTCTCCTACAACAGTATTTACATCTACCATGGATTTGAGACTTTCCATAGTTGTCCTCATGAGACTTTCAAGCGGATGGCTCATAACATAAACAACCCCTTTTGCTCTGAGCAGTATTCAAATCAGCCATGCAATCTTGCTTCTAGTATTCCTCCGGTAACTTGCTAATCATGACTTGGTCTTCAAAGATATTGGATATTACCTGTACATGTGGCCCGAGCCCGATTCAGGACCGGATCCACATGGGATGGTCAAAAGCATTGCCCGCAGATATGAACTTTCTAATCAGGGCTTTCCGGCAATCACCTTTTTTGCAAACAGTGTAAATCTGATTCCTTTCAACAAGCTTACCCTAATCACAGTCTCTACTTTCAAGGCAAAATATGCCCTGTGATACACCGGAGTGAACTTGATGTGCCATGGCTCATCTCTTCTCCTGGCAAATACCGCGCTGAGGGCAGAAAGACTGCCGCATAGAAGTGCAGTTTTACATGGGTCGTCGAGGCCGACTTTCCCTTGAATCGAAAGCTCTTTGATGTCCATGGTTTTGCCAGCCTCATCCATTAATTGTCTATAAGCCGCCACGATTTTAGTAATCCCGTTTTCGGGCCCATTTGATCCAATCTCTTGGCCAGGCCCGTCTTTTTCCTGGCCCGGGCCCCTTTGGCCTGTGGGCCTAAAGGCGCCTTGCCCGGGTTCCGGAAGCATGTTCCGGCTTGTGGCCAGCTTGTTTTCAAGAATCTTGAATACCCAGTCAATGACACCTTGCCTGAAACCAGATAGGCGCCTTTTCCGCCTCTCACGAAACACAGTAATGTAACCCGGAAAGTACCGGGGTTTGATCGAAACAGTAATAAGGGTGGTATCCATCTCGGTATGCAAATAGATTTTAATCCAAGAAGGCATACTCATAGCCAGGAACAGGATACACACCAACCCAAACACCACCGGCAAAAAGTAAGACAGTGCAAAATGCCCGGACATGCCAATCCCTTTCCCTGGGAGACTTTTCAGTGATAGCATGTCCCTAATGTCGTAATCTATTAGGGCATCCTTCCCGTGCATTACCGCATTAGAGAAACCATTGTCGAGTAAACGGCGGTGACGGAAAATCACATGTTTTATCTCGGATTCCAGGACATAGTTGGTAGATATAACCCCTTCAAGGGCAAATGTTACAGGTATCTTATAAGATAAGGCTGAAAAACCAGGTAGGATTAAGTTGAATCAGATGCAAGGGGAGGCAAATCAGAAATAGAGTTAAGAGAGGCTTTCTTCAGGAATTCATCAGTAGTGCCATATAGTTTGGGCCTTCCAAGGGTTTTCTTACGCCCTGTTTCCCTGATGAGCCCTTTTTCTAAAAGAGTATCAAGGCTGGCTTCCGGGTTTACTCCACGGATTGCTTGAATATCCTGCCTGGTAACAGGCTGGCAGTAAGCTATTATTGCAAGAGTCTCAAGAGCACCCTTGGATAACGGAACAGGAATCTTTCTGGAAAAAGCCTTTGTTATGATTTCGCCAAACTCAGGTTTGGTCACTATCCGCAGGCCACCTGCAACTCTTTGAATATGTATGCCCCTTTCAGCGTAATACTTGTCCAACTGGGAAACAGCCTCTTGAACCGTGTGTATTGAAACTTTAAGGGCATCAGACAGTTTTTCAAATGATACAGGTTCATTTGAGCAAAATAAGATGGCTTCGATCAAGACGTCCAGTTTCAAGCAAAATCACCTCCTTTCCATTCTTCCCACAACGTCGCGCCTGGTCGAGAATACAATGTCCCCGAATACCTCAAGTTGCTTTGCAAAGACTCTTCTTCGTTTAACCAATTCCAGCAAAACAAGAAAGTTTAAGATCGAGTCTTGTTTGCTGCTGCTCACAAAAAGAGAGAACCTGAGTACCGCGTATCTTGAGGTTAGCCTGGTTATTTCTTTCCAAAACCACCTCATATGATCGGAAAAATTCCGCTTAAGAACCACAACTTTCCGTTCTCCTGCCTTTATGCGGCCTTTAAGGGATTCCATTATGTCAAACAAGTCAACAACGTCAATAGCTGCAGTTTCTGCCTGGCTTGTCCCTTCTATTGGGGTAACATACCCACGGCTGTAAGCGGCCTGAGATTGTCGCATCAACCCGGCTATGTTCTCAACTGCCGAGGTAAATTCCGATTCTTCAAGGAGCTGAAATAAGTCTTCTTCATATTCCAAAGACTCGTCTGGCAATTCTTCCCCGGCCAACTCCGGCTGGCCTATGGTTGACTGCGGCAAAAGCCATTGGATTTTTGCCAATACCAGAAATGAGGCGTCCTCCAGAAGTCCTACCGAATCTTCAAGAAGCACCTGCCCACCCTCTACTTCCTCCCGCAATCTTCTGCAAAGAGGGGTCAGTTGCAGTACTGCCATTTGATACACACCTTAGTCATGGCTTAACCAACAAAAGGGATATGGCCATCCCCGCTTTTTGCGCAAAGCCAATATACCCCGTTACTAAAGGCTGCATAATTGCAGGAATAATTCCTAGAATCAGCAAAGCCGCCAGGACCACAAAACCATATCGTTGAAGTTCATACCACCAGTGCTGAATCCTATACGGTATGTAAAGTTCAAGAATGCGGGATCCATCCAGGGGCGGTATTGGGATAAGGTTAAAAATAGCGAGCCCGGCATTAATCCACGCAGCCACATCCAGGACAGTTGGAATATAGGACCAAGCGCCTGAAAAACGTGCGAATGTAAATAGCAAAATAGTTATAACCTCAAGAATAAAAGCCGTCACAAGGTTGGCAACAGGGCCGGCAAGAGCAATTTTGGCCATGTCCCGCCTTGGATTTCGCAACCGGTAAGGATCAACAGGAACAGGCCTGGCCCATCCGAAGCCGAAAGCTAATAGCATCAAGGCTCCAATTATGTCCACGTGAACCCAGGGCTCAAGGGTCATCCGTCCGGACAATTCGGCTGTATCGTCTCCGAGGTTATAGGCCATTCGAGCGTGGGCATATTCATGAACACTAAGAGCCAGTAAAAATCCGGGAAGCCGCAGAATCAGCCGGGTAGCAGCGCTAGGCATGAACGCACCTCCTCAGTCCGTATTATCTGGATTCTAACACAATCCGGCGAGTCAATCTCCGGATATGGCACAATCCGGGGCTTCCTCGCAAGACTGGATCCATAATTAGGTTATTCAATTGGTATCCATTATACCAAAAGAGGTGGATTGTGGCTCCATTAGCCGCAGATCTGTGTTACGAATAATGTGAATGTGTATTGTTCAACCTTTAGGGTTAAACAACACAGCCATTATATAACCAGCCAATATGGCAGTCAGAAGCCCTGATGACGTAGCCCTGAGCCCCCCTGTCAGAATTCCAAAAGGGCCGATTTTGGAAGCATCTTCAAGCATCCCGGTAACAAGTGTATGCCCGAATCCTGGTAAGGGAATAGTGGCACCGGCTCCCCCGATATCTACCAAAGGAGCGTAGAAACCCAGGCCCGATAAGATGGCCCCAATACTCACAGCAGAAACCATGATAATTGCTGGATTCGTCTTTGTTAGATCCATAATCAGCTGGGCCAGGGCACACAAGACTCCCCCAACAAGAAAGGCCTTAATGTAATCCATCTTCTTAAGCCGCCTTTTCTCTTACTTCTCACAAATAATAGATACAGCATGAGCAATAGAAGGTATTGATTCTCCTTGCTGGCATGCTGTAGGGCTGTGCAAAGCGCCTGTAGCTACCAGCAAGACTCGATTCAACTGCTTATTTCTAAGTTCTCGCCAGATCTTTGAAGAAAAAACACCAGCAGCGCACCCGCATCCTGAACCCCCGGCGCCGATTTCAGGAGTCGTCTCATAAAGCAACAACCCAGCATCCTGGTGTACATGGTCAATAACGACCCCTTTTTCACGTAAAAGATGCCTGCCTACTTCTGAACCAATTCTCCCAAGATCTCCTGAGAGTACCAGGTCATAGTCTTCAGGCTTCGTGGACATATCTTGAAGGTGCCGCCATACAGTATCAGCAAATGCCGGGGCCATGGCAGAACCCATGTCATTGGCATCTGGTATGCCCAGGTCTTGCACCTTCCCAATGGTGACTGCTTCAATCATGGGCCCCTGGCCTTTTGCTCCCACCAAAACAGCTCCTGCAGCAGTGGCTGTCCACTGGCTTGTAGGGGGCCGCTGGTGACCGAATTCCGTAGGATATCTGAACTGACGCTCAGCAGCATCGTGATGGCTGGAAGACGCCACAATCGCATACCTTGCAAAGCGGCCTGCAGTAAGAAAAGAAGCCAATCCCAAACCCTCAGACATAGTAGCGCATGCACCATATATGCCTAAGAAGGGAATGTCATACTCTCTGGCCATATAGCCAGAGGATATTATCTGGTTCAACAGGTCTCCTGCGATGATAAAGTCCACCTGGGATTGCTCAACCCCGGCCTTTGCCAGGGCAAGATCAACTGCCTGTCTTAGCATCTTGGATTCTGCTTTTTCCCAGGACGTCTCTTCGAGCAATGTAGTACTGTATACCATGTCGAAAAGATGCCCTAAAGGCCCCTGCCCTTCACGGGGCCCCACCACAGCCGCAGCCGAGACCACCACAGGCCTTTCGCCAAATACACAAGTAGAAGTGCCTTGACGGTGGAATTTCAAGACAGAGCCTCCCTGTCATATGATGCACAGTTGCATGTCTTATCTAAAAACATAAAGTTTCAGCACAGATACCAAAGTCGCGGTTAGCGAAGCGTAGACTATTACCGGGCCTGCGACCTGAAACATCCTGGCTGCAACACCCAGCACAAACCCTTCCCGCTTAAATTCCATAGCCGGCGATACCACTGAATTAGCAAAGCCTGTAATGGGCAGGGATGCTCCCATCCCTGCCCATCTGCCGATCTTGTCATAAACTCCGATCCCGGTCAAAAACGATCCTGCAAATACCATTACAGATGATGTCATAGCATAAGCCTGGATCAAAGGAATGCCTTTACCAACCAGGTGAGTTAATACCACCTGGCCCATAACACATATAAGGCCGCCTACGAGAAAGGCCAAAACCATATTGCGGGCCAAGGGGCGCTTGGGCCGAAAATCTTCCAGTAGCTTTGAATAAGCCTCCACTTCACGTATGTTGGCTCTTGCCATCACATCTCATCCAAATACGCTACTTTAACATTAGCCTTGTAGTTTACAATCTCGCCGTCTTTTACGTTTGCAGTCCAATTCAAAATTTCTACACCGCTGATGTTGGCTACCTTACCGGCCGCTTCCTTTACTGCCTGAGCAGCGGCATCCTGCCAATCCCGCTTCGACTCCCCAACAAGCTCCATTACTCTCACTACAGGCATAAAAAAACTCCTTTCTGTACCGTTGTCTCAGGGTTCCTCTTGCTTATCCCTGCGGTTCGTAGTATCTCCCTTCGCTCCCAAATTGAATCCTGCTTCCCTGCCTTGAAGGATCTGCCTGAGCAGGAGTAATGCCTTTTTCTCTAATCTTGAGACCTGGGCCTGGGAAACCCCTAAGTCCCTGGAGATCTCATACTGGGTCTTCCCCTGGAAAAAACGGCCCTCAATAATTGGCCTCAAACAGTCACCAAGTCTTGAAACCGCTTCTTTTACATCAAGGGAGTCAGCCTGAGTTTCCAGGTCATAGGGTTGCATTTCAGTGGCCGCGCTTTCAGACGAGGGAGGCAAATCATCAAAGTACAAAACCGGTTGGGTGGCATCCAGAGCCTGGCACAGACTATCGATATCTATGCCTAACGCCCCGGCTAATTCTTCGATTGAGGGTTCTTTGCCTGTCTCTGCCTGTTTTCTTGACGATAAGCGCCTTGATGTAATAGATATCTCTCTGAGCCGCCTTCTTACTTTTACATCTCCTTGATCCCGCAAATATCTTCTGATCTCGCCCAGAATCAGAGGGACCGCATATGTAGAAAACGCAACTCCATAGGCGGGATCAAACCTGTCTATGGCTTTTAGGAGGCCTATGGCCCCCAATTGGAACAAATCATCTTTTTCCAAAAGTCCTGAATACTTTCGAACACATGACCATATAAGACCGGTATTGGCGTTAAAAAACTGGTCCCGGGCCAGGGCATCTCCCTTCTTTATCTTTTTGAATAGGCAGGCATCTACAAACATGGATTTTTGACCATCCTTATCCTGGTTCCCTTCCCTGGCATGGATTCGATTTGAAGCTTGTCCATAAAAGATTCCATAAAAGTAAACCCTAAGCCCATATGGCCTGGGATAGTAGTAAACCCTGGCTCTTTCGCCTTGTCCAGATCATCAATTCCTTTTCCATGATCCTCAACTGTTATTTCAATGCCCTCACCACTGTTTTTGACAAAACACTCTATACACCCAGGAGAATCCGGATACGCATGAAGTATTGCATTTGATACTGCTTCAGATACCGCAACCTTAATCTCCTCAATATCAGATACAGAAAACCCGCAAAATGAAGCAAAAGTCGCGGCTGCTATTCTGGCTATCGAAACGTTAGACGATATGCTGGGAAACCGCAAGAAAACCTCATTGCTCATACCGTTTTGCCTCCTCTGCCTTTGCATCCTTGCCTTTTACCCGTTTGATTGCATCTTCTTCTGTCCTGGCAACCTGAAGAACAGGCAGCAGGCCGGCCATTTCAAGCATGGAACTCACTTTGGGGGCCACGTCTGACAAAATAAACTTGCCGCCCCACGAGGTTACAGTCTTATGCCGGCCTAAAATCACGCCCAGGCCTGTAGAATCCACAAAAGAGAGGTTTTTGAGGTTAACAACCACGTTCGGAGCTGCAGTTTTCCTTAACTCATTATCGATAAGATCACGGAACCTTGCGGCGGAAGATAAGTCCAGTTCCCCGGATACCCTGACCACAAGGCATGAAGGCGTTTTCATAAAAGTAAGATCCATGCCCTCGCACCGCCTTTGCTAAAATTTTCCTTAAACTTATTCGACAGTTCGAGGGCAATTCCTCTATTAGCGTCCTATCATAAAAGCCCTGATATATCGTATTGCATAGTCAAAAAAATTGGCTCGTTCTACATTGGCCTTCGAAACCAAAGGCAGCGCGGCCACTGCTTCACCATCAATTTCCACTGCCAGTTCTCCTACCTTGTCGCCTTTTGCGATAGGTGCGGTGACTTTATCGAGGGTTATAACCCTTTGATTTCACCTGGCATATTCTTCGTGATAGTGACTGCAAAGGGCTCAACACTGATAACCTCAACCACATCCTGTCTTCCCTTACGCACCCGTACCTGGCAGATAGATTGTTCCCTATCAACAACCCGTAATGATTTGAAGTTTGCAAACGCCCAATCAAGGAGCCTCCAGGCATCGTTCTGCCTCTGCTCAGGGGTCAAAGCTCCCATCAGGACCACGATAAACCGTGAGTCGCCCCGCTGGGCCGTGGCCGAGATACAGTAGCCTGACTTGCTGGTCATACCGGTTTTCAAACCGTCTGCACCGTCGTACAGGTAAACCGTTTTCATTGAAATTGGTAAGCTCGTTTTTCCCTCCCCTGAACCCGGTCTGATAGATTTTCGTGTAATCAAGAAGGTATGGGACTGCGGCAGCATGTTTTGACAATATGGCCATATCCATGGCTGTAGTATAGTGCCCATCTTCATCGAGGCCGTGGGGATTCTTAAAACCGGTATCCTGCATTCCCAATTCAAAAGCCCTGCTATTCATTCTATCTGCAAAGGCCTCAACAGAACCCGAAAGAAACTCTGCAACCACCACTGCCCCATCATTTGCCGAACCTACAGCAACTGCCTTAAGCCACTCATCCAAAGGCATAGACTCACCTGGCTCGGCCCAAACCTCAGTTCCGCCCATTTCCCATGCGTTTTCTGAAGCCACAGCTTCATCAAGCAATCCAACCTTTCCGGAAGCCACATCCTCCAAAGCCAGGACCAGGGTCATCATTTTCGTAAGACTGGCAGGCATCCTTCTACTGTAAGCATCTTTTTCAAAAAGCACCGCGCCTGAAACCCCGTCCATGACTACACACGAAGGTGAATCTACCCGAGGAGCAGGAACCGCATCAAGGCCCAATGCAGCCGCGTTAGCAGTCTGAGTATTCCCGGACATCAAGTTCACAGACGCAAAAACAAAAATGGCGACAAAAAGAGAAAACTCTCTGTTGATAAAGCGTTTTTTTCTTTCCGGCATCATATTCATCCCTCCTGGATTTTCATATCCTACTCTTAGGATACCTGCCGGAGGGGAGGGTTATGAGCGCACGAACTAAGCTCTTGGATGACTTCTTGCATATACGTCTTTGAGCCGGTCCTTGGTAACATGGGTGTAAATTTGTGTTGTAGAAATATCAGCATGGCCCAGCATTTCCTGAACCGCCCGGATGTCTGCGCCGTTTTCAAGTAAGTGAGTAGCAAATGAATGCCTCAGTGTATGAGGAGTGATCTCTTTTTGTATTTGCGCTTGAACAGCGTATTTCTTTACGATTTTCCAAAACCCCTGTCTTGTCAATCTTCTACCATGATGATTCAAAAACAAAGCCTGTTCCCTGGGATTTGAGAGTATTTTCGGGCGTCCCGTTTCAATATATGTCCTAAGAGAGTTTGCGGCGATTTCTCCCATAGGAACAACCCTTTCTTTAGAACCTTTTCCCATACAACGAACAAAGCCTTCCCGAAAATCTATATCATCCATGTTGAGATTTACCAATTCGGAAACGCGTATGCCTGTGGCATAGAGCACCTCCAGCATTGCCTGATCTCGTTTCCCGGCCGGGCTGGAAGTATCAGGTTGATTCAGAAGTCTCTCGACCTCTTCTACAGTTAAGACTCTGGGAAGTTTACGCTCCAGCCTTGGTGACGATAGATCGTCAGTAGGATCCCTGGCAACATAGTTTTCTTTTAACAGGAACTGATAAAACGCTTTAAGAGCGGCAAGGCGTCTGGCAATTGTTGCAGTCGCCCTACCTTGTTTTCGCAAAAACATAAGGTAAGCCACTATAGTAGCCTGGGAAGCTGTTTCCAGGGTCTGAGAAGTGTCTTCAGAGAGAAATCCATGGTACTGGCGTAAGTCTCTTCCATAAGACTCAAGTGTATTGGTCGCCAAACCTTTTTCGTGCCCCAAATAATCAATAAACTCCTGGATTAGGCTTTCCATCGGCAACCATCCTCCCCCTAAAGGCAACTTCGTGCACCACATATTAATTTCGCCCAACAATGGTTAAACCCTTTGTTTCTTCTATGTTTCCCTTCAACCGGAGAAATATCCTACTAAAAGAATAACCTTCCTTAAATATTCTTATGTCAGTTTAACCCAAACTATGCGGCTTTCAGTCAACATATCATCCTGTCAAAAGTAACCTGAGGCCTTACCAAGCAAAAACGGCGACAGGTATGCTTCGACAAGAGATGATAACCCCAAGAGTATAGAGATTATAGCAAAGCGCCAGGTATACTCGGTACTGAGTTTCATGAGCCCCCCATGAACCCAGGGACGTTCCTTGAACAATGTGAGTGAGAAAGATACCGACAGGGATGAAAGAAGCACCAATGCGGGAAGAGCCAAAAGGTTGTGGGGTAACATCCCTGCTGCAAATACCATAAAGCCCCCTGATGAAAGTTCCCGGAACACAAATGCCGAACTGAAACCTACTGCAAAACCTCTAATCAAAAGCATCAGGCAAACAAGAGGTGCACCAATCACTGCAAGACCAAAAGCCCAGATGAGAGCACATGTCTTTATGTTCTGAACAAGTGACAACCTGAAGATAACCCCTGGTTCAAATCCAGGATTAGCAAGTCCTCTCATAAACACCTCAAGATAAGATACAAGCTCAGCCTTTTCATCAGGCGAGAGCACCTTCAAACCTAGCACTCCCATAATAATCCCGGATATCATCAACAATAGGCACAACACCGCTGGAGATACAATGGTGCTTTTTTTCATGACCCTGCCTCCAAGTATTTTCCGCATAATTGGGCTCGAGAAAACTTATGAGACAGGGCCCTTAAGTTATTCTAAAATCTCAGACTCCTCGGGTTCAGGTTCAGATGGCAGGTCGAGTTGTTCCGGTAAATTTCGGACTTGAGCGGGTTGTTCTTGAGTTTGCCCAGATCTGGCCCCTTTTGTCAGGGAACCTTTTCGCGGCAAAACTTCCAACCTCCGGTTCAAGGCGTCCAGGGTGGCACGAACACATGCTTCTCTAACCTCCCGCCGGACCAGGGCAGCTCCCAAAAGTTCTTCATAATTCCTTCTGGGCGTGACCAATCCCACCAACACTGCCACAGCCTGCTTGTGGCCTACGCTGATTAAAGTAACATCGTCGACAAAAAACGCGTTGGGGGGCTCAATTGTAAGGTTTACCGCCAGGCAAGTAGCCCGGGCTATTCCGAAGAGGAGCGAAATCTCTGTTCCATCAACTTCCGCTTTGCCACTGTAAGTGGCTATTTGATCCTCCTGGCTCCGTTCAAGAGTAACGCACACCTGACTCTTACTGGTTCTTGCATCGCTTTTTACATCCAGTCCCACATACCGGAGACGGCCCGGTGATTCAGGCAAACTCGTCCTTACCTGGGCAACAGAGACTTTACGTCTGTCTACGGTTATGTCCCATTGGGCTTTTAAGGCGCTCTGTACGTCTCTTACGATCTGCTTCGGGCCACGATCCAATCCTGTCAGGATGTGTATTTCCTCTATTGCACCCCAATCATTGACAACGACACGAGCCCTTTGAATTCCAGGAAGACAAACGAGAAGCGCTTCCACATCCTTTACACTTACTACTTTTTTGGTACTCAATCTTACCCCTCACAATCTGAGCCTTCTGTCATCATTTCATCTTACAGATCTTGCCAAATCCACATTTCAGTGCCTTGACGTTGATCTCCAGAAGATGGTGGTATCTTGCCTGGATTACCCTGGGTAAAACCTCAATTACAGTGTCCAGGCAGATTATGTCTTGAGCTCCGAGTAAGCCCCCAAGACAAACCATGTTGGCCACCCGGGCTGAACCCAAATCTTCGGCAATGTCATTGGCCGGTATGCCATAAAACTCAATGTCTTCACGTATGTTTTCGACATTGACTAGGTTTGAGTTAACTATCAAGGAACCTCCGGGTACCAAAACCCTGTTAAACTTGTCATAAGACGGTAGGTTCATTGCTATGACTGCTGTAGGTTCTGAAACCACCGGTGAAGCAATAGGCGTATCAGAAACGCACACTGCACAATTGGCTGTACCCCCCCGCATTTCCGGGCCGTATGAAGGGAGCCATGATACTGCCTTTCCTTCCTTCATTCCTGCGTAGGTAAGGAGGGTACCGATTAACATGACCCCTTGCCCCCCAAACCCTGCAATTATGACCTGGTGACTCATGTTACCCTCCCTCCCTGTTTTACAAATTCGCCCAAAGGATATGCGGGAACCATCTTTGTTTCTATCCACTTGAGAGCATTCAAGGGAGTCATACCCCAATTGGTGGGACACGTAGATAATAATTCTACCATCGAGAACCCCTTACCTTCTATTTGATTGGTAAACCCTTGCTTAATACCCTTTTTGGCTCTTAAAATGTTGGCCACGTTGTGAAGGGAAAACCTGGCAATATAGTACGAGCCTTCAACTGTAGCCAAAAGTTCCGACATTCTTAACGGATAACCCTGGCTCTCAGGTTCCCTTCCATAAGGAGACGTCGTAGTCTTTTGATCCAGAAGAGTGGTAGGAGCCATTTGCCCTCCGGTCATTCCGTAAATGGCGTTGTTGAGGAAAACAACAGTGATGTTCTCGCGTCTTGAAGCGGCATGTACAATTTCAGCTGCTCCGATTGACGCAAGATCTCCATCTCCCTGATAAGCAAAGACTATTTTATCAGGCAACACTCGCTTTATTCCTGTAGCCACTGCAGGGGCACGGCCGTGGGCTGCCTGCTGAAAATCCACGTCAAAGTAATTGTAAGCAAACACTGAACATCCTACCGATGCCACTCCGATACATTTTTCCCGGATTCCCAATTCATCAATTGTTTCGGCTATCAACCTGTGAGCTATGCCGTGAGTGCAACCGGGACAGTAATGGGTTACCGTATCAGTGAGAGATTTCGGGCGCAAATAAACAGGCTTCATCACCCTCCACCTCCTTGTGCCTTCTCAAAATAGTCTGTAACCACCGGTTCTTTGCCAGATATCATCTCAAGAACACGTTTTTCGATATTTCTGGGAAGAGGCACTGCTCCTCCGGTCCTGCCGTAAAAATACACAGGGGCCTTGCCTGCAACACAAAGTCTTACATCCTCAACCATCTGGCCTGTAGACATCTCCACACAGAAAAAGCCTTTAGCATGGCCAAGCACCCCGGTAAAAGCCTCTTTCGGGAAAGGCCAAAGGGTAATCGGGCGGATAAGTCCCAGCTTGATTCCTTCTTGCCGCATTTTGTGGACAACTGACAGACAGATTCTGGCCACAGTCCCGTATGCCACAAGAAACCACTCGGAATCATCACCATACTTAACCTCGTACATTACTTCATTCTGCTCCATGAGCCGGTACTTTTCGTACAATTTCCAATTATGGGCGTCTAAGACCTCTGGATCCAGGTATATTGATGTAACCAAATTCGCTTCTCTGCCTTCGCTTCCCGTGGTAGCCCAGGGTTTGGGAACTTCTAGGATCTCATCTGAACCGTCAGGAAATACCACCGGCTCCATCATCTGCCCTATCATTCCATCTCCAAGCAGCATAACAGGATTGCGGTACTTATCTGCTACATCAAAAGCTTTCATCATGAGGTCACAGGCTTCCTGAATCGTAGACGGACCATATACCAAAAGCTTGTAATCCCCGTGGCCACCTCCCTTGGTAGCCTGAAAGTAGTCTGACTGAGACGGCTGTATACCACCAAGGCCTGGGCCGCCTCTTGATATATTAACGATGACACACGGGAGTTCCGCACCGGCCAAATATGAAATTCCTTCTTGCATCAATGAGATACCGGGGCTTGAAGATGACGTCATAACCCGTCCCCCGGCTCCTGCAGCACCGTAAACCATGTTTATTGATGAAACTTCACTTTCCGCCTGTACAAACACTCCTCCTGCCTCAGACAGCCTTCTGGACATATACTCTGGAATCTCATTTTGGGGAGTAATGGGGTATCCAAAGAAGAATCTGCATCCGGCACGGATTGCAGCTTCGGCAATAGCCTCATTCCCTTTCAGCAGAACAGGTTCAGCCACAAAATTCACCTCCAATTTATTCACCTGTAAACGTCAATGACGGCATCAGGGCACATTCTGGCACATAGAGCGCAGCTAATACACAAAGGCTGATCATCATCTTCTACTGATGCGGGCCGGTAACCTAACCTGTTGAGCACGTCTTTTAGCTTGATGATCTCTTTGGGGCATACCTCAATACACAACTCACAGCTCTTACAGTTGTCCTGTCTGAAAACAACCCGTTTTTCCAATCTCTTCCCCCCCTCTCCCGTCCTCCCGGGCATACCGGACATCCTAACTAAGTAGAGGGTATATATATCCTCTTTTGCTCAAGAGCTTTCCTGATCCGGTCTTCTGCCAGTGTGTTAGCAGCTTCATTGGTCCCAATACCCTGCTCCCTGGCTATCTCAAATACCTTTAGCAAGATGTCATATATTCTGGATACCTTGGAAATAGCCCAATCTTTGCTGTAACCGCCCGGACGCAGCTCTCCTGTAACATTTATGACCCCACCACCGTTGGCGATAAAATCCGGTGCGTAAAGTATGTTGCGGTCAGACAGAGCAATGGCGTGTTTCTCTTCAAGGAGCTGATTGTTTGCGCTGCCGCACACAATCCTTGCCTTGAGTCTTTCTGCAGTCTCGTCGTTGATTACGCCACCTAGGGCACATGGCGCGAAAATATCGCATTCCAGGTCGAAGATACCTTCCGGACTGACAGCTCTGGCGCCAAGTTCCACTGCCTTCTGAACCTTTTCAGGAAAAATGTCGGCAACATGAACTTCGGCTCCTGCCTCGAGCAATCTTTCAGTTAAGAAATAGCCTACGTTCCCTACTCCCTGAACTGCCACTTTTCTTCCGGCAAGACTTTCATCACCAAATGTTTCCCGGGCACAAGCCTGCATAGCCCTGAATGTCCCAAACGCGGTTACAGGAGAAGGATTTCCGCTGGTACCTGCAAGGCCTACTACATAATCTGTAGCAGACTTTATTACCTCCATGTCGTCAGTTGTGGTGCCCACGTCTTCAGCCGTAATATACCTGCCATTAAGGGTGTTTACGAACTTCCCGAAAGCCCTAAACAACTCTTCGGCCTTGTCGTTTCTGGGGTCACCAATGATAACAGCCTTGCCGCCGCCCAAATTCAGCCCCATGGCCGCGCTTTTGTAGGTCATGCCACGAGCCAATCTCAACGCATCTGTAAGAGCATCTTCTTCTGATTTGTAGGGCCACATTCTTGCGCCTCCCAGGGCAGGCCCCAGGGTAGTGTCATGAATTGCAATTATGGATCGTAATCCGGATACTTTGTCGTAATTGAAAACAACTTGCTCATACCCATGTATCTCCATCGAGTTGAATACAGCCATATGAATCCCCCTTCAACAATTTGATTTACAGTGACAGACGAAACATCGCCCTCTCATAAAGCAAAGAGCAATAACCGTGCCACGCCGGAGCGTGTAAATCAACCTAAAAGAACACCGGAGTTAGCCTTACAGGCTGTTTGTGAAACTTTGCTAATGAAAACCGTGGATTGAACTGTTCAGACAGAGCGTGCACCTATTTGCATATAGGCATTATCATGCACGCATTTGATTGCATAACTACTTTGTCTGTTTTTTCACGACCTCTTCTGGTAAAAGGGCCTTTGAGCTCTTTGCCAGGCCGTACTTTTGCATCTTGTAATATAGACTTCTTATGCTTATGTCCAGGAGATGTGCCGCCCGAGTTTTATTGCAAGAAGTCTCCTCTAAGGCACGTTGAATTGCATTAATCTCCGCTCTTTCTACAGCTTTGCGCAAAGCGTAGGCTGTAGAATCAGCAGAGTCTGAAGGTTTTTCTGTCTCCAAATAGGTTGTGTAAACTCCCCTGCCCAGAGGCGGAAGATGCTCGGCCCTGATAATCTCATCCTGGTGTTTCATGTTAATGATAGCCCTGCCGAGAACATTCTCCAACTCCCTTACATTGCCGGGCCATTTATAGGATTTGAAAATACCCATAGCTGCATCGTCTATACCTGTTACAGACCTTCCATAACTTTGATTAAGTTTACGCAAGAGATGTTTGCATAACCCAGGAAGGTCTTCAGGATGTTGCCTCAAAGGAGGAATAAAAATAGGGATTACGTTAAGCCTGTAGTACAGGTCCTCTCTGAAGTTGCCTGACGACACCATTTGCTCAAGAGGGACATTGGTGGCGGCTATTACTCTTACGTCCACAGGCGTTGGTTTTGAATCACCTATCCTCATGATCTCCCTTTCTTGAAGCACCCTGAGGAGACTCGCCTGAACCGACAGGTCCATCACCCCAATCTCGTCAAGGAACAAAGTACCGCCGTCGGCCTCCTGAAAAAGCCCTTTTCGGCCTCCTTTTCTGGCTCCCGTAAAAGCACCTTCTACATAACCAAAAAGTTCTGACTCGAGAAGGCTTTTGGGCAAGGCAGCACAATTGACCCTAACAAACGGCTTGTTCCTCCTGGGCGATGCATTATGAATAGCGTGGGCAAAAAGCTCTTTTCCTGTACCGCTCTCACCGCGTATGAGAACCGTCACCGGGATTGCAGATACCCGCCTGGCTTGTTCAACAGATTGGATCATTAGGGGGCTTTCGGCCACCACATCTTCGAACGAATACTTGGGTTCAGAACCTCTTACTATACTCTTAATTCTTTCTAATTCGTCGGTTAACTGCATTATCTCGGAAACATCACGTATTACCGCAACACTTCCCTTAAGTTCACCGTCTACGATAACAGGTGCTCCGTTCACAACTACCGGCCGCTTCATCGGGCCTACCTTCATCCGAGCATTGGTAACAAGCCTCTTGGTCTTTAACACCTCAAGATGAACGCTTTCACCTTCTGCAATATCGACTGTTGCAGGCCTCCCAATAACATCCTTTTCCATAAATCCGGTAAGTCTGGTATATGCAGGGTTTATCAGCAGGCCGTTACCAAACTGGTCTACAACGGAAATTGCATCTTGAGTTGAGTTAATCACCGCAGAAAGTAAGGATTGGATTTGTTTGAGGTTAGTAATCTCTTCAGCAAGAGTTTTGAATTCGGTAATGTCTCTGAAAACTGCAACAGCCCCCACCAAATTCCCGTTACGATCCCTTACAGGCACTCTGTTGGTTACGACAGTAGTATCGGCCAGGTCTTGCTTCTGGCTGATTTCAGGAGTGCCTGTTTCAAGTATTCGGTCTAACCGGGTATTGGGAATAACCTCTTTAACAGCCTTCCCGATTACCTCATCGGCTTTTTTGCCCGAAAGCTTTTCGGCAGCACTATTAAAGAGAAAAACGTTGCCCTCTGCATCGATGGCAATAATTGCATCGTGGGTGGAATTCAGAATATGATCGAGCAAATTGTTTCTTGTACCCTGCACTTCCTTCACCCCCGCACATAAGTTCAACACAACGGGGGTTAAGTTCCTTCTCTATGCCCCCAACCTGAGATTTCTATCGGCCACCATTGCGATGAACTCAGAATTTGTGGGTTTACCCTTGTCCTGGCTTATGGTATGGCCAAACATTTTTTCAATGAATTCAACATTGCCCCTGACCCAGGCTACTTCAATAGCATGGCGTATTGCCCTTTTCTACTCGCTCGGCGTTGTAGAGTACTTATCTGCAATTGTGGGGTAAGCTCCTTGGTAATCCTTGACAGAAGTTCAACCCGGAAACCACCATTATGATGGCGTCTCTAAGGTACATATAGCCTTTGATATGAGCAGGAATTCCAAGCTCGTGCATGATCGATGTTACTCTGGCATCGTGGCTCTTTTCTCTGTCTTTAACAGTCAGAGTTTTGGGAAGGGTTGTTTTTCCTGTAGCCATTTGCCTGAGTCTTTCAGCAAGTATGTCAAGGTCAAATGGTTTCAGTATGTAATAATCGGCTCCTAATTCAAGGACTCTGTGTGTAATGGCCTCCTGGCCAAAAGCAGTTAACATAACAATCTTAGCCGTTTTTTGAAGGTGTTGAGCAGCCAGTTGCTCAAGAACACCGATACCGTCAAGATAAGGCATGATAATGTCGAGAATTACTATGTCCGGCGACACTTCATCAATCAATTCCAGCGCTTCGAGGCCTTTGTAAGCGACACCGACAACACTCATATCTTCCTGCTTTTGTAGATATTCTTTCAGAAGATCTGCAAACTCCCTGTTGTCATCTGCAACGAGAACGCGAATTTTTTGCATAGTACCCCTCTCCCCGCTAATGGATGTACGTGCCAATACTACAAGTTTTTTACAGTTTCTGCTAGCTATTGTATAGTTCTTCTCTAATTTTGACAAGAACCCTTTTTTGCTTGATTCAGAATTCTCATAATCACTGGAAAAACCCTGACGCCAAATGCGGCTCTAAAACCTTCATCTGCAGATCCTGGAACAATATAAGCTTCTTGAGCCATCCATTGGGCAAATGTGCCGTAACCCCGGGTAGGGTCATTTACCAATACGTGTGTGATAGCCCCGATCAGACGGCCATCTTGTATGATTGGACTTCCGCTCATTCCCTGAACAATCCCCCCGGTCAGTTCCAATAACCGGGAATCTGTAATCCTTATCAAAAATCCCTTTGACGAAACTCCTGAACCGGCGAATACATTCTCAATCTCAATAGAAAACCGTTCGATCTGGCGGCCATTGACGGTTGTAAGCACTTCTGCATGGCCTTTCTTTAGCTGGTTGGGTAAACCAAGGGGAATCGCCTCATCGTAAAACGGGTTGAATAAAGGCTGAGTGAGTATTCCACTGATTCCGCATGGCCCATTTTTGATTATGTTGCCGATTATGTCTTGATCTTCAATAAATACCCCAAGAAACTCGCCTGGGCGGCCTTTTTTGCTGGGCTGGATACCTGTAACAGTAGATCTTACTATCTGTCCTTCCTTCATGGCGAGAGGACGCTTAGAATCCCCTTCTGAAATCACATGGCCCAGAGCCGCATATAAATTTGAGTCTTCCTGGCAAAAAGTTAAGGTTCCCACACCGGCCAGTGAATCTTTTACGAGAAGGCCTAACCGGTATCCTCCATCTTTGTGTTGAACCGGTATCAGGACTTTTCTCAAAACAGAGCCATCGGGTTTTTCAACCAGGAGATCAAGCCATTGGCCTGCCCTTCCTGCGGCATCTACGGCTATTGCCAGATCCTCTTTGCCCCTGATTTTCTGGTCCCCTACAGACAAAATTATGTCTCCAACTTCAATCCCTGCATTTTTTGCAGGCCATACCTGCCTGCCATCCAGTGTATCAACATAGGAAAGCCCTGTAATCATCACGCCCTGACTTCTGAGAATCACCCCTATTGAATGCCCTCCTGGCATAACCAATATTGGGTCTTCAACAATCAGGGATACCCTGCGTATTGGTATGACGCCGAAAAGTCTGAACTCCACCTGGAAACCCCCTGGTGCCTGACTATCAAAAACAAGTCTAGTAGGTAAGTGCGCCCAGGGGTGGTTTTCCACTGAGGAAGCATTGGGAGAATGAGCCGAAACCACAGGAAATCCTGTATCAATAGTAAACAGCTCGCCGGTGGCAACGGAAATTGCGTCTGGAAATGAAAAAGCCATTCGAAAAGAACCTGATGAGGCAATGAGCAAAACCAGTAATGAAAATACAATTCCTAGAACCTTTTTTCTATTGCTGTGCTCCAAATAAAGCACACCCCCCCAAGCAAGGTTTACAGGTATTAAGGTTTACTTTAGGGGAGGGTTTTATCAAATCAAAAAGTCAGTTGAAACTTTCTTTGTAAGCCCTGGCGGTGAGGATAAGCTCCCGTCCGTGATCCAAAGAGACTCCAAGATCAGTGCCACTCAACATTCTGGCGATTTCCCGGGCTCTGTCTTCATTCCCCAACATCTCTGCTTGCCCGTATGTTCGTCCCCCTTTCTCGGCTTTGGTAATGGCGAAATGAGTATCTGCCATTGCCGCAATTGACGCCAGGTGTGTAACACATAAAACCTGATGACTCTGCCCGAGTTGCCACAGCTTTTCACCGATTGCTTGTCCGGCCTTACCCCCAACTCCTGCATCTATTTCATCAAAAATAAGTATGGGTATTGGATCAACTTCTTCCATACATGATTTTATGGCCAGCATTAATCTGGACAGTTCTCCTCCTGACGCAACCTTGTTAAGAGGTAAAGGCGGTTCCCCCGGGTTTGCCGAAAATAGAAAGCCTGCCCTGTCAAACCCATCGGGAAACGCCCTTATCCGCCTGCCTCCTACCATAATACCCAGATCGCTGTCTTCCTGATGGTCCAATGACGCCAAAAACCGGGCACCGGGCATACCCAATTCCTGGAGCACAAAGCATATACTTTCCTCCATTTTAGCAGCAATCCGGCGCCTTATTTCAGAAAGTTCAGTACCGAATATTACCATTTCGTTTTCTACTTGCTTCAGTTCCTTTTCCAGGCCGGATAAAGTCTCACCGGCATGCAAAAGCCGGGTGAGCCGTACTTCTGAAACCTTCTTGAACTTTACTATGTCGTCAACAGTACTTCCGTACTTGGCCTTCAACCTTTCAAGAAAATCCAAACGGTTTTCAACTTCCTGCAATCTTGCAGGCTCCAAAATCAAACCCCTTTGATAATCCCGCAAAAGGTCAACTGCCACTTCAAGGGAAAACAGCACCTGCTCCAGAGCCTTTATGGTTTCACTTACAGCTGGGTCAATACCTCCGGCCTTGCTCAATGTGGAAATACCACGGGTTAACTGCTCATATGCAGAGACCATTTGCCCTGCACCATCGTAAAGACATTCGTATGATTCTTGTGCCAATTCTATAAGTCTTTTTTGGAAGGCCAATATCCGGTGCTCCTGCCTTAGTGCTTCCTCTTCCCCTGGTGCCAAGTTGGCCTTTTCTATTTCGTCTATTTGATACGACAAAAGATCTATTTCACGTGTGCGTTGAGATTGATCTTGATCAAGCTTTTCGATTTCCGAAAGGATCTTGTGCCTTCTGGAGTAATGTTCGTAGTATCGTGCCTTAACAGGATTCACGGCCTCTTTGTTCAGGCTGTCTATCACAGAAATGTAGTTTTGAGCCTTCATCAAGGAATGGTGATCCTGCTGCCCGTGAATATCTACCAGGCGGCTTCCAATTGACTGAGCCATGGACATAGTGGCAACTCTTCCGTTAATGCGCATATATGATCTTTCAGGCAATATGTCTCTTTGAATTGCTATCTGTGTTTCGTTTCCAAGAATACCGGCCCAATCGTTGCTTTCGGCCACCAAATCCCTGTCAGGAGTAATCAAAAGGTCCAGTATGGCCCTTTCTTCTCCCGCCCTTATGACATCTGAAGAAGTTCTGTATCCAAGGCAAGCCATGACAGCATCCACAATCATGGACTTGCCTGCCCCTGTTTCTCCGGTAAATACAGTGAGGCCCGGACCAAGTTCAAGTTCGATATCATGGAAAATACCAAAGTTTCTGATCCTTAAATATATCAGCAAAAATTATCACAATCCCGCTATGTTACGTAAAGACTGCAACACCTCAACGGCTGGATATCCATCCCTGACCACAACCAGCACTGCGTTGTCTCCGGCAACGGTTCCCAGAATGCCTTCTAATTTCAGTCCATCAATTGCCTCTCCCACTGCAGAAGCGGTTCCTGAAATGCTCTTAACCAGAACGATATTACCGGATTTTTCCATGTCGATGCAACAGTCCGCGAATAACCTCTGAAAACGCTCTTTGTACACAAGAGTCGGGTCTCCTGGCATAAGTGCATACTTATACCGCCCATCACCTGCCGGAACCCTGACCAAATTGAGTTCCTTTATGTCTCTGGAGATTGTAGCTTGCGTTACCTTGATTCCGTCTTTAGCGAGCAGCTGGCACATTTCCTCCTGGCTGGTGACAACATTGTGGGATACCAGTTCAATGATTCTCATTTGCCTCTTTGCTTTCATTCAAGAAATGCCTCCTAACATTGATGGTCTTCCCCACTCAGCCGGGATCATCGCCGCGGTAGCCTATCTGCCCCTTCTTTCATCTTTTTACGCAACACGTCATAAAACGACCACTTATTGCGCCGGAGCAGTGCCACCTTATGTTTTGATTTTTTGACCACAATCATGTCATTCTTGTCGAGAGAGAAAAATTCCTGCCCATCCAATGAAAGCATAGTGGATTGACTGGGCAAGGTGATCTCGATTTCACAAGATTCAGATGAAGGAACAACAATTGATCTTGAATACAGAGTATGGGGACAAATTGGTGTCACCAGGAAAGCATCTATCTGCGGTGACACAATGGGGCCCCCTGCAGAAAGAGAGTATGCAGTAGAACCGGTAGGTGTCGAGACTATTAACCCGTCGGCTCCATAAGTGTCCACATCTTTTCCCGAGACTCTGAGAGACAGTACAGTAAGCCTGCCATAGGGGCCTTTTGTAACACAAGCCTCATTGAGAGCGATACTCCGAAATACCGGGCTTTCTTCACGAATAACCTCTGCTGAAAGCATAAGTCTTTCGTCTTTTTCAACATTGCCTGAAATAAAATCAGGCAAGTAGCAAAACAGACTGCTTGCTTCCAATTCTGTAAGAAAACCAAAATGGCCTAAATTCACCCCAAGAAGAGGAATGTTAAGCGGGCCAAGGGATCTCGCGGCACCCAGTAAAGTGCCATCACCGCCCAGGACTACTGCAAAATCTACATTGCCAGGCCAGTCGCCAATAGGTAATACGTTCCGGCAGTACCCCAAGGTAAGTCCTGTGCAAACCGGCAGGTAAGCTTTGAATTCCCGTTCATCGAGCCATTTTATGAGGCCCTTGACCAGTTCTTTGCTCCTTGGTTTGTCAAGATTCGGGACAATTCCTATACCTTTTTTTAACATCTCTTCTCCCATCAGGGCAGTATTTCTTCAACTTTTCTCACTATACCCGGGGCACCCAGGCCGTAAATACCCCGGAGTTCCCCTTGAGAACCATGTTCTATGAACTTGGGGGGGAGTGCCAGCTTATGAATAGGCCCATCACACAAAGAAGCCAAAGCATTCGCCACTGCTTCTCCAAATCCCCCTTCCAGTACATTCTCTTCCGCAACCAAGACAGGGGCATTATTCACAGCATCCACCAGGGCACCTGGATCTAAAGGTGCTACAAACCTTGCATTTATTACGCCACATGAAATACCTTTTTGCCTTAATATCCCGGATGCTTCCATAGCAGGATATACCAGGCTGCCCAGGGCAATGATATTTACATCTGTGCCGCTAAGAATCACTTCAGGCTTTCCCGGTGTCAAAAACTCAGGGTTATCCAGAGCCTCTTCAAATGCAACGCCCTGGCCATGCCCTCTTGGGTACCTGATGGCACATGGCCCTGGGATCTCAAGGGCAGTCCAGAGCATTTCAACAAGCTCTTTTTCGTCTTTAGGTACCATAATAGTTAAGCCCGGAACCATCCTCAAATAGCTTATATCGAACTGGCCATGATGGGTTTCGCCGTCCTCTCCCACAATACCTGCACGGTCTATGGCAAAGATCACCTTGAGTTTCTGAAGGCATACATCCTCTATTATTTGGTCAAAGGCTCTTTGAAGGAAAGTTGAATAAATACATACAACCGGGACCATGCCACCCTGTGCCAGACCGGCAGCAAAAGTCACTGCGTGGCTCTCTGCGATGCCGACATCGAAAAACCTTTCCGGAAACTTGTTCTGGAACTCTCTGAGTCCGGTACCGTCAGTCATGGCTGCTGTAATTGCCACTAACCGGCGCTCTTTACCGGCAAATTCGGTAATGGCCTTCCCAAAGACCTGGCTGTAGGCCAAAGGCCCCTCTGAAGATTTTCTGATTTCCCCTGTCTCTGCATTGAATGGCCCGGGACCGTGGAATTTTTCCGGGTATTTTTCAGCAAACGTATAACCCTTGCCTTTCTTTGTAACCACATGTATCAAGACAGGTTCCCTGAGGGGCCTGGCTTCTTCAAACACCTTCTTAAGTCCCCCGATATCATGGCCGTCAATGGGCCCGTAATACCTGAAACCAAGAGCCTCAAACCACGCCTCAGGGAAAAGAAAGTACTTGAGGCCTCCTTTGAAACGCCTCAACCACGCAACTGTCCGTGGCCCAAGAGCTGGCATATGATCTAGGGCCTTTTCCACAGCTGCCTTGGCAGAGCGGTATCCCGGAGCTAATCTTAACAGGGTCAGATAATGAGCTATGCCTCCGGTGTTTCTTGATATGGACATTGAATTGTCGTTCAGTACCACAATCAAGGGAGTATCCAGGGCTGCAGCATTATTAAGCCCTTCATAAGCAATTCCTGAAGTGAGTGCCCCGTCCCCTATAACAGCTATTACGTTCCAGTCCCCGCCGCTTAAGTCTCTTGCCCTGGCCAATCCTGCAGCATATGAAATCGACCCTGACGCATGCCCTGTATCGTAAACATCATACCGGCTCTCGGCCCTTTTTGGAAAACCCGAAATACCGCCGAGTTTGCGTAGAGTGTCAAAGGAGTCATAGCGGCCTGTGATAAGCTTGTGAGCATAAGTCTGGTGTCCCACATCCCACACAATCTTGTCTTTGGGAGTGTGGAAAACAGTGTGTAAAGCCAGGGTAAGTTCTACAGTGCCAAGGGATGAAGCAAGATGTCCCCCGTTTGCCGATACAGTCTGTATGATTTTACCCCTGATTTCCTGTGCAAGAACTTTCAGGTCACTAATTGGCAACTTGCGAATGTCTTCCGGAGACCTCACGTTACGGAGTTCCAATACACACCCTCCTCATTTCCTCCTGAAAACACGTAACATAACGAGCCTTATCTTTCCGAGGACAAGAACTAGTTTCTCTGAATGCCTCAGGGCAAAAGGCTTGAACAGAGCCTTTCCCCCAACACCTAAAGCCGATACCAAACCTACGCCAAGGCTCGTCAACCACATTACATTCCACCATGGAAAAACTGATCTTATCCTGTATATCATAGCAACTGCCAGAGCGCCTGACAAAGTTGCAGATACATCGCCGAGGACATCATTAAAGACGGAAGATACCTTTGGGGCGTTCCTGACAAACCACAAGGACTCTCTTGCACCCTTGACTTTTCTTGAAGCCATGGAAAGAAGTGCCTTTTCGTCAGCCCTCGCGCTGGCTATTCCGATGCCATCTGCAACTATACCCAGTGTGATCACAAACAAAAACAGGGGAATGCTTAGATAAAGGGAAATGCCCTGGGCCAGTTCCTCGAAAGAAGCATTTAGGGCAAAACTCAGTATAAAAGCGAGTAACCCAAGGCTAAATGCCTGAAGTATATATCGGCAGTTCTTGTCTTTTTTTCGGGCCATTGTGAAGTATCTCCTCTTCAAGGGTAATACCTGCGATTAATTTTGTGACTTAAGGTCCAGCAGGCTTTCCCGATGATCAACCCCGGCTTACGCCAGAGGCGGTTCCCCTTTAAGACCAACCTGCCCCGTCGCCAAGAGCAGCGCTGGATCGCCACTTAGTTCACACCGTAATCCCGCAAGTATCCATGAAAGACAGTCTAGGAGTTTTCCTCTAAGATTCGCCTTTCCTAGCCTCTTTTGCAGCCGGATTTTCAGGAGGAACCTTCCCATCCAGCCACTCAAGGCAGGCCTTTCTCATTAAGAGAATTTACCTTAGAAGCATAAACAATCACTTGCTCCGCGAAAAGAGGGCTCTTGTTTCAAAACCTGCATGCCGTTGCAGGCTCCCCTCTTTCCCTTCTCCCTGGCCAGACCGGAAGCTGGGCGCAACCGGCCCCGACAGGGCGAGCCAGGTAAGGCCATGACGGATTTTTAGCCCCGCCCTGGGAACGCGAAATCTACTAGAATACTGTACCCTCAAAGAGAAATTGGTTCACCCATAAGGGTTGCAAAGAGAATTATACGAAAAATTGGCTTGTCCGGCAACTATCTTACCGGGTCTTGTTATCGGACAGTGTCATCTTGTGAGCGGATTGAGAAAATGTTCACTGTGGGAGGCGCCTATTTCCTGATAGGATTCTTCGCCTTATGTTATACCAATTTGAAAATGCGATTTCCGCAAGTCTATGTGAGCCTGCCGGCCTTCACCATATACATTCTCGACAAGTCCTTTAGGAAAACCTGATCGAAGCCTGGGACTGAGGCAGCTTGAATGCTTTTTACAAGAGCATTTCTTGCTTCATCACAAGCACATTCCTGAGATAGTTCTTTGACCAAGGTATCCTTTGCTTCCTCTGTTCCGCCCTGGCCTGCGTCCTCCAAGTCGTCAATTATCTGGTATGCATAACCAAAAAACCTTCCCCACCGGGCGGCAGCATCTGCCAACTGGCAGGGGGAATCTGCCAATACGGCTCCTGCTTTCGCTGAGACTTCAAATAATGCACCTGTCTTCATCTCATACATTCTGGATACTTTACACGGCTCCCCTGTCTTACCCTCCAAAAGGAGGTCCAAGACCTGGCCACCAACCATACCCCTGGGGCCTGCTGCCACAGCAATCTCAAAAGCTGCCCGGCTAGCCAGTTCGGCTCTTATGGCCTGACTGGACAACATAGTTTCAAAAGCCATTGTCAACAGTGCATCTCCACACAAAAGGGCAATAGCCTCACCGAATTTCTTATGGCAAGTGATTTTGCCCCTGCGGTAATTGTCATTATCCATACAGGGAAGATCATCGTGTACCAGAGAATAGGCTTGGATCATCTCAATTGCCGCTGCAAATCTCATAGCATCTGGCTCAAAACCCCCAAGGCCACTGTAAACCGATAACAAGATGATACTTCTGAGCCTCTTGCCTCCAAAGAGTGAGTACGAGACAGCTTCTTTAAGAACCGGTAGGTTCCACTGATAACCTTCTATTATTTCTGCAACGGCATTGTCAATGTCTTTGCGCTTTGCCTCAAGGTACCGGCTAACAT
>JAXGOJ010000015.1:0-44196 GCA_040767525.1 Bacillota bacterium | reverse complement strand
ACTACCTGTCGTGGTGCCGGCCAGGTCAGGGCCACTGTCAACACTATTCTGGGTTCCATGACTACAGTGAAAACATGTCCCGAGTGCGGTGGTGCAGGCAAGATTGCAGAGAAACCGTGTACCGATTGCGGAGGATCAGGAGAAACGGTAAAGGCCAGAGTGGTTACGGTGAAAATACCTGCAGGTGCCGATTCCGGGTTGCACTTGAGGCTGTCTGGCCAGGGCGATGCCGGCCAGAGAGGCGGCCCGCCGGGAGACCTGTATGTGGCTGTATTTGTCAAGCCTCATGCCATCTTTGAGAGGCAGGGCGATGATCTCATTTTGGATAAAACCATCAGTTTTCCGCTGGCAGCTTTAGGCGGAACTGCTACCATACCAACCCTTGAGGGGAAAGTTGACCTTACTGTTCCCGTAGGCACCCAGCCTGGTGCAGTTTTGCGTCTAAGAGGAAAGGGAATGCCCCGGCTCCGTGGGAAGAGCAAGGGAGACCTAATGGTAAGAGTGAATGTGCGTGTTCCTACCAGGCTTTCTCCCAAGGAAAAAGAACTCATCATGGAATTGGGCCAGTCTGACGGGGAAAATGTGGCAGAGGGCAAGTCCTTCTTCC
Source organism: Bacillota bacterium (assembly GCA_040767525.1). GTDB lineage: Bacteria > Bacillota > Sulfobacillia > Fermentithermobacillales > Fermentithermobacillaceae > JAXGPX01. The sequence goes on along the minus strand of JAXGOJ010000015.1, from coordinate 43,589 downwards.
AGAGGTTAAAAGACGCAGCAGGAGGAAACAGGCCAGATTGAAACGCCGGGACGGTCCTAACGTTTCAGGGCGGTCCGTTGAAACACGGGGACGGTCCTAACGTTTCAGAGTTGCTCGTTATCAGATCCGCTGAAACATGTGATGCATGGGAACCTGAACATTGGGTGATCCTAACGTTTCACGGCCTTGTTGCCAGATTGCCGGCTGTCTTTTGGCAGTAAGTCCATAGTTTTGGAAAGGTTGATTTCCTTGCTGGATCCATCCAAGAACACTCCGCCCTTGTTTTTTGTGGAGCCTCTTGCAGTTTCGGGAGATAGGGTAGTCCTAACCGGTGAGGCCCTTCGCCACGCGTTAACCCAGAGGTTGATGCCGGGCGAGAATTTTCGTGTGGTTGTTGAATTTGGAGTGCCAGAGGTTTGCGAAGCAGAGGTGCTAGAAGTCACTCGCAAGAGCCTAATGGGAAGGATAATCAACAAGTACCAGGTTGAGAGGCCTTCTTACGCTTTGCATCTTTATCCTGCTGTGCTGAAAGGCGACAAATTTGATTTGGTTATTGTGAAAGCCACTGAACTCGGAGTGGCGTCCATAACCCCAATAGTAACTGCAAGAACCATCCCACGGTTGGATGAGAGTAAGAAGGCCGCAAGAAAGGCCAGATGGAAGAAGGTTTCAAGGGCAGCTGCCCAGCAGTCAGGCCGTTCGGATATCCCCGAGATTAATGACATAATCGGTTTCAAGGAACTCATGATGGCTTCAGTGCCGGGCAAGGCTCTGCTGGCCCTGGAACGGCGGGAAATGACCGGAAGCCTGAACGAAGCCATAGGGGCTGACAGAGAAGTGTCGATAATCATTGGCCCGGAAGGCGGATTTGAGGCTCACGAAGTGGAGCAGGCAATAGACAAAGGGTTCCGCCCGGTAACTCTGGGACCACACATACTAAGAGCCGAGACTGCTTCGCTGGCTGCCTGTGCGATCATTGTAGAGTACTTGTCGCGGATTTGAGACTTTCAAGCTTCCGGACTTACGGGCTTTGGGGTTTACGGGCCTCGGGGCTTCCGGCACAAACGGAGCTGGCAAGGCACACTTTACATTAACCACTCATGTTCTTCTGTCTCTGCACATACTATCTTTCAGAACGTAATGGGAACTAGCCGGTGACATATCCGGCGAAAAGCACAACACAAAAACCCATAATGAAAGGTAGTATTAGCATGTTTGTCTTGAGAAAACAGCATCTCATAAGTCTTCTCTTGGCTGCTATTTTATGGTTGAGCTGCGGTTTTCACATTTTGGGCATGTACCAGGAAGGCTATTCACTGGCTGTCATGGCTCCTATCTCACGGGGAGTCCCGGATAGGCCGAATGTCAGTCTCATGTTCAACGTAGACTGGGGTGAGGAGTTCGTCCCCCAAATTCTCGAGGTGCTCAGCGAAGCAGGTATTTGCGCCACTTTCTTCCCGACAGGTACCTGGGCAGCGAATCACCCTGATCTTTTGCAAGAGATTATTGCCCGCGGACACGAAGTTGGCAATCACGGTGGGTCCCATGTCCATTTGGAACACCTGCCAAAAGATAAATTGCAGGAGATAATAAAAGAGGGGGAACTTTTGATTACTGAAGCAACCGGCGTTGCCCCTGCCAAACTTTTCGCTCCCCCATATGGCGAATGGACTGATTCTACTGTGGAGTATGCACTGGAGATAGGTTATCAGACCATTTTATGGACAGTGGATACTGTTGACTGGCGTATGCCTGCACCGGAATCCATTTGGAAGCGAGCTCTTGCAGGGGCAAAGCCCGGTGCGTTGATTCTTCTTCATCCAACTGAGCCCACAGTCGAAGCCCTGCCTGAAATAATTGCGGGCCTCAAAGAAAAAGGCCTGGTTCCGGTTACAGTGTCGGACTCTTTGCAATAAGCCCCGTGAGTCCGCAACGACGGCGCTGCGTTGGCAAGACTGATGTTACAGTGGCGGATTCCTGCAAAACCCGGCGAGGCAGTTGTTTGGTATCTATTCCCCGGAAGTGACAATCATCAAACCAACACTCCCATCATATGCGGACAGACAGGTATAATGGAAAAGCAGATGTCATGGGTATCATGTATTTGTGGGGGAGTAGCTCATTGGCAAAAGGGAAAAAGACAGTGTCCTTCAGGACCTTCGGATGCAAACTGAATCAGTATGATACCGATTTTTTGAAGCAGGCTTTCGAGGATTCAGGTTACGAGATTCGGGAGTCAGGCTCTGCGGATATTGCTGTAATTAACACTTGTGCTGTTACGTCAAGAAGTGCGGCCAAGTGCAGGCAGGCTATACGGCGTGCTGTCAGGGCAGGAGCAAGAGTCCTGGTAACCGGGTGCTATCCTCAGGTAGCCAAAGAAGAACTTATGGATATTCCCGGCGTTATCGGTATCACCGGGGTTCTTGACAGACAAGCCCTGGTTGATATTGCCGGAAAAGCCCTTTCTACAGGTGAGGCAATTGTAGATGTGAAGCCCCACCAAAAGGGTTCGGTTTTCGAAGATACTCCGGTCAGGGAGCCCAGTCTTACCAGGGCGTTTCTGAAGATTCAAGAAGGGTGCGATGATTATTGCACCTACTGCATAGTACCCTATGCACGAGGGCCGTCACGATCCAGGCCCCTGGATGCTGTTCTTGCAGAAGCCCGGCACCTAATTGCCCAAGGTGACAGGGAAATTATTCTTACCGGGACCCACATAGGTCTTTACGGCCAGGACAATGTAAAACAACCTGAGGGTCTTGTTGCAGGGCCTGATTCTTCACCGCCAGGCAGCCCTATGGCCCCGGGCGCCTCAGGGCACCTTCAGGAAAAGGCTTTGAAGCCTGGGATAACAAGTAAGAATTCAGGCTTTAGCAGCCGCACAAGAATTCCACCGGATTCCCGTGATTCAGAGAAAGTGGATTTAGCCCTTGTTGTTCGGCTTTTGACCCGAATCGAAGGATTATCAAGGCTCAGGATAAGTTCCCTTGAACCCCACGATGTAACGCCGGAATTGATTCACTGTCTCAGGTTTCCGCAGGTGTGCCATCACCTTCATCTGCCGATCCAGAGCGGAAGCGACATGATTCTTAAAAAAATGGGACGGCGCTACGACGTTAAGGCCTTCCTGGAGATAGTCGAAAGTGTAAGAAAGGTAGCTCCTGACATTGGGTTATCTGCTGATGTCATAGTTGGTTTTCCAGGCGAGTCCGAGGAAGATTTTCGTGATACTCTTGAAGTTATAAAGATTGCAAGGTTTTCCCGGCTGCATGTATTCAAGTATTCCGATAGGCCTGGCACTCCGGCAAGCGGATTTTCTGGAAAAGTACCTGCACGGGAAAAGGAAAACCGGAGCAAAGCCGTGATTTCTTTAGGGCGGGAACTATCTTTGGAATTTCATCGTAAATTGGTAAGCAAGACTGTTGAGGTTTTGGTTGAAGATGACAGGACCACAGACGGCTTGTTGCAGGGAGTTACAAGGAATTACGTTAGAACCTGGTTTCATGGGCCTGATGAGCTCAAAGGTGAGATTGCTGAGGTTCGAGGGCAAAAAGCTTGTGATGAAGGGCTCTTTTGCGAATTGGTTCTGTAAATCAGTCCTGTATATAAGTGTTGATGAATGATGCTCTGTACTTTGTGTGTAGTGTTCAGACTGGCAGCTTTCTCCAGGCCTGTGTCCGGGGCATAAAACTGATCCGTATTTGTTGAGTGACTATTCAAGTGGAGTGGGGGATTCTTATCATGCGCGTGGCGCTTTTGTTCGGTGGAAGGTCAGGAGAACATGAAATATCGGTTATGTCGGCAGGCTCTATATTCAGTGCTCTGTTGCAAGGCGGATTCGATATTGTACCCCTGGGAATTACCAGGGACGGCCATTGGGTATACCTGCAGCAGCCCGAAGTCTTCTTTAGACAGGGACATACTGAGGTTACTCAGGAACTAGGGCCTTCATGCTATATTCTTCCTGACCCCTTGAGGCCGGGGATTTGGATAAACGGAGCAGCAAAAGGCAGCATAGGAAATGGTTGGAACGAAGCAAATGGAATGAATAGAACCAATGACTCGATCAAAGCCCATGGAGCAAATGCCCCGGATAAAGGGCCTGGAGCGAGTGATTTGATCAAAACCCATGGCGCCGATGACTCGAACAAAGGGCATATACCAAATGATCCGAGCAAAGAGTGTGTAGCAAACAAACGGGCCAGGCCCGTTTGTGATTGTACCGTGGATCATGTACGGATGCATTGTGGTCAAAGAACGGCCCGTTCAGGGCACGGCAGCCGTGTTGACGTAGACGTGGTGTTTCCGGTTTTGCATGGCTTGTTTGGTGAAGATGGCACCATTCAGGGCCTGCTGGACCTATCAGGGATGCCATATGTAGGCCCGGGAACCCTTGCTTCAGCCGTGTGTATGGATAAGGATACAACCAAAATGGTTTTGGCCAGGCACGGGGTTCCCTATGTACCTTCCCTTACAGTTGAGAGGTGGATGTGGAGGGAAAAGAGAGAAGCTGTCTTGGAGAGGCTGTTGTCAGGGATCAGCCTTCCGGTATTCGTAAAACCGTCAGGTTCAGGATCCAGCCTGGGAGTATACAAGGTAAAGGACAGCAGCAATCTTTCAATGGCCCTGGATAATGCGTTTCTGTACGATATCAAGGTACTGATTGAGCCATCTCAGGAGGGTTGCATGGAGGTAGAGTGTGCGGTTCTGGGCAATGTTGAGCCAAAAGCATCGGTTGCAGGGCAAATTCTCCCATCCAGGGAGTTTTACGATTACGAAGCGAAGTATATGGATGAAGGGACCCGGTTGATTATTCCTGCTCCCTTAAGCGATAAACTCATGGGAAAGGTAAGGAAATTGGCTGTTGCAGCCTTTATGGCAACAGGGTGTAGCGGGCTTGCCAGGGTGGATTTTTTCGTCAATCCAGATACAGGTGACGTATATGTGAACGAGCTGAACACTATGCCTGGCTTCACAAAAGTTAGTATGTATCCGAAACTTTGGGAAGCTTCAGGTGTGCTATATACCGAATTGGTCAGGAATTTGATTGATTTGGCATTGGATAGAAAGAAATCCACCGAAAGGCATGTTCACAGGAACCTTGAGCTGTAGGACAGAGGTGGGCTGGGGTGGACTGAGATGGACAGAGGTGGGCTGAGGTCGGCTGAGGTGGCAGATAGGGTATCATTCAAAGTTGACCGCTTCAGCGGAAGTATTGTACAATTCTTAGTGTTAACCGGGAGCGGGGAAAAACCTGCGGCGGAGGGAGGGATCAGGTTTGCCGGAAATTAAAGTCGGTAAAGGTGAGTCTTTTGACAGTGCCCTACGCCGCTTCAAGCGGGAGTGCCAGCGTTCAGGCGTCCTCCGCGATTTGCGTAAGCATCAGCATTACGAAAGTCCAAGCGTAAAGCGTAAGAAAAAATCTGAAGCCGCCCGGGCGCGCAAGCGCCGCCGCCGTCGTTATTAGGAGCGGTCATCAGGTATCGTAAGGTTTAGAGTGAATCTGAGCAACTAAGTGTCCAGGGATATTCAAGCATTGGAGCACCCCGTAGTTGCCTGACATTTGAGCATGTACGTCTTAATATGTACGCAGGTTGCTCCATGCAGCAAGTGTCGTTGGACCGGTACAATAGGAACTTGCGAATATGGATTAGTTAAAGCCCGGCCTCCGGGCTTTTTCATTTATCTGTAAAGTGCGGGCTAAATCTCTCATAGACTTTCTTGAAGCAAAATATCAGGTCTGAAGTCATCGGTAGGAGAGTGTGAAGTGCGCAGGCGTTTCAGAATAGAGCTATCTGAAATATTAGAACTTCCCATGGACATCAGCCTCGATCTGCCCAGAGTGGTAGTTGTAGGAGATTTGGGTGTGCTCATATCCAATCACCGGGGCCTTATTCATTATTCACCAGAACGCATAGTTGTGGGTGTAGGCCGTGGACAGATAACCATATCAGGCGACAGCCTGGAAGTCGAAGAAGTTGGCAAGGAAGAAATGGCGGTTCGGGGCGTGATCAAGAGTTTGGAGATGAATACTTGATTAAGAGCTGAAACTTTAGGACCGTCCCGGCGTTTCAACCAGGGGGCTGAAACGTTAGGACCGTCCCCGTGTTTCAATGTTTTGCTGGAGGCATAAGGGCTTTGACTCTCAGGAGGTTTATTGGATATATTTTCGGATATGTGCGTGTGGAGGTCAGGGGCAAGAATCCTGAGCGGCTGGTTAACCTGTGTGTTTCATCAGGGTTCCCGATTTGGGGGCTTTCCCTTGCCGGAGGTAAGGTCTATTTTTATACCACCCTTGCCCGGTACAAAGAAATCAGGCCCCTTGCCAGAAAGTCAAAGTGCGTTCCAAGAATTGTCGAGCGAACAGGCATTCCTTTTACAATAGGAAAAATCAAAAGAAGGCCTGCATTTGTCGTAACCAGCGTAATTCTTCTCTCGGTTATCTTCTGGCTGTCCGGCTCTGTATGGGTCATTTCTGTTAAAGGAAACGTGAAGATTCGCTCGGGATGAAATCCTCAAAGTAGCTGCTGAAAAAGTAGCCTTCAATAGGCGCAAGAAAAGTGCCAGCTCCTCACCTGAGGAAGCTTCAGCAGGCAATAACTTATTGAACTTCCGGATATTTCTTGGGCATACGTTAGATTTCAGGGAACCTTTGCAGTAATCGAAGTCGTAGAGAAGGTAAGGCCAGAGATTCCAGGGCCTGGTGATATTGTCGCCAGAAAAGAAGGAATAGTGGAGTCGGTTCTTGTTCTGTCCGGTGTCCCTTTGGTCAAGCCGGGCCAGACAGTAAAAAGAGGCGATCTTCTCATTGCAGGTATTCCATCAGGTACCATCCAGGGTGCACGGGGAAACGTGACAGCGAAGACCTGGTACGAAGTGCTGCAAGAAGTGCCTTTAGCCAGGCTTGAACCTGTAAGGACAGGACGAAAAACCGAATTCAAGGTGGTCAAGGCCAGGAATACAGAATTCCACCTTTTTGCCTGGGGGAAACTGTTTGAGTGGTATGAAATCGAAGATTATCCAGTTAGCTCATTTGGCAAAGGAGATACAGCCCTTCCGGTCGAAATATTCACCAGAGTTCTTTTTGAGATAGAATGGAAGTGGGAAGAAGTTTCTGTGGAAGAAGCAATCACCCTGGCACAGACCCGGGGCAGGCGTGCCATAGAAAGCCAGTTGCCTTCTTCTGCGAAACTGGTAGACTTTAGCTATGAAGCGTCTGGAGATCAAGACTCTGTGCTGGTCAGGGTGACTGCGTGTACAGTTGAGGAAATTGGTAAACTGGCATCCTGGCCGGGCTATGAAAATGGAGGTCGGTAGTAAAAGTTGCCATCTCAAATCCAGGTGGTTTTTGAATTATCCAGTAACTCTGAAGCGTTTAACCTGTTCGGTTCCTACGATGAAAACCTTGCTCTTTTGGAAGATGCTCTTGATGTAAAACTTGTAGCCCGGGGAAACAACATCATGGTTTCAGGCAGCGACAAGCAAGTGGAGAATGCTCAGGAAGTCTTGGAGCACCTCGTAGGCCGGGCAAGGACAGGCCATAAGGTGACGGCGCAGGATGTGCGTTATGCAGTCCGGTCTGTCCGGGAAGGAAACACTTTGACGGACTATAATGATGTTGTAGTAGTCACTGCCAGGGGCAAGGCCATAGGCCCAAGGACTCCGGGGCAGAAGAAGTATGTTGACGCCATAAGGGTTAACCCTTTGGCGTTTGGCATTGGGCCAGCCGGTACAGGCAAAACATACCTGGCTGTGGCCATGGCTCTGGCTGCGTTCAAGCGGCGTGAGGTTGACAGAATCATTCTTACAAGGCCTGCAGTGGAAGCAGGAGAAAAACTCGGGTTTTTACCCGGGGATATACAAGAGAAAGTAAATCCGTACCTGAGGCCCATTTACGATGCGTGCTTTGACATTTTAGGGTTGGATACTTTTGAACGCCATATGCAACGGGGGCTTATTGAGGTAGCTCCTCTTGCATACATGAGAGGGCGAACCCTTGAATCGGCGTTTGTGATATTGGATGAGGCGCAGAATACTACGCCAGAGCAAATGAAAATGTTTCTTACAAGAATGGGCCTGAATTCCAAAGCAGTGGTGACAGGCGACATTACCCAGATAGACTTGCCCAAAGGTATTCATTCGGGCCTTGACCAGGTGCGAGTGGTGTTAAGAGACATCCCGGGGATAGAAATGGTCTACCTCACCGACAAAGATGTGGTCCGCCATGAACTTGTTTCAAGGATAGTAAGGGCCTATGAAAGCTTTGACGAAGAAGCTTGGAAAGAGGAGAAGATCAGTGTCCCAAAAGGAAGCGGAGAAAAGTGGAAGGAATAAGAGTATGACCCATGGAGGCCGTAAAGAAGCGGGCTCAAATGGAGGTTCCGGGGTTAGCCTCGGGGGCGCTTTCGCAAGGCTGAAACCCTACAGTCATGCATTCCTGTGGGCTGCAATAACGGTTTTTGTAACCTTTGCAGTTTTCTTCATTTCCCTGGTTCCGCCTCAAGTAGATCTCATAGCAGGGGAAGTCTCACCCATCGATGTTAAGGCAACCAAAGAAGTCATTGACGAAGCGGCTACTGAGCGGCTACGGAATGAACAGGTGGCAGGGGTATCTGAAGTCTATGACAGCAATCCCAAAGTGCTTGAAGATACAAAGGCTCTTTTTGAAGAACTGTCGGTTAAGATTAAGGCTCTGGGGCAGGCGGAAGATATCTCCACTCAGGAGATAGTCAAAGAACTAAAGCCTTATGTAGATGACAGTGTTTCAGATACTGATATCATCGGAGTTGTTGCAGCTTCGCCTGGGATTGTTGATGAGTCTGTAAGCCGGGCCCAGGAAATTGTTGAAGATATTCTTGTCCGGGGGTTAAAGCCTGAGAACGTAGATAAGGGCAAAGAAGAAGCTTTAGGTAAAATTGCTATCGACAAGGCAATTCCTAATCAGGTGGCAAGAATGCTCTCTGCTTTCATTGGAAAGAATCTCAAACCAAATCTTACTCTCAACAAGGAAGAAACTGACAAGAAAATCAGACAGGCAATCGCTTCTGTTGAACCTGTAAAAATACGGCGTGATGAATTCATAGTAAGGAAAGGCGATGTGGTTACCGAAAACCAAATAGCCATACTGCAAAAACTTGGGATAATGGGTACCCGGGTAAGGTTTTCGCAGATATCAGGTGCTTTCCTGATAGCCCTTTTGTTTTGTGGTTTTACCTGTGTATATGTGGTAACGTACTACCCGGACATGCTTGCCAAGAAGAGCACTGCCCTTCTGGCCTCGATTGTAATCCTGAGTGTTGTAGCCCTGAGAGCCCTTGCCGGTGTGTCAGGCTTTTTGGCACCTGTAGCCTTCGGTGTCATGCTCTCTTCGACTTTGGTAGACAGGCGGTTCGGGGCCTTTTTCGGGTCATGCCTTGCTCTTGCAGTAGGCGTCATGACAGGTTTTGAAGTGAAGTATGTTGTTCTTGCTCTGACTTCAGGGATTGCCTCGGCACTTTCAGTAAGAAAAGTGTGGAACAGATCCCAGCTTTTCAGGGTAAGCCTGGTAGTCATGGCAGTGGCCGGTGTAACCTACGCCTGCCTGGGGCTTACAGGAGCCATGGCAATGGACGATGTATCAGTGTGGCGTGAAGTGGTGTTTGTGCTGGTCAACGGGCCTCTTTCTGCTGTTTTGGCAGTGGGGTCTTTGCCTATTTTCGAAACGGTGTTTGGCATAATTACTCCAATCAGGTTGATTGAGCTGTCGAATCCGGCCCATCCCCTGCTTCACAGACTCCTTTTGGAAGCTCCCGGAACTTATCACCACAGCATTATGGTAGGCAATCTAGCCGAAGCCGCAGCTTGGGCAATAGGGGCTGACAGCCTCCTTACCAGAGTCGGTGCTTATTACCACGACATAGGTAAGATAAAGAGGCCGTATTTGTTTGCAGAAAACCAGGTTTTCGGCATGGAGAATCCTCACGAGAAGATGAATCCCAGTCTTTCAGCCACAGTCATCATGTCTCACGTAAAAGACGGTGTGGAACTGGCTGAGGAGCATAAAGTCCCTCAAGTTATACTCAATTTCATCAGAGAGCATCACGGAACAACCCTGGCGTCGTTTTTCTACATGAAGGCAAGCGAAAATGCAGCTGCAAGAGATGACAGGGCTCCTGAAGAATGGTCATTCAGGTACGAAGGCCCCAGGCCTAACAGCAAGGAAACTGCCATAGTAATGCTGGCAGATAGCATTGAGGCAGCTGCCAGAGCTATTTCGAAGCCCAATCCTGCACGAATCGAATCTATCGTCAGAAAAATGATCCAGGACAGGCTATTTGATCACCAGCTGGACAGATCTGATCTAACCCTTAGAGAATTGGACACAATAGCAGAGACATTTGTCCGGGTTTTGACGGGTATATTTCATACGAGAATTGAGTACCCCACGGCAAAGGGCAAAGATGGGGACGGAGGTTAGTGACTTGTCAATTGAAATCGACGTACTTTTGGAATCTGAAATAGGTAAGAGGCAGAGAGAATTTCTGGTTTCTACGGCAAGAGACGTGGTGAGATTTACACTTAAGAAAGAAGGCCGGGATGTCCAGAACAGTGAGGTTTCGGTTCTTTTCACCGGCGACGATTTCATAGCTGATCTCAATAAGCAATACAGGGATGAAAACGGCCCTACTGATGTCTTGTCCTTTCCAATGCTGGAATTTGACAGTGAAATTGAAGAAATAAATATTCCCGGACTGCCTGACATGCTTGGTGATATTGTGATTTCCCTGGAGACTGCATCCAGGCATGCTGACGCCCATGAGAAGACCTTGCGCCAGGAACTGGCCCTTCTTCTGGTCCACGGGACTTTGCACCTTTTAGGCTATGACCACGATGAACCCCAAAAAGAGGCGGTTATGTGGGCACGTCAAGACGAGATCCTAAAAGCCCTCAACATATGAGAGGATGGGATTTCCGGACCCATTCCCTTGCAGAGAGCTTTCGTCATGCCTGGGAAGGACTTAGATATATCTATACCACCCAGCGCAACATGAGAATTCACGTTTTCATAGCTTCCCTGGCAATGTCTGCATCCATTATTCTTGGCCTTGATCGGATAGAGTTTCTCATGGTTACTCTGGCGGTTTTAGGAGTTTTGTCTGCGGAAGTCCTCAACACCCTCACTGAATCTCTTGTAGACCTTATAGAACCTGAGTACAGCCTGGTGGCCAAAATGGTAAAAGACGTAGCCGCCGCGGGTGTACTCTTGACTGCAGTCTTTTCTGTTATTATCGGGGCTATCGCTTTTTACCCGGCTTTGGGCAATCTCCCCGAAATCTTACGGGACTTTACCAGATACAGATGGCCCAACCTATTAGTACAGGCCGTAGTTTTCGTCTTACCTTCCTTATGGGGTATGATGAAACATGAAACGCCGGGACGGTCCTAACGTTTCACCGGCTTATCTGAAACACGGGGACGGTCCTAACGTTTCAACCGGCCCCGAAACACAGGGGCGGCCCTTTCGTTTCATCTGCCCCGGTTGCTTTGTAAAGCACCGGGCGAAAGCTAGTATCTGAGACCGGGGGCGGGTTTTGTTCTTTCATATAGGCTCGAAGCCAGGTTGTAAGCCTGGCCCTGGATCGAGCCAAAGGGTTGCTCTTTCATACAGGCCCGAAGCTCAGGCCTGAAATTTGCGGGGCAACTTTGGGATTAGACCGCAAGGACGACAGGACGATCCTGCCCTTTCAAACGGACTTGCACCTGCAGTTTGTGCAGTCCAGGAGGAAGAGTGATTTGCTTTATCAGTCAGAAGGAATTGTCCTGGATCAGAACGATCTAGGGGAATTTGACAAACTCGCCACCATATTCACCAGACAAGAAGGACTGGTCAAGGCAGTTGTAAAAGGGGCCGGGCGGCCCAAGAGCAAACTGAGGGGCTTGACCCAGCCTTTTACATACGCCCTTTTCCAATTTTTCAGAGGCAGGGCCTTTGACAGGGTAACACAGGTGTCGGTTAAACACTCATACCCCCGAATCATGGATGACTATGACAAGATGATCTACGCCCGGTATATAGCAGAGCTCCTTATAGCGGTCCTTCCTGAAAAAGCAAGGGATCAGAATCAGTTTGTTTTTCTCCTGGCTGTTCTTAACTGCCTGGAGCACAAAGAAGACCCATGGGTGGTCGCCCGGTGGGCCGAATTGGGCATTTTGTCGCTGGCCGGGTTTGCACCTTCATTTGCAGGTTGCATTTCTTGCGGAGAGGGGCATCCTGATCCTCCCGTGTATTTTTCGTTAAGGGATGGCGGAGCCATTTGCTCAGGTTGTCTTAACGAAGGGACTCCTGTGGATATCAATGCTATGAGAGAATCAGTATCAAGGGACTCTTCCTGAAAGCCAGGTCCGTTCGCGCGGAGAGATTATCAAAATATCCTGGTTGCCTGAGGACACTTGAGATCTTATCATCTGACGCTGCATCAGCCTCTATTGCATCTAAGGCTTCAGAGACTCAAATTTGCCCCAGAATAAACGCCTGGGGCCAGGTGAGACAGGAAATCACTGAGCTGTCGCGAAAATACGTGTTATTTGTTCTTGAAAAACGTCTTAAATCTGCCGCTTTGGTGGAAAGTATAGAAGATGATAATTTAGCAAAAAGTCAATGACAGATTATTGGTATGTCCCGCAAACACCTGTCAGGTGTATGGCAAGTGAGCCACCGAAACAAAGGAGTGGATCAATAGTGGATGATACGCTGCATAAAGTAGATGAGATCCGGAGAAGAACCAGGGTGACCTACGAAGAAGCCAAAGAAGCACTTGATGAAGCTTCAGGGGATGTTGTAGAAGCCCTTGTGAAACTTGAGCAGTCATCGGTGAAAAGAGAGATAATCTAAGTCAGAGGGCTGACCTTATCCGAGACATTTCAGACATAATACGCAGGGGCAATGCTTCAAGAATCATCGTCAAAAAAGGAGATTATGTGGTCGCGGATATTCCTGTTACAATAGGTGTTATGGCCACAGTCCTTGGTGTAGCCCTGGCTGGCCATTCTGAGTACCATGGCCCTTTTGGTGAGCACCTGGACTGTGGAGATAGAACGGCCGGCTTCTGAACTCCGGCATCTAGAAGGCAGCCTTGGCAGGGGGCTTGTGCCCTGTGCGCACCATGGCTATGCAAGCCGCTGCGATATTTTTGGCCGGTTAAAGAAAGGGATTTTGCACTGCCGGCTGTATGAAGGAAGGAGCTTACCGTGGGCAAGTCTCTTTACTTTCAAGATGTAATAAAGACTTTGCAGGATTTTTGGATCGAACAGGATTGCTACATAGGGCAGCCTTACGACATAGAAAAAGGCGCCGGGATCATGAACCCTTTGACATTTTTCAGAGTGCTTGGCCCCCAACTCCTGGAACATGGCTTATGTAGAAACCATGCAGAAGGCCCCAGGATGCCCGGTATGGGGACAACTCCAACAGAATGGGCTATTACTTTCAGCCTTCAGGTCATACTCAAGCCTCCCGATAAAATCATGGACATTTATATTAATTCCCTTGAACGTTTAGGGGATAAAGGAAGATCACGGATATAAGATTTGCAGAAGACAACTGGGAATCCCCTACCCTTGGCGCTGCAGGTAATTAGGTTGGGAAGTGTGGCTTGACGGTATGGAGATAACCCAGTTTACGTATTTTCAAGAGATGGGCGGATTGGAACTTAAACCCATTGCCGCAGAGATAACTTATGGTTTAGAGCGCTAACAGCGTATATTCAAAACCTCGATAACGTATGGGACATAAAAGTATCTCCCGGGCTTACATATGGGCAGGTCTTTCTCGAGCAAGAAAAGCAAGGTTCTGTATACGGTTTTGAGCTGGCAGATGTTGAACTATTGAGGCAGCAGTTTGCCAGTTACGAGTGAAGAAACCAAGAGGATCTTGTCAAAGGCCTGGTAATGCCTGCCTACGATTACAAGCTCAAATGTTCTCATATTTTCAACCTGCTGGATGCCCGTGGGGCACTTTCCGTTTCTGAACGCCAGAATTATATCGGCAGGATACGCAATCTTACACGCAAATGTGCCCACAAATACACGGCTCTTCGGGGGTTTGACAAAAAATGACCAAGGATTTGCTGTTGGAAATCGGTTCAGATGAAATTCCTGCACGTTATCTTCTACCGGCCATTGAAGAAATCAAGGCCTGAACGAAAAAGGCATTGGAAGACGCCAGGTTGACCTTTGGCGACGTTCGTTCCTACGGGACTCCAAGGCGGCTGGTTGTATACGTTACCGCCCTGGCTGGAGAAAAGCCTTGATGCAACCACCAAGGTTAGAGGGCCATCCAAGAAAGTTGCCTTTGATAAGCGAAATCCAACAAGAGCGCTTTGTGGCTTCTGCCGTTCCCTGGGCATAAACCCCAAAGACGCCATTATTGAAAAAGAAAACGGCGGCGAATATATAACCCGGCAGAAGTGTTGGATGAAATATTACCTGAGATTCTCCCTCCAATGGCCATGGAATGATTGCCCCCACCCTCTGAGGTGGGGAGAGTGGTAAACTGGCGCTGGTACCGGCCAATCCGCTCTGTAACATGCCTTTTCGGCGACCGGTTGATTCCCCTTGAAATTGCAGGGGTGAAATCGGAACAGGCCAGTTTTGGCCACAGGTCATTACATCCGGGCAACGTTGAGATTGCTTCTGCGCCTCAGTACTTTCAGGCAATAGAAGATGCAGGAGTGATAGTGGATCAGTGCCGTCGCCGTGAGATAATTCTTGACGGCGCCAGGAGGCTTTCCCAGGAGATTTCCGGGAAACCTTACGAAGACAAAAGCCTGGTAGATGAAGTGACATGCCTCTGTGAGAACCCTGCGCCTTTCAGGGGCGATTTCAGTCACGAGTATCTTGACCTTCCCGAGGAAGTGCTAATTACAGTCATGAGACACCACCAGAGATATTTTCCCATTATTGGCCATCGCGGAAAAGTGCTTCCCGGGTTCATAGGAGTAAGAGATGGTAGCCCTGAGCAAGGCATGGACAATGTCAGAAAGGGCAACGAATGGGTACTCAGGGCTCGCCTTGAGGACGCCTCATTTTTCTACTCCCAGGATCTCAAAACCCCCCTTGAAGACAGGCTCTCTGATCTCAAAGGGGTATATTTCCTGCGTGGCGCAGGAACTTTACACGAAAAAACCGGCAGGCTTATTGAGATAACAACATATCTAGGGCGCACCTTAGGGTTTTCAGAAATTGAAATGGAACCTGCAATACAAGGAGCCCGTCTTTCTAAATGTGATCTGGTCACTTCCCTGGTGAGGGAACTTCCAGAGCTGGAAGGGATAATGGGAGGCCATTATGCCAGGGCACAGGGAGCCGGGGAAGAAGTAGCCAGGGCCATTTCCCAACATTATCTCCCAAGAGGTGCCGGAGACAGGTTGCCGGATAGGGGTGCAAGCAGTTTGGTAGCTCTTGCAGATAAACTTGATACATTGTCAGTTGCCTTCGCCCTCGGTATTGAGGTATCCGGTTCCCAGGATCCTTTGGGGCTTAGAAGGGCAGCTTCCGGCGTAGCCAATATCATCCTGGATCAAAGCCATGATCTTGATCTTGATGAAACCTTACGGTTTACAGTGGGCCTCGGGAAACAATCTGTGGAAAACGGAACCGGCACAGGCGGGAAAACTGGTGAGATGGGCCAGGGCCAATTAGCCGGGCATGGCCAGGACCCAAACCAGGGTTTTGAGAAGAAAGATACGGTATCACGGGATTCCGGCAAAAGGGATCGGAAGGCCCGGGGGAAAAAGGCGGCAGAAGATGTAGAATCTGTGATTGCCCGCCTGAAGGAATTTTTGCTGCACAGGGTGGAAGTCATTTTATTGGAAAGAGGTTTTCCAATAGAAATGATAAGGGGTGTTTTGGCAGGCGGCGAAACCCGGATATCCAGATTACCTCTTATGGCAGAAGCCCTTTCGTCTCTTTCAGGCACCGAAACCCTTACTGACGTGGTTAGTGGATGGAAAAGGACTTCAGTACTTGGAAAGACAGCGTCTGGAAGGGATGTTCTCCCTGACTTATTCGTTGATGAACCTGAAAGAGCTCTCTACCGTTTGGTGTCAGGGAGAAGACACGAAATGGAGAAGCTTTTCGAGGGAAAAGAGTATGACAAATATCTAGAAGAGCTTTCGTTTTTGAGAGTTCCAATAGACAACTGTCTGGACAATGTGTTGATTATGGCTAAAGACGAAGCGCTGAAGGGGAATCGTCTCAAACTCCTTGGCCTTGTGTCTGACATGTTCACAAGATTTGCTGATTTTACTTATGTATTGCCTCTTGCCGGCAAGGTTTAGAATTTTGTGATCAGGACTGGAAATCCAGACTCCCGGTGCCGGCCCTGTTGTCAGGGAGCCGGCCGGGTTGAATTGGGCCGGGTAATGCACGAACCGGCCAGTACGCAGCGCAGCATCTTGAATTTGGGGACTCCAGTCCTGGAACTTGGGAGGGCTAGCAGGTGAATGGGGAAAGACCGGCGGTTTTTGTTTTATCTGACTCACTGGGTGAGACGGCTGAATTGGTTGTAAGGGCAGCTGCTGCTCAGTTCAACGCGGGCGGAGTAGATATTCGCAAATTTGGCTTTGTCCAGTCCAAAGATGCTATTGACAGGGCTTTGAAAGAGGCAAGGGACAAGAGAGCTATTCTTGTCTATACCCTGGTGAAACCTGAGCTAAGGGAGTACGCAAGAAGCCAGGCGGATATATCAGGAATTGCCTCAGTGGATATCCTTGGGCCTATGATGGAAGCCCTTGCAACTGTGAGCACGTCAGAACCTAAGTTTGAACCGGGACTGATGCACCGGTTGGATGCAGAATATTTCAGGCGGGTTGAAGCCGTTGAGTTTGCCGTGAAATGTGACGACGGCAAAGACCTTCTGTCCTTACCCTTTGCCGATGTAGTCCTCATAGGCGTTTCCAGGACTTCCAAGACTCCCGTAAGTTTGTATCTTGCACAGAGAGTTTACAAGGCAGCAAACGTTCCTTTGGTCCCTGAACTTCCTCCACCGCCGGAGCTGTTTAGGATTCCCAGAGAGAAGACTGTAGGGCTTACTTTGAGCCCTGAAAAGCTGGCAAAAGTCCGGAGGCAGCGGCTGAAAGCCATGGGTTTGGATGAAAACACGTCCTATGCTGACTTAGGACGCATACTTTTGGAACTGGAATATGCAGATAAGGTCTTCCGCCAGCTTGGTTGTAGTATCATAGACGTGACAGACAAGGCTGTCGAGGAGACGGCACTCAATGTGTTGGAGATAATCGAGAGGAGGAGCACATAAAGTGGCGGCTAAGCTCGTGTACAGGTTCAGGGAGGGCGGGGAAGGTAAACGGCCTATCCTGGGAGGAAAAGGTGCAGGCCTTGCAGAGATGACCAGGATAGGGTTGCCTGTACCCCCAGGCTTTACAATAACAACACAAGCCTGCAAGATTTATTATGAATCAGGCCAAAAGCTCCCTGAATTCCTTGAAGAGGACGTTGTAAGACACATGAAAGAGTTGGAAGAAGAGACAGGAAAAACCTTCGGGGGTGAGCATGAGCCGCTTTTGGTGTCGGTACGGTCAGGCGCCCCAATCAGCATGCCCGGAATGATGGACACTATCCTCAATCTCGGCCTTAACGACAGAAGCGTCCTCGGCCTTTATGATGCCACTCAGGATCTTCGTTTTTCTTATGATTGCTATAGACGGTTCATTCAGATGTTCGGTAACGTAGTTCTTGATATTGAGCACCGTGAATTTGAAAAGGCTTTTTCGGGGCTGAAAAAAGCAGAAGGCGCAGCACAGGACCAGGATGTTTCGGCTGAGGGCATGAAGGCACTGGTCAAGACGTACAAAGCTATTATTAAAGAAAAGGCCGGTATTGATTTCCCGTCAGATCCTTATGAACAGCTGTTTATGGCTGTTTCCGCCGTGTTCAGCTCATGGAACAATGAGCGGGCCATTATCTATAGAAGGATTAATAAGATCCCTGACAATTTAGGGACTGCCGTAAATATTCAGACCATGGTTTTCGGAAACATGGGTTCCGGGTCTGCTACAGGGGTTATGTTTACCAGGGATCCGTCTACAGGCGAAAATGTGCTCTATGGCGAATACTTAATGAATGCCCAGGGAGAAGATGTGGTTGCAGGGCTCAGGACTCCGGAACACATATCCGAGATTGACAACGACCTTCCCGGAATGTTTGACCAGCTAAAGGGAGTATCAGATCTTCTTGAAGACCACTACAGGGACATGCAAGACATCGAATTTACAATTGAGCACAACAAGCTTTATATACTTCAGACCAGAACCGGGAAACGGACTGCCCAGGCTTCTTTGGAGATAGCAAGGGCATTGTTCAAAGAAGGCAAAATTTCAAAGGAAGAGGCAGTCAAAAGAGTCAAACCAGAGGAAGTATCCAGGCTTCTTCACAGAGGAATTGACCCCAATGCAAGGACAGAGGTTTTGGCAAATGGTTTGCCTGCATCCCCTGGAGCTGCAACGGGAAAGGTGATTTTCGATACCCAGGTTGCCGAATCCCTGGGCGAACAGGGCGAGAAAGTGATTTTGGTCAGGCCTGAAACAACCCCTGATGACATGCCAGGAATCGTGTATGCTCAGGGGATTCTCACATCCAGAGGCGGAATGACCTGTCACGCAGCCATTGTAGCCCGTGGAATGGGTAAGCCCGCGGTAGTCGGTTGTGAATCTCTCAGGATCGATCTGGAAGGTAATATAGGTTTAGTTGGTAACGTTACTCTTAATGAAGGCGACATTATATCTATAGACGGTGGCACAGGCAGTGTATTCCTTGGCGAAGTTCCGCTGGTTGAGCCCTCAATGGGAGAGGAGTTTAAGGAGATTCTTGGCTGGGCCGATGATATACGCGAACTTGGCGTAAAAGCAAACGCCGATACTCCTGAAGATTCCCGGCGTGCCAGGGAGTTTGGGGCAGAGGGCATAGGCCTTTGCCGTACAGAGCATATGTTTATGGGCCACGACAGAATGTCTGTAGTTCAGAAGATGATTCTTGCAGAAACTGAGGAGCTTAGAAAAGAGGCTCTGGATGTGCTCCTTCCCATGCAAGAGGATGATTTTCACGGTATTTTGAAAGCCATGAGAGGCTTCCCGGTTACCATACGGCTTCTCGACCCGCCACTTCACGAGTTTTTGCCCAATGTAGAGGATCTTGTGAAGTCCCTTGCTGAGATGAAAACCAGGCAAGATCCTGCTTCTGAGATTTCCAGGGTAGAAGAGCTTCTGAGAAAGGCTCGAGGACTTCAGGAGATGAACCCGATGCTCGGCATGAGAGGCTGCAGGCTGGGCATTGTATACCCTGAGATATACGAAATGCAGGCCAGGGCCATTTTCCAGGCCACCGCTCGTTTGATTAAAGAAGGCTGTACCGATGTTATGCCCGAGGTCATGATTCCTCTTGTAGGTGAAGCTGCCGAACTGGGGATTCTTCGCGAGAGAGTCGAAGAAGTTGCAAGGCAGGTTCGTGAGGAACAGGGTATTGAGTTTCCTGTGGTTATCGGTACTATGATTGAGATTCCCAGGGCGGCCCTGACTGCCGATGAAATAGCCGAGCATGCCCAGTTCTTCTCGTTTGGCACAAACGACCTTACCCAGACCACTTTTGGGTACTCAAGAGACGACGCAGAGGCCAAGTTCTTGCATAAGTACCTTGCCGACAAGATTTTGCCTGAAAACCCATTTGCGGTTTTGGACAGAAAGGGTGTTGGCAGTCTTGTTAGGACCGCAGTGGGCCTGGGCAGAGGCAAGAGGCCTGATTTGGTAGTGGGGATTTGCGGCGAGCACGGCGGCGACCCGTCATCAATCGAGTTTTTTCACATGGTTGGGTTGGATTATGTATCGTGTTCGCCCTACAGAGTGCCTGTGGCAAGGCTCGCAGCGGCCCATGCGGTGCTAACAACCAAAGATCAATGAGGTAAGGTTTAAAATGGTGTTGACGGAGCTCCCAAAGCCCTATATGCCAGAGTTTTGAGAGATCTATATACTATATAAAGCAAAGCAAGGGTATTGTTTCTTGGTAATTCTGAGGGACAGTACCCTGTTTGTTTTCACCCCATTGCATCGTTTTAAGTGAAATCACCTATCTCGAAGATAAGGGGTAAAACTTTCAGCCGAAAAGATCGTATATCCTAATGCAGACTTCTTCCCACCCGGATTTTCAATAGTCAACCCAATAGATCGGTCACGGGGGAATCAGTCCATGTATGACAAATATTTGCTTCGAGGAGCCAGAATCGGTATTGCCTTCAAACGACTGGAATGAGTCAATAGATGACAAAAACTTGCGTTTGCCAGCGAATTGTGTATTACCGGAAGTGTCAGTTGAGTTTTTCCAAATAAGACACGAGAAGATAATGCCCGCCTGATAGAAAAGGGCTATTCCATGTATAAAGTGCCAACAATTGATAAATTGACCGAATAATTTGGCAGTCTGAGAAGGAATTTTGGTTTCAACATCGAATATAAAATAGGTTGCATTGTCTTAAAGAGATTTACGAGGTGCAAAAAGTGTCGAAGAAGTACTTTAGCCAGGATATTATAACTGAAATTAGATCAAGGGCTGACATAGTCTCCCTCATATCAGAGTATGTGAATTTGCGCAAGACAGGGAGGAACTATGTAGGGCTATGTCCGTTCCATCAGGAAAAAACGCCCTCTTTCAGTGTTGACCCGGATAAACAGTTATTTTATTGTTTTGGCTGTGGTGAAGGTGGAAATATTTTTTCCTTTCTTATGAAGATTGGAAATATGAGTTTTCAGGACTCAGTTGAAGAACTGGCTAAGATGACAGGTGTTCGACTTCCTGAAGCAGAACTCACTCCCCTGGAGCGGCGGCGAAGAGCAGAGATAGAGGCCATTCGAAAGGCTCTTGGATTTGCCAATGACCGCTACAGAGAGATGCTTTTTTCGAAACAAGGTGTACAAGCCCTCAAGTACCTGGAAAGACGTGGCCTTTCCCGGAAAACAATCGACATGTTTCAACTGGGATACGCCCCGGCTGAGTGGGAATTCATAACCGCCGGAAGCGCCAGGGCGGGAATTGAGATTGAATACGTGGTAAAAGCCGGTCTGGCTCTGCAAAGAAGCCAGGACTACAGTGGAGCAGGTCAATGGGGTAAGCAAAGGCAGGGCTTTTATGACCGTTTCAGAAACAGGATTACCTTCCCGATCTGGAACGGGAGCGGCGAACTCATAGGTTTTGCAGGAAGAGCAGTAGGGGATGACATGCCGAAATATCTGAATTCTCCTGATACTCCGTTGTTTCATAAAGGAAAAGAACTGTATGCCCTGAACCTGGCAAAGCCGGCTATCCGGAGTAAGGGCATAGTCTGTGTAATGGAAGGATATATGGATGTCATAAGCATGTTTCAAAATGGTATCGATTATGCTGTTGCAGGAATGGGTACTGCTTTTTCCAAAGAGCAAGCCAGGGCTCTCATGCTTTTGTGTGATGACGTTGTACTTTCGTATGATCAGGATGAAGCAGGGAAGAAGGCTGTCAGGCGTTGCATAGATACCTTTCGGGAGGTAGGTGGAAGGGCCCGGGTTGTGACTTTCGAAGGGGCCAAAGATCCTGATGAGTTTGTGGTCAAGTATGGGGCCGATAAGTTTACAAAGCTAATCCAACACGCAGTTCCGGATATTAAATTCATCTATGATGAGGCAGTTGGATCCAATGACATTTCGACAGTTGAGGGGAAACTCAAAGTTAAGGACATAATGATACCAGTATTGGCTGCCTTGGAGAGTGAAGTTGAAAGTTCGGCTTACACGTCAGAGATTTGGCGTGATCTTGACGTTCGGAAGGAATCTCTGGATAGAGATGTCGAATCATACAGGCGAAGGTTGCGGAAAACGTCCAGGTATAAAAAGTCAGAAAACAGCAATAATACTGGTTATGACAACCAGTTAAATTCTGGATTTGGAAAGGGTTCCGGAAGGGGCAGTGAAATTGCCTTTGGGAGGCAGCGAGCTGAGGAAGGAATTATCAGGGCGCTTGTAGAAAAACCAGAATTAATGAAGATGGCGAATGCCTATCTTGATAGCACTGACTTTACAGACGACAGGAGTCGTTTTGTGTATACAAACATTGAAAACTCTCTGGCGTGGATGGAAGATCATGAGATTACAAATTGGATTGCGGAACTTTGCGCCAAATTTGGACCCGTGGACCAGCCCGAACGCGTATTAATAGATTGTGTGAAAAGACTGAAAGAATTTAGATTGACTGAATTGAGAGAAGAAATGAAGCAGGCCCAGGAGGCGCGGGACGAGGGACGACTTTTGACTATTATCAGTGACTATCAGAAATTACTTAAACAGGTGAAGTCCACGAGGGGAGACGACTTTAGCGGTTTCCCCGGTGATTTCCCCGGGAGGGAAGAGGGTTGAAGGACCTGCATACAGGGATTGACGCAATGAAACAGCTAATTGCGCTGGGCCAGGAAAAGGGCTTCTTAACCTATAAGGAAATTGCAGATGCATTACAAGGCCTGGAAATGAGCGAAGAACAGGTAGACCAGGCCTACCGGGCATTCCACGAAATGGGTGTAGAAGTTGTAAGTGAACGGCAATCGGCTTCTGGTGCCTTTGGCTTACGAGGAGGACAAGGAGCAAAGAACGCGGCTACACCGGCTAAAGTCGCTAAGCCAATCCCTCTTTCAGATGATGATGCCGAAGATGAGAGCGTAGATGGCCATGAAGAAGACGATTCTAACGATACTGAAGATAAAGAAGATAAGGAAGAGACCACCGGTATTGATCTATCGGTTCCTGAGGGAGTGGCATTGGATGACCCTGTTAGGATGTATTTGAAGGAAATTGGCCGTGTGCCTCTGCTTACTGCTGAGGAAGAAGTGGAATTGGCAAAACGCATGGAAATGGGTGAAAAAGAGGCTAAACAGCGGCTGATTGAGTCGAACCTGCGGCTGGTGGTGTCTATTGCCAAAAGATATGTTGGGCGAGGCATGCTTTTCCTTGATCTCATTCAGGAAGGCAATATGGGACTTATCAAGGCTGTCGAGAAGTTTGATTACAGAAAAGGTTACAAGCTTAGCACCTACGCCACATGGTGGATACGACAGGCCATTACAAGGGCAATAGCTGACCAGGCCAGAACCATCAGAATTCCTGTACACATGGTTGAGACTATCAACAAGCTGGTCCGGACTTCCCGCCAGCTTTTACAGGAACTCGGCAGGGAACCCACTGCCGAGGAGATTGCTGAAGAGATGGGGATGACCCCTGAGAAGGTCAGAGAAATCCAGAAGATTGCTCAAGAGCCGGTTTCTCTGGAAACACCCATTGGCGAGGAAGAAGACAGTCACCTGGGTGACTTTATCGAAGATGTAGATGCTCCCGCTCCGGCTGAAGCGGCATCGTTTATGCTGCTGAAGGAGCAAATTGAAGAAGTGCTGGATACTTTGAATGAAAGAGAGCAAAGGGTGTTGAGGCTCCGCTTTGGCCTGGATGACGGTAAGGCCCGTACTCTTGAGGAAGTAGGACGTGAATTCGGGGTTACCAGAGAACGCATCCGGCAGATCGAGGCCAAGGCTCTGAGGAAGCTCAGACACCCCCAGAGGAGCAAGAAGCTAAGGGACTACCTGGTATAGGTTGAACAGTTTTGTGAGCTTTTGTGGACGAGGAAGCCCGGGCATGAATTGCTGCCCGGGCCTTTATTATATTGAACCCACTGGATACTTGCACATATAGATTTGCCTGAACTTCTTACATCATGAACCCCATTGGCAACTGCCGGTTACTCAGATTGGTTGTCTGAACTTTTCGTATTGTGAACCCGGCAACTGCAGTTACCCATACCGGCAAGATCCTACGTATGCAGAAATGATATAATCAAGGATGTAGGGTGGGGTGAGAGTATGGTTCGCTTTTGCCTGACAGCGAAGGTCAGGGCAAAGGGTTCACAACCTAATGATGCCACTCTGCATTGGGAAAGGAGGGAGTGTGCCATTTCTTCCCCGGTGAGTTGTTGCGTGATTAGTTTTTCTTGTTTTACAGAGATCATGGGCCAGGATATAAAAACTGTGATCTGTGAGATTGGCCTCACGGAATCCCAGGGCACCAGGTTCAAGAACATTCACGCCGGTTACCGAGGTTACGGCACGAGTCTATGAATGATACTGATACAGGGAATGTAGATCCAGGAAGTAATGCGGGGGCTGGCCACCAGGCAGGGCTTTCTACCGCGGAACGAGCACCTTTGCTCCAGATTTTCCTGAGTTTTTTCAAGATCGGCGCATTCACCTTTGGCGGAGGGTGGGCCATGGTACCTCTAATCAGGAAAGAGCTTGTAGACAGGCAAGAGTGGCTTGAGGATTCCGAGTTTGTTGATATTCTGGCCATAGCTCAAAGCGGGCCTGGGCCAATCGCCATCAACACATCTGTATTGTGTGGGTACAAAATGAGGGGGGTGCCTGGAGCCTTGATCGCTACACTTGGGTCAAGCCTTCCGTCTTTCCTCATTATCCTGATTATTGCCAATTTCTTCTTGAAGATCAGGGATTCAAAAGCTGTTGAGGCGATTTTCAAGGGTATGCGTCCGGCTATATTTGGGTTGCTGATGTCTGCTGTCTGGCAGGTAGGAAAAAAGTCAGTTAAGACCAGGAAAGACATTGTCTTTGCAGCAGCCGGTGCCGCGCTTTTGTTATTTTTGAGGATAAACCCGATTTTCGTGGTTTTGATAGCAGCCATTAGCGGAGTTACTTATGGACTATTAGAGCGTTCAAGGGCTGCAAGGGGATGACCAAATCCGGCAAATAGCAGGTGTAGTCCAAAGTTCCATCTGGGCGTGTTTACAGATAGTACGCGGGCGAGGTATTTAAAATCGGCCCTGGCTTGAAACGTTAGGTTTTGAGAAATAGTTCCTTGAACTTGAGACTTGTGAATGCCGGCTATGCCGGCCAGGCTGGAAATGTCGGGGCCAATTAACCGGAGAGCGAGATGATTTCAGGCGTGACTTCACTAGTTGATCTTTTCGTGTCATTTTTTAGAGTAGGTGCCTTTGCTTTTGGCGGAGGCTACGCAATGATCCCCCTGATTTCCCGGGAGGTTGTAAGTACCAGGGGCTGGCTGGACATGGCAGAGTTCATTGATGTGATAGCCATATCCCAGGGCACTCCAGGCCCTATTGCCATAAACTCGGCCACTTACGTAGGTTTCAAGGTTGCAGGGGTGTTGGGTTCAGTAATGGCTACTTTCGGGGTAGTGCTACCCTCGTTTATCATAATGATGATCTTAGGAAGGCTCTTTCTTAAATACAAGGAAGTGCCCGTTGTAAGGGATATGCTTTCAGGTATCCGGCCAATTGTTGCAGCGTTAATCCTGTCGGCTGCCCTCTCGGTCTTCCATACATCGGTTACAGGTGTAGTCCCAGCCATCATATCTGCTGCTGTGATTGTGGCAATAGTTGCTTTCAACATTGATCCGATACTGCTTTTGGTGCTGTCAGGGGTTTTGGGGTTGGTGATGTACAGGTAAAGGAATTTGGCTTGGACTGTGGCGAAAGGCTCCATTGGCAAAGGAACGGAAAAGTCTATGTTATTTGGCAGATGCCTGTGTACGTTGTTCCTTTTACCCTTGGAGTTTTTTCTTTAGAGAAGGCAGTCTGCAATTCAGCAGTTTGAATTCAATCGAGGTGTCTGAAAAACGGACATCCTAGTTGAATGAGTTTTTTTCTGCAGACACATCTTGCCCGGGCCTGTACTCAAGAACGACACCCTGGCAAACGCTGTTCAGTTTACGGCACCCTCTGCTCGGACATGTAGCCCGAATTGACACCTCCTGAAAAACCGTTCTTTCTGCAGACACATCTTGCCCGGGCCTGTGCTCAAGAACGACACCCTGGCAAAGACTGTTCCGTTTGCGGACACCCTCTGCTCGGACATGTAGCCCGAATTGACACCTCCTGAAAAACCGTTCTCTCTGAAGACACTTTCGCCCGGGCCTGTGCTCAAAAACGACACCCTGGCAAAGACTGTTCAGTTTACTGGGCACACGTGGTTCAGCATCATTGTGCACCTTCTTCTCTGAGAGTAATTTCGACTCTCGTGAGCACGCTGCCACGGGATTATGTATCTACGGCTGCGACACTCTCATGGCCTTGTAGTCCTGCATATGATTACGTGGCAGGCCAGACCAGGCCGGAGGGTACAAGTTCACTACTGAATCAACCGGTTTGGGAGTGATCCGGCATAAACATTGGGAATACTGTTCCCATAGCGTTATAATATGGAAGAGTCACATACATACATTCAGGAGGTAGTTGTAATGGCTAGAATCGGTATTAACGGCTTTGGGAGCATAGGCAGGCGTTTTTTGCGAGCCTCAAAGCGAGCGAAAGATATTGACATAGTGGCAGTTAACGACCTCACGGATCCGGGCACCCTTTCTCATCTTCTGAAGTACGATTCAAACTATGGTACTTTTGAAGAGGATATAAGGGCAGAACTCGACGGATTCTATGTAGGTGATAAGAAGATCAAGGTATTTTCCGAAAGAGAACCAGGCAACATTCCGTGGAAAGACATGGGTGTTGATATTGTGCTTGAGTCCACAGGCCGCTTCACCCAGAAAGAGAAGGCTGTTGCCCACATAGAATCGGCAGGGGCCAAGAAAGTAGTAATTTCCGCTCCGGCAAAGGGCGAAGATATAACCATCGTTATGGGCGTCAACCATGGCCAATACGATCCTTCAAAGCACCACGTGATTTCCAATGCCTCATGTACTACCAATGGGCTTGCTCCTGTAGCCAAGGTCTTGGATGAGAATTTCGGTGTGGAAAAAGGCTTGATGACTACAATTCACGCATATACAAACGACCAGGTGACCCTGGATTTTCCTCACAAGGATCTCAGGAGAGGAAGAGCTGCTGCTCTCAATATCATTCCCACCACGACCGGCGCCGCCAAAGCAGTTGCCCTCGTTCTTCCCCAACTGAAAGGCAAGGTCAACGGAATGGCTTTCAGGGTGCCCACGCCCACGGTTTCA
The DNA here is from genome assembly GCA_040767525.1 of Bacillota bacterium. Classification (GTDB taxonomy): domain Bacteria; phylum Bacillota; class Sulfobacillia; order Fermentithermobacillales; family Fermentithermobacillaceae; genus JAXGPX01. The sequence goes on along the minus strand of JAXGOJ010000015.1, from coordinate 16,551 downwards.
GTGGTTGACCTGACCTGCCAGGTAAGCAAGGCATGTAGCGTAGAGGCTGTCAACAAGGCATTCGAGGCGGCAGCTGCAGATGAACTTAAGGGTATTCTCGGTGTCTCGTGCCGCCCCCTGGTTTCCATGGACTATAAGGGGATGTTGGAATCTGCAGTGGTAGATGCTCTTTCGACCCAGGTAATAGGCGACAATTTGGTTAAAGTAATTGCCTGGTACGATAACGAATGGGGCTATTGTGAGCGCCTCATTGACTTGATTTCCTTTGTGATTTCTAAAGGACTTTAGAAGGGCGCTGGCAGGAGAGTAAGGGTCAAACCTCAATTATGGGATGCACGATGGCCGAGAGCAAAATGGCTGGAGTAAGTGCACGAGGTCAGCAGTGGTTGTGCACCTGGAGATAGGACAAAGTGTCCAGAAGGGGTGTAACAGTCAGCCCACAAAGGCAGTTTGATCCCATATTAGCAGCAGCAAGGAATGTAGTGTGTACACAGGAAGAGTGAAGAGCAAGGAGGTAACACCGGTGCCAAAGGCACTGTAAGGATGCGGACTTAGCCGGCAAAGTCTGTTTTTGCCGTGTGGATTACAATGTTCCAATGAAAGGCTCGGAGATTACAGACGACACCCGGATTAGGGCGTGCCTGCCTACAATAAAATACCTCATAGACAAGAATGCAAAGATAGTTCTTGCATCCCACTTTGGACGGCCGAAAGGCAAGGTAGTAGAAAGCCTCAGGCTTGATCCTGTGGCAAAGAGGCTGTCTGAGCTTCTTGGAGTGAAAGTCAAGAAACTTAACGATTGTATTGGTGAAAGGGTGGAGCGGGCAGTCTCAGAGATGAAATCCAAAGATGTTGTGCTTTTGGAAAACGTCCGCTTTCATCCCGGCGAGGAAAAGAATGACAAAGAATTTGCCAGGAAGTTGGCTTCTCTTGCTGACATCTTTGTAAATGACGCTTTCGGAGCCGCTCACAGGGCTCACGCTTCAACCGCCGGGATAGCCCAATTTATACCTGCCTATGCAGGGCTTCTCATGGAGAAAGAAGTAGAGGCTCTGGGCAAACTTTTGTCAGGCCCTGAACGGCCTTTTGCCGCAATCATCGGAGGGGCCAAGGTGTCAGATAAGCTGGGAGTTTTGGAAAATCTTCTGGATGAAGTCGACGTGCTCCTTATCGGCGGCGGAATGGCCAATACCTTCCTTCTGGCCAAGGGCTACAAGATGGGCAAATCCCTGACTGAACCCGACAAGGCTGAGGAAGCCCTGAGAATTATGAAGAAGGCAGAGGATTCAGGGAAGAAACTGCTTCTCCCTGTAGATCTGGTTGTGGCTGAAAAGCCTGAGGCAGGGGTGGCGGTGAGAGTTGTGACGCCTGATAGCGTTTCAGAGAACATGATGGCACTTGATATCGGCCCGGAAACCAGAAAAGGGTTCTCAGAAGAGATCTCACAGTCAAAGACTGTGTTTTGGAACGGGCCCATGGGTGTATTCGAAGTGGAGCTTTTCCGCGGGGGCACCCTTGAAATGGCCGGTGCCATGGCCCATGTTGATGGGTTCACAGTAGTCGGAGGCGGAGACTCTCTGGCTGCTGTAGAAGTATCCGGGTATGCAGATAGAATCAGTCATCTATCTACCGGAGGCGGCGCATCCCTTGAATTCCTTGAAGGAAAGGACCTTCCAGGCGTGAAGTGCCTGTCTGAACGATGATTTTGAATTGTACCGGAATATTCCGCTTCTGCTTTACCAGTAATTTGGACGGGCATAAGTTCGGTGCCTGAACCAATCGGACAGGCGGTATTGGCGGGAGCGGAATGAACCGGATAAATGTTGAGGGAGAGTTAAAATGCGTAAACCTCTTATTGCTGCAAACTGGAAGATGAACAAAAACATCGGCGAGGCCCTGTCTTTTGCAGGGTCTTTCGATGAGATGTTTTTTCAAAGGTTTCAGGAAGATGATATCCCTGTTGATGTACTGATATGCCCTCCGTTTCTGGGTATTCCTGCACTTTGCGCGGTGTTTGCAGGGAAGCCGGTAAGCGTTGGGGCTCAGAATATGTACTGGAAGGACAAAGGCGCCTTTACCGGTGAAGTTTCTCCTGTGATGCTCAAAGCCGCAGGATGCTCTTATGTAATCATTGGCCATTCCGAAAGAAGGCACATTTTCGGAGAAACTGACTCAGAGGCCGCCGAGAAAGTACGGTCTGCTTTGGATCACGGCTTGCATCCGGTCATTTGCGTTGGTGAAACCCTTGAACAACGAGAGCAGGGCAAAACCAATGACGTGACATCGGGCATGGTCAAAGCAGCCTTTTCCAAAGTTAAGGCTGAGGAAATCCCATTGGCTGTTGTTGCATATGAACCTGTTTGGGCTATTGGCACAGGTAAAGAAGCCAAGCCAAACGATGCGGCAGACGTGATTTCGAACATACGGAAAACAGTAGACGGACTATTCGGCGAAGGATCATCAGATCCCCTGAGAATTCTTTACGGCGGAAGCGTAAAATCAGCCAATATTCGCTCATTCATGCTCAAAGAAGATATAGACGGAGCATTGGTCGGCGGAGCAAGCCTGGACCCGGAAGAATTTTTCAAGATTATCGACACAGCATACAAGGCCAAACGTTGAAACGCGGGGACGGTCCTAACGTTTCACAGGGATTACCGGAGTGGCCATAATCGTTTCGCCCTTTGAAGCACCGGAACGATTACGGCAGATCACTGAAAGATTGTCAGAACCCGGGATAGCCGTTGCAGCGTTTTGTGTGATTCCAGGTTGATACTGTTTTGAATATCCGTTGCGGAGGAATAGATGTGGCAAGGCCAAAACCTGTGGTCCTGGTCATACTTGACGGGTGGGGGCTTTCAGACATTGCCCCCACTGCAGTGACTGAGGCAAACATAACGAATTTCAGAAATCTCATGGGGCAATATCCGAACACATGTCTCGAGGCCGCAGGGAAAGCGGTAGGGCTTATGACTGGCCAAATGGGTGACTCGAACGTGGGCCATCTCAATATTGGTGCAGGGCGGATAGTGTATCAAGACCTCGTGAGAATATCCAATGATATAAGAGATGGTACGTTCTTCAGCAACCAGGCTCTTACAGGTGCTGTAGACAATGCAAAAAAGAGGGGTTCTGCCCTTCATATTATGGGCCTTCTGTCAGACGGCGGCGTTCACAGTCACCAGGAGCACCTTTATGCAATTTTGGAGCTGGCAAAATCCCGGGATTTAGAGAGTGTGTTTATCCACGCTTTTCTTGATGGGCGAGACGTCCCTCCTAGTTCAGCAGCTACATACTTGAAGAATCTTGAACAGAAAATATACGAACTGGGCGTAGGGCGAATTGCATCCATAACCGGCCGGTATTATGCCATGGATAGGGATAAGCGATGGGATCGGACCAAGGCCGCTTACGACATGTTGACTTTGGGCACAGGGCGGGTAGCCACGGATTGGCGGGAAGCTCTGGATATTGCTTACGAAAAGGGCGAGACTGATGAGTTTGTGTATCCTACTGTTATCGGCCATGGCAGGGAGGCCAATTCGGGCATGGCTGATAGGTCTTGTGGGTGCCGGATGCCGGATTTGGGCATGTCAGGCCCCGATGGCCAGGAGCACGTCTCCCACAGTGATGACGTTGCAGGGAAGAATGGGATATTCAGCAGGGCCACGCTAGAGGCCGGCGATTCCCTGATATTTTTCAACTTCAGGGCAGACAGGGCAAGGCAGATAGCACATGCTTTTTGCGATGATGATTTTTCCGAGTTTTCACGGAAGAAGCACCCCAGGGCTTTTTTTGCCGGTATGCTCCGGTATGAAGAAGGTCTGGGCGGCCAGTATGCCTACAACCCTTTGGTTTTGAAAAACACCCTGGGTGAACTGGTTTCAAAGGCAGGGCTCAGGCAGTTACGGATTGCAGAGACTGAGAAATATGCCCATGTAACCTTTTTCTTTAATGGCAAGAAAGAAGAAGCTTTTCCAGGTGAAGACCGGCACCTTGTCCCTTCACCGAAAGTCTCCACATATGACCAAAAGCCTGAGATGAGTGCCTTCGAGGTCACCGAAGAGGCAATCAGGCGGATTGAGAGCGGAAAATACGATTTGGTGATTCTGAATTACGCCAATCCTGATATGGTGGGCCACACCGGATGTTATGATGCCGCTAAGCAAGCCCTTGAAGCAGTCGATCAGTGTCTCGGGAAATTGCTTTCATCAGTTATCCGCTTTGGCGGGGTTGCGCTGGTTATTGCCGATCACGGCAACGTTGAGGAACTCTCCAAGCCTGGTACCTGCATCAGAGCCGGCGGAGGCAGCAGTCACACCTACCATACATCCAACAAGGTGCCTTGTATCCTGGTGGCTCCCAGGGCTTATGAAGAGTCAAGAATCCACGAGGCAAACGGAATCAACATGATAGTGATAAATGGAAAGACTGTAAAGGGGCTCCGGGAAGGCATTTTGGCAGATGTGGCTCCTACCCTTCTGGAAATCCTGGGGCTAGAGAAACCGCCCGAGATGGATAGGAATAGTTTGATAGTATTTCGTTGAACCTCAGTCATGTTTGGGATTTTGAGTGGTTACAGGTGGTTGCAGGCGGGTTTTCAACAGTCTTGATGTAGCAGGGACTGTGAGCAAGAATGGAGTGATTTGAAATGGCCATAATCATAGATGTTAGAGCACGGCAAATCCTTGATTCCCGGGGTAATCCTACAGTTGAAGCAGATGTGGTGCTTAGCGACGGTTCAACGGGAAGGGGAATGGTGCCTTCAGGGGCATCAACAGGTACTTACGAGGCCCTGGAACTTCGTGATGGCGGCAAAGCCTTCAGTGGCAAGGGTGTAAAGAAGGCCGTATCAAACGTGATAGACGTAATTGGGCCTGAGTTGCTTGGCCGGGATGCTTTAAATCAGCAGGACATCGACTACGCAATGATAGAACTGGACGGGACTCCCAATAAGTCCAAATTGGGTGCCAACGCTATACTGGCAGTATCCATGGCAGTGACGGCGGTAGCCGCGGAGTCAGCAGGCCTTCCGTTGTACAGGTACTTAGGTGGTGTTCAAGCCAGGATTATGCCTGTGCCATTTATGAACATACTCAACGGCGGAGAACATGCCGACAACAACGTAGATATCCAAGAGTTCATGATAGTGCCTTCAGGCGCAGGTTCCTTTTCCGGAGCTGTACAGATGGCATCTGAGATCTATCACTCGTTGAAGGCTGTTCTGAAATCAAAGGGCCATTCTACTGCAGTAGGAGACGAAGGCGGTTTCGCCCCTGATCTCAAGTCAAACGAGGAGGCCCTGGAACTCCTGACCGGTTCCATTCGAAAAGCCGGGTACAGGCCTGGAGTAGACTGCCATTTGGCTATTGACGCCGCTGCTTCCGAGTTTTACAAGGATGGAGAATACATATTGGCCGGTGAAAACTGGACCGGCTCTGCCGCTGACCTGGTGGAGAAGTACAGTTCCTGGGTGCATTCATACCCAATAATATCCATAGAAGATGGGCTGTTTGAAGACGACTGGGAGGGCTGGGTATTACTGACCAGGGCTTTAGGTGACAAGATACAGATCATCGGCGATGACCTTTTTGTGACCCAAAAGGAAAGAATTGATAAGGGGATCGTTATGGGTGCCGGGAACTCTGTCTTGATCAAACTTAACCAGGTGGGGACTGTTACTGAGACTTTTGAATCTATACAGGCTGCCAAGAATGCCGGGTACAAGTGGCTCATTTCTCACCGGTCAGGTGAGACTGAAGATTCCTTTATAGCAGATCTTGCAGTGGCTTCGTCAAGCGGCCAGATAAAGACAGGTGCTCCTTGCCGCAGTGAACGTGTGGCAAAGTACAACCGGCTGATTAGGATTGAGGAAGAACTGGGTACTGCCAGTATGTACAGCGGAACCCGGTAGACTTCATTTAGGACAGGGTGTTACAATCTGATGGCTAGGGTTTTTGGGGAGAGAGGTGAATTGGGTGGAAACTGCTCTTAGAGTTTTTCACTGGATTGTGACTTTAGGCCTTATTGCGGTTGTTGTATTGCAGCCAGGCCGTAGTGCAGGCCTTGGCATAATGGGAGGCGGAATGGAGGGCCTTACCGGCCGGAAGAAGAAAGGCCTCGAGGCTTTGTTCGCCAAATTGACTGTCTATCTTGCCGTGGCATTTATGGTAAGTTCCATTGCACTGGCATTTGTTAGGCGGTAAAACCACTGTCCCGGATCAGGTTCATTGCTTATCCGGGATTTGAAGTTGGTGCAAGGAACGAGAACCATTATAGTAGTTATGTTGTGTTAAACAGATTTGCGCTGAGAGTGTGAAAGGTTTCTCTCACCGGCATATTTGGAATATCCAGATGTATCGAGTACTACCGGCCGGCTGAGGCAAGCAAGACCTTGCCGGTGCAGGTAAACAGCAAGTGAAAGGAGTATATCGACCATGATGAGCTCAGGGTGGGCAGTGGCAGCACCTGTAGCAGGAGTAGTGGCGCTGCTGTTCGCCGTATTTCTTCGTTCACGAGTAGCAGCACATGACTCCGGTTCAAAAGACATGCAGGATATAGCTCACGCTATACACGAGGGGTCTATGGCTTTTCTAAGCAGGGAATACCGTTCACTGGCCATATTTGTAGTTATAGTCGGAATTATCATATTCGTTGCAGGGTATTTCAGCCCTCCTGAGGCTATGAGGCCTGAAACAGCTATTGCCTTTATACTTGGTGCAGTAACTTCAGCCCTGGCAGGCTTTATTGGTATGACTACGGCAACTATGGCAAACGTAAGAACAACCCAGGCCGCTAAAAAGGGAACTGTAAATGCCCTGGACGTTGCGTTTTCAGGCGGTGCGGTTATGGGAATGACAGTGGTCGGCCTTGGACTGGTTGGCCTCGGAATTGTGTATTTTCTCTTCGGAGATCCATCTGATCCTGCTTCCTTCGGAGTCATAAACGGGTTCGCTTTCGGAGCCAGCTCTATTGCCCTTTTCGCCAGAGTCGGTGGCGGAATCTACACCAAGGCTGCAGACGTAGGTGCTGATCTTGTGGGTAAAGTAGAGGCCGGTATACCTGAAGACGATCCCAGAAACCCTGCGGTTATCGCTGACAACGTTGGCGACAACGTAGGTGACGTGGCGGGAATGGGAGCAGATCTTTTTGAGTCTTATGTAGGGTCTATTATTGCGGCTATGGCAATGGGTGTTCTCATGAAGGACCCCGGAAAAGCTTTGGTCGCTATAATCTTGCCTCTTTTGGTGGCTGCAGGAGGCATTGCTGCATCCATACTGGGCACCTTTTTCGTAAGGGCAAAAATGTCTGAACCTTCAACAGCCTTAAGGCTCGGGTCCTTTTCATCAAGTATCATTGTTTTGGCCATAGTATATGGCATAGTATCTTACACGACCGGCGCATCAACTCTTTTCTGGCCTGTTCTGGCCGGTGTGGTTGCCGGAGTGTTGATCGGCCTCATGTCAGAGTATTATACATCTGCAGACTACGGTGCCGTGAAGTCTATTGCTGAAGCTTCAAAGACCGGGCCTGCCACTAACATTATTCAGGGCCTGGCTGTCGGTATGAAGTCTACCGCGATTCCGGTTATTCTGGTTGCCCTTGCAAGTTTGGTGGCGTACAAATTTGGAGACGTTAGCGGATTCGGCGGCCTTTATGGAATTGCCCTAGCTGCTGTAGGAATGCTTTCGACTACAGGTATGACTGTTTCAGTGGACGCTTACGGGCCCATAGCCGACAACGCAGGCGGTATTGCAGAGATGACCGGGCAGGAAAAGGGCGTAAGGGAGATTACTGATGCCCTGGATTCTCTCGGAAACACCACTGCTGCACTTGGCAAAGGTTTTGCCATTGGTTCTGCAGCACTCACGGCCCTGGCCCTATTCTCGGCCTACTCACAGGCCGCAGGCCTTACATCTATCGACGTCTTAAATCCAAATGTTATTGCAGGGCTTTTAATTGGCGGAATGCTGCCCTTCCTGTTTTCGGCCATGGCCATGGAAGCAGTCGGCAAAGCCGCATTTCAGATGGTTGAGGAAGTCAGAAGGCAGTTCAGGGAAATTAAGGGCATAATGGAAGGCAAAGCTCGCCCTGATTACGCAAGGTGTGTTGATATTTCCACAGTGAGTGCTTTGAAGCAGATGATTGTGCCCGGGCTACTGGCAGTGGTGGTACCTCTGTTTATCGGCTTTGCTCTGGGCAAAGAGGCTCTTGCAGGGGTTTTGGCCGGAAGTCTGGTTTCAGGGGTTCTCATGGCGATCTTTCTTGCCAATTCAGGCGGGGCATGGGACAATGCAAAGAAGTATATTGAAGCCGGAAATCTCGGCGGAAAAGGAACTCCCACTCATGCTGCAGCGGTTGTAGGCGATACAGTCGGAGATCCTTGCAAGGACACTGCCGGCCCTTCATTGAACATTTTGATTAAGCTAATGAGCATAGTATCCCTGGTGTTTGCTTCGCTTTTCAGGTAGATTTGGTTTCATTTGAGCGAAACAGGGTTTGCCCGGTGACCGGTGAATCGAACCAGGTGAAATTCAGTGTCCAAGGGAACCTGATAGGCAGTTAAATGGGGTTTCATTGGACACTGTTGCTATAGTAAGTATAGTAAGGATAGTAAGGATACTGAAGGAAGGATGCTGATCCTGGTTTTAGGGTAGTAGGAAGCGGCACTGGGTTTCGCGGACATTGCTGTTACGAAGGATGTTGAGGCAGTTTTCAGTTTTCCACCTAGTTTGCCTTGGCCGATAAAGACAAGTTGAGGATAAGTAAACCAAAGGAACGGGGAGATGTTACTTTGACCAGAGACGAACTCGCAGCTGAAGTATCAAGAAGGATAACCACAAAGAATCTGTTCAAGCATATTCTCGCAGTGGAAGCTGTAATGAGGCAGTTGGCCCGGCATTTCGGAGACGATGAAGAAAGATGGGGTGCAGCCGGACTTCTACATGACATTGACTATGAAGATACAAAGAATAATCCTGATGTTCACAGCATAGAGTCAGGGGAGATCGCAGCTGAACTGGGCTTTGATTCGGAAATTGTTGATGCGGTTAGGGCTCATAACGAGATTCACGGTTTTCCCAGGGAGACCAAAATGGCCAAGGCCTTGTATTCAGCAGATCCGTTAACCGGTCTTATTGTTGCTTCTGCTCTGATTTCGCCAAAGAAGAGACTGTCGGGTATTGATACTGATTTTGTCGTCAACAGAATGGGGGAAAAATCCTTTGCTAGAGGTGCCAACCGTGATATTATCAGAGCCTGTTCAGAACTGGGGCTTACGGTTACAGAGTTTATTTCTCTGGGCCTTGAGGCTATGCAGGGGATTTCAGAGGAACTGGGGCTTTAGGCTGTTGCGGATGCTCGGACATACTTCATGTTTCTCCCATGTCGAGTAGTCGACGTTTGGTGATGGGCTTCTCAGGCCATAAGGCATAGTGGGTGCGGGAAGGCCGGGTTGATCCCAGAGTTTGTGGCTGCCAGGTAAACACGTAGTCTTGGTTTGAGTACGAGGTATTTTGGAGTGAAGGCAGTATGAAGAAGGGCGACAATATAAAAGTCGTGGTTCGAAACAGAAAGGCAAGGCACGACTACACAATTGAAGATACTTTAGAGGCTGGCATTGCCCTTATTGGGACTGAGGTAAAATCCCTCCGGAATGGCAGGGCAAGCCTGCAGGATAGTTACGCCGACATTGCCGGCACTAACGTGTTTTTGAGAAACGCCCACATAGACCAGTATGAGCCGGCAGCCCGGTTTAACCACGATCCTATGAGGCCCAGGCGATTGCTCCTTCACAAAAGCGAAATAAGACGTCTTTCATCAAGGGTGGTTCAGAAGGGATATACTCTTGTCCCCCTGTCTATCTACTTCCGGGATGGCAAGGCCAAGGTTGAATTGGCCCTTGCCCGGGGCCGCAAAACCTATGACAAGCGTGAGGCCATTAAAGAAAGGGATATCAAGCGTGAGAGCCAGCGCATTTTAAGGGGCAGGCGGGATTAGTGATTTATCTGCACCGATGCCGCCAGTGATTTCCGGCGCCACGTTGTTGGGTTCAACGTTGCGAACCTCTCACTTTGTATGGGCGCTTGACGGATAACCGGTGGATGCTCAACGAGTTCTATGGCTGTTCAATTACTTGAAATGTCCGTTAGGGAAGCATTAGTGGGCAGGTTCTCTAGTCTCTTGGAAGAATGTTTCTTGATAGCTTCAAAGCTCTCAGCGCTTATTACGTGTTCAATCTGGCAAGCATCTTCTTCTGCCTTTTTCCTGTCTACACCCAAAAACACAAGCCAGTCAGTTAACAATGTGTGGCGTTCATAGATAATCTCTGCGACAGAGCGGCCCTTGTCTGTAAGGGTAATATAGCCGTTGTCGTCCACAAGTATGAATTGTGCTTCGCGCAATTTCCTCATGGCAACGCTGACACTGGGCTTACTGAAGCAAAGCTCATTGGCAACATCGACAGATCGAACAAAACCGTCTCTGTTGGTTAGTATCAGTATGGTTTCCAGGTAGTTTTCAGCTGATTCTCCTGTCTCCAATTTGCCACCCCCTTGTGTGCCTAATTAATCCCATATTGCTGCACTGAAATATTCCCCGCAAAAGCGTAGATAGTACGACGGGTTATCGATATATACCCATTACTATTATAAGTGTATTTGGCTATCTGTCAACTTAATGAAGTTGCCGTCCATTTGTTCTTTAATTGCAAAAGTAACTTCCAGTGTTTTTGACAAAAGTAGAAGTTACTCTTACAAACCCCTCTGAAGTAGAATGTGGGTGGCCCAATTCCGGTTTGGTCACTACTTAGGACTAAATCGGAGGGAAACGAACCATGGATAGCAAACAGATCTTCAGCTGGCCAACTTTTTGCTGTAACACGGCAATTTCCTGTTCTTTTTCCTTTTCATAGTCTCATTATATCCGGTTCCTTAGGATCTTTCGTGTCTCCTTTCTTGGGGGCATTATAACAAGCTGCGCCACCCTGCTGTTTTAAGTTACGATGGCCAGAATGGCTTTACATCAGTAAGGGAAGCTGAGGAAAAAAGAACATCACAGCCGGGCAATACCGCTACACAACTGACCGTATCAATGACGCGCAGAAAATAGGCAACATTGCAGGTTGTGCTTAAAAGTGTTCAGGCATTTCCGATTTCAGTATATTTCTAAACATGGAAATATACTGAAATTTATAGTACAATAGAAAAAACAATATGGGGGATATCATGCTGAATTATATGACTGTGAAAGAAGCAGGAGAAAAATGGGGTATCGGCAGCCGGATGGTAACACTGTACTGTGCAGATGGGCGGATTGAGGGGGCAGAGAAAATGGGCAATATGTGGCTGATCCCCAAAGACGCGGAAAAGCCTGAGGACGGCAGGTATAAGAAGGGGATGAAAAATGGGAAATAATATGAAAGACATGCAAAACAATATCATAGAGTCCTTCCAATCGTTCTTTGGAAAGGAAGAATTGCTTGCCAAGGTGATTGAGTGCTTCCCCTACCCGATTCAGGTTTACGCCCGGACGGAACCTCGGTGCTGGTGAATAAGGCTATGCTTGCTGAATATCATGCTATCAGCCAGGACATGGTTGTCGGGAGATACAGCATATTCAAAGATCCTTATATTGTCGCCTCGGGCCAGTCTCCGTGTTAAAACGGGCTTTTGAGGGCGAAACCGTCTTTTTCCCGGATGTCAGAGTGCCTTTGGAAGAAATTGCGGAGCGATACGGCGTAGAGGACTTCTACATAGAGGCCGTATACCAGGACATTACGGTTTTCCCTCTTTTGGACGACGAAAAACGGGTGATCTATGTCGCGGCATTTTTAATCAACAGGAGGGTTTATCGCGGCAAGGATGAAATTGAAAAGGCAAAAGAATACATAGAAACCCACTGGCTGGAAAGGTTTGACTTGAACGAAACGGCAAGGGCGGCCTGCCTCAGCAAAGCCCATTTCACAAAGCTGTTCAAGAAACATACCGGCTTAACCCCCCATGAGTATTATACCAATTATAAAATCAGCAAAGTGAAGGAGAAGCTGCTGGATGCCAACCTTACCATCGTCCAGGCTTTTGACGCCTGTAATATGGACTATAGCGGCCATTCCGCCCGAGTATTTAAAGACAAAACCGGTGTTTCCCCTTCCGCTTACCGGAAATTGTCAAGTCAAAAAGAAGCGGAGGATAATCCATGAAAGACCAGGTTGATGATGCGCAAAGGAGCTTGGCAAAATCATTCCAGTCGCTTTGTGAGGAACAGGAACTGCTTGCGAAAGTAATCGAGTTCTTTCCCTATCCGATCCAGATTTTCTCCCTTGACGGGACGGCGAGGATGATTAACAAAGCGACGCTGGAGATGATAGGTATCAAAAGCATGGAATCCCATGTGGGCAAATACAATGTTTTTGAGGACCCCATCGTGCGCGAGCTTGGCGTTATGGACCAGGTCAGGCAGGTATTGACGGGCAAAACCGTATATCTTACCAATTTTAATGCGCCTTATCAGGACATGATCCGGTATTTTAATGTGGAAGACAGGGATATACAGACCATAAGCTCAGACATTACTTGTTTTCCTTTGGTAAACGCTAATGGCGCGGCAGAATATTTTGCCGCTGTTTTTATCTTTAAAAGCATATACAGGGGGAAAGAAGAAATAGCACGGGGCAGACAATACATAGAAACCCATTGGCAGGAACCCTTTGACTTGGGCGAAACGGCAAGGGCGGCATGCCTTAGCAAGTCGCAATTCACAAAGCTGTTCAAGAAGCATACCGGCATAACACCTCATGAGTATTATGTAAATTATAAAATCGGCAAAGTGAAAGAGAAGCTGCTGGACACCAATCTTTCCGTCGCGCAGGTTTTTGCTGCCTGCAACATGGCTTATAACGGCTATTCCGCAAGAGTATTTAAAGATAAAACAGGCGTTTCCCCTTCTGCTTACCGGAAAAAGTTAGAATAAAAAATTGCCATAAAAAGTAATAAGAGAAAGCCGGGCTTTGGTATATACGAAGCCCGGCTTTTTTTATTGTGAATACAACAAGGGTCCCAGGCTCCGTCAGCAATCCTTGATTGCGTTGACGGGTAGGGGCTCTTATTTTCAAGATAGCACTTTCCTTACTAATTATAAGCATATTCAACCTATCCTCACAGCCGGCGGGCTAGCAAAATATTGGTAGCCATAATGAAAGTATCGGCACTTTGGCTGGAAAGGAGCGTTCATATGGGCGGCAAAACGAAAGAGCAGCTGCTTGAGGAACTGTCGGAAGTACAGAAAATGTTGGAGAAAAGAACAGAGACTCAAGGTCATATGATAAGAAAATTTCAGAGGCTTATCGAAAATGAGGGGCTGTTTTCTCAGATAATCGACTTTCTCCCTTATCCCCTCGCTATATTTACACCACAGTATACACTGGCCATGACAAATAAGGCTTTTGCGGAGGAAACAAAAACGCGGGTCATGTATCCGGAAAAAGGAGCCGCACGCATTCTTCAACACAAGATCAATGATATGCGACTGGCTGCCGCCATCACGGGGGTCTTCGCCGGGAATACCTTCTTTTTAGAGGACTTAAAGAACCCGTTTTCCATGTTTTCAGGAATTACGCAGCAAAGAGCGGCGGAGCCTGACCGTTTCAATAGGGTCGTTATTTTTCCTGTTCCTGCCGATGATGCTAAAATCACCCACGGCGTGATTGTGTTTATGCCGTGAGCAAACAAGTAAACACGTGCCGTTGGCGGCTGCGTGAATAGCAAACAAAAACAAGTTATACGGAGGTAAGACCAATGAAAAGAAAATCTATAGTTTTCTTAATCACCGCAGTGATGATGTTTACCATGATGGGGAGTTTGTCGGCATTCGCGGCCGATCTCCCGACAGGAGACAGCTTTGAGGCCCCGCAAAAACTGACGGCGGAACTCAAGGAAAGGGAAGATGGAAGACCCTATTTTGCGCTTAAGTGGCTGAATCCTCAAAGTATATGGGAATTGCAAAAATACGGTGTAGAACATGGAGAGTGGGGTGCGGGTTGCCAGATTGATGTAAAGGTCGGCAACGGACAATGGTACTATGACGCGAGTGGAGAGCTTTTCGGGAATGCGCTTAATTTTGATGAAGAAGAATTTGATGAACCCGGAAATTATGTAACAGATGACGTTGTATTCGATCCAATACAATTGAACGAGAATCTTGGTGTGGACGGTACTGTCGATATCAAGACAAATGTCTATTATATCCGGGTGAGATACGCGTATGTAGATAATCAGGGTAGCGATGGCGAAGAACATTATATATACAGCCCGTTTTCCAATACCGCTTCGATCGGCACCGAAGCGTTCTACAAGGAAGCGTCCGACTGGGCAAAGTCCGAGCTTCAGAAAGCCAACGATCTCGGCCTGATCCCCGCCATATTAAAGGGCGCTGATATGACACAGCCCATTACGCGGGAGGAATTCTGCGAGCTTGCCGTTTTGCTGTATGAAAAGGTTACGGGGCAAAAAAGCGAGCCGGTTTCTCCAAACCCCTTTACGGACACGGCAAATCCGCAAATACTGAAGGCCTATAATCTCGGGATAACCTCAGGAACCTCACAAACCACCTTTTCGCCCAAAGTGCTGATTAACCGGGAGCAATGCGCGGCCATGCTGTTCAGAGCGATTAAGGCCATTCATCCCCAGGGTGATTACAGCGTAGCGGGCGTTAAGGATTTTCCCGACCAGAAGCATATTTCAAGCTGGGCGGTCGAAGCGACAAAATATATGAGTAGAATCGGTGTTATTGCCGGCGACGCCCAGGGCAATTTTATGCCCAAGGCAACCACGCCGGCGCAGGAGGCCGCCGGATACGGCATGGCAACGAGAGAACAGGCCATAGCCTTATCGGTCAGAACATATGATAAAGCGCCGGAAATTTAAGCAAGTGGAGGAACATTAAATGCGATTTGAAATATCAGATTTGCGGACACCCAAATGAATATAAGGCAATTGATTAAAGGAGGAGGGTCATTCTTGAAAAAACTATTTGCGTTGACTTTGGTATTAATTATGCTCCTGTCGCTTGCGGCCTGCGACGGCAAGAGCGAAACCGCACAGGACAAACCGGGCGACAGCGGGCAGGCTGAATCGCAGCAAACGGCGTCGGAGCAGACATCTGTGCCGGAGAATACCGGTGACGAGAAGGGTATTGTCTGTGTAAGCTATGAGGCTTATAAGGACGCTTGGGGTGATTTCAACAAACATATTAACGGGCAAAGCGATGACCATGAAATCGTATCGGTCCATCAAAGCACGGCCATGCCTCTGGAACTGAAGAACCTGAGCTATCTTCTTCCCTTGAGCGTCCTGGGCCAATCCCAAGTGAGCCAGGGCAAATTTGACGCAGCCATGGAGACCGGTATGCTTGACGCGGGCTGGGCGGACGATGTAGTTCTTACTTACGATGAAGAGGCAGGATACCTGTTGAAGGGAACTGATACACAGGGAAGCTCGTTGGAGATTAAAGTCAGGTACGATGCCAAGACCGATTCGCTGCGGCTGGAAGGGTATAAAGACGGCGCTCTGGATATGGTATTTGAATACAGCAAGACGCCGGATGGGTATGCGGCCCAGTATCACTATGAGGCAGTTGTAGATATGGTTAAATTTGATGCGGTATACGGATTGTGCACCTATCGGCTCATCTTTGCCGGAACCAATGGTTCCTGTGCTAGGTTCGACAACGTGTCTTCTGAACCAGACTCCATTTTTGGCAGCATTCCCGACAAACAATCCTTCATTGATGGCGCTACTCGCTGGTTTACTATTACTGACGGGGAATTCACCGGAAAACTGGGCGGAAAAGAATTCTAATTGCTAGTGTAACAAAGAAAACCGCAGCCGAGTTGGGCAACGCGGGCATCGCAATCTGTTTGGCGACGATTGTTGAAACCGCCCGGTACGGTATTAGTAATGAATTGATTGGAGGAGAATGGATAATGAAACGAGTTATTTCCATGGCACTATGCTTTATGATGGTGTTTTCCCTGTGCCCGCCCGTATTTGCGTTCAGTAACTTAGCGTGGACCGGGGCGTCCGGTGACGGGTCATGGCAGAGCGCTGGCAACTGGAATCCGAATCAAGTACCGGTGGACGGCGACTATGTGACTGTCCCCGCATCCTCGGTAGTGGAGTATTCGAGCGGCGCAACGAGTGTAAGGCTAGGCTGCGCAGGAAACTTGACGGTTTCCGGCGACACTCTTAAGTTTGCTTCCGGAAATTCATCCTTAACAAGCGGAAAACTTGACGGAGCGGGAGATATCGAAGTAACCGCCGGCGGTAACTTTTCATGGAGCGGAGGAACCATAGAAGGGTCAGGAAAGATCATCGTTGACCAAAATGCGAATTTCTATGCTGACTCATCTCCATTGAACCGATACCTGGTCAACAACGGTTCATTGCTCATAAGTGGCGATAGCCTAACACTTACAGGCGGCGCCGAAGGCAATGGAAACTTCACTATCCAACAAGGCGAAACTCTGGAACTAGGCGGGAACAACAAAAGCTATAA